>JAPLCQ010000160.1 GCA_026392115.1 Armatimonadota bacterium | reverse complement strand
GGCACACAGCCGAGGAGCAGGCTGACGGAGAGCGGCCCGGCCAGCCATCGTGCGAAGCGCTGAAGCCTGCGAACGGAACGGCTCATTCATTCCCTCCTTCAGGGTGGTCGGCCTGAAGGCGTAACCGGTACAATACCGGCGTACCCCTTCAGGGGTTGGCCGCCCGGTCCTGCCACTGCCAAGGGGAGGGGCCGGGCGGCCCTTGTTGTTAGCGCTGCTTCGGACGCTGCGGGTCCGTGTCCGGTGCGAGCCGGACTTCGCCACGGACACACACGGACGCACACGGACGTCCACGGACCGCCGGGGCGACGGGATACATGGGTGCGGCACGGGCGTCGGGGCCCTTCGCGTTGCTCAGGGCGACGGCAAAGGCGGCGCGGGCGGGGGCGGCGCAGGCAGGCGTAGAGGGGGGCGGTTGGTTGCATCCGCCTGACTGTGCCGCGCCGGCAAGCGCCGGCATGAGAACTAACCGTGCCGTTTGCATCTCTGCTCATCCCACGAGAACCACGAACCAGCCCGCCACTGACCCGCTGAAGACTTTAAGTACTTGACGCACACACATGATAGCGGGTTGCATCTGGCTTGTCAAGGGCTACCTTGGGCGCTGTCACTGCCCAACGAACCTGTCAGGGCCAGGTGCACAGCCGTTGTGCCGATTGTGTCGCCACAGCTAGTCTAAGAGCATGGGAGGCGGGATGGCTGCGGGAGACGCGACCGCTAACGTGATAACCAGCAGGCCCGCCGGAGCGGCGGCGGCTCTGGCCGGCCTGTTCCTGCTGACCGCCGCTGGAATGGTCTGGATCGCGCGATCGGGCGCGTCGGCGCCGTCGGACGCCGGCGGTTTCCTCTGGTTCGCCGCGGCTCTGGGCGCTGGCGCCCTGGCCGCCGCGTCGTGGGGAGTGGCCTGCTTCGTGCGGGCCGATGCGGCGGGGCTCCGCTGGCGCTCGTTCCGCGGATCGGGAGAGGCCGGCTGGGCCGATGTGGTCGATTACTACGAAGAGGCGCTCCCCAGGTCCGGCAAGCTCTCCGTGATCATCACGAGGTCGGGCCGGGTCGCTCTGGGGCCGGAATCGAGCCGTCTGGCGGAGCTGAAGGCGGCCGTGCGGGAGCGCGCCGCGTCGACCGCCTCGACGGAGTGGTCTGACGGTACGGGGCGCCTCGCCGACGGCGAGGAGGCCCTCTTCGCCTACTCACCCGCGATGCGTCGCATCGGGCTGGCCGCGCTGGCCGCATCGACGGCCCTGGCCACCGGCGTGGTTGTTCCGCGGGCCGCGCCGCTGACCGCCGAGATGGGCCTGGGATACGCCCTCGGCGCGCTGGGGACGTTCGTGCTGATGGCTGTCGGCACGGGTGCGATGCCGCTGCTCATGGCCTGCTCCATGGGTGGCGGCGCAGGTCGCAGGGGCGAGAGCGTGACCGCCACGCGCCGGGGCATCGCGTTCCGGAGCGCCGCCGGATCGGTGGAGGCGGAGTGGGCCGATGTGACCGCCTTCGCCATGGAGCCCATGCGCACAGGCTTCCTCACCGGGCACCGGTACCGCGCGGTCACCCGCCACGGCGATTTCACGTTCGATCCGGCCATAGCGGGCGTCCATCGGCTGAAGCGGATCATCGTCGCCCTGGCGACCGATGCCGCCACGAAGGAGTGGGCCTGGCTGCGCGGCGCGGAGCCGGACGACCTCGGACCGCCGGCGGCGTCGCACAGCATGGCCGCCGGGGCGCAGGTCTTCCACTACCGAACGCGGTCGGTGCGGGCCCTCCTACTGCTGCAGCTTGCCATCGCCGTGTGCGGCGCGGCCGCGGGAGCGGCGCGCAGGTACGTCGGCTCCGACGACCCATCGGCCCAGTTCGGCCTGGCCGGTGTGATGCTGGCCGGTTGGGCGTGGGGGCTCTGGCGGCAGCGGGCGGCGCTGGTGACGGTGGACGAGACGGGCGTCACCAAGCACGGCCTTGGCGGAGCGTCGCGCATCGAGTGGCGCGACGTGCGGGGCTACCGAGTGGTGGGCGACGACCTGCTGACGTCCGTCGAGGTCCGGTCCTCCGACGGTCGCCGCCTGCGGATCTGGATCGGCATCAGCCGCGTGGAGGATCTCAAGGCGCAGATCGCGCGGAGGGCGCCGGCGACGGCGGAGCGCGGCTGGGGATAGGCGCGGCTCCGGACGCCGGGCAGGTGCCGGGGGCGGCGGGGGTGAACCTATCGGCGTCGCGACAGATGAATGGAGAACCAGCATGCCCTTCGGTCCTGATGCCTGCCGATCGCTCGTCCTCTTGTGCGGGACGGGCCTGGCCCTGCTCGCCGCGCTCTTGCCCGCCGCGTGCACGGCCCAGGCGGCCGCCCGGCCGGGGCTGGTCCTGGAGTACCGCTTCGGAGAGGACGCGTCGGACAGCGGCGGCGGCGGGCTGCACGGGCGCACCGTGGGAGCCGTGGCGTGGGCGAACATCGACGGGCGGCCCTGCCTGGCGTTGGACGGCGCCGACGCGCACGTCGAGGCGCCCACCACGCTGCCGGGCCTGATGGACAGCTTCGCCATCGAGTGCTGGGTCCGGCCCGCGCCGGGGCAGCGAAAGTACGCCGATATCCTGGGGAACCACCGCACCGAGTTCGTCGGCTTCGCCCTGCAGCAGGACGGCGCCAGGGACAACGCCTACTACTTCACCTACGGCACCGGCACGGCGTGGGTCTACTCGCGCACGGTGCAGCTCACGCCCGATGTGTGGCAGCACGTGGCCATCATCAAGGCGCGGGGCGTCCTGCGGTTCTATGTAGACGGCCTGCAGGTGGACCGGGTCGTGGCTCCCGCACCCCTGAAGCCCAGCTCCACGCCGCTGCTGCTGGGACTGGGCATCGCCGGCGAGCAACGCCACTTCAGGGGCGCGCTGGCCGAACTGCGCGTCTGGGACCGCCCCTGCCCGCTGACCCCGGTGGGCTCGCCCCGCAAGCAGCAGGAGGCCTTCGCCCGGTCGGCGCGGCTGGAGTGTGCGCTGCCGTCGCGCTGGGGGCTCATCCGGCCAGGCAAGCTCCCGATGCGGGCGACGCTCTCGGTGGAGCCGGAGTGCGTGCCTCCCGCGGTGGAGGCCATCGACGTGACGCTGGCCCTGTCGGGCCCCAGAGGCGGCGGGCAGGGCACAGCCCGGCTGACCCGAGGCGGCGGCTTTACGGCGCCCGTGCCGATGCCCTCCGCGCCGGGGCTCTACACGCTGACCTGGAAGCCCGCGTGTCCCACGCCGCAGGGACCGCTGGCGCTGGCGCAGGGCTCCGTGCGGTTCGCCGTGCTGGGCCGGGCCGACGCAGCCGAGCGCGGCCAGAGGAGGATCGCCATGCCGAGGCCGGGCCGCACCATGCTAAGCTCCACGCTGCCCCTCTCCGGCCATTGGATGGCCGCCACCGATCCTGACAACGCGGGCCGAGCCAGGCGCTGGTTCGCCGCGCCGCGCAAGGAGGCCCGTGCGCTACGGGCGCCCGGCTCGCTGCAGGAGGCTTTCCCCGGTTACCACGGCGTGGCATGGTACTGGCGGAGGTTCGACGCGCCCGCCAACCCGCACCCGGGTGGCCGGACGCTGCTCCGGTTCGAGGCGGTGGACTACCTGGCCGAGGTCTGGCTCAACGGCAAGCCGGTTGGCCGGCACGAGGGCGGCGAGACGCCCTTTCAGCTGGACGCCACCGCGGCTGTGAAGCCCGGAGCCGACAACGTGCTGGCCGTCCGCGTCCTGAACCCGACGCATACGCCCATCGACGGCATGACGCTGAACACCACGCCGCGCCGCGCCAAGG
>JAPLCQ010000173.1 GCA_026392115.1 Armatimonadota bacterium | reverse complement strand
GGAGGCCCCCGGCGAGCAGCTCCTCGTTCCACTCCTTGCCCCGCGTGGGCCGCACGCGGCGGGTCTTGATGGGCGCCAGCCGCTCTTCCCACTCGCGGGCGGCCGCGTCGCCGGCGGCGTCGGCGTCGAAGGCCAGGTTCACCACGCGCCCCTTCAGCGGGGGCGCGAGCCAGGGGCGGTAGGCGAGGCCGATGAGGGCGAGGGACGGCAGCTGGGCGGCGCTGAGCGACAGCGCGTCGAAGACGCCCTCGCAGATCGTGACGACGGCGCCCTCCAGCGCCTCCGGGTGCGCGATGAAGACCCCTTCGCCGATCTCGCCCTCGGAGCGGCACTTGGGGTCGCGGACGACCAGGTAGCGGCCGTGCGCGGCCACCAGGTTGCCCGCCAGGTCGCGCACGGGAGCCACCAGCGCCGGCGCGCCCAGCCAGTTCGGCGCGAACTTGAGGCCGGTGCGGGCGGCCGCGTCGGCGGGCGGCTTACGGGGGATCCTTCGGCCAAACGGCGGCCTCAGGATGACGGCAAAGGCAAGCGGCGCCCCCGCCGTCATCCTGACGCGAAGCGGAAGGATCCCCCGGCCCGAGCCGCCGCGCCTGCGGACTCGGGCACGGAGGCCCGAGCCACCAGGGCAGACCCCCCAGGGCGGGCCCGCCGGGCAGGCCCCCCCCCCCGTCAGGCCCCTGCGGCCCCGCACCGCCTCCCTGCCCGGCGCGCGTTTGACTTCGGGAGCAACCGCGAGTAGAATCGTTGGCGTGGCACGGGAGGGCGTTATGGCCGGCAGGCTGACGGTTACCAGCATCGGGAAGATGAAGGCCCAGGGCGGCAAGGTCGTCATGGCCACCTGCTACGACTACCCATGCGCGCTGCTGCTGGACGCCGCCGGGATCGACATGCTCCTGGTGGGCGACAGCCTGGGCCAGGCCGTGCTCGGATACGAGACCACCGTGCCCGTGACCATGGACATGATGGTCCACCACGCCCGCGCCGTGCGCCGCGGCTCGCAGCGCGCCATGGTCGTGGCCGATATGCCCTTCATGAGCTACCAGGCCTCGGTCGAGGACGCCCTCCGCAACGCGGGACGGCTGATGCAGGAGGCCGAGGTGGAGGCCGTGAAGGTGGAGGGCGGACTTCAGATGGCCGCCACCGTCTCCAGGCTGGTGACCGCCGGCGTGCCCGTCGTGGGCCACATCGGCCTGACGCCGCAGTCGGTCCACAGCCTGGGCGGGTACCGCACCCAGGGCAAGGAGGGCAGCCAGGCGGCGCGGCTGCTCGAAGACGCCCGCGCGCTGGCCGACGCCGGCGCCTTCGCCATCGTACTGGAGCTTATCAGCCGGCCCGTGGCCGCCCAGATCACCCGGGAGTCGTCCATACCCACCATCGGCATCGGCTCCGGGCCCGAGTGCGACGGCCAGGTGCAGGTGCTGCACGATCTGCTGGGCCTCTACCCCGACCGGCGGTACCGGCACGCCAAGAGGTATTGTGAGGTCGGCCAGGCTATCGCCGACGCCGTGAAGCGCTACGCGGACGAGGTCCGGTCCGGCGACTTCCCCGGAGCGGAGCACTCCAACTAGCACGACGTTGCCGAAGCAGTCAGGAAGGCGAACCCTTTGCGTACGTACCACCAGATCAAAGACCTGCGCGCCCACCTGCGCGTCTCATGGCAGGGCGGCCGCACCATCGGCTTCGTGCCCACCATGGGCGCCCTCCACGACGGCCACCGGAGCCTGATCCGCAAGGCCAGGACGGAGTGCGACGAGGTGGTCGTCTCCGTCTTCGTGAACCCCACGCAGTTCGGGCCGCAGGAGGACTACTCGAAGTACCCGCGCACGCTGGAGGCCGACTCGCGGATGGCGCAGGAGATGGGCGTCGACGCCATGTTCGCGCCCCCGGCGGAGGTGATCTACCCGTTCGGCCCCGACGTCGCCGTGGAGGTCGGCCCGCTGACGGCGCGCTGGGAGGGGGCCTGCCGTCCCGGCCACTTCCGAGGCGTCGCCACGGTCTGCGCGAAGCTCTTCTGCATCGTCCAGCCCCGGTACGCCTACTTCGGCATGAAGGACTACCAGCAGTACCGCGTGGTGGAGCGCATGGCGGCGGACCTGCACATGGGCCTCTCCGTGGTGCCCGTGCCCACGGTCCGCGAGGCCGACGGGCTGGCCATGTCGTCGCGCAACGCCTACCTCTCGCCGGAGCATCGCGCCGCGGCCGTCTGCCTCTACCAGGCGCTCAACGAGGCGGCGACGCTCCACGGGGCCGGTGAACGCGACGCCGCGAAGCTGCGCGAAGCCATGCGCGCCCGGCTCAGCGTCGAGCGGGACGTGGAGATCGTCTACGCCGATGTCGCCGACGCCCAGACGCTGGAGCCCCTGGGCGCCGTGGCCGGCCCCGCCGTCCTGCTCGGAGCGATCCGCCTGGGCTCGACGCGCCTCATCGACAACGTCGTCCTACCCTAGGCGCGTTCGCGCACAGGAAGCACCCCATGCGCCTCCTCAACCTCCTGAAGAGCAAGATTCACGGCGTGACCGTCACCGAAGCCAACGTGGACTACGTGGGCAGCATCGGCATCGACGCCGACCTCGCGGAGCGGGCCGGCCTCCGCGCCGGGGAGCTGGTTCACGTCTGGGACGTGGACAACGGGCAGAGGTTCGAGACCTACGTCATCATCGCGCCGCACGGCTCGGGCCAGGTCTCGGTGAACGGCGCGGCGGCCCGGCGGGTGGAGGCGGGCCACAAGGCGATCATTGCCGCATTCGTCCTGACCGACGAGCCGGAGGAGCCCCGCATCGTCCTCGTGGACGCCGCGAACCGGTTCGACCGGATGCTCAGCGCGAGGTCGGAAGACCCCGCTCCCTGAGCAGCGGCAGCGCGCGGTCGAGAATGGCGTGCGCCAGGTCGGCCTTGGACCCCAGGGGAACGTCGATCCGCGAGCCGTCCGCGCCCAGGATGACGGCCGCGTTGGTCTCCACATCGAAGCCGGCGTCGGTCCGGGAGACGTCGTTCGCCACGATCAGGTCGAGGCCCTTCTTGCGCAGCTTCACCAGCGCGCCGGCGAGCAGGTCGTCGGTCTCGGCGGCGAACCCCACCAGCACCTGGCCGTCGCGCTCGGCGGCGAGCGACGCCAGGATATCCGGCGTCTGCGCCAGCTCCAGCCGCAGCGGCGCGCCGGAGGGGTCCTTCTTCAGCTTGGAGGCGGCAGGCTCGAGCGGCGCGTAGTCGGCGGGCGCCCCGGCCGCCACCACCAGGTTGCAGGCTCCGAAGGCCGCGCGGGCCGCCTGGAGCATCTCGGACGTGGTGCGGACGCGGACCAGCTCGACGCCGGCGGGCGGCTGGGCCGACGTGGGCCCCGCCACCAGCACGACCTCCGCGCCGCGCTCCAGGGCCGCCCGCGCCACGGCGAAGCCCTGCTTGCCGGAGGAGCGGTTGGTCAGGTAGCGCACGGGGTCCAGCGGCTCCTGGGTCGGCCCGGCGGTGACGAGCGCGCGGACCCCCGCCAGGTCGGCCCGCGGACGGAGCAGCTCCGCGGCCCGCCGCACGATGGCGTCCACCGGCGCGAGCCTCCCCTGCCCCTCCGTTCCGCAAGCCAGCCGGCCCGTGGCGGGCTCGATCACCTCCGCGCCCCGGTCGATGAGGAGGCGGAGGTTCGCCTGCGTGGCCGGGTGCTGGAGCATCACCGTGTTCATGGCGGGCGCCAGGCAGAGCGGCGCCGTCGTGGCCAGCGCCAGCGTGGTGAGCATGTCGTCGGCGATGCCGTGGGCCAGCTTGGCCAGCACGTTGGCCGTGGCGGGCGCGACGAGGAAGAGGCCGCAGCTCTGGGCGATGTGGATGTGCGCCACGCGGGCGCCGTAGGGCTCGTCGAAGACGCCGGTCAGGACCGGATTGCCCGTGAGCGCGCGGAAGGTGGCGGGACCGATGAACGTGGCGCCGCTCTGCGTCAGGACCACATGGACATCGGCGCCCAGGGCCGACAGCTTGCCGGCGACGTCGGCCGCGCGATAGGCCGCCACGCTCCCGCTGACGCCCAGCAGCACCCTCTTGCCCGCCAGATTCGGTGGTTCCATGACGCCTCCCGCGGCCCCGCCCATGCAACCTGCGTGCCAAACAGGGCATTATAGTACCAAGCGCTCAACGGACCGCCGCCGAGAGAGAGGGCCGCGATGCTCGTCGTGACAGCCGATACGATGCGGGAGATGGACCGCCGGGCCATGGCCGAAGGCGGAATGCCGGGCGTCGCGCTCATGGAGAACGCCGGCGCGGCGGCGGCGGCGGCCGCCATGGCGATGGTCGGGCGCAGGTCCGGCGCCCATATCCATGTGGTATGCGGACCCGGCAACAACGGCGGAGACGGCTTCTGCGCGGCCCGCAGGCTGGCGGTCGCCGGGCACGACGCGACGCTGGAGCTGACCGTCGAGCCGGACCGCCTGCGCGGCGACGCGCTGATCCAGTACCGGGCCCTGGCCGCCTCGGGCGCCCGCGTCGCCCGGCCGGCGCGAACGCCCGACCTCGTCCTCGACTGCGTGCTGGGCACCGGCGCAACCGGCGCGCCGCGCGGAGCCGCCGCCGAGGCGATCGAGGCCATGGCCGCCTGGGGCGCGCCCATCCTCGCGGTGGACCTGCCCTCGGGTCTCGACGCCACGAGCGGCGCCGCGCCGGGGCCGGTCGCGCGCGCAACGCGAACGGTGACCTTCGGCGCACTGAAGCTGGGGATGCTGCTGGGAAGCGGACCGGACCTGTGCGGCGACGTGACGGTCGACCCCATCGGTTGCGACTGGGCCGCCTATGGCGCGGGAAGCCCCTACTCGCTCGTCGACCGGGAAGTGGCCGCGCGATGCTGGCCGCCGCGCGACCGGACCGCGCACAAGGGCTCCTTCGGCCATGTGATCGTGCTGGGCGGCTCCGCCGGAATGCCGGGCGCCCCGATCCTCGCGGGCCATGCCGCGCTGCGATCGGGCGCCGGCCTGGTGACCGTGGGAACACCCGCCTCGGGCGCGGCGTCGGTGATTGGAGCCTGTCCGGCGCTCATGGCGGCTCCGTTGCCCGACGCCGACGGCTCGCTGGACGAACGCGCCGCCGAGGCCATCGGCGACCGGCACTCGGCCGTCGCGTTGGGCCCGGGGCTGGGCCGTAGCGAGGCCGCCGAGAGGCTGGTTCGAGTGGTGGTCGCCACGGCGGGGGTGCCGCTGGTTCTGGACGCCGACGGCCTCTACGCCCTGGCCCGGATGCCGCGGGCGAGGCTGGCGCGCCCCTGCGTGATGACGCCGCACCACGGCGAGGCGGCGAGGCTCCTGGGCGCGACGACCGAGGCGGTGGCCGCCGATCCGCTGACGGCCGTGAGGGCCGTGGCCGCCCGGTACCGGGTGGTGGCGCTGCTGAAGGGCGGGCCGACGCTGGTCTGCGACGGACGGGCGACGGACGGCGAGGCGCCGGTGGCGATCGTCGACACCGGCACGCCCGCGCTGGCCACCGCCGGGACGGGCGACGTGCTCACCGGCATCGTGGCGTCGCTGCTGGCGCGGGGCTGCGACCCGTGGGATGCCGCCAGGGCGGCCGCCTGGGCGCACGGAACGGCGGGACGCCGAGCCGCGAAGCGCCTGGGGTCCGAGGCCGTCACGGCGCCCGATGTCATCGACCGATTGGCCGAAACGCTGGCCCGCTTGGAGAGGATGGAAGCATGAGGAGAGCCGCCGCACTGGGGTCGCTGCTGGCCTGCCTGGCCGCCGCCGCCGGAGCCCAGACCGCCGCCAAGCGCGGCCTGACCATCAAGGCGCCCGCCGAGGGCGACTACCTGGTCCGCGTGAAGCCCGCGCAGGGCGCGCCCGGCCCGGAGCCGCTCCCGAGCCGCTTCACCGATCCGACCACCAACGTCAGCATCGACACCAAGGCCGTGGGCCAGAAGCCCATGGTCATGGTGGACGATGTGAAGTCCGGCAACACGGCCGTGCGCACCGTGGACCTCAGCTCCGCCGACGGCCTCATCACGCTGCGGTCCAGCGACTTCGACCACGTGCGGCAGGTCGACGTGAAGGTCACGTATGACGGCAAGGCGGTTCGCGTGGCCCGCGTGACCCTCGCGCCTGCGGGCGGCAAGCCCGCGTCGGTGACGCTGGACCCCACCAGATCAGGCGTGGCGACCTTCGAGGACGTGCCCGTGGGCCGCGCCCAGGTGACGGTCGTGGCGGGCGAGGCCGTCAAGAGCGCGCTGGACGCGGAGATCACCACCGACCACCCCGGCGCCCGCCTCACCATCAACGCGCCGCTCGGCTCCAAGGTGCCCACGCTGGAGGCCGCGCCCCCCGCCGAGGCCTCGACGGCTCCCGGGGGTCCGGCCGCGACCGCGCCGGGCGGCGCGGCGGGAGCGCCCGCCCAGCCCGCCCCGGGCGGCTTCACGTCGCTGGTCGGCACGCTGCTCGGCCTGGCCGTCATCGGCGGGATCGGCTACGCGCTCTACCGTTGGACGCAGTCCGGCGGCATGGCCGCCACGCTGAAGAAGGCCGGCATCGAGGTGAGCGGCGCTCCCCCGCCGGACGCCTCGGGCACGCCGTGGCAGCAGTCGGCGCCCCCGCCGCCCGTGGTGGCCGACCCGACGCGGTGCCAGTTCTGCGGCGAGACCAAGGGCCCCGACGGCGGGTGCGCCTGCTCGGTGGGCGCGGTCCCCGCCGGCGCGCCGACGCCTGTGCCGACGCACCCCCGGCTGGTGGGCGTGGCCGGCGTCTACTCCGGGCGCGTCTTCGAGCTGGTCGGCTCCGAGCTGACCTTCGGGCGGTCGCCCGACTGCGCGGCGGCCCTCGTCGACGACACCACCGTCAGCCGGCGCCACGCCACGCTCCGGGCCGACGGCGGCGGCGCGAGCATCACGGACGAAGGCTCCTCAAACGGCGTATATGTGAACGGAGTGCGGATCACCGGCAGCCAGGCGCTGCGGCCGGGCGACGAGGTGCAGATCGGCGCCACGCAGTTCAGGCTGGAGCTGTAGGTGCGACACGGCGAGGCCGGAATGGTGAGGCGCTGATGCGATCGCGCGTCCTGCTGGGCTTGATCTTCGGGGCCGGCGCGGGCTTCCTGGGCTACCTGCTGCAGGAGGTGTCGGTGCCGCACGACGCGGTGCTGATGCCCACGGCGGCCGACATGGCCCGGCTGGGCCTCTTCGTGGGCGCCATGCTGGGGCTCGGGCTCGGATGCATCGAGGGGGCGGCCCTGGGTTCGGCGCGGGTGCTGCTGCGCGGAGCGGCGCTGGGCGCTCTGATCGGCGGGTTCGCGGGCATCTTCGGCGTCATCATCGGCGGCACGGTCTACAACCTGGCGCTCTTCGGCAAGAGCCCCGTGCTCATGCAGCAGCAGGGCTCGCTGCTCGACTTCACGCATATGGTACTGGCCCGGGCGCTGGGCTGGACCTTCCTGGGCGCCTTGCCTGGCCTGGCGGTGGGGGCCTCCACCCGATCGACGCGGCGCGCGCTGCACGGCCTCTGCGGCGGGCTCATCGGCGGATTCCTGGGCGGGTTCGTCTTCGACCTGGTGGCCACGCTCATCGCGCAGCCGGTGCAGGGCGCGGCGGGGATGCTGGCCGGCCGCGGCTCGGTGGAGATCGGCGGTCCCAGCCGCGCCATCGGCTTCACGCTGATCGGCGGCATGACCGGCCTCTTCATCGGACTGGTGGACGAGTGGCTGAAGCAGGCCTGGGTCCGCGTGCTCAGCGGCTCCGGCGAGGGGCGCGACCATATCCTTTCCAAGCCCGTCACCGTGCTGGGCCGCGACGAGCGCGCCGACATCCCGCTCTTCGGCGACCCGACGCTGGCGCCCGAGCAGTGCGCCATCCGGGCCGAGGGCGGCCGCTTCGTGCTGCACACGGCGGGCGGCGGCGCGGCCTGCCTCGTGAACGGACGGCCCGTCCGGCAGCAAATACTCAAGGACGGCGACATGCTGCAACTGGGCCAGATCCGGCTGGCCTACCGCGAGAAGGCGACCGCCTCCAGGTTCCGCCGGCCCGTCGACGTGGGCGGGACCGGCCCGATGTCGGGCTCGGTGGCCGTGCCGTCGCACCTCTGCCCCTTCTGCGGAACCCCGAAGGACGCGTCGGGCGCCTGCCAGTGCAGCGTGGCGCCTGCCGCGCCGAGCGCCTTCGCCGAGCCCGCGCCCGCACCATCGCCGGGCTGGTCCACCCCCGGCGGCCCGCCGACCGCGGGGCGCCTGCAGTGCATGGAGGGGCCGCTGGCGGGCGGCACATACCCGCTGGACCGTTGCCCCGTGACGATCGGGCGGGCCTCCGACCGGACCGTGGTCCTCGCCGCGGACAGCACGGTCTCGCGCAACCACGCCACCATCGCGGCCACCGCCATCGGCCATCTGGTGCATGATGACGGGTCGGCCAACGGCACCTTTGTCAATGGCGTCCGTATCACAGATCAGGCGCTGGCCCCCGGCGATGTGATCCACATCGGCCGCAGCATGTTCAGGTACGAGTAGACCGACGCCCGGCGGCGCGCCGGGCCATGGAGCCACCGAATGGAAGATCGAACACTGGCGATGACCGGCATGCCCGCGGGAGCCGCCTCCGACCGCACCATCCTGAGCGGCCAGGCCCCGCCGATGGACCCGCAGCGGACGGCCATGGGCGCCCCGCTGCGCGCTCTGGAGCTGGAGGCCGTGGCGGGCGCGCGGAAGGCTCTGACGCTCGCCGGATCGCGCGAGCATCTGCTCCTCGCGCTGCGGGCGTCCGGCGCGGCGGCGGGACGGCGAATGCCGCTGAACGTCTGCCTGGCCATCGACCGCTCGGGCTCCATGGAGGGCGAGCCGCTGGAGTTCGTGAAGCGGGCCTGCGCCTACGTGGTGGACCTGCTGGAACCGTCCGACGTGCTCTCCGTGGTCACCTTCGAAGAGGGCGTCGACATCGTGATGCCCGCGCGCCGCGTGCTGAACAAGGCGCTCATCAAGGAGCACATCGCGCGCATCCAGGCGGGCAACACGACCAACGTCTACGACGGCATCGTGGCCGCCGGCGCGCAGGTCGCCTCCGTCGGCGCCGCGGGCTACCTGAGCCGCGTCCTGGTGCTCACCGACGGCGAGCCCACGGCGGGGATCAAGGACTTCCAGTCGATCGTGAACCAGGTCGGCGAGCTGAAGCAGCGGGGCATCGTGGTGACCGCCCTGGGCTTCGGCGGCGAGTACAACGAGGAGCTGATGGCGGGCATGGCCCGGCGGAGCGGCGGGAACTACTACTACATCGCCCAGCCGTCGCTGTCCAGTGCCGCTACGTCTACGGCGTGCCGTCGCCGCGGCTCGACCGGCGGACCGTGGAGTTCACGCTGCCGGACGTGGAGCGCGGCGCGGCGGTCACCAACCTGACCGAGATGGAGTTCGCCGCGCACACGGCGGGCGTCTACCGGGTGGCTCGCGTGGACGTGACCTACGACGACGCGGTCTCGGGCCGCACCGAGACCCTGGGCGCCGACGTCGCGCTGGAGTTCGTCACCGACGGGGCGGCCGTGGAGGCATCGAAGAACCCCGTGGTGCAGCGCGAGCTGGAGGTCCACCTGGCGTCGCGCAACCTTGAGAAGACCATGATGGGCATGCGGACCCAGCAGCTGACCGCCATGGGCGCCATCGGCGAGCTGCAGAAGACGCGCATGACGCTCATGCAGGCCGGACGCGTGGACCAGGCCAACGAGGTCACCATGGCCATCGGAGCGATCCAGCAGGGCGGCGAGGCGGAGAAGACGCTGATCGGCGCCATCCACAGCCTCGATCAGGGCAAGTCGAAGGCATAGGGCGCGGAGGCAGCCGAATGAGCGACATCCAGGACAGGACGATCCAGGCGACGGCCGTTGGGGCCACCCTCGTTGCCGGCGCGGTGGGGCTCCCGGGCGGCGGAGCGACACAGATGGGAGGCTCCGTGGCCTGCCCGGTCTGCCGGATGATGAACTCGCAGTTGGAGACCTACTGCGCCGAGTGCGGCTTCCTGCTCGGCTCGACGCCGGGCGCCGACGCGGAGCCGCAGGCCGAGGAGACCGGCTGCAGCCTGACCGACGACCGGACGGGCCGCGCTTTCCCGCTCCACGCCGGCGACAACACGGTGGGCCGCGAGGCCTGCGACGTGCTGCTCCTCGACGCCACGGTCTCCCGCCGGCACGCGGCGGTCACGCTGACCGACGGCGGCCTCACGGTGACCGACTTCGGGAGCACCAACGGCACCCAGGTCGACGGCGCCCCCTTGCCGGCCAACCAGCCCACGCCCGCCGGGCACGGTTCGGTCATCCGGTTCGGCTCATCGTCGCTCACCGTCAGCGCTCCCGGACGGGCCGCGGACGAGGCGGCTCCGGCGCCCGTCGCGGCCGAGCCCGTCGCGACCGAGCCCGCGGGCGACGCGGTGGCCACGCTGACCGACACGACCGACGCCTCGTTCGTGATCGCCCTGACGTGCGGGGATACGACCCTGGGCAGGCGTCAGACCTGCACCGTGCCCCTGGCCAACGACCCCTACGTATCGGGCCTTCATGCGCTGGTGACCTGCGATGAGCTGGGCTGCACGCTGGCGGACTCGGGCAGCACGAACGGCACCCTCATGAACGGCAAGCGCCTGGCGCCCCTGCAGCCCGAGTCGCTGCTGGACGGCGACGAAGTGCAGATCGGCCGGCGCAGCTTCGCCTTCCGCTGGATCGGCCCCGCCGCACCGGAGGCTGACGAGCCGGCCGAAGCGCCCCTGCCAAATCCGGCTACCGGGGACCAGGAACCATGACCTGCTCGCCCGGCGCAGGCGGGCAGATGCGGAACGACGACGAGATCACGGCCAAGTTCGACCGCTCGGAGCTGGTGCGCGGATATCCCGCCGTGGAGGCCGGTCCCCCGACCTGCAGCGTCATCGTGCGCGTGGGCGTGAAGACGGACCTGGGCTGCGTGCGCGAGAACAACGAAGACAAGGCAGAGTACTATGAACCGGAACGCCCCGACCTGCTGGCCGGTCGGGGCCGCGTCTACGTCGTGGCGGACGGCATGGGAGGGCACGCCGCCGGGCAGATCGCCAGCGAGATGGCCATCAAGGCGTTCATGGCCTCCTACTACGGCTCCGGCGAGGCGGATGTCGAGACGGCGCTGAAGGCGGCCGCGGCCGAGGCCAACGCGCAGGTCTTCGGGGCCTCCACGGCGGTTCAGGCCCGAGCGGGAATGGGCGCCACCCTCACCGCCCTGACGCTGGTGGACGGCCGCGCCTACGTGACACAGATCGGCGACAGCCGCGCGTACCTGTTGCGCGACGAGACGATCCGGCAGGTGACCGAGGACCACTCCTGGGTGGGCGAGCAGATACGCCTGGGGCAGATGACGGAGGCCGAAGCCGAGTGCTCGCCCTACCGCAATATCATCACCCGGTGCATCGGCAACCAGCCCGCCGTGGAGGCCGACATCTACGCCACGGACATCCGGCGCGACGACCGCTGGGTGCTCTGCTCGGACGGGCTCACCGGCCATGTGCGGGCCGACGAGATACGGGCGATCGCGTCGGGCGAGTGCCCCTCCGAGGCGTGCCGCCAGCTCGTGCAGCTGGCCTGCAGCCGGGGCGGGCGCGACAACGTGACCGTGCTGATCGCCCAACTACTGGATGTGGAACGGACGGCCGCGCCCCTGGAGGGGCCCGCCGAGGCCGCGGACGCCGCGCCGGCGGAAGTTGCCTCCCGAGCCGCAAAGCCGGCTCCGGCGTGGAAAGGACTGCTTGGACTTCGATAATGGGAAACAATATCTGGGACATTGAGGATGAGGACTACGCGGCGCGCCGGCGCAAGCTGGCGTTCTGGCTGCGGCACAAGCCCGAGAGCGGCGGCCTGACGCTGGACGAGAACGGCTGGGCCGACTGCGAGGCGATCATGGCCGCGCTGGAGAGGACCGAACTCCCCACGCCCCACGAACAGCTGCTGGCCATCGTGCGGGGCGACCCAAAGCACCGCTTCGAACTGGAAGACGGGCGGCTTCGGGCGCGCTTCGGCCATTCGCTGGAGCTGACCGCGCCGCTGGTGCCGGGTATGCCCCCGGCTTCGCTCTTCTACGGCGTGAGCCCCAAGTACGCCGCCAAGGTGTCGATCGCCGGCATCGAGCCCGTGCGGCGGCAGCACGTCCACCTGGCCACCAGCCGGGCCGGCGCGGCTGAAGTCGCCACGCGGCGCGGCGTCGTCGGCTGGGTCTTCCGCGTGGACGCCCACGCCGCCTACAACGGCGGCGTGGCCTTCTACCCGCGCGGCCGGGGCATCTGGCTCAGCGAGCCGATCCCGCCGCAGTTCGTCGAACCGGTCGGCCAACACAGCGAGACAGATGACGACTCGCAGTCCGACGCGGGCGCCCACCACAGCCGGCGGCCCCAGCTGGGCCCGAGGAAGTTCGCCACACCCAAGCATCGCCGAAGACGGAAATGAGCACGGACTCGATCGCCGGCAAGTACAGGATCGTGCGGGAGATCGCACGGTCCAACGATGTCGTGTACGAGGCGATCGACGTGGCCATGGGCCGGCGGCTGGCCATCAAAGAGCTGCTCATCCCGCCGAACCTGCAGGGCGCGGCCCGGCGGGAGCGCATCGAGCGCTTCAACCGCGAGGCGCGCGCCGCCGGCAAGCTCTCCCACCCCTGCATCGTCACGGTCTACGACTTCGGCGAGGACGCGGGGCGCTACTTCATCGCCATGGAGTACCTGGAAGGCGGCACGCTGCGCGACGCCCTCCAGATGCGCGGCGCCCTGCCCCTGCGCGAGGCCGTCGACATCGCCTGCCAGGTGCTCTCCGCGCTCGCCCACGCCCACGGCCACAACGTGGTGCACCGGGACGTGAAGCCGGACAACATCCACCTGCAGCCCGACGGCTACCCCAAGCTGACGGATTTCGGCATCGCGCG
>JAPLCQ010000097.1 GCA_026392115.1 Armatimonadota bacterium | reverse complement strand
GGACCAAGGCGTGGGCGTGCCCGGTCGCATGAGCGTGGTGGGCTTCGACGGCCACGAGGAGGTGGTGGCCAGGTACGACCTCTCCACCGTGCGCCAGTCCCCGCTTCAGGTCGGCCTCGTCGGCGGGCGCATGATGGGACGGCTCCTGGCGGGCGATGACCCCGCCGATTGCCGCACCGTGCTGCCGGTCGAGTTCGTCGAGCGCGGCACCACCGCGCCCGCGCCGCGATGACGGCGGTTGGCCGCTCGTCGTCGCGCTTGCCTTGCGCCCGGAGGCGGGCGGAAAGGGGGTGGAACATGCTGTCCAGACCGACCCGTTGCTGGTGTGCGGCGCTGCTCGCGGCGCTTGCCTGCGGTCTTCTCGCCGGGTGCAAGAGCGACAGCGCCTTCTCAAAGGAGGAGATGCAGCAACTCAAGGACGGGCCGCCCAAGCAGATGCCCGCACAGGCTCGCGACCTGATGAGCAGGATGGGCCAGGGCGGCAATCAGGGCGCTCCGCCGAGGCCCGCGGGCCAACCCGGCCCGGCCGGCCCCGGCGGCGCGGCGCCCGCCGCGGGCGGCGGGACGCCCTCCCGGCCCGTTGGTCAGCCCGGACCGGCAGGACCGGGCCGAGGGTAGCTATACAGACGCAAGGAGATGGCCGCACAGCCTGGCAGGCAAGCAAGTGGCCAGTGTGCGGTGGTCGTTGGCTCAGCAAGGCCCATACGCGCCCACGAAGGCGCTCCCTGGGATCTTCCAAGGAGGAAGGGATTGAACCGAGCAAAGGGCTTCACACTCATCGAGCTGCTGGTCGTCATCGCGATCATCGCCATCCTGGCGGCGATCCTCTTCCCTGTGTTTGCACAGGCACGTGAGAAGGCGCGCGGCACGTCGTGCCTCAGCAACGCCAAGCAGTTGGGCACCGCGGTCCTGATGTACACGCAGGACTACGACGAGATCTACCCCATGGGCTGCGACAACAACTGGTGGCTGCTCCAGTGGACCAACACCACGCAGCCGTACATGAAGAACGTGAACGTTCTGCGCTGCCCATCGGACAACACCTCCCGTTCCACCGTCGGTCCCGACGGCGGCCCCATCGACCTCTCCTGGGCGGGTCCGAAGCTCTCCTGGGCGTCCAATGGCCTGATCAAGTGGAAGGACAACGCCAACCGCATGATCGGCGTCATCGGCATGGCGCAGGACTGGATCGTCCATACGACCTGTTCGCTGGCGGAGGTCAATCGCCCGGCCGACACCATCATGCTGGCTGAGAAGCATGACGCCGACAATTTCATGTACCTCGGTCCGCGCTCCATGTACTACAGCAACTCGGTCTGGAACTGGTACTGGGGCAATGGCTCCATCCCCGAGGGCGCCCGCGCCGCCGCGGCCTACCCGAACGGCCCCGAGGGCAACGTGCCCGTCAAACACTCCGGCATGGCCAACTTCACCTTCTGCGACGGTCACTCCAAGGCCATGCGACCGGCGGCGACCAACCCCGGCTGGCTGTATGACAGCAGCGCGGCGCAGTTGGACAAGAACATGTGGGACGCCACCAGGCCGTAGCCTGTGTGTAGGCGGCCTGCCGCCTCTCCCGCTCGGGGAGCGCCCACCACCAGGCGCTCCCCGCCTCCGGCTCTGGAGGAGTTCCGGCCCCGCGCGCCGAAGTTGGGTCTGCCCGCCCATCGGCGCGGCCAGACCACTCCAGGAGCCATTCCATGACCCCCGTATGCCGCCCGTTGCCCCGCGGGGCCGTGCAGAACCTGCCCGGCCTCCTCAGCCACAGGGCCGACCTCAACCGCGCCTACGTCGCCTCGCTGAAGCCGGCCAACCTGCTGCAGAGCTTCTACGCCGAGGCCGGCATGCACCAGTGGTACATGCGGAATACGGCGCACGGACAAACGGGCGATGGCGCGGAGCGCCACTGGGGTTGGGAATCGCCCACGTGCCAGGTGCGCGGCCACTTCCTGGGGCACTGGCTCTCGGCCGCCGCGCAGCTATGGGCGGTGCGGGGCGACGCCGAGCTCAAGGCCCGTGCCGACCATGTCGTTTCCGAGCTTGCCGCCTGCCAGGCGAAGAACGGCGGCGGCTGGTGCGGCCCCATCCCGGAGAAGTACCTCCACTGGACCGCCCAGGGCAAGGCCACGTGGGCGCCGCAGTACGTGCACCACAAGACGCTCATGGGGCTGGCCCACATGGCCGAGTTCGCGGGCAGTTCGCAGGCGCTCGAGGTGGCGGGCCTCTTCGCCGACTGGTTCCTGCGCTGGACAGAGCCCTTCGACCGGTCCAAGATGGACGATATCCTCGACGTAGAGACCGGCGGCATGCTGGAGGCGTGGGCCGACCTCTACGGGCTGACGCACGACGGCAAATACCTGGAACTCATCGCGCGCTACCGGCGCGGACGCCTCTTCGACGCCCTTCTGGAGGGCCGGGACGTCCTCACCAACCGCCACGCCAACACCACCATCCCCGAGGCCCACGGTGCGGCCCGATGCCATGAGGTGACCGGCGACCCTGCCTGGCGCGCCATCGTGGAGGCCTACTGGGAGATGGCCGTGACCAGGCGCGGGACCTTCTGCACCGGCGGTCAGACCAACGACGAGGCCTGGACTCCGCCCTTCGCCATCGCCGAGCGGCGAGGCAGGTGGGCCCAAGAGCACTGCACGGTCTACAACATGATCCGCCTGGCTGACTACCTCTACCGCTGGACCGGCGACGCGGCCTACACCGACTTCATCGAGAAGAACCTCTACAACGGCATCCTGGCGCAGCAGAACCCCGAGACCGGCATGGTCGCGTACTACCTCTCCATGCGTGCCGGCGACCGCAAGGTGTGGGGCCACCCCACGCACGACTTCTGGTGCTGCCACGGCAGCGTCGTGCAGGCGCACGCCATCCACGACCTGCTGCTTTGCCACCAGGACGACGCGGGCGTGCGGATCGACCAGTACATGCCGTTCGAGGCGCGGGCGCAGGTCGGCGATGCGCCCGTGACGCTGCGCGTGGAGCCGATCCATCGCGGCGGCCATGTGGGCACGCCCACCGGCGCGGGCCATCCTTGGGAGCATTCGGCCCGCCGTCCCGGCTCGTGGACCTACCGGATCACGGTGGACGCGCCCACCCCGACCGAGTTCACGCTGTCGCTGCGCCGCCCCGGCTGGCTCGCGGGCCCTATGGCCGTTTGGGTGGGCTCCGAGCGCGTCGAGGCGGGCGCCGGCGCCGGCTACGAGGCGATCCGGCGTGTGTGGGGCTCGGAGCAGGTCTACGTGGAGCTTCCCGCGGAACTCCGCGCCGAGCCGGCGCCCGACGAACCCGCCTCGGTGGCGTTCCTCCACGGGCCCGTGGTGATGGCGGGCCTCTGCGACCGCGAGCGCGCGCTCTACGGCGACCCGGAGCGCGCCGCGGAGCTGCTGCGCCCCAACGCCGACGGCGAGGGCTACCCCTGGGGCGACGGCTATCGGACCGTGGGGCAGCCGGAGGGCATGCGCTTCATCCCGCTGCACCGGGTGGTGGATGAGCCGTACGCGCTCACCTTCCCGATCCTGCCCTCGTCCTGGGAGCGCTGATCCGGGCCGCCGGAGCGCGCCGGGGTTTGGTACACTGAGACACCAAGCCGGGCGCGCCGAAGCGGCCGCGGGCCACGGAGGATGACCGAGTGATGCTGCACTATGCCCGGCCGCTGGCGCGGTTGGTGGCCGAACTGGAGAAACTGCCGGGCATCGGGCCCAAGTCCGCCCAGCGGATGGCCTTCCACTTCCTGCGCGCGCCGCATGCCGACGCCGAGCGGCTGGCTCAGGCGATCATGGAGGTGAAGGAGAAGATCGTCTTCTGCCGGGAGTGCTTCAACTTCGCCGACCAGGAGGTCTGCGACGTCTGCCGCAGCCCCAAGCGCGACGGGACGGTCATTTGCGTGGTCGCCGAGCCGCGCGACCTGATGGCCATCGAGCGGACCGCCGAATTCCAGGGGCTCTACCACGTCCTCCAGGGCGTCATATCGCCGCAAGAGGGCATCATGCCCGATATGCTGAAGATCAAGGAGCTGCTGCCGCGCATCCAGCGGCACAACACCACCGAGATCATCGTGGCGACCAACCCCACGGTGGAGGGGGAGGCCACCGCGCTCTACCTGGTGCGCCTGCTGAAGCCGCTCGGCATCAAGGTGACGCGCATCGCGCACGGCCTCCCCGCCGGCGGCGACCTCGACTACGCCGACCAGGCCACGCTCATCTCCGCGCTCCAGTGGCGCCGGGAGATGTAGCCGGCGTCACGCGGGGGGCTGGGCCAGGATCCAGTCCACTGCCCGGGTGACATCCGCGCAGACGTGGTCGGGCTGCACCGGGAAGTCGGCCGGATCGTAGCGCCCGTGCAGTCCCGACAGCACGAAGACCGTGCGGCATCCCGCCGAAGCCCCGCACTGCACGTCCAGAGGCTTGTCCCCTACGAAGAAACTGCGCGTCGGGTCCAAGCCGAGCGCCGCCGAGGCCTCCAGCACCATGCCGGGAAGCGGCTTGCGGCAGGTGCATCCCGCTTCCCGCGTGTGCGGGCAGTAGCGCATGGCGTCCAGCGCGGCGCCGGCCTCGGCAAGCCGCTCCTCCAGCAGGCGGTGGACATCGGCAAGGTCCTCGTGGCTCATCAGGCCCTTCTCGATGCCCGACTGGTTGGTGATCAGCACCGCGGCCAGCCCCGCCGCGTTGATGCGCGCCACCGCCTCCGCGGCGCCGGGCAGCATGGTCAGCTGCTCGGGCCGCATGACGTAGAGCACGGGATCGGTGTTCAGTACGCCGTCGCGGTCGAGGAAGACGGCGGCGTGCGGGGCATCTGGCACGGGGCGCCTATCCGGCCGTCAGGCGCAGCCGCAGTCCCGCGAAGGCCGCGTGCAGGATGGCCATGTGGACATCCTCCACCAACTGCATGTTGGTCGACGCCAGGGCGATGCACCGGTCGGCGATGCCGGCCAACTTGCCGCCACCGTAGCCCGCCAGCCCGAAGGCGGTGGCGCCCGCCTTCTTCGCGGCCTCCATGGCGTTGAGCACGTTCGGCGAGTTGCCGCTGCCGCTGATGCCGATGACCAGGTCGCCGGGCTCGGCCCAGCACTCCACCTGCGGCGCGAAGATGTTGTCGTAGCTTGTGTCGTTGCCCCAGGCGAGGATCAGCGCGGTGCAGTCGCAGAGGCAGATCGCCTTGATGGCCTTGCCCGTGTCCAGCCCGATGCACTTCTGCAGATCGTTGACGATGTGCGAGGCCGTTGCGCCGCTGCCGCCGTTGCCCATGAGCATGACGCGACCGCCGCACCGCCAGACCTGCTCCAGCAGATCGGTCAGTCCGTCCACCGCATTGGCATCCACCGTCCCGACGGTCGCCGCCAGGTCCCGCATGTACTGCGCAGCAAAGCCCATATCGCTAGTCCCTCCCGGATGGTCTGGCTCCATTATACTGCGGCCCATGCCCGCAGGCGAGGTCCCAAACCAGTCCTGAGTCTGCGGATCAAGGCTGCCACTTTCCTACCATGGGGATTTGGCAGCCTTGACACAGGCGCCCTGCCCCCTTGCCGTCATCCTGAGGCCGCCGTATGGCCGAAGGACCCCCCGTAGGCCGCCCGCCGCGCTTCCGCGTTGCACGGCGCTTCCGTCGGCGTCGCGCTGAACGGCGGGGCGGGGTGGTCCCGCTCGTGCGGCGGCTCAGGCCGGGGGGTCCTTCCGCTTCGCGTCAGGATGACGGCGGCGGGGGCTTGATCGTGGTCTCGCTGCGGCGGGGGGAGCCACCGACGACGGCCACGGCTTGACGGTGTTGACCGTGTTGACCGGACTGACTACGGCGGTCGCGGCATGCCGGGGGGCCTGCCGGGGGGCTGTCCTGGTGGCTCGGGCCTCCGCGCCCGAGTCCCGCGGGCGCCCTGCCCCCCATGCCGTCATCCTGAGGCCGCCGTTTGGCCGAAGGATCCCCCGTAGGCCTCCCGCCGCGCTTCCTCGTTGCACGGCGCTTCCGTTGGCATCGCGCTGAACGGCGGGGCGGACTGGCCCCGCAGGTTCGGTGGCTCGGGACGGGGGGTCCTTCCGCTTCGCGTCAGGATGACGTCAAAGGCACAGGCGGGCGCGGGCGACCGGGGGCCGTCGTCCTGAGGCCGCCGTTTGGCCGAAGGACCCCCCGTAGGCCGCCCGCCGCGCTTCCGCGTTGCACGGCGCTTCCGTTGGCGTCGCGCTGAACGGCGGGGCGGTGGCTTGTTTGGGGGGCCTGCCCCTGCGGACTCGGGCACGGAGGCCCGAGCCACCAACTACGAGGCCCGAGCCACCAACTACGGGGCACGGCTTGACCTTGTTGACCGTGTTGACCGTGATGACGGCGGGAGCGCGCGACGATGGCGGCAGGTGCGCCCTGGTGGCTCGGGACGGGGGGTCCTTCCGCTTCGCGTCAGGATGACGGCGGGGGCCGCCGACGCCACCCGCCTATGCCGTCGTGTTCAGGCCTATCTGCGCCCCCTGCGAGCGGTTGACGACCTTCTCGCCGCCCCGTAGCCGGTTGCCGACGACGATGGCGCTCTTCACCGCGGCGTCGATCTCGATCTGGTTCTTGCCCGCCGCCATGAAGTCGCAGGCCATGACCGTCAGGCCGCCGCACTTGGCGCGGATGCAGGGCGTGCCGGGCGTCTTCTGGGCCCAGTCGGAGAAGTGGCAGCTGTTGAAAGTCACCTGTCCCGAGCCGGCCAGGTCGGCGTGCAGGTCGGTGGTCGGGATGGGCCAGAAGCCGCAGTTGCCGAACTTCACCGGGCCGCTGTTGGTCGGGGCCACCTTGATGGTCGCCATGAACTGGCTGTTGTTGAAGGCGATGCCCGCGTGCGGCTGGCTCTCCTCCACCAGCACGGCGATGGGCCCCACGTCGGAGCCGCACTGCGTCAGGTCGACGTTGCCGGGGCCGTGCTTGAATGCGGTGAACCGGAAGCCCACCGAGTACATGATGCAGAAGCAGTTGACCATGTACTCCCAGTCGGTCTTTGCCAGGATGAAGCCCTCGCCCTCTTCGCCCATGAGCTTCATCACGGGCTCGGACATGCTCCACCAGGGGTTCCAGTGGACATCCTCGATGCGGCCGATGTCGTAGATCTGGTCCACCTTGATGCCCCGACGCAGCGGTTGCCCGTGGACGCAGCGGATCAGGTGCCGCTCGGTGCCCGTGGTGTCGATGCCGTTGTAGGGGTTGAGCAACTCGGTGTCGAGCACCGCAGGGTTCTTGCCCGTCATGGCCACGGCCCAGGGGTAGGGCTTCGGGCGGGCCTTGGGGTCCTGGTCGGGGTAGTAGACGGTGACGCCCTGCAGGACGCTGTTCGTTGCCAGCGTGATGAAGGCCGGGCCCTCTTCCTTGCCCGCGCCGGCGGTGGGCATGAGCGTCGTGCCGTCGTCGCCGGGCTTGGGCAGGCCCGCGTCGCGGATGCCGTTGTGCGCGGGCACGGTGTGGAAGGAGCCGAGCAGCGTCGTGGAGACCGGCACGCGGAGGCTCCCGGCGAACCGGTACCGCCCCGGAGGCGCGTAGACCTCGCCGCCGCCGGCCTTGCCCGCCGCATCGAGGGCCGCCTGGAACGCGGGGGTCTCGTCCGCCTTGCCGTCGCCCTTCGCGCCGAAGTCGCGCACGTTCCAGCGCCCGCTCGCCGCCGCCTTGCCCGCCATGGCCACGCCTCCCTGTGAGGCGGCCGGCAGCGCCGCCGCGGCCGCCAACGCCGTCCCTCGCACCACCTGCCGCCGCGTGAACTCCTGATCCGAACACATGCCGCACCCTCCTGAGGCCGCCGATGAGCGGCAGTTCGACGCGCCATGCCGGGGTTCCTGCAACGGATGGCTTTCGGGGCGCATGTCACGGATTGGCCCATCTGACCCGTCTAACCCTGTATGCGCGGGCAAGTTGAGGCCCCGGGGAGGAGACGGTACCATGCGACTGGGTCATTGGGCGGCGTTGGCGGCGGCGTTGGGCGCGGCGGCGGCGGGTTGGGCGCAGGGCGCGATCAGCTTCGGCGGCGCGCAGGCAATCAGCCTGCGGCTGGGAGGCAGCTCGCTGATGACGCTGGTGCGGCGGCCGGACGTGCAGCGGCACCTCGAAGTCAGTATGAACCAGCGGGCCAAGCTGGAGGAGACCACGGTCAAGCCGCAGGCCATCCGCGTCAGCGTGCAGGGCGGCGACGGCGCGAACCAGGCCGACACGCAGCGGAAGATCGAAGACCAGATCAAGGCCCAGTTGGGCGACCGCGACGCCAAGCTGAAGGAGGTCCTCCGCCCCGAGCAGTACCAGCGCCTCGTGCAGCTCGACCGCCAGTGGCGCGGGCCGCTCTCGCTGGCCGATGCCGACGTGGCCGCGGCCGCGGGCGTCGGCGCCGAGGCGCGCTCCCGCATCGCCGCCATCTCCGGCGAGTACGAGCGCGAGAAGCAGGCCGTGATGATGGAGCTGGCCCAGAAGCAGAAAGACGCCTCGCCGGACGGCTCCAAGCGGTCCGTGATGATCAAGATGGACACCAAGCAGCTTGAGAACCCGCTCTCGCCGCAGTACCAGAAGCTCGACAAGGCGAAGAGGGCCGCCGAGGCCCGTGCGCTGGCCTGCCTGACGGCCGAGGAGAAGAAGGGCTGGGAGGCGGCGCAGGGAGCGCCCTTCACGTTCCGCAAGGACGTCCCCGGCGTGCGGTTCTAGGCCGCCCCGGGAGTGCAAAGAGAGAGCCTCGGGCAGCCCGCCCTCATCGCCACCTGGTCCGCCGAAGGCCGCGACGCCGCCGCCGTTGAGGTGGGCGTCAGCGCCGTCGGCGACGCGCTGGCCATCGATGTCCGCGCGCCGGGCGTGGCCCTGGAGACCGTGGCGCTCCGGTGGACCGCCCCCGCGCCGCCGACCGCCCGCGTGCTGGGCGACCACTGGGAGCGCGGCTACGGCGACCTGGAGTGGCGGGGCATCGCGCCCGAGCGGGTGCTGCCCTGGTACGCGTTGGTGCACGATCCGGCTTCGGGCGCCACGCGCGGCTACGGCGTGGAGACCGGCGCGGGCTCGTTCGCCTCGTGGCGCGTGGACCACGCCGGCGCGACGCTGGTCCTCGACCTCCGGTGCGGCGGCGAGGGCGTCCGGCTGGGCGGCAGGACGCTCCGGGCGGCCGTGGTCCATGCGTCGGCTTCCGGGCCCGGCGAGTCGCCTTTCGACTTCGGCAGGCTCTTTTGCGCGGCCCTCTGCCCGGCGCCCCGGCTCGCGCCGCAGCCGATCTACGGCGGCAACGACTGGTACTACCGCTACGGCGAGATGTCCGCCGTGACCGTGAAGCAGGACGCGGGCCTGGTGCGCGAGCTCTCGCCGAACGGCGGCAACCCGCCGATCTTCGTCACCGACGCGGGCTGGTTCCCGGCGCGGGGCTGCGACGGCGGACCCTACGACCGCGGCCACGAGGGCTTCCCCGACCTGCCGGGTCTGGCGGCCTGGATGCGCGGCGCCGGCGTGCGGCCCGGCATCTGGATACGGCCCCTGCTCTCCAGCACGGCCCTGCCGCGGGGCCTGTCGCTGCCCGCGTCGCACCCGCTGGGCGCGGCCGCCGCGCAGACGCTGGACCCGTCGATCCCCGAGGCCCTGGCGCGGGTCGAGGCCGACGTGCGGCGGCTCCGGAAGTGGGGCTATGAGGTCGTCAAGCACGACTTCAGCACCTACGACCTCACCGGCTCGTGGGGCTTCCTCATGGGCCCGTCCGTCACGCGGGGCGGCTGGGCCTTCGCGGACCGGTCGCGCACCACGGCGGAGATCATCCTCGGCCTCTACCGTGCCATCCGGCGGGCCGCCTGCGACGCGGCGCTCATCGGCTGCAACACGGTGGGACACCTGGGCGCGGGCCTTTTCGAGGTGCAGCGCACAGGCGACGACACCAGCGGCCGGCACTGGGAGCGCACCCGCCGCATGGGCGTGAACACGCTCGCCTTCCGCATGGTGCAGCAGGGCGCGTTCTTCGCGCACGACGCCGACTGCGTGGGGCTGCGCCCCGAGATTCCATGGGAGCGCAACCGGCAGTGGCTCGACCTGCTCGCCCGAAGCGGAACTCCGCTCTTCGTCTCCGCAGGTCCCGACCACACCGGTCCCGAGCAGCGGGCCGCCCTGCGGCGGGCCTTCGCCCAGGCGGCCCTGCCGCAGCCGCCCGCCGAGCCGCTGGACTGGCTCGAGACGACCTGCCCGAGGCTCTGGCGTCTGGGCGACGAGGTCGTGGAGGTCGACTGGGTGGCCCCCATGGAGTGCCTTGGCGGGTGCCCCGCGTAGAGTCCGGTGTGGGCGAAACGGCGAAACGCCGCCGCAACGGCCCAACACCGGCTCACCAGCGGCAAGCCTTGTCTCGGGCCGCCCGGGCCACTCCAGGAGACCGTCCAGATGAGAAGATTCGGTTGGGGCGCGCTGGTTTCGGTGTGGCTCGCGGGGCTCTGGGGCTGCGGAGGAGGCGCACGCTCCGTCGCCCCGCCGGCGCCCGCGGCTCGCGGCGCGGCACGCTTCGATGTGGATGTGAAGACCGGCAAGGTGACGGTCAGCAACGCGGCCACGGGCCGGGCGGTCTACACCGGAAGCGCCGTCTCGTTCACCAGTTCGGACCTGCTGTCGGTGGGGGGCGACGCCGGTAAGCGGCTGATCCGGGTGCAGGCGGTGAACGCATCGGGCGAGACGTGGGGATCCTCCCCGGTGAACCTCGTCGTCTCCGGCATCGAGACCGCCGACACGGCCCGCGTCCGCGCCAACACCCGCGTGACGACGCTGGCCGGATCGGGCGTCTCGGGGTTGGCCGACGGCTACCGCACCGCGGCCCAGTTCAGGGCGCCCAGCGCCATCGCCCTGGGGCAAGGGCCGAACGCCGGAGCCATCTTCGTTCCCGACCAGGACAGGCACGTCATAAGACGGATCGAAGCCGACGGCATGGTCTCCACCATCGCGGGCGCGGCGGGCACGGCCGGCTCGGCGGACGGGGTCGGCGCCGCCGCCACGTTCAACTTCCCCACGGGCGTCGCCACGGACAGCAACGGCAACATATTCGTGGCCGACCAGTCGGGCTGCCGCGTCCGGCGCATCACGCCGCAGTACGAAGTGACCACCATCGCCGGCACCGGCGTCATCGGCTCGTTGGACGGCACGGGCGACACGGCAACGCTGGGAAGTCCGACCGGCGTTGCTTGCAGCCCGGACGGGAACCGCATCTAGGTTGTCTGCATCGCCAGCGCCAACATTCGACTCGTGTCGTACACCGGTGGGCGCCGCGACAAGGCCTCCTCCTATCTGGTGTCCAGGGTGGCCGGGCCCGTGGGCGGCTCCGGCCTGGTCGACGGCGTGGGCTCGTCCGCCCGGTTCGGCAGCCCGTGGAGCGCACACCTGTACACCAGCGCCGGGGGCACGGAGACGCTGTTCGTGGTCGATGCCGGCAACTACACCATCCGGCGGATAGACGACCCGGCGGGAGGTTCCGCACTGGTGACCACGATCGCCGGCGACGGCGTGTACGGCAACAACGACGGCCCGGGCTCGTCGGCGCGGTTCGCGGGGCTGCGCTCCTTGGCCGCGGCATCCTCCAGCGACGGCGGCCTGGACCTCTTCGTAGCCGACTACACCAGGCTGCGGACCATCCACCTCCCGGGGGGCGCCGAGCCCCGGTCCAAGGCGAGCTACCGGGTGGACACGCTCGCCGGCGACGTCAGCGGATACGCGGACGGCGACGGAACCACGGCCCGTTTCGCCTATCTGTTCGGCGTGGCCGCCAGGGCGGGCGCGGGGGGTTCGTCAACGCTCTACCTGGCCGACTACCTTGGGATGCGCATCCGGATGGCATCGGCGCCCGCCGGCGTGTTCCACTCGGGCGGGTCCGGCGGCGCCTCCAGCGACCCGGTGTCGATGCTGAACTACGACGCCGAGGCGACGAACAGGGCCGCCTACGTCAAGCAGATGGCGGGCGGCGGCGGGGCCTACAGCGCGGACCTCCAGTTCCAAATCCCGTCGGGCGTCTCCGGGTTCTCCTTCCTGGCGACGATCGAGACCGACTCGGACGTTGTGAACCTGCCGGCCGGCGGCTCCCTGACCATCACGACCCTAGCGGGAACGGGCCACTCCGGCTACCGGGACGGCGAGGGCAAGCTGGCGGAGTTCGCAGGGCCGACCGGCATCGTGGCGGTGCCGGACTCGATGCGGAGCCTCTACCGGTCCGGGACGGGGCGGCCGATCCGGGCCTTCGTTGTCGATAGGGACGGCGGGGCGATCCGTACCATCGACACCGCGGGCAGCGTCGGCACCTTCGCGGGCGGCGTGGCCGGGTTCTCGGACGGCATCGGCGCCTCGGCCCGGTTCTCCGATCCGACCAGCCTCGCGCTGGGCCCGGACGGAGCGCTCTGGATCGCCGATACCAGCAACCAACGCATCCGCTGCCTGCTGCCGAACGGCACGGTCTATACGGTGGCGGGCACCGGCGCCCACGGGTCCGCCGACGGTCGGGGCAACGTGGCGACCCTGGCGGCGCCTGCGGCCATCGCGGTGGACTCCGGCGGGCAGGTCTTCTTCACGGGTCACGACCACACGGTTCGCCGGATTCGATATGTGTCAGGCGATGTGCGCTCGTCAGCCTCCTATGAGGTCGTCACCGTGGCGGGCGCCGTCAACCAGACGGGGCTCCTCGACGGCGTCGGCGCTGCCGCAAGGTTCAACAACGCCACCGGCCTGGCGGCGGACCGCGACGGCCGCGTCTACGTCGCCGACTACGGCAACGACGCGATCCGCGTCCTGCGGTCGACCAGCCTGACGGAGATGTCCGTCACCACCCTGGCGGCCGGTATGCCGGGGCCGTTCACGGTGGCGGTCAACGCCGCCCACGAGCTGTACGTCGGTCTGGCGTCGCAGATACGGCGGGTTTCGCCGGCAGGCGTCAGCGTCATCCTGGTGTCCGGGCCGGGCTTCACGGACGGCGCCAACGGGACGGTTGGCAACCTGCGGTCGATCTCGCTGGAGGAGAGCGGCACGGCGCTCTTCTGCGACGGCTCCAACTTCGCCGTCCGCGCCCTGCAGCGCGTGGTGGACACCTCTCCGCTCCCGTAGGGTTCGAACCGGGGCCAGGCGCTCCCCTGGCCCCGCCCGATCCTCGCCGGCCTACCCGCCGGGCCGGGCGTGGACGACGATGGCGGTGGGCGTGGTGACGAGGCTGGAGACGGGCATCCGGATGTGTTCGCCCTCCCGGTACGCCATCTGGCTCGAGCCGCCGCCGTCGACGCACATGGCCTCGGCGCAGGCGGCGCGGTGGAACCTGCGGAAGTAGGCTTTGAGGAACGCCGCCGCGTCGGCATAGTCCATGCGTTGCCCCACCGCCAGGGCAAGATGGGCCGGGCGGCCCCCGCTCAGGCTGTATCCGACGAACGTGCGGGGAACGCGCCCGGGGCTCACGAGCCGCTCCGCACGGTCGGCGACCTTCACCGTGCCGCCGGTGATGAGCCGGGGGCCGCAGCCTACCGCGTTGGCGGGGCTCCAGGCGCCCGCGGATGCGGCATCCGTCGGGCCGCGATGCGCCCTGAGCCGAACGGCGCCGCGCGAGCCGGTGGCCCAACGGATCGCGGGAACGCCGCGCGGCGAGACGCCGAACACGGAGCGGACGTAGGAGCCGCGGTCCCCGCGCCGCACCGACGCGCCGGAGACCACGCGGCCGCGCTGCACCAGCAAGCCCACGATCTCCTTGCGAGCCTCGTCGCCCGCGCCGAAGTAGCCCCCGTTCACGGCGGCCGCCGCGCCCGTGCCCGCGCACCACTCCGCCGCGGTGCGGGCGTCGCCGGTGGCCGGGGCCTCGCCTCGACGGAGGCCGTGGGCCGCGACGGCGACCCGCACGCCCGGGCGGCTCAGGTCGATGTCGATGAGCCAGACCTCGGTCCCCCGGGAGAGCCGATCGCGGGCGTCGAACGCCCGGTAGACGACGCCGTCGGCCACGCGAACCATGGACGGCGGCGGCGGCTCCGAGGCGGGCGCGGCGACGGGCGCGCGGCGGCAGCCGATGAGGGCGGCGAAGCAGAGGGCGACCGCCGCGATGCGGGCGGGCGGGACGGGCGAGTGACGAGGCAAGCGGGTCTCCAGCGATGCGGGTATCCCATTCTACACCCGGTCGGCAAGCCCGCATCGGCCGCCGACGGCGCTCCGCAAGTGCTACCATTTGGGTGAATGCACTTGCTGCGGCCCGCACCCACAGGAGACCCGTCGCCATGCCGTCCGCCGATGCCGGCGCCCCGCCCCGGCCGCCATGCCGCCGCTTCACGTTGGCCCCCGGCCCCGCACTGGCCCTGGTGATGCTCGTGGGCGTCATCCTGCAGGCGGCCATGGGCCTGTGGCTCCCGATCACTGGCGACGAGGTGAACGCCGCGGGCATCGGGCGCGAGTGGGTGCGCACGGGCCGCGTCATCGCCAGCCTGCCGGGCCAGGACGTCACCTCCCACTCGCCCATGGGCGCGTTCATCCATGTGGTCTTCGGCTTCACGCAGCGGATCAGCGAAGGGGTGGTCTCCGCCCGCGTCCTCACCTTCGCGCTGATGGTGGCTGCCGCGCTGTTGCTGGCGGCGTCGCTGTGGCGCCACGTCTCGCCGCGATTCGCGGTCTGGTTCACGGCCGCCTACTGGCTGGGCCCGTGGACGGTCTACCACGCCGCCATGGCCTGGGAGCCGGCCCTCACCATGGCGCTGGCCGCGGTCGTCTTCAGCGCCTGCCTCCACCTGCGCGAGCGTGCGGGTCAGGCGGCGTCGGCCGCGGTGGCGTGGGCGCTGGCGGCCGCCCTGCAGGTCCATGGCCAGTTCGTCGTGCTGGTGATGGCCGTGGGATGGCTGGTTGCCGCCCGGCGGATCCGGGTCGCGGTCGCCGGCGCGCTGGCGGAGCTGGTCATCGGCTCCGTTACGCTCTGGCCGGGCCTCTTCCCGCGGCCCATGCGGGCGATGGAGAACGCCGTCTCCAAGGAGCACGAGGACGCGCGCCTCGGCTTCGGCCTGATGCAGGGCTACCCGATGCTCCGCGCGGCGGGCTTCTGGTTCCGGATGACCTCGGCCGACCTGAACCGGCAGTTCCGCGAGAACCGGCTCTACCAGATCGACGCCACGGACGGCGCGGCCGCGAAGACCGCTAAGCGGACGCTGTCCGTGGGGCTGCTGGGGCTCTCGCTGGCGTCCGTCCTGGCCGGCGTGGCCGCGTGCGTCTGGTTCTACCGGCGCTCCACTGCCGCGGGCCTCGACGCCGCCATGGCGTGGCTTCGCGGCTACTCCATGGTCCTCTGCGGCAGCCTCCTCGTGGCCACGGCCGCGTCGCCGGTCTGCGTGCAGGGCTACCATGCCATCGCGGCGGCGACGGGCGCGGCCATCCCGTTCGCCGCCTGGTGCGGCCGGATCTGGTCCTCGGATCGCCGCTGGGGGCGGCCGTTGGTCGTGGCGCTCTTCGCGGTGCGCGTGGCGGTGACGCTGTTTGTGGCGGTCGGGCGCCGGCTCTAGTCCGCCCGCGGGCGTTGAGGGGAAGTGATTCGCCGCCCGGCGAGCATCTATGTTGATGGGCCATGGGCACGCCTCCGGCGATGCCCGCCCACACTCAGGAGGATGACCATGCGACGAGCGATCTGTTCCGCCCTCGCTCTGCTTCTTTGCGCCGGTCCCGGCCGCTCCCAGGGCCGCCCGACGTCGGCCGCGCCGCCCTCGCCGCTGCCCGTGGCGCGCATCACGCTCTTCAACAGCGGCGTCTCCTACACCGAGCGCGCCGGCCAGGTGGAGGGCGACGCCACCGTGCCTCTCACCTTCCGCACGGCGCAGATCAACGACATCCTCAAGTCGATGGTGCTGCTGGACGCCGGCGGCAAGGTGCAGCCCGCCGTCTACGCGGCAAAGGACCCCGTGAGCCACGCGCTCCGCTCCTTCGCCATCGACGTGACCCAGAACCTGGACCTCCGCACGGTGCTCGACCGGCTGCGCGGCGTGCTGATCCGCGTCGACGTCCGCGGCAAGGCTGTGACGGGCCGTCTGGCGGGCGTCGAACTGCGCCAGAACCCGCGCGACGCCCGCCAGCCCATGGAGACCGCGGCCAACCTGCTGACGGACCGCGGTCTCGTATCCGTGGCCATACAGACCGGCGGGCAGGTGCGCATCCTCGACGAGAGGTTGGACCAGGAGTTCCGCGACGCCCTGGCGCTCCTGGCCACCGGCAACGACGAGCAGCGCCGCCAGGTCACCCTCCGGTTCGCGGGGCAGGGCAAGCGGCAGGTGCGCGTGGGCTACGTCACCGAAGCCCCGCTCTGGAAGATGAGCTACCGCCTGGTCCTGGGCGGCAAGGGCGATGCCAAGCCCTACCTGCAGGGATGGGCCCACGTGGAGAACACGTCGGACGACGACTGGAACGGCGTGGCGCTCTCCCTCGTCTCCGGCAGGCCCGTCTCGTTCATCCAGGACCTGTACCAGCCGCTCTATCTGCCCCGGCCCGTGGTCGGGCCCGACGTGGTGGCCTCGGCCTACCCGCAGACCCACGGCGGCAATCTGCTTGAGGACAAGCAACCCGGCGCGCCGGCCGCGGGCGCGCCGGAGAACGGCCCGGCCGGCACGGGCGGCATGGCCGGAGGCTTCGGCGGCGGCATGGGAGGTCGCGCAGCGGGCAAGGTCGCCGCCCGCAACCGCAGCATGGCCGACACTTACGACGCCGACAGCAGCGTCATGGTTCGAGCCAGGAGCGAGGCGGAGCTGATGCGCGAGTCCGTCGACGCGCAGGCCTCCGGGCAGCAGGCCGGAGAGCTCTTCAAGTACGACATCGCCACTCCCCTCACGCTTCCGCGGCAGCAGGCGGCCATGATCCCGGTGATCGCCGGCGGCGTCGACGCCGAGAAGGTGTCGATCTACAACGCGGACACGGGTCCCCGCTATCCCCTCAACGCCATTCGCATCAAGAACAACACGGGCCTGCACCTCAAGGGCGGGCCCATCACGGTCTTCGACGAGGAGACCTACGCCGGCGACGCCAAGATGGAGGACGTGCCCAAGGGCGACGCGCGGTACATCTCCTATGCCGTCGACCTCAGCGTCGAGGGCGATCGGCGCGACCCCGGCGGATCGTCGGAGGAGGTCACCTCCTTCCTGCGGCGCGGCGTCCTGACCTGCACCCGCACCGAGACGCGGCGCACCGAGTACACGCTCAAGTCCCGCGCCGAGAAGGCCCGCACCGTCATCGTCGAGCAGCCGATCCTGCCCGAGTTCACGCTGGCCGAACCGAAGGAGCCCTCTGAGCGCACCAGCGACCGCTACCGCTTCACCGTGGCGCTCGAACCGGGAAAGAGCCGGACGCTGAACGTGGTGGAAACCCGCCCGGTCTCCGAGGTGGTCGGCATCCTCGACGCGCCCATCGACCAGCTCGCGCTCTGGGTCTCTCGGCCCTCCGTCGGTCCGAAGCTGAAGACCGCCCTTGAGAAGGTCATCGCCGCCCGCGCCCGCGTCCGCGACCTGCAGGCGCAGGCGGCCGGCAAGGACGAGGAGATCAAGGGCATCACCGCCGACCAGGACCGCGTGCGCCAGAACATGCAGCAGCTTGACCGCAACTCGGACCTCTACAAGCGCTACGTGAAGCAGCTCGACGAGCAGGAGACCCGGATGCAGACGCTGCGCACCGAGGCGGCCGCCCTTCGCAAGCAGGCCGCGGAGGCCGACCAGGCCCTGCGCGCCGAGATCGACGCGCTGAGCATCGACTGACCTCCGGCGCGCCCGGGGCGGCCGCGGCAATCCGCTCAGCCGCCCCCGGCGCGCACCATGGCGGCAGGAACCGGCCCCCTCGGCGTCGAATGGTATCCCGCGTCGGCGGGGACGTCATCGGGGCCACCCCGGGCAATGGCCGGCGCAAAGGGGCAGCCATGGAACAGTTCAACGACCTCTCGCGCCGCCAGTTCATCCAGGCGAGCGCCGCGACCGGCCTGACGCTGGCGGCTTCGGCCGCCCTCGGCGGCGACGCCAACCCGCCCGCCGCCCGCTCGACGCGCGGTTACAACCCGGACATGGAGTACCGCCAGCTCGGCAAGACCGGCCTCTTGCTCTCCGCCGTCTGCCTGGGCGGCCACTGGAAGCGGATCGACAAGATGATCGGCTCCCAGCCCATCGACCCCTACACGCTGCCCGACGCCTCCATCATGGACGCGTTCCAGAAGAACCGCGACACCATCATCGGCTGCTGCATCGACCACGGCATCAACCTCGTCGACGCCTGCACCGGCGGCGAAATCCTGACCTACTCCCGCGCGCTCAAGGGCCGCCGCGACAAGATGTACATGACCTTCTCCTGGGCCGAGCGCGAGATCCGCGAGGAGCCCTACCGCAACGCCAAGGCGCTCCTCCGCGGCTTCGAGCAGGGCCTGCGCGAGGCGGGGCTGGAGTACGCCGACATCTGGCGCGTCACCTGCCTCGAGAAGGGCGGTCGCCACACCCAGGGCGAGGTTGAGGAGCTCATCACCGCGCTGGACATGGCCCGCAAGCAGGGCAAGGCCCGCGTCACCGGCATCTCCTCGCACGATCGGCCCTGGCTCAAGATGATGATCGAGACCTATCCCAAGCAGATCCAGATGGTCCTCACTCCCTACACCGCCGACAGCGAGGAGATGCCCGGGGACAGCCTCTTCCAGTCGGCCATCAAGCAGAAGGTGGGCATCCTCGGCATCAAGCCCTTCGCCAGCAACTCGCTCTTCAAGGGCGACGGGGCGGCCGACCATCCCGACGCCGCCGAGGATGACCGCCGCGCCCGCCTGGCCATCCGCTACATCCTCGGCAACCCGGCCCTCACCGCGCCCATGGCCGGCCTCACCAGCCCGCACCAGATCGCCAACGCGGCCGCCGCCATCCGCGAGCGCCGCGCCCTGCACCCGCGCGAGAAGGCGGAGCTAAAGCAGGCCGGCGAGGAGATGTGGGCCAACCTGCCCGACGACTACCAGTGGCTCAAGGAGTGGAAGTATGTCTAGCCGGCTCTGGGCCGTCGTGGCGCCGGCCGGGCTGCTCGTCCTGAGCGCGGCGGCCCTCTGCGGGCCCCGGACCCAGGTTCGCAAGCCCGCGCCCAGGCCCGCGGCGGCCAGGCCGGAGCCCGCCGACAACAGCTACTGCTTCGCCTGCCACGTCAACTTCAAGCGGGAGCTCCTGGCCGAGACGCACCGCAAGGCCGGCGTGGGTTGCGCGAAGTGCCACGGCGAGTCGGACAATCACAGCTCCGACGAGAACAACATCACCCCGCCGGACACCATGTACGCGCCGGAGCGCATCAACGCCGCCTGCGCCGGGTGCCACCCTCCGGCCAGGCTCGTCCCGGCGGGCGTCAAGAGGCCCAACCCGGCCCACAAGGCGCTCCTCGCCCCCGCCGCCAGGAACATACCGGCCGCGTTCCGCCCGTCGCCCACCTGCACCACGTGCCACGGCAGCCACAGGCTGCCCGTCCGAACGCGGCGCTGGGACAAGACCACCCGCAAGCTCATATCGGACGACGGGGTCCGGATGCTCAAGTAGCCCCGGGCGGCGGCGGGGCGCCCCCGGCTCCCCGCTCCGCCGCCGCCCAACGCCCCTCGGCTGGGATCGGCGCACGATGCACTCCGAACCAACACTCCGTCCGCCTCTCCCGATGCACGGCTGATCGCGTGTCACAGCGCTGTCACGAACCTGTACAACGGCAGTGTGCATCATATGTAGGCGTTCGGTCGCCGGGCAGCACCGCGACGCCGAACGGGCTCCAGCAGCATTTGCAGACCGGCCCGGAGCCCAGCCGACCGAGCAGTGACCCAGAGGCAAGCAGGGCTCGGGCCACCGTCCGGTCGATGGTGCTTCAGTGTCTGCTGCAGCGGCGAGCCCATCCATGCCTGAAGGAGGGCTACAGTGTTGCGCACGTCCATGCTAGGGGTAGTTGTCGGACTGTGTTCGCTCGCCATCGTCTCGGGGTGCGGCGGCGGCGGCTCCGGTTCCGGGTGGACCGCCGCCAAGCAGGCTGAGATCGACGCGGCGCGGTCGGTTGTTGAGACAGCGATCGAAGCCGAGGCGGCGTTCAGCACGCGGGCGGGCAAGGAACGGGTGCGGGCGGTCGCTGCCGCTGACCCCCGCGTCGAGTATTCGGTGGTGACACCTTCCGGAGACCTGGCCGTCAGGTACAAGTCCGGCGGTGTCGAGGCCTGGCTTGCCCCTGCCCCACTGACCGCGGTACCGGACCGCAAGCCGGACCGAGTGGCATCCTCCGCTGTACCGGCTACGGGGGCTACCCGCGGGCCCATCGGCAACACGTCGGCGGTGATCCTCGACATGGTGGCCGACGATCCAGGCTTCAGGCGCCAGAGCGACACGCTCGATGAGGTGGAGACCAATCTGAGGGCGGCCGGAATGAGTGTTCGCCGCGTCGATGGCGCCGGGCTTACGCTGGAGGAGCTCACCGGTTTGGCCAGGTACGGGTTAGTGATCTACCACGGGCACGGCGGCCTGATCGCCCCCAAACCCGGGGGCACGTTCGGGTTCGCCATGTGCTCGGGGGAACCGGCCCCTACGACTGAGGCCGAGAAGAAGGCGCTGTACGATCGATGGACATCCGACGCCCTCACGATAGGCAACGTGGAGTGGGGTACGACGGACCGCTCGAACACACACCGCTCGTTCGTTTGCGCGACGGAAAAGTTCTTCGCCAACAACTACTTAGGAACACGATTTCACGACTCTATGATGATTAACGCCTCCTGCCACTCCTCTCAGGATACAGCGTTTGTCGCCCAGATGACGTCACTCGGCATTGCCGGCTATGCGGGCTGGACCGAGATCACCTCGAGGGGATCGGCAGCGGCCGCCGCCATGGTGGCGCGTCTCACGCAGGGAAGCGACTTTCGGACGGCGTACGACGAGTTGCCCTTTGAGTACCGCCACTACCAGGAGGAGGGCGTCACTACCCACTTCAGTTGGGCGGGCGATGGTACGCTGCGGCTACGCGACGCGGGCGAACTGATCTCGAAGCTCAATGTCACGTCGCCAGTCAACGGTGCAACACTTACGTCGCGGGTCGTGCAAGTTGCAGGATCCGTCACTGGCTACCGGGATGGGTATCGGCTCTCGATGGAACTCAACGGTGTCCTGACCCGACTGCCGCTGAGCGCGACAGGCGCCTTCAGCGCCGGCACAGTGGCGCAAACGGGCGATAACACGCTGATCCTACGTCTCGACACCGACCAGGGCCGCGAGGCGCGCGTCCTGCACTTCACTGGCTCCTTCGCTCAACAGGCGTTGTGGACGGAACTCAGATGGAACACCAATGGCACCGATGTTGACCTGCACCTGCTTCCGGAAGGAGGTTTGGGCTGGTCCAGCGAAGACTGCTACTACGGCAATAGGCGCCCGAACTGGGGAGCCGAGTTGGATGTGGACGACACGGACGGCTTTGGACCCGAGCACATTACCGCGAACCAGATCACGCCCGGGCGCTATGAGCTCTTCGTGCACTACTACAGCACGCACGGGAGCACGCAGCCGACTACCCCGAGCATCGTGATCGATACCGGCGCGGGGTCGACCACAACTCTGTCGTGCCCTCAGGTCATGCTGGCCCGCCACGACCTCTGGCGCGTCGGTTATCTCACCTTCCCCGGTGGGTCTTTCCAGCCGATAAATCAGTTCTCAAGCGGTACAAGCTCGCCGGTTAGGACGAAGCTGCCCGGCAAGACCGGTCGCGCTCGGCCCTGAGCCAGCCGACGTGCGGCCTTGTGGCACCGCCGGCTGCTCGGGCTACTCTGGCCCGAGCAGCCGGCCGTCACGACCCCTTACCCTTGCTGAGCGGCGATGGACATCCGACCATCGGCTTCGCGACCAAACGCCATGACGTCCGCACGGTCGAGACGCCGACGGGTTCGGACACCGCCGAGACGTTATCGGGGGGCCATGACCCCGAACGTGGACGGGGCCAACAGCGCCAGAACCACCAGGCGACCGCCCCCACCGCTCCCCGCTCCGCCGCCGCCCTGGAGATCGAACGGTTCCGACGGGACCACAAGGGGCGCCCGGGTGCTATGATGCTGTAACGCCACAGCGCCAAGGAGGGTGATATGCCGACCGACTCCGTTCGCTCCACGTTCTACATGGAACCGGCGCTGCATCAGGCGCTGCACCTGAAGGCGGCCGTGTCGCGCCGCAGCCTCTCGCAGATCGTCAACGATGCCGTCCGGCAGGCCCTGCGCGAGGACGAGCAAGACAACGCGGCATTCGCCGAGCGTCTGTCCGAGGGCAGCGTCAGCTACGAGACGTTCCTTGGAGAGCTCAAGGCCGATGGCGCCCTATGAGCTTCGCGTCAAACCGTCGGTTTCGCGAGACCTGAAGGGCGTTCCGCGGACCGACCTGCTGCGGCTGCTGGCGCGCATGGAGGCGCTCCGGGACGATCCGAGACCGCCCGCCTGCGAGAAGCTGGCTACGGCGGAGCGCTACCGCGTACGTCAGGGCGACTATCGTGTTCGATATGAAGTGGCGGACGAATCGCGCACCGTTACCGTAGTCAAGGTCGGACATCGCCGCGACGTGTACCGGGGGAGGTAGGCCCGCCAGGGCATCTACACCGCGCCCAACCGCCCGGACCGCCCGCCGCCGCCCGGAAGACTTCGTACGCCCAGCCGTCCCACTCCGGCGCTACTCCGATGCCGTGCAGGTCCGGGTAGTCCTTGGCGATGAGCCGCCCCTCGAAGAGCCGCAGCATCTCCCGCGCCCCGTCCTCGATCAGCGCGCGGTCGCCCGTGGGCATCACCTTCTGGATGTCCACCGGCGCGTGCAGCGCCAGGCCCAGTTCATGGAACCGCCCCGCGAGCGCATCCAGTCCGCAGAGGGCCGGCTGGTCGAACTGCATGGCGCTGACGCCCACCTCGGCCAGGTCCGGCAGGATGTCCCAGACCCAGCCGCAGGAGTGCATGAAGACGTGCATGCCCCGGCACCGCGCCGCGCCGCAGAGGCGGGCGAAGTGGGGCTTGTAGAGCCGCCGGAACATGGCCGGGCTGATGAGCAGGCGATTCTGGACGCCCCAATCCTCGCAGAAGAAGATGCCGTCGGCCCCGGCGTCGGCCAGCCGGATGATCACGCGCTCCAGCAGGTCGGCCACCATGCCGTGGAGCCGCTCGACGAGCTCGTGATCGGTGGCGAGGTCCTGGAAGTAGACCTCCATCTTGCGCAGGTAGCGGCAGATGGCGAAGGGGAAGCCCGGCAGCCAGCCCATGCGGAACCGCTCGCCCTCGGCGGCGAAGGCGGCGCGGACGGCCTCGTAGCGCTCCGGCGCGTCCAGGTCGGGCAGGCGGTAGCTCTCCAGCGCCGACCAGTCGGCCAGCGCCGGCGTGTGGATCTCGCCGCCGGACGACATGCCCACCAGCCGGTGCCAGAGGTTGCCCCACTCATCGTCGTAGTACTCGACGCCGCCGTCGGTCCATCGCCGCGCCGTCCAGGAGCCCGAGGCCGAGGCGCCCCCGCCGGTGAAGTCGTTCCACCGCCCGCCGGAGAAGTTCATGCCGATGCGGGGCGCGTCAAGCCCCTCCAGGTTCCGCCGAATGATCTCGCGAGGTGTCATGTCCATGGCGCCCATAGGTTCGACGACGGGGATGGGGAGTTCCTGCAAAGGGAGAAGCGGGCGGGCTGGGCGGTACAATGCTCGCAGATTGGTGCGCAGTTCTCTGGCTGATGCCCGGATCGCCGCTTCGGGCAGGGGAAGGCATTCCGCATGAGCAACCCATTCTTTGAGAAGCCGATCCTGAACTCGCCGTACGCGCGGCCCGAACGGCACTGGGAGATGGACGACCAGGGGCAGCCGACGCAGCAGATTCTCAGCAAGCGCCGTCCTGCATCCTACATCACGCCGATCCCCCGATCTAAGAAGCAGGTGGCCGCGGCGACCCGGCAAACCGCGCTGGACTTCGACGAGACAGGCCTCTCCACGGACGAGCAGGCGTACGACCCCAACCCGCTGATCATCCAGTTGCGGGAGCGGCTTGACGATTGGCGCGCATTGCCCAACCAGGCCACGTGGGGCGTCACGCCCGAGACGGCGCGGCTCCTGCGGCACTGGCGCCACCACAAGTTCGCCGGAGTGCGCCCCTTCTTCTGCCAGGTCGAGGCCGTCGAAACCGTCATATGGCTCACCGAGGTGGCCCCGCATGCGCGCGACGGCGCGGCCTTCCTGGCGCACCTGAAGAACGCCTCCGACCAGGCCAACCCGGGCCTCCTCCGCCTCGCGCTCAAGCTCGCTACCGGGGCCGGCAAGACCACCGTCATGGCGATGGTGATCGCGTGGCAGACCGTCAATGCCGTACGGCGCCCGAGCAGCAAGCGGTTCACCCGCGGCTTCCTCATCGTCGCGCCGGGCATCACCATCCGCGACCGGCTCCGCGTGCTCTTCCCCAACGATCCGGACAGCTACTACAAGAACCGGGAACTGCTCCCGCCCGATATGCTGCCCGACCTGGGCAAGGCCCGCATCGTTATCACGAACTACCATGCCTTCAAGCTCCGCTCCACGCTCGAGCTGTCGCCCACCAGCGCGGCCCTGCTGCAGGGGCGCACCGGTCCGCCGCCGGAAACGCTGGAGACCGAGGGCGCCATGCTGCGGCGCGTGGCGCCGGAGCTGATGGGGCTGGGCGGAGCCGGCGTCTACGTCATCAACGACGAGGCGCACCACTGTTACCGCCACCGCCCGCAGGGCGACGTGGAACAGCCGCTCACCGCCGAAGAGAAGGCCGAGGCGGAGAAGAACGAGAAGGCCGCCCGCCTCTGGATCTCCGGCCTGGAGGCCGCGCAGCGCAAGCTGGGCCTGGCCCGTGTGCTCGACCTCTCGGCGACGCCCTTCTTCCTCCGGGGCTCCGGCTACCGCGAAGGCACCCTCTTCCCATGGACGCTCAGCGACTTCTCGCTCATGGACGCCATCGAGTGCGGCATCGTCAAGCTGCCCCGCGTGCCCGTTGCCGACAACCTGCCCGACGCCGACGTGCCGCGCTTCCGCAACCTCTGGGAGCACATCCGGCACAAGATGCCCAGGAAAGGCAGAGGCAAAGGCGGCGAGTTGGACCCGCGCAAGATACCCATGGAGCTGCAGACCGCCTTGGAGGCCCTCTACGGCCACTACGCCCGCACGTTTGAGCACTGGGAGCGGCAGCGTTGCGCCGTGCCGCCCTGCTTCATCGTCGTATGCAACAACACAGCCGCGTCCAAGCTGGTCCACGACTACATCTCGGGCTTCTTCGGGCTGAACGACCTGGGCGTCACGGAACTGATACCTGGCAAGTTCCCGCTCTTCCGCAACTACGACGAGCACGGCGCCCCGCTGGCGCGTCCGCGCACGCTGCTCATCGACAGCGAGCAGCTGGAGGCCGGCGACGCCCTCGACAGCGCCTTCCGGGAGATGGCCGCCGACGAGATCGACCGCTTCCGCCGGGATATGGCCGACCGTACGGGCAACGCCCGCACAGCCGAGCAGTTCAGCGAAGGCGAGTTGCTCCGCGAGGTCCTGAACACCGTCGGCAAGCCCGGCATGCTCGGTAGCTCCGTCCGCTGCGTCGTCTCCGTCTCCATGCTCACCGAGGGGTGGGACGCCAACACCGTCACCCACGTCCTGGGCGTCCGCGCCTTCGGCACCCAGCTCCTCTGCGAGCAGGTGGTGGGCCGCGCCCTGCGCCGCTGGTCCTACGAGCTCAACGACGAGGGCCTCTTCGGCGCCGAGTATGCCGACGTGCTCGGCATCCCCTTCGACTTCACGGCCGGACCGACGCCCACCGTGGACCCTGTGCCGGCGCCGCCGCCCGTCCGGGTGAAGGCCGTGCGGCCCGACCGCGACGCCCTGGAGATTCGCTTCCCGCGCGTGCAGGGCTACGGCGTCCAGCTCCCAGAGGAGCGCCTGCGCGCCGACTTCACCGAGGCCTCGGCCATGGAGCTGAGCCCCGAGGTTATCGGCCCAACGCGGACGCACAACGCCGGCATCGTGGGCCAGACCTCGGACCTGACCCTGCAGCACACCGCCTCCACGCGCCTCTCCGACGTGAGCTTCGCCCTGACGGAGCGGCTTATCGACATCCACTACCGCGACGCCGAACAGCGGCCCAAGGCGCACCTCTTCGTCATGCTCAAGCCGCTCGTCCTGCGGTGGCTCAACGAGCGGCTCACCTGCGTCGGCGGGACCTACCCGGCGCAACTCCTCTACCAGGAGCTGGCCGACCAGGCCTGCGAGCGCATCACCGCCGCCATCACCGCCGCCCACCGCGAGGAGCGGCCCGTGGTGGCCCTGCTGGACCCCTACAATCCCGAGGGCTCCACCAACTTCGTCAGCTTCACCACCCGCAAGCCCACCTGGGAGACCCGGCACGACCGGTGCCACCTGAACCTCGCCGTCATCGACAGCGACTGGGAGGCCGAGTTCTGCCGCATCGCCGAGGCCCATCCCCACGTGCTCGCCTACGTCAAGAACCAGAACCTCGGCCTGGAGGTCCCCTATACCTTCCGGGCCCAGCGGCGCGGCTACGTGCCCGACTTTGTGGTCCTGGTGGACGACGGCAGGGGCCTCGACGATCCGTTGCACCTGGTGGTGGAGGTGAAGGGCGCCGAAGACGGCGTGACCCAGGCCAAGAAGCAGACCATGGAGACCTTCTGGGTCCCCGGCGTCAACGCCCTGCGGCGGTTCGGCCGCTGGGACTATGTGCAGATGACCGACGTGCTGGCCATGGACGCGGAGTTCTCCGCCTTGCTGGCCGAGGCGCGGCGGAAGTGGGCCCCGGCGGGCGGGGCATAGGAGCGGGCAATGGCAGAGAAGGCGCAGGGCAAGACGGTCGAGACGCTGACCCACACCGAAGACACCCGGCTCAACATACCCACCGCCGAGTACCAGAGCGTGATGGCCGCCGACGAGGCCGCCACGCTCCGCGTCGCCTACGAGCGGCGCAACCGCGACCTGGACCCGCAACTGGTGTGGCGCGGCAAGGACGCCCAGGACGAGGCCGACCTCGTGGCCGCCGCCCCGCCGCTCTACATCCAGGAGAAGGTCCATCCCAGGGCGCTGGTCGAGGACCTGATGCGCCGCACCCGCGAGGCGCGCCCCGCCCCGGCGCAGCTCGACCTCTTCGGCGACTTCGACCGCATGGTGGAGCAGGCCGACCGCACCGAGTTCTACCGCCACGAGCAGGGCTGGACCAACCGGATGATCCTTGGCGACAGCCTGCAGGTCATGGCCTCGCTGGCCGAGCGCGAGGGGCTCCGCGGCAAGGTGCAGTGCATCTACCTGGACCCGCCCTACGGCATCAAGTTCAACAGCAACTTCCAGTGGTCCACCACCAGCCGCGACGTGAAGGACGGCAAGGCCGACCACGTCACCCGGGAGCCGGAGCAGGTGCGCGCCTTCCGCGACACCTGGCGCGACGGCGTCCACACCTACCTCGCCTACCTCCGCGACCGCCTCACCGTCGCCCGGGACCTCCTCACCGACTCCGGCTCCATCTTCGTCCAGATCGGCGACGAAAACGTCCATCGCGTGCGCTGCGTGATGGATGAGGTGTTTGGGGACGAGAGTTTTTCGGCGCAAATCACGTTCCGAAAAAAGATGATGCCGCTGGGATCTGATGTCGCCGAGGGAGTTAGCGACTACATCCTTTGGTATGCTAAAGATCGGATGCACATCAAAAGCCGACCGTTGTTTTACCAGAAGAATGTGGAGGCGGAAAACGTGTGGTCACACGCCGTCTTACCAGATGGCCGACGACTGCCGCTTCCACTTCCACCGGAGCTACGAGAAGGCGCGTCTGCCTACCAGTCCATTTCGCTTCTGCCCGCGCAGTATCGAAAGAACCAAGATTTCCCGGTGACATTCGAAGGTCGCACGTGGCCACCGCCAAAGAGCAATAGTTGGAAAACTGGCCGCGATGGCATGGACCGATGCGTTAAAGCGAATCGGCTCCATCCAAGCGGATCAACGCTCAGATACATCCTTCGACATGAGGATTATCCGGTGGGACGCATTACAAACCTCTGGGCGGACGCCAGCGGCGCCGGTCAACAGATTTATGTAGTCCAAACAAATACCGACGTGGTTAAGCGCTGCCTCCTCATGGCCACCGACCCCGGCGACCTGGTGCTTGACCCGACCTGCGGCTCCGGCACCACGGCGACCGTGGCGGAGCAGTGGGGCCGACGGTGGATCACCATCGACACCTCGCGCGTGGCGCTGGCGCTGGCCCGCGCCCGTATCATGGGAGCGCGCTATCCCGCCTACCTGCTGGCCGACACGCCCGAAGGCCTGCGCAAGGAGGCCGCGCTCTCGCGCCGGCCCGTGAGCGAGGGGCCCACCCACAGGCGCGTGCGCCAGGGCTTCGTCTATGATCGCGTGCCGCACATCACGCTCAAGAGCATCGCCAACAACGCCGAGATCGACGTCATATGGGAGCGGCGGCAGCCCGCCGTGGAGCAGGCGCTGGCCGCGCTCAACGCCGCCCTGCGGGGCCACCGCACGCCCTTCGCCGCGGCGTCGGGCGGCCGCGCCGGGAAGGCCCTGCGGTTCGACGGGCCGGAGGGCGCCATGGACGACCTGCCCAGCGGCGAGAAGGCGCCGGCCGCCGCCCTGCTGGAGTGGGAGGTCCCACGCCAGGCCCCGGCGGACTGGCCCGCCGCCGCCGCCGCGCCCCTTGCCGCC
>JAPLCQ010000175.1 GCA_026392115.1 Armatimonadota bacterium | reverse complement strand
CCCCCGCGAACGAGCTCCCCACACCGGCGGCGACTACCACGACGGTGACGCGTCCGAGCACCTGAAGTGGACCGCCTCAGTATCGGCGCCCTCGGACGCAGTTCCGCGCCGACGCAGAACTACCCGATGGACGGATACATCGGAATCCTCGCCGTCATCCCGGCCGTGGTCACCCAGGAGGAGCGCGTGCTGCTCATGCAGTGGATGGCCGATATGGGCGGTATATCGTAACCGGTCGCTCGCCGGTTCGGCGCAGCGACGGTTCGGCGCCCTTCCGGCAGATTGATGGAGCGGAATCGTGGCATCCTATTGCTTACACCCCGTCATACTTGCGGCGATCCTGAGTGTCGCCGCAGCCGGCGCCGGCGCCCAGGACTCACCTGATATCCTGTGGCAGGCAGCCGGCAGCGCCGCCGCGGTCGCGTTCTCCCCGGATGGGTCCATCGTAGCGGGCGGCCGGGCTGCAGGCGTCACATTCTGGCGAGCCGTCGATGGGACGCCGATCCGAACGGTGAACAACGGCGGGTCCGGTACGCTTGCGGTGAACTCGCTGGCGTTCTCACCGGACGGGACGACGCTGGTCAGCTCGCACCCGTACCGATCGGGCCGGTTGGACCAACTCGAGTTGTGGCGCGTGTCCGACGGAGCCCTCATCCGTCCCCTGATGGGTCCGGTACGCGATTTGGCCACCGTTGTGTTCGCCCGGGACGGCGCCACGGTTGTGGCGGGAGGTATGGCCGAGCTCGGCTATATGACACCGGTCAACAGGTGGCGGGTCTCCGACGGCGCCTACCTGGGCGATGTGCCGTGGCCGGGCGGCTTCATGGCCTATTGCCTGGCATTCACACAGGACGGAACGCTCCTCGCCGCGGCAAGCACCGGCTACACGCAGGTCTGGCGCGTGTCGGACTGGACGCCCATTGCCACGCTCGCATCGCCCGACAGCCAAGTGCGCACCGTCGCGTTCTCGCCGGACGGCTCGATACTCGCTGCCGCCGGGTTCGACAAGGTAGTGCAGCTCTGGCGCGTTTCCGACTGGTCCGAGATCGGCACGCTGACGGGCTTCAGCGCGAGGGTGACCTCGATAGCCTTCTCGCCGGACGGGTCGATTCTAGCCTGCGCTACCGGCCTGGTCAACGGGCCGGGCGGCGATGTGTCGCTGTGGCGCGTCTCAGACGGCGTTCGGCTGCAGGCCTACGCCCTGGAGCCCGGCGAGTCCGGCCTCTCCGTGGCGTTTTCCCCGGATGGAGCGCGACTCGCCTATGGCACCAGCGATGCCGTCGTCGTGGCGAGGAACCCGTATGCGCCGCCGGCTGGGCGCGCCGTTACATCGCTCGCCGTACAGCCTGCCGCCGGACCCATCGGCAAGGACGTGACGCTGTCGGCCCGCCTGACGAGCGCAGGCGCGGGCGTCGCCGGAAGGGCGGTTGCGCTCACCGTAGGGGCCGACGTTCTCTCGGCGGTGACGGACGGCGCCGGCACGGCCACCGTCGCGTACCGGGTGCCTGAGGGGCCCGGCGCCGGCGCCAGAAGCGTCACGGCAGCCTTCGCCGGCGACACTGCCTTCGCCCCGACCTCCGCATCCGGGACGCTCACCGTCACGATGACCGACACTTTCCTGTACGTCGTCGACCGCACAGGCCAGGTGGGTCGAACCGTCTACCTGAAGGGATACCTGTACCGACAGACCGACAGGGGCCCGGTCGCGGGCCGTCCCCTCGCGTTTTGGGTCGACGGCACCGTCGTCGGGAGCGCCGTCACGGACAGCGAGCGGTGCGCCGTCCTGCCGTTTGCTGTACCCGAAGGCGCCGCCGCCGACCGGCGCTTGATCGTGAGTTGGTTCGGTGATGAGACCTACAACGACAGCAAGGGATTTGCCACGCTCACCGTACACCGAGGCGACACATACCTCTGGCCGGCCTCACGCTCCATCGGGCGCGGCCAAGCGGTGTACCTTCGCGTGTACCTGCGAAGACTGCCGGACTACCGCTATCTCGCCGGCAAGACGATCGGCTTCACTCTTGACGATACGGCGCTTGGTACGGCGGTCACAGACAACAGCGGTCTCGGGCACGCATGCCGGCTTATCACGATCCCACCCGATATGGCGCCCGGCAAACACAGCTTCGTCGGCACTTTCGCCGGCGACGCAGACTACAACGGCACGAGCTGCACGGGGACGCTGACGGTTCTCTGATCGCCCAGATCCGAACGCCGTGCGCATGGTGGGCGGGCCGCAGCGCTCTGCGACGCTGCGGCCCGCCGGGCGCTGCCTTCCGTTCGTCCCGCACCACGGGAACGCCGGGCGCCAGGTCTGCACGGATGCCGCGGAGGGTGACGCCCACCGTGCCCGGCGCGCAGTCGGCGCCGACCGTGATAGCCGCCTCGCGAATGGAGCGATCGACCAGGCTGAGCCGATCCACAAGCACGCCGGAGCAGTTGCGAAGCGAGATGCTGCAATCCACGGGATACCATTGCGGGTGGTTCCAGGTATTGCGGCGGCCGGGGTCGGTGGAGACGCGGTTGCCGGAGATTCTCAGCCCCTGCATGCCCGAGACCGAGATCGCCATCTTCCTCGGGTTCACGAACCGGTTCGCCTCCACCACGATCCGGCGGAAGTTCCTGTCGGGTGATCCGTCGTTGGCCTCGATGGGAGGCGCCAACCCGACGCCGGTCACGTTCCGGAAGGTGTTGTCCCGGATCGTCACGTCGGTTGGGATGATCCCCTCGGCCCATGCGGCGCCGCCGTACCCCAGCACGACGCCGTAGCCCTCGGCGTTCTCGATCGTGTTGGCCTGGATGAGCCCGTGACGCGCCTGGATGAGCATGCAACGGCTACGGTTCTGCCCAAAGCGACAGCGGACGATCTTGAAGTTGGAGCCCGCCAGGTCGGTTACGTAGGCGGCGTCGGTCTTCGCGTCGTAACCGACGCTGCTCAGCGGGGCGGCCAGGCGACAACGGACGACCTCGTGGGCGGCATTGGAGATCACCGTAAGGACGCGGATCGACCCCTTGATCTTCCCCGCGTTGGGGTCCATGATCTCAATCGTGTCGCCCTTGCGGAGGTCGATCGGCGACGCGATCGCGACCTCCCGGTCGCCCACCGGCCGAAGCCACCGGCTACTCCATGCGGTGGTGTGAAGGTTGATGCAGTCATCGCCCTGCCCCATGAACCTGCAGTTTCGTATGGTGATGCCGCCACGCACGTTGTGTACGTAGAGCCCGTCGGCGTTGGTGGCCAGCAGCCGGTTCGACCCCGCCGGAATCTCGTCGGCGTAGCCGTCGATGCAGGCGCCGTCCACGTTGTTCAGCAGCAGCCCGCAGGTCGGAGACGCATGGACGGTCACGTCCTTGACGTAGAAGCGCCGCGTGAAGCATGCGCTGAGGGCCGTCTGCGCGATGCGGCGCCCCACGAAGACGAACCGGTCGCCGGCCTTGAGCGTCCGCGCCACGTCGCCCCCCACATCGAAGCGGGTCTCATCGCCGTCCACCGACGGCGGCGTGCGAGGCGTCACCCCACCGATCGGCAGCCACCGGTAGCCGTTCGCCTGCTGGAGCGTGTATCCGCCGTGGAAGCCGGGGATGCGGGCGCCCATCTCGCACGGCGGCAGGTACCCGGCATCCGTCCGAAGGCGGAACGAGCCCGCATCCGGGTCGACCTGCGACACGGCGCCTTGTGTGAAGGGCAGCGGGTTGTAGTCGATGGTAAAGCCCTGAAGCATGACGCCGGAGCTGTCAGTCACCTGCAGGCCACCGAGCTTCGGGTCCGCCATCACAAGCACGGTGCCCACGCCTTGCCCACGGATCCGAAGGCCGACAGCCTTGCGGACGTTCAGGATCGCCAGATCGTCGGAGCCCAGCCCCGGGTCGGGCCTGAACAGGTAGCGTCCCGAGCGCCGGAACAGCAACTCAACCGGCAAGGAGCATCGGCGAGCGGCCGCCCAGGCCCGCGCGAACGCAGGAGTGCAGTCGGTCGCGCCGTCGGGTCTGGCGCCGTAGTCGTCCACCACAAAAATCCGCCTCCGACCGGCGGGAAACGGCACATTGAACCCATACCGCCGGGTTTCAGGGGTCTCGCGGAACGCCACCTCGGACACGGGCACAGCGCCGGCCCTGGGCGGCGGGTAGACGGCGGCGGGGAAAGCCGGCGCGAGCCGACCATCACCCGTCACACCTGCGACGGTCGGCGCCGCAGCGAGGGCCACGAGGAACACGAGTGCCGTCCTGCCGGACCGATACACCATAGGGGACACCTCCAAGCTTACGATACGGTTCGGACGCGAGGAAGTCCTGCCTTGGCGGTGGAATGCCCTTCACTGCCACGTAGTCACCCGATGCCCGTCACGTTCCGATCCTCCGCAGAACGATGCTGGATGGTCGTCCCCGTGACCGGGCGGAACCCATTTCGTGAACCACGGTATGCCCCAATCCAAGTCGCTGTCCGCCCTACCTCAGCGCGCAAGACGCCGTGAAGCTTGATGCCATTCGTGAAGCGCCGCGCCGGGGCGACGTGGCCGCCGCGATGCGCCAGGACCGCGTCTACACACTGACACCTGGAGCCGCATAGGGCTGCCCGGGCTCCGCTTCATGGAGGTGTTACGCCCGCTCGCGGCGAACTATCCACCACGCCGGTGGCTTGCTGGGCCGGCGCCAGGGGGAACGCCATGAACCGTCTTCGGCCGTCTCTGTTCGCACTCGCCGCGGTGGCTTGCATCACGCTCTTCGGCTGCAGCAACCCCAAGCAATCCGCGACGACGGCTGGCGCGCACATGAAGCGCATCGCCGGCATCATCTTCCAGGAAGACCAGTACTTCCGTCTGGTCCTTTTCGGAATGCGCGACGCCGCCAAGAAGAACAACGTGGAGCTCCTGGAGGGCAACAGCAACAACAAGCCCGAGAAGGAAGCCGAGCTGGTGAACACCTATGCGTCGCAGGGCGTCGACGCCATCATCCTCTCGCCCCTGAGCGCCAAGGGCTCGGTGGCCGCGCTCAAGCCTGCCGCCGACAAGGGCATCACCATCATCGCCGCCAACACGCCCATCGACGGCAACTTCCACAAGGCCTACATCGAGAGCAACGCCTTCAACCTGGGCGAGCAGACCGGCAAGAAGGCCCGCGCCTACATCGAGCAGAAGATGGGCGGCAAGGCGACGATCGCCATCTTGGCCTTCAAGTCGCTGATCCCCGAGCAGAGCGATGCGCGCACCAACGGCTTCAAAGAGCAGATCAAGGGAATGCCCGGCGTGACGATCGTCGCCGAGCAGGACGCCTGGCTCCCGGAGCAGGCCGTCAAGAAGGCCGGCGACATCCTGACCGCGCATCCGGAGATCGACCTGATATGGTCGGCCAATGAGGGCGGCACCATCGGCTCCGTCATGGCCGTGAGGAACGCGGGCAAGGCGGGCAAGATCGCCGTCTTCGGCACCGATTCCAGCGAACAGCTCGTGGGCTTCCTCAAGGCAGCGGACGGCATCCTGCAGGCCATCACCAGCCAGAAGCCGGTGGACGTTGGCCGCACCGCCGTGGCGTTCGCACTGAAGGCCATGAAGGGCGAGCCGGTGGAGAAGCACGTGGCTATGACCGGTATCTGCCTCTCGCGTGATGACCCCGCGGGCATCGCGGCCTTCGAGAAGCAGCTCAAGGAATGGATGTCGAACGGCTGATGCCGCGCAAGCTCCCCCACATCAGGCAGAGCGTCATGGAGGTCATCCTCCTGGCGCTCTGCATCCTTCTGGCCTGCTCCGTGGATGGGTTCCTCACCAAGGCGAACCTGCTCAACGTGCTGCGCAACGTCTCCATGCAGGGGATCATCGCTTTCGGCATGACGGCGGCAATCATCGCGGGTGAGATCGATCTATCGGTCGGCT
>JAPLCQ010000064.1 GCA_026392115.1 Armatimonadota bacterium | reverse complement strand
TCACACGCTCGGCCCGCTCGAAGTCCAGCGAATCGGCCACCTCCCGGGCGGCCATGACCACCAGGTCGCGGAGGTTGGAGGTCGATTCCAGCAGCCAGAGCGTGCCCCTGTCGGCGAACTCGCGAATCGGCGGGTCATCGGCATCGTGCATATCGGCGGAAGCCCCCCTCACACCATGATAGCCGACACGGGCGGCAATGGGGAACGGCCCCGGAGCTCAGGTTGCTCCGGGGCCGTCGTGCGTCTGGTCGGGTACGGCGGACGAGCTACAGCACGACGTTGAACGTGGTGCTGGCCGTGACCGCTGCGTACCAGGAGTCGCCCGCAAACTCGGCGGTACAGGTATGCGCGCCCGTGCGCTCGCCAAGCGGGATGCTCCACTTCGCCGCGGCCCAGCCATTGGTTCCCACCTTGACGACGTCGATGACGGAGCCGTTCACCTTGAAGGTGATCTCTTTGCCGGGCTGGATGACGTAGTCCGGCAAGCTCCGCACATAGGCTGTGAGCGGGAGGACCGTGCCCCGCTTGCCCGACCTCACGTAGGGCCAGATGTAGAGGTTGCCCTCCACAACCCCCAGCTTACCCGTGTTGCTGGAGGCCGAGTAGCCCTCGTTCCCGGCCCACGCGGAGCCGATCACGCGGACGCCGACGCCGGCGCCCTCCGGCACCGTATAGCCGAGCGAGATGTAGCCGCTGCCGTTGGTGGCCGAGGAGTTCAGGGCGGTTCCGTCCACCGACAGGCTCAGGACCCGCCCCGGGAGAATGGCATTGGCCGTGGTGTAGAGGTAGGCCTTCAGGACCGTGTAGGTCTTGATCTTCACGTTCAGACGGTCCACCACGTAGACCTTGGTCGGCTGTACCGTGGAGGTGAGCCTGGCCGTTCCGGAGCAGGGCAGGTAGTCCACGCCGCCTGCATATGCCGCACCGATGGTCCGCGACGCGGCCCCGGACGTGATGGTCCAGTTCAGCGTGGCCAGACCCGAAGCGTTGGTGGCAACCGAGCCCACGGTGGTGCCCGCGATGCTGAACGTCACCGTCCGGCCGGTGAGCAGCGCGTTGTCGCTGGACCGGTACAGGTTGGCCTTCAGGGCGATGGTGTCGGTGTAGTTGCCGGTCCTGTCGTATACGGAGAGCTTGGATGCCGGCTTGGCGACGATCGTGAGGCCGCCGATGACCGTTGTGGTCTGGCCGTCGGGGTTGGTCAGAACGATGCTCCGCGTGCCGGGCCGGGCGGTCGCCGACACGTTGTAGGTCACCGTGACGCTGGTGGGGCTGTTGTAGGTGGTCGTCACGCCCGAAATACCGTTGGGCAGGCCACCGGTGAGGGCCACGGACACATGGTTGGGGAACCCGGCGCCGGGATCGAAGAAGCCCGTGCCGGTGAGCGTGAACGAAGCGCCGGACGTGAACTGCAGCGCCGAGGCCGCGGGATCGCTGGCCTTGGGCGCCGGCGCGAGAAGCTGCGCGATCCAGGTACACCAGACATCGGTGGCCGAAGCGTACTCCTGGATGGTCCAGATCGTCTGGTCATCGTTGGGGTCGACGCTCGTGTAGCTGTAGTCGCCCCAGCGATTCACGCCCTCGACCAACAGCGTGTACGGATGCGTGCCGTCCTTGATGGTGATGATGGACCGCATCGTTCCCGCGGCATCGGACGTCAGGCGGCCGGCGGTGTAGGCCGACACATACTCGGCGCCGTTGGAGCCCGAGAACCCCATGGCCACGTGCCCCTGGCCCGAGACCGCAAGCGAGGGATAGTAGTACATCCGCGGGTCCGGGCTTGTGGGATCGTAGACGCGCCCGGACTGGACCCTGACGGGCGTGGCCGGGATGGTGTTGATCTGAATCCACTCGCTTCCGGTCCGGTCGGTGCCGGCGGCGCCCGTGGCGTCCACTCCCACATTCCGACAGACCCAGAGCTGCCCATCGCGGAGGAACGACATCTGGATGCGGTCGTCGCCGACCGAAACGTCCGTGCTGCTGCCCTTGGCATTCGCCGCCACGGGCGAGCCGTAGCCGTAGGTGGAGACGGTCACGGTGCTCCCGAGGGTGGGCGTCGTTCCGCTCCAGGTGATCGGCTTCAGTCGGACGTCGCTGTTGGCCGCGGTCGATGAGGCCGCGATCCAGGCCTTGGCGCCGGCGCCCGCGGCGGAGACGTTCAGCGCGGGCTGGGGAGTGCTGTAGAGGTCGGTCAGCGAACTCCAGTAGTAGTAGGTGATGCCGGCGCCCGCCACCACAGGGTCCTTCGCCACGGCCAGCAGGGCCGCGCCGGGGTTGGTTCCGCCGAAGCGCGTGAACCCCATGTAGACCCCGTTGTCGTCCGTGCCCAGCGTCTCATAGTCGTTGAAGGTGTCGGCCATGCCGATGCCAAGGGCGTACCAGTACCAGCCACCCGTGGGATCGGAGCTGTTGGAGACGGCGATGAAACCGCGGTTGTTCGTCTTGGATGCGAACTCAAGCACCGTGATGAACCAGCGCCCGCTACGTCGATCATAGACGATGCGCGGGTCAAAGGCGCCGTTAACCGGGCTGCCGCCGAGCAGGCTGTCCAGCGAGACGTTGGATATGAGGGTGCCGGACCTGTTGTAGATGCAGACGGCATTGTTGACCGCCGCGACGAAGTGGTTGGGGCCGATGGCGCCGTTGCTGTCCGGCGGACGCCAGTAGCGGGCCCCGGGCATATCGACGCCGATGAAGTTGACGCCCAACGTCTGGGGCGCCTCCTGCTCCGGGCGGGACCTCCGCCCCTCGAAGATCGGCGGAACGAAGTAGATGGCGTCGGCGACGCCCGCCTGACGCTCGACATCCGGCTCACGCCACGGCACCTCGGTCAAGCCCGTCCTGGCGGGGACTCGACCGGCCGCCACATCGGCCGCATGCTGGGCGTCGCGCCGCACAGCCTCAGCCCAACTGGTCCGCACCGGGACCGCGACGCCCATTCCATCGGGCTGGCGGTCCAAATCGAACGGTTCCGCACCTGCCGGCGCCAACACGGCGCCCAGAGCCATGGTCACCATGCCGCTGACCAGTGGCCTACCCCATCGCATCGTTGATCTCCTTTGGCCGCGCCCACCTCAAGCCCAGAGTCCAGCAGGTGTGGGACGGCCCAGATGCCTGATCACATATGGAGACTCCACGAGAGGCGGAGGTCGAAAGTTCCAATCGGCTGCATTGTCATACAACGCGCCCACGCACGACGGCCCCGGAGCTCGCGTTGCTCCGGGGCCGTCGTGCGTCTGATCGGGTACGGCGGACGGGCTACAGCACGACGTTGAACGTGGTGCTGGCCGTGACCGCCGCGTACCAGGCGTCCCCCGCGAACTCGGCGGCGCCGGTGTGGGCGCCGGTGGGCTCGCCGGCCGGGATGGTCCAGTTGACCGTGGCCCAGCCGTCGGTCGCCACGTTGGCGGAGCCGATGACGGAACCGTTCACCTTGAAGGTGATGCTCTTGCCGGGCTGGATCACGTAGTCCGGCAGGCTGCGGACGTAGCCCTTGAGCGGGTGGATCGTGCCGCGCTTGCCCGAGCGGATGTAGGGCCAGATATAGAGGTTGCCCTGCACCACGCCCAGCTTGCCCGTGTTGCTGGAGGCCGGGTAGCCCGCGTTGCCCGCCCAGCTGGAGCCGATCACGCGATTGCCGGCGCCGACGCCCTCGGGCACGGTGTACCCGTAGGAGATGTAGCCGCTGCCGTTGGTGACCTGCGAGCCCAACGACGTGCCGTCCACCGACATGGTCAGCGTGCGGCCGGGCAGGATGACGTTGGCGGTGGTGTAGAGGTCGGCCTTGAGCACGGTGTAGGTCTTGATCTTCACGTTCAAACGGTCGACCACGTAGACCTTGGTCGGCTGCACCGTGGAGGTGAGCGTCGCGCTGCCGGTGCAGGACAGGAAGCCGGCGTCGCCCGCGAAGTCGGCTCCGATGGTCCGTGACGCCGCCCCGGATGTGATGGCCCAGTTCAGTGCTGCGAGCCCCGTGGCGTCGGTCGTTGCCGAGCCGACGGCGGTTCCTGCGATGGCGAACGAGACCGAACGGCTCCCCAGCATGGCGTTGTCGCTGGAGCGGTAGAGGTTCGCCTTTAGAACGACGGTATCGGTGTAGTTTCCGGTGCGGTCGACCACGATGAGCTTCGAGGCGGCTTTGGTGGCGCTGATCGTCAGGCCGCCCGTGACCGTAGCGGACTGGCCGTCCGGGTTCGTTACGACGATGTTGCGCGTGGCGGCCTGGGCGTCGGCAGCCACGTTGTAGGTTACGGTGACGCTGGTCGGGCTGTTGACGGTCGCGACGATGCCCGAGACGCCGTTGGGCGAGCCGCCGGTGATCGCAACGCCGAGCCTGCCTGTGAAGCCCGCGCCTGGATCGAAGAAGCCCGTGCCGGTAAGCGTGAAGGAGGCGCCGGACTGGCCCTGCGTCGCCGTCGCGCTCGGATTGGCCGCCGTGGGCGCCGGCGATCGGAGTTCGGCCACCCACGTGCCCCAGTTGTTGGTGCCGCGGGCGTACTCCTGGACGGTCCAGATGCCCATGTCGTTGTTCGGGTCGACGCTGGTGTAGCTGTAGTCGCCCCACCGGTTGATGCCGTTGGCCAGCTGGTTGTACGAGCCCGCCCCAGCCTTCACGGTGGCGATGGCCTGCATGGCGCCGGCGGCGTCGGTTGCCAAGCGTCCGCAGGTGTAGGCCGCCACGTACTCGGTGGACTTCGAACCGGAGAAGCCCAGGGCGACATGGCCCTGGCCGTTCACGGCGATGGCCGGATAGTAGTACATCCGCGGATCCGACGCCGCCGCATCATAGACACGACCGGACTGGAACACCGTCGGGGTGGCGCCGGACACATCCATCTCGAGCCACTCCACGCTGCATCGCGTGGAACCCGCGGCGCCGGCGGCGTTGGTGCCGACGTTGCGGGTGATCCAGAGGCGATTGCCGCGGCGGACGCCCATCTGGATGCGGTCATCGTTGGTGGAGATATCCGTGGTGCTGCCGTTGGCCTTGGCGTTCGGAGCGGCCCCGTAGCTGGGGGTCGCCACGGTCACGGACGCGCTCAGGGTCGGCACGCCGGCGGACCAGGTGATCTTGCGAAACACCGCATTTGCGTAGACGGTCGTCGAGGTGCCGGCGAACCAGGCCGCGCCGGAGGCGCCTACGGCCGTGAGGCTCGGAAGCGGCTGTGCGGTGCCCCACATATCGGTGAGCCCGGCGAACGGGTAGACGGAAACGCCCGACGCGGCCAGGACCTGCGCCTTGGGGAGCGCCAGGATGGTGCCGGTCGCGTTGTTCGACGCATCGAACTTCGTCACGGCGATGTAGACGCCGTTATCATCGACACCGAGCGTGTCGAAGTCTGTGAAGTTGCTCGCCGCGCCCACCCCCAACTCCCAGTAGGTCCAGCCGCCCGTCGGGTCCGACGTGTTGCTGACGGCCAGGAAGACGTTGTTGGCGCTGCTTGAGTTAAACTCCAGCACGGTCAGCATCCAGCGACCGCTGAGGCGGTCGTAGATAATCCGCGGGTCAAAGGCCCCGCCGGTGGTGGTATTGCCAAAGAGGCTCTCCAGCGAGACCTGCGCCAGCTTGGCGCCTGCCCGGCTGTAGAACGCCACGGCGCCGTTGATCGCAATCATGAAGTGGTTGGGCCCCACCGCGCCGTTGGTGTCCGGCGGGATGTAGCCGGTGCTCTCGTCGCTGAGGCCCACGCCGATGAAGCTGGCGTTGATCGTCTGCGGCGCGTTGGGCAGAGGCTGCCTGCCCGTGAAGGCCGGCGGGGCGAAGTAGATGGCGTCCTCAACCAGGAAATTGCGCTTGGCGTAGAGCCCGTGCCAGGGCGCGCCCACCACGGACATGGAGCCGCGCACCCTGGGCTTGACATTCCAGCGACGGCCGACCTCCCGAACGCGGGCATCGACCAGCGGCGAATCCGGGGCGCGGCGACCGGCCAGGATGTCGGCCTCCCGCTGGGCGTCGGCCCGGACTGCTTCTGCGATGGTGGTCCGATACGGACCGTTCACCGGAAGCAGCGCATCGGGTCCGCGATCCGGGTCGATGCCGACGGCCCAGCAGGGCGCCGCCATCAAGGCAATGGTAGCGGCCGCCAGTAGCGACCGCGCGGTGGCAATGGTCATAGGGTGTCCTTCCTGCGCTCACGCACACGAACCTACGGGGTCTTACGCCGCAGCGCGGGCTCCCGTTGCTCGTGGCGCATTGTACTTACGAAGAAGGCACGGCGCAGCGGCGCGTACGTGCCGACCGGGCCGGCGGGCAGTCGCCACGGTGCCGACAAACGCACGGCACCGTGATCCGAGGCCGCGCCGGGAGGAATGACTTACATACTGGACCAAGAGTTCCCCAACCCCGGCGGATGATACGGAAGGGCGCGGCCGAGACGCAAGACGGCCCCGGAGCTCGGGTTGCTCCGGGGCCGCGCTGTGCGAACGAGGTACGAGCCGCTGCTGGCAGGCCGTCGGCGCCCGCGTTGGGCGATGCTCCGCCCTACAGGCCCAACTCCGCCAGTGAGCGAGCGTCGAGCAGCTGAACGCCCAGCAGGCTCGCCTGTTCGCCGGTGAGCGCCGCGATCTTGCTCCGCTGGGCTTCGGTCAGCGAACCGAAGCGACGCTCCAGTTGCAGCGTGAGCAACGCCTTGAACGCCTCCTGACGCCCCTCGTCAGCGCCGATCTGGCGGCCCTCGTCAACGCCGAGTCTGTGCCCCTCTCGCAGCAGGGCCTCGGCACCGGTCATGGTCATCTCGTTCACCTCCTCGTGCCGCTCGCCGACGATGGCGTCCGCCAGCGCCTGGTTCAGGGCATCCTGCTCGTCCACCGTGCGCTTGTGGCGCACCAGCAGAATCAGGTAGTGCGCCGCGCGGCGCCACTCGGCCTGCGCCTCGGGCGGCAGCGCCTCCAACTCCCGCATGGCGCCAGCCAGGGCCGCCTTCATCGCCTCGGTGTCGCTGTCCGCCATTCGCAACACCCGCAGCACCGTGGCCAGCGGCGACGCATCATCCGAGTGCGCCGGCAGGCCGTCCAGTCCGACGAACAGCGTCTCGTGCCTCGGCACGAACCGTTGCAGCGCGGCGGGAGCCTGCATCACGGCTTCCAGCCCCGGAACGCGCGACCAGCGCCGCTTGCCCGTGTAGAAGACCAGAGGCACGATGGGCGCCAGCCTGCGCCGGGCGGCGGACGGTCGCTCCTGCTCCCAGCGCTGCCGCTGCATGTCCCACACCTGTACCATATACGAGAGTACCCGCAGTCCCATCAACCGGTCGGGCTTCGACTGGTGCTCGACCAGCAGGTAGACCCAGACCTCCGACTTCCCGGTGCGGAAAGGCACGCGGTAGAGCAGGTCCGCCTCCTGCTTGTGCAGGTCGGCGGGGACGAACGATCGGTTCACGCGCTCGGCCCGCTCGAAGTCCAGCGAGTCGGCCACCTCCCGGGCGGCCATGGCCACCAGGTCGCGGAGGTTGGAGGTCGATTCCAGCAGCCAGAGCGTGCCCCTGTCGGCGAACTCGCGAATCGGCGGGTCATCGGCATCGTACATATCGGCGGAAGCCCCCTCACACCATGATAGCCGACACGGGCGGCAATGGGGAACGGCCCCGGAGCGCGGGTTGCTCCGGGGCCGTCGTGCGTCTGATCGGGTACGACGGAGGGCTACAGCACGACGTTGAACGTGGTGCTCGCCGTGACCGCCGCGTACCAGGCGTCACCCGCGAACTCGGCGGCGCCGGTGTGGGCGCCGGTGGGCTCGCCGGCCGGGATGGTCCAGTTGACCGTGGCCCAGCCGTCGGCCGCAACGTTGGCGGAGCCGATGACGGAGCCGTTCACCTTGAAGGTGATGCTCTTGCCGGGCTGGATCACGTAGTCCGGCAGGCTGCGGACGTAGCCCTTGAGCGGGTGGACCGTGCCGCGCTTGCCCGAGCGGATGTAGGGCCAGATATAGAGGTTGCCCTGCACCACGCCCAGCTTGCCCTTGCTGTTGGAGGCCGGATAGCCCGCATTGCCGGCCCATGAAGAGGCCACCACGCGGTTGCCAGCGCCCGTTCCCTCGGGCACAGTGTATCCGTAGGAGATGTAGCCGCTGCCGTTGGTGACCTGCGAGCCCAACGACGTGCCGTCCACCGACATGGTCAGCGTGCGGCCGGGCAGGATGACGTTGGCGGTGGTGTAGAGGTAGGCCTTGAGAACGGTGTAGGTCTTGATCTTCACGTTCAGCCGGTCGACCACGTAGACCTTGGTCGGCTGCACCGTGGAGGTGAGGGTCGCGCTACCCGTACAGGACAGGAAGCCGGCGTCGCCCGCGAAGTCGGCGCCGATGGTCCGCGAGGCCGCGCCGCTGGTGATGGCCCAGTTCAGCGTGGCGAGGCCCGACGCATCCGTCGTCGCCGAGCCAACGGCGGTGCCGGCGATGCTGAACGAGACCGAACGCCCGGCCAGCAGGGCGTTGTCGCTGGAGCGGTAGAGGTTCGCCTTCAGGGCGATGGTGTCGGTGTAGTTGCCGGTGCGGTCAAACACAGACAGCTTCGACGCCACCTTGCCGGCGGAGATCGTCAGGCCGCCCGTGACCGTAGCGGACTGGCCGTCCGGGTTCGTTACGACGATGTTGCGCGTGGCGGCCTGGGCGTCGGCGGCCACGTTGTACGTCACGGTGACGCTGGTCGGGCTGTTGACGGTCGCGACGATGCCCGAGACGCCGTTGGGCGAGCCGCCGGTGATCGCAACGCCGAGTCGGCCTGTGAAGCCCGCGCCTGGATCGAAGAAGCCCGTACCGGTGAGCGTGAAAGAGGCGCCGGACTGGCCCTGCGTCGCCGTCGCGCTCGGATTGGCCGCCGTGGGCGCCGGCGATCGGAGCTCGGCCACCCACGTCCCCCAGGTATTCGTGCTGCGGGCGTACTCCTGGACGGTCCAGATGCCCATGTCGTTGGTCGGGTCGACGCTGGTGTAGCTGTAGTCGCCCCAGCGGTTCAGCCCGTCTGCCACGACCGTATAGGCTCCAGCGCCGGCCTTCACGGTGGCGATGGCCTGCATGGCGCCGGCGGCGTCGGTTGCCAAGCGTCCGCAGGTGTAGGCCGCCACGTACTCGGTGGACTTGGACCCGGAGAAGCCCAGCGCCACATGTCCCTGACCGTTCACGGCGAGGGCCGGGTAGTAGTACATGCGCGGGTCGGAGACGGAGGCGTCATAGATGCGGCCGGACTGGACCAGGACGGGCGAGCCGCCGGAGACATCCATCTCCAACCACTCGGCGGCCGTCCGCGTGGAGCCGGCCCCGCCGGAGGAATCGACGCCGACATTGCGGCAGAGCCAGACGCGGTTGCCGCGCCGCATGCCCATCTGCATCCGCTCGTCGCCCGCGTCGATGTCGGTGGTGCTACCTTTGGCCTTGGCCAAGGAGGTCGGCCCGAACGCGGGCGTCGTCACGGCGACGGCGCCGCCCAAGGACGGCGAGGCGCCGGACCAGGTGACCTTGCGCATGATCACGTTGGCGTAGACGCTGTTCGAGGAGGCCGCGAACCAGAGGGCGCCGCCCGCCCCAACAGCCGTGACCGACGTGGCCGGCTGCGGCGTGGCGTACAGGCCCGTGATCCCGAGAAAGGCGGAAGGCGTGATGGCGCCGCCCGCCACCACCTGCGCCTTCGGAATGGTGACGATGCTGTAGGTGGCGGTCCAGGTGGTCGTGTTGAACTTCGTCAGGCCGAGGTAGACGCCGTTGTCGTCGACGCCGAGGGAATCGTAGTCATTGAAATAGCCCGCGCCAGCGACGCCGATCTCCCAATGCGTCCAGCCGGCCGTCGGGTCCGAGGTGTTGCTGACGGCGAGGAAGACGTTGTTGTTCTCGGAGGAGCCCATCTCCAGCGCGGAGATCAGCCATCGCCCGCTGAGCCTGTCGTACACGACGCGCGGATCGAAGCCGCCGCCCACCATCGCGTCTCCGAAGACGCTCTCCAGCGTGACCTGCGACAGTTTCGCGCCCGCCCTGGTGTAGTAACCCACGTCGGAGTTGATGGCGATGACGACGTGGTTCGGCCCGACGGCGCCGTTGGTGTCCGGTGGAATCCACCCGGCCGTGTCGCCGTACCCCAGGCCGATGAAGCTGGTGTTGATGGTCTGAGGCGCCCGGGGAGCGGGGCGGTCGCCGGCGAAGGCGGGCGGCGGAAAGTAGACGGCCGGCGCCTCGACGAATGAGCGTTTGACGTAGAGGCCGTGCCACGGCGCGCCGATCGCCGACATGCCGCCCCGGACTCTCGGCTTGCTGCGGATAACGCGGCCGCGCTGCCGGATGAGGGCGTCCACCAGCTCAGACCTCGGCGGGCGGGCCGCATCGAGGCGGAGCGCGTCCGCCATCGTGGTCCGGTGGGGACCGCTTACGGGCAGCAGCTCATCGGGTCCTCGGTCGGGATCGATGCCCCCGGCCCAACACGGAACCCCGAGCGCGATCAGCGCGGCAGCCGCATGCAGCGACTGCATCATGCGAATGGCCATACCCAGTCCTCCCTGCTTCGATCTGCGGAAATGTGCGGTTGTGACGCGCCGCCGTGCCGCGGCTCCATCGTCCGAATACTCTACCTTACGCCCGTCCGGCGCTCACGATTCCAGAACGGCTAACCCGGCGCCGACCAGCGGAACGCGCGCTTGCCGCCGTTGAAGGGCAGGGCGTCGAACTTGCGCTCCGGCTTGCCGCGGTGGAAGACGATGTCGGAAAAGTCCACCAGGGCCATCCAGTCATCCTCGGTGTGGCCGTGACCGCCGGGCCGGTAGGCGATGCCCGCCTTGCCTCCGGCGTCGAGATACCGGAAGACCTCCTTGGCGGCCAGGAAGGTCTGCTGGGTGCCCTCCGGGTCGGCCCAATGGTCATCCAGCGCGTTGGTGATCAGGAGCCCGCGCGGCGCGACCAGGGCGAGCAGGAAGTGCTGGTCGAAGGGCAGCTTGGTCGCGTCGTCCTTGAACTCGCGCAGGCCGGGCACGAACCAGTGCGGGAAGGCCCGCGTGATGATCTCCAGCGTCTCCGAGCCCTTGTCCAGGATGCGGTAGGGCGCCGCGCCGCCGCAGCCCGAGTTGTTGGGCGCGGTGACCGCGACGCGCTCGTCCAGCGCGCCGGCCAGCAGGGCGGCCTTGCCGCCGCGGGAGTGGCCGGTGACCACGATGCGGCGGTCGTCGATCTCCGGCACGGTGCAGAGCCAGTCGATGACGCGGCTGAAGGACCACGCCCAGGCCGAGATCGTGGCCCAATCCTCGCCCTTGTAGAGCACACGGGCGCCCTTGGCGCGCTCGGCGGTGTCGGGGTCGACCTCGGTGCGGTCGAACGTGGCCACGCCGTAGCCCCGCTCCAGGATGCGCTGCAGGCCCGGGACCGCACCCCAGCAGGCGTCGCCGCAGACGATGACCGGGTGGGGCCCCTTGCCCGTCGGCAGGGTCAGTTCCACGGTCATGGCGACGGCCTGGTCGGGGCCCGTCGTCAGTGTGGCCCTGCGCTGCGACACCGTGCCGTCGAAGAGGTACGAGACGCCGCCGACCGCGGCCGTGACGCGCGCATCGGCCGAGGGCGGCGCGCCGTATTCGTGCTTGAGCAGGATGGCTCGGATTTCGGCCCGGCGGCGCGACCAGTCCGCCGACGAGGCCACTCGCGAGCCGTCCTCCATCCGGAACGGGTCGGGCAGGTCCCACTCGGGCGCGGCCTTCGCCTCGGCGGCGGCGGCGGCAACCGCGGCGGCCACGAACAACGCAATGAGCCAACCGGACATACGGCACCTCCCTAGGGGCGCTGAACGAGAGCGATCTCGGCGAAGTATGCGGCCTCGAAGGACCAGCCGCTGGGCTGGTTCACGATCTCGACGGTGGCCTGCCTGCCCTTCCACGCGCCCAGGTCCACCGTCACCGTGGTCCAGCAGTCCGGCGCGGTCTCTTTGGTCATGGGCTTGCGGAGGGCCTCCTTGCCGTCGACCTTGACGATGAGGTCGAAGTCGCCGCGCTCGTCGCGGGCCACGACGATGCGCAGGACGGGAGCGCCGGCCGCGGGGACGGCCAGGACGCGCTTCAGGGCGCAGCCGATCTCCTGATCCAGCGGATGGAGCAGGACGACGTTCTTCTTGCCCCGGTACTCCGCCTGCAGGCCGGGGTCCATGTCGGGTCCGCAGTCGCGCACGGCCCAACCGGGCAGCACCTGCTTCACGGCTTGCTGGACCTTCTCGGGCACCGAGAGCATCGTGACCTTGCGCATCTCGGCGGGGGTGTAGCGCGCCCCGGTGATGGGGCCGGGAGCCCAGCTCAGCTCCAGCGCGGTGGGAACCACGGGGCGCACCGGGATGAGCATCATATCGACGCCGTTCTCCCGCACGACCTTTCCGCCGCGCTTGCGGAGGACCTGTAGGGCCAGCTTTCGGCAGACCTCCAGCAGGCGGGGCACGTTGTACGCCGTGTGGCTGAAGATGGGCTTCTGCTCCAGCGCCTCGTAGAAGCGCGGCTCCAAGCCCTCCATGCCCAGCGCGGTGAAGAGGACTCCGGCGGCGCTGGAGGGATTGCAGTCCGAGTCCATGCCGCCGCGGCAGGCGATGCGCATGGTGGCCTCGGGGTCGCGGTGGCCGTAGAGGAGGCCGAGCAAGACGTAGGCGCCGTTGATCTTGCAGTCGATGCCGCCGTTGGAGGACTTCTGGTACTCGGGGTTCAGGCGGTACTTGGTCTGGCAGAGGCGCCACGTGGCCTGCCAGTCGTCGGGGTCGTTGCGGTACCAGGCCAGCATGTCGCGGACCATCTCGGCGTACTGGCTCTGGGCCGGAATCGCCTTGAGGGCCTCCTCGACGATGATGACGGGGTCCGAATGGAAGTAGGCCGCGGCGTACATGGCGCCCACGAACTGGCCGGCATAGAGGCCGTCGCCGTAGTTCATCAGACGGCCGAACTTCTCGCCCAGCTCCACGGCGGCCTGGGGCATCCCCGGCGCGATGAGGCCCGAGTAGTCCGCCTCGATCTGGTAGTCGATGTCGTTCGGGCACTTGTTGAACTTCGGGTGGCCCGAGTCGGGCGGCGCGATGCCCCGGCGCAGGTTCGTGCGGCCGGCGTTGTTGGCGCACCAGAGGCTGTATCGCGAGTTGGCGAAGTCCAGCCCGGCCTGCCGGATGGAGACGCCCAGCCCGTACTGCTCCATGGTGCGCAGGAAGGTCATCTCGACATAGAGGTCATCCTGCGCGAAGGCGTCGTTGATGAGCTTGGGTTGCCAGCGCGGGCACTCGTCGTCGGGGATGATCTTGTCCTGCCACCGGAACTCCGTGGGGGCGCCCAGGGAGACCCCGGCGATCTGCCCCAGCCAGCCGGCCTTCATCTTGCTCATGAAGGTCTTCAGGGGCAGGCGGCGGTATTCCACGCGCGGCGCGGCGGCGGCTCCCAGCGCGGCGGCGAGGGCGAGCAGGGCGATAGCGGGCTTCAGGCATCTTGGCATGGCTCACTCCAATGTTCCCCGGCGAATCGAGCCGCGGCTGATTCTCTATTCGGTGCGCGGGTCGTCTTGTCCTGCTCCAAGCACGGGCCAAATCCGCAAGGGCCGGCAGGAGGCGATGGACGCACTTGGCAGGAAATCTGGGGCAAGCCGGAGAACTCTGTATCGTACATGGATGTCGAGAAGCAGGCCCGCGCAGACCGCGGCCTGCCTGCTATGAGCGAGGATGAAGTCCAGGCCATCGCAAAGGAGTTCGACAATGAGGACGCAGCCTACGCCTCCCGCGAGCGCACAGGGCCGACCGGAGGATACAACCCCAAGGAAGCCGCAGCCGCTATCCGCCGACGAGCGATTGCAGAGGTACAAAGACGACCCGAGCTTCCGGCAGGACGTAAGAGAGCTGATGGAGCAGTTCCCGCGGCTGTGCCTGGGGGAGGCGACGCGGCTGATCCAGGAGGGGTAGGCCGCCGGCCTGTCGTCTACGTGGGAGAGCAGTCGAGCCCGCACGCGCTGGCAGGGATGGGGAGCCTGACGCGCGAGCAGCAGGCGGCGCAGGCGGCTGGAGCCACGCACTGGTGGGACGGCTACGGCGTGGTGTGGCAGGACGGGAAGGCGCCTGGGTGGCGCGCCGTCTACAAGGATGGTACGATCGGCGCCCGGCTCACCGTCAGCGTCGACGACAAGAAGGTCAACCTGCCGAACGGCGTGGTCGAGGTGCAGCACGTTCCCGGGTTGCGCGTCCAGACGAAGCGCAGGTGGGCGCCCTATGCCACGCTGAACGACCGCCTGCGCGGCCCCCGTAGAGCCGGAAGACCTCGTCGTAGGCGTCGCGCTCCCCTGCCGTGAACCGCGCCAGTAGCCGCTTGTCGTCATGCTGCATGAACTGCCCTCACCGTGTGAGTAGCACGAATCAGCCGATCGGTTGGCCCGGCGGCGCGATCCAGCGAAATCGACCGGATCAGCCCGGCTCGCCGCACTTCGGCTTGCTCAGATTCTTGACGAAATGGAGGACGAGGTCGTCGTCCACGCAGACGCTGTGGCCGGGCTGCACAGGCGCGTCGCACGCGCTGACGCCGTGGCCGTCGGGCACGTAGCCGCGCTTCACATAGAGGATCTGCGCCGCGCCGTAGTCGGCGTAGAGGCCCACGCCGATGCCGACCGCGGGCGAGCGCTCCCGCGCCAGCCCTTCGGCGATGTCCATGAGCAGCGTGCCGATCCCCCGGCGCCGGTAGTGTGGCAACACGTTGAAGTCCTGTATCTCCGGGGTTCCCGCGGCGTGGAGCGGGCGGTACCGGGGGCGCCAGCTCACCGTGAGGTACCCCGCGGGCTCGCCGTCGGCCAGGGCCAGCAGCGCGGACCGCTTCCCATCGGCCTGCTGGGCCACGTAGCGCTCGAAGAGTTCCACCGGCTTGTGCCAGCCCACGGCCTCAAACGCCGCGCTCAGGGGCTCGGCGTCGCCCTTCTCCATCATCCGCACATCGATATGCATCCCGCCACCTCCGGGCAGCAAGGCTGTCGGCTCCCGGCGCACAGGCGCCGCTAGTACAATACTCTTGATGCTCGCCTGATGCGGGCTCGAGAGCGGGAGATGCCATGCGAAACGGACCCCTCGTGATCATGCTCACGGCGCTGACGGCGCTGCTGGGCTTCTCGGCGGCATCGCCGACGCGGCCGCGGAACCCGGGCGCCGCAACCGCCGCCGCGGTACGCCCCGTGCGGGTCGCCGCGGCCCGCACCCAGGCCGCCCAGGCGCCGCGCACCGAGGCCGCGCTCTTCCGCATCGGCTCACCCGACCATCTGGCGTCCGAGTTCGGATGCGCCGACCGAGACTACACCGTCTTCCCGCAACGCTTCGCGGGTCCGGTGGTCTACACCGTGGGCCGCTCCACGGCGCGTGACTGGCCCTTCATCCACCCCAGCACGAAGGATGGTTGGGCCGGCGGCTCGCCGCATACCTTCGCCATCCGCTTCGACTCGCCCTCCGCGGCGGGCCGCAGGTGGCTCCATATCGGCTGGCTCTCGGCTTGGGAGCCCAGCCGCATCACCCTGGCCGTCAACGGCGCGCAGGCGCTCCAGCGGCGGCTGCCCGACACGGCGCAGGACGTGAGCATGGCCTTCGACCCGATGCAGATGGGCGAGGGCGGCGTGCTGACCGTCCCGCTGCCCGAGGGCGCGATACGGGCCGGCGCCAACCAGATCGAGATCACACTGGACCAGGGCAGCTGGATGGTCTACGACTTCATCGAGCTCTCCGACAAGCCCAACGCTCCCGTCGCGGCGACGCCAGACATCGTTCAGGAGGCGCTTGCGGGGCCCATGGCGGGCGTACGCGAGGTTGTCTTCGTGGCGCGCAAGATGGGCAACGACGGGCACTGGTATGCCAACTTTGCTTACGATGCTAATGACCCTAACCAGCGCATGTACAACGAGGGCGCGCGCCTGCTCCGCCTGGACGTGCGGACGGGCAAGACGCGACCGATCCTGACCACCGAGCGGGGTGGCATCCGCGACCCGCAGGTGAGCTACGACGGCAGCCGCATCCTCTTCTCCTATAGGCCGGGCGGCACGGAGCACTACCACCTGTACGAGATCGCGCCGGACGGCTCCGGCCTGCGGCAGATCACCGAGGGTCCGTTCGACGACTTCGAGCCCTCCTACCTGCCGGACGGCGGCATCGCCTTCATCAGCAGCCGCAGCCGGCGCTGGGTGAACTGCTGGCGGACGCCGGTGGCGACCCTCTACCGGTGCGACGACGACGGGCAGGGCATCCGGCCCATCTCCGCCAACATCGAGCACGACAACACGCCCTGGCCCATGCCCGACGGCCGCCTGCTCTACACCCGCTGGGAGTACATCGACCGGAGCCAGGTCCACTACCACCATCTCTGGTCGGTCAACCCCGACGGCACGGGCCACACGGTCTACTACGGCAACCAGATGCCCGGCGTCGTGATGATCGACGCCAAGCCCGTCCCCGGAACCGACAAGGTCGTCTGCATCTACTCGCCGGGGCACGGGCAGATGGAGCACGACGGCGAGATACGCATCGTGAGCCCCAACGGCGGTCCCGACGATCCGGTCAGCTCCCGCCGCGTGGCGCCGGGCCAGCGGTTCCGCGACCCCTGGGCGTTCACCGAGGAGTGCATCCTGGCCGCGTCGGGCGACACGCTGGTCGTCGGCAACGGCCGAGGCGGCGTGCAGCAGCTCTACCGGCTGCCCCCGGCCGAGTCGGGCGCGGGGTACCAGTGCCATGAGCCGCGCCCGCTGGTCGCCCGGCCCAGGGAGTTCACCGTCACCACGCACCGGCTGGCCTCCGCCGAGGCCACTGGGAAGTTCATGCTCTCCGACGTATACGCTGGGCGCAAGATGACGGGCGTGCGGCGCGGGGAGATCGCGTCGCTCATGGTGATGGAGTCGCTGCCGAAGCCCGTGAACTTCACCGGCGGCATGGAGCCCCTCTCCTACGGCGGCACCTTCACGCTGGAGCGCATCCTGGGCACGGTGCCCGTAGCCTCGGACGGCTCGGCCTTCTTCGAGGCGCCCGCTCTGCGGAGCCTCTTCTTCATCGCGCTGGATAAGCAGGGCTCGCCCGTGAAGCGGATGCAGAGCTTCGCCAGTCTGGCGCCCGGCGAGACGCAGGGATGCGTGGGCTGCCATGAGCGGCGATCCCTGGCGCCGACGCAGCGTCCCGCGGCCATGTCGCTTCCGCCGGCGAAGATCGCCCCCATCGGGGGCGTGCCGGACGTCTACGACTACCCGCGTGACATCCAGCCTATCTGGGACCGCCACTGCGTGGGCTGCCACAGCTTCCAGCGGCGCGCGGGGCGGATCGTGCTCGAGGGAGACCGGGGCCCGCTCTACTCGCAGAGCTACTTCGCGCTCTTCGCCCGGAGCCAGGTCTCCGACGGCCGCAACCGGCCCGTCTCCAACTACGCGCCGCGCACGCTGGGCAGCGTGGCCAGCGCCCTCATGGCCAAGGTGGACGGCACGCACCACGGTGCGGCCCTCAACGAGCGCGAGCGGCTCATGGTTCGGCTCTGGATCGACTGCGGCGCGCCCTACCCAGGCACCTACGCCGCCCTGGGCGCCGGGATGGTCGGCGGGTACGTGGTGAATCAGCTTGACCGGCGCGATCTGCAGTGGCCGCAGACGCAGAGGGCCATGGCAGCGCAGCAGCGGCGCTGCGGCGGCTGCCACACGGGCCCGCGTGCGCTTCCCGGCAGCGTGTCGGACGACCAGGGCCTGCAACCGTGGATCGACATGTCGCCCGACGACCCGCGCCGCACCTACGCGAACCACCTGCTGTACAACCTGACCCGCCCGGCTCTGTCGCCCCTGCTGCTGGCGCCGCTGGGCAAGGCCGCGGGCGGCTGGGGCCGATGCGGCGAGGTCTTCGCGGATACGAACGATGCGGACTATCTGCTCATGCTGGACGCCGTCGCCGCCGCCGGGGCGCGACTGGCGGAGATCAAGCGGTTCGATATGCCTGGCTTCCGTCCGCACCCCGGCTGGATACGCGAGATGCAGCGGTACGGCGTGCTGCCCGCGACACTGGACCCAACAGCGGCCATCGATATGTACGCCGCAGAACGGCGCTACTGGGACGCGGCTTGGTTCAAGCCCGAGGAACGGAGGCGGGTCCAGCCCGGCGGTGGCGCCATCCGCGGCATGTAGGCCCATTGTTTCGCGAGAAACACCTAACGGATGGCCGCCTCGGGCCGGCCGAGCCAGGCGTCGCGGCACATGAGCACGTTGTCGGGCAGGAGGAGTAGCGCGTCCAACTCCTCCCGCCCGATCCAGCGGAAGCGCTGCGACTCCGGCCCGGTGGTCAGCGTGCCGCCCACCACCTCACACTCGAAGCCGACCACGTAGCTCTGGTGCACGTTGCCGTCGGGATAGGCGCAGATGCTGCCAGGGTCCGTATACAGGCCGATCAGGCGCGTCACCACCACCGCCAGGCCCGTCTCCTCCAGCGCCTCGCGCACGCAGCAGCCCTGCGCGCTCTCACCCAGGTCCATGCGCCCGCCGGGCAGCGACCAGTAGGGCCCCCGCGTCCGCTTGAGCACGAGGATGCGCCGATCGGCGTCGAACATCACAGCCGCCGCGCCGGGCAGGATCGGCACGTTGGGCGCCGGAGCGTCGGGATCGCCGTAGTAGAAGCGCTCAACCATGGAAAGACCTCCTCATTGCGGTGCGCGGAGCGTCTGGTCGGACTTGTCGGACGTGTCGGCCGAGTCGGGCCCTTGCAGGAATCGGTCCAGGCCGCGCGGTATCACCACTCCGGCTTCACTATGCCACATCAAGGAGGCACCCGATGCCCAGATGGCTGACTGTTGCGGCCTTCGCCGCCCTGCTCTGCGCCGCATGCCTTGCCGTCGCCGCCCCGGAAAGGAAGGCCAAGCCCATGCTCCACGTGAACGGCAAGCCCGCCCTCGTGCTGGGCCTGTACGAGAACCCCACCGACGACGCCCGGCTCAAAGAGGCCGTGGACGCCGGGTTCAACCTGATCCAGTGCGCCGCCAAGCCCGACGCGTTGGACCGCGTAGCCGCCGCAGGGGCCAAGGCCTGGGTGAACCTCGGAGGCGACCTCGACCTGAGCACCGATGCAGCCACTCGCCGCAACCGCCTGCAGGCCACGGTGAACACGCTCAAAGCCCACCCCGCCCTGCTCATCTGGGAGGCGCCAGACGAGGCGCTCTGGAACTGCAGCTATGGTCCCGCGGGCACGCTTGAGGAGACCGTCTACCCGGCTATGCATCGAGCCGCGGACGCACAGGCCGATCCCGCGCCCTGGAAGGCCCGCATCAGCCGCCTGGCCGACCTGGAGAGCCGCGGCCTGACAGACAAGGCGCAGGCGGAGCGACAGGCATTCTGGGCGGCCATCGGACAGCCGGATCCGGCGCCCGGCGTGCGCACGGACACGGCCTTCAAGGTATCCGACGCGCTGGCGGCCGGTATGGCGACTGGGTCCGCCGCGGTCCGGATCCTCGATCCGGCGCACCCCGTCTGGTTCAACCACGCGCCGCGGAACTCCATGCGCTCGCTGAAGCTGTTCGGCAAGGCAGCCGACGCCGTGGGCTGCGACATCTACCCCATCCCGTTCAACATGGTGAACGGGCACAGCGACCTGCTGGATACCACTGCCGCCTCCGTCGGGGCCTACACCGACCGCATGCGGGCCAGCGCGCCCGGCAAGCTCTGCTTCATGGTGCTGCAGGGCTTCGGCTGGATCGACATCAATCCCGCGCCCGAAAAGGTCAAGGACGACCGCATCGGACGTCGTCCGACCTGGCAGGAGACGCGCTTCATGGCCTATGACGCGCTCCTGCACGGCGCCGACGCGCTCATGTGGTGGGGCACGGCCTATGCATTCGACAATAAGGAGGACGGGACCAAAGACCTCAACACGGCCCTGTGGCGCGACCTGCTCCGCATCGCCCGCGAACTCCGCGCGCTGGAGCCGCTGCTCGTGGCGCCCGCCGCCGCGCCCGGCCCGAAGTTTACCCTGGAAGAGAACCCCAGTTCGCACGACGGCGCGGGCCTGGTCTCGACGCTGCGCCAGGCGGGCGGCAGGACGCTCTTGATCGTGGCCAACGAGCGGGGGACGGGCCGCGCCTTCACGGTCTCGGGCCTGCCGGCGGCATTGGAGGGGAAGACGCTCTACCGGTTGGGCACGAGCGAGAGCGTGACGGTCCGCTCCGGCGCGTTCCGGGACGGCGTACGCGGGTGGGACGTCCACGTCTACGCCGGCAGCCGCGACCTCGAGCCGTGACCGCCGTCCTCTGCGCCGCGCTGGCGCTTGCCTTGCCGCGGGCGCCTGCCGCCAAGGAGACCAAGCCCATGGAGTGGCCCGCCTCGATCCAGGTGGTCCTCAAGAACGCGCAGCCGCTGAAGCACGCCCGGGGCAAGCGGCTGCCCCTCTACCTGTGGCCCGCCATGAACCCCGGAACGCTCACCGACGCCCGCGCCGAGGAGCTGGTGCGCGAGCTGGACCGGCGCGGGGTGGGTCTGGTCTGCCGGTGGGATCCCGCTCACATGGAGGCTTCGCTGGCAGCCGCGCTACCCGTCGCCCGGGCGCAGAGGAAGATCGGCCAGCCGGTGGCGGTGGATGCCACGGCCTGCCTCTCCTCCTTCTTCGACGGCAGCCCGGAGACGGCCCATATCGACGCGGCAGGGGAGCGCTTCTGGGACGGCTCCTTCGCGGGCAAGCCGGACATGGGCTGCCCCTTCGGCCTGGAGGGGCGCAAGGAGCCGATCCGCCGCCGCGTGGAGGCCTTCGCCGAGGCCTACCGGCGGGCGGGGGCGCCGGTGGGCTTCTGCTTCGCCGACTGGGAGATCGACGGTCCCATCGAGTGGAACGGCGCCTGGGCGGCCTCCAAGCGATGCAGCCGATGCCGATCACACCTGCCCGCGATGGATAACTTCCTGGCTTATCAGAAGATCATCCGTGAGATGCGCGCCGACCTGCAGCGGGAGTGCTACGCCGAGCCGCTGAAGGAGCGTTTCCCGGCCGTCCTCGTGGGGAACTACGGCGTCTACCCCAACGACGGCTTCCGGTACTGGTACGACTACTTCGAGCCGCCGGAGCAGCCCGGGCCCATGCTGGCCGACCAGCGGGCCCGCTACCGGCACTGGGCGCCGGAGTTCGAGCGGGCGGGCTACACCTTCGCCATGCCCGTCGCCTACCCCTGGTCGCGCACCTGGGGCTGGTACGACCACGAGCCGGGCGATTACCGCTGGTTCTACAATATGTTGAAGGTCGGCTCCAACGCCGCTCGGCACACCCCGGCCTCGGCGCCCATCATCACGTTCGTCCACTGGCACACCATCGAGCCCGGCACGCCGCCCGAGCCGCAGATGTCGGAGCGGGCCTACCGCGAACTGCTCTGGCACATGCTCCTGCGCGGCCACGCCACCTTCTTCCTCTGGTGCATGGAGACCGAGCAGGCCAAGGAGGTGGAGCTGCTCCACGGCGTCTGGGCCGAGGCGCTGGAGTTCGGCGAGTTCCTGGAGAAGGGCCGCCCGGTGGCCTTCGACGTGCCCGAGAAGCCCGGAGCCGTGCTGTCCGGCCTGCGGCTGGGCGGTCGCGTCCTCGTGCGGCGGACCGATTTCGGCGCCGTCCCCGGCCCGGTGAAGCTCCGCGTGGCCGGGCATGACCTCGTCGTGCCGACCTCGCCGGGGCGTTGCACCATCCTGACGCTGCCCAAGGAGGCCGCCCCCTGATCCTCGCGCCGCGCCGGCGGCAGGTCATCCCCTCCGGCGCGGCGAACCTACCCGCATGTCACGTATGCACCTCCACCGCGCCCGCGCGGCCCAATCCGTCGCCCTCGCAGCCCTGCTGTGCCTTCTCGCCCTGGGCGCCACGTTCGGACGCCCACAGGTGCCCTTCGCGTCGCTGCCCGAGGGGGCCATGGCTCGCCGGATCACCGCCGCGCCGGCAGGCGCCCTCACGCCGCTGGCCTCGGGCACGGCCGTGCTGGTGCGGCCCGCACCGGGAGAGCGCCTGGAGTGGCTCTTCGGCGGCAAGCAGGACGATGCGGCCGGCCGCTACGCGCCGCTGGAGTACCGGTCCGACACCTGGTACGGCAGCACCTACTGGGGCGGACCCGACTGGACCCGCGTGGGGAAGGACTGGCACCACCCCGGCACGGCCAACGCCTCGGTCCGGCGATTCACCCTGCCCGTGGGCGGTCGCATCACCGTCGGCGGCCCGGTGCGGAAGGCCGACCTGAACGGCGGCGACGGGATCCGCGCCGAGATCCGCCTCAATGCCCGCACCGTCTGGTCGGCCGACATCGCCTACAACGATCCCACCGGCGTGGACCCCGGCCTCACGCTGCAGGTTCGGCAGGGCGACGCGCTCCGCTTCGTGGCGCTGAAGCGCGGCGACATCCCCTGCGACACCACCTACTGGGATCCCGTGGTCACGCTCCCCGATGGCCGCCGCCTGCGGGCCTCCGCCGCGTTCGATGCCGGCAAGCAGGGCGCCCAGGGCTGGTCCTACGAGATGGAGCGCGCCGACGCCGCCGGTCCCGCCGGTCATGCGCTCAGCGGCATCCGTGCCGACAGCTCGCCCTTCGTCTGCCGCCTGCCCGCCACGGAACGCGCGGCGCTGCCGTCCGGAGCGCTCCCGGTGGCCGTGCTGGCCGATGCCGACGACACCGGCGGCGTGGCCGTCGCCATGGCCGAACCCGGCCCGGTGGAGGCCGAACTGACAGCCGATGGCTCCGTTCGGCTCCGCGCCGGTAGCTCGACCACGGTGCTTGCCGCCTACAAGGGCCCCTCGGCCAACGGCTTCCGCGCCCTGGACGAGGCCCTGCGCGACGCCGCGTGCGCCGCGCCCATGGCCGGGCTCCGGCGATCATTGCGGTTGGCCTGCGCGACCATGGGAGTGGCCGCCGCGCCGGGCTCGGGAAGCCTGGAACTGGGCCTCTGGTGGCTCGTCGCCGCCGATTGGCTCAGGGAAGACGGCCTCACCGCCTCGACCGAGGCGCCCGCCCAGCCCCGCTCGTTCACCATGGCCGCGCGGACCCACCTGGAGGGCGCCTGGCGGCTCATGGCCGACCTCGCGCGCTCCGCCGCCATGCCGCTGGCAACCGAGCGCGCGCAGTGGCGCTCCATGGCCCCGCTCTCGCTGCGTCCCGACCTCACCGAGGCGCAGGCCCGGTCGCTCTACTTCCGGGTCCGGTGGCTCAAGCGGCGCGTGGCGCTGGCCAACCCGCTCCTGCCGCGCACGCCCATCCTCTTCAACAAGCGCGTGCCGCCCTCCTACAGCCACCTCGTCATGCAGTACTACGGCTGGCGGGCGCGGGCCGGCGGGGGCGTCTTCCTGCTGGACCGACCCGGATTCTCGCTCCAGTGCCGCGACATCCTGGGCGGGCGCCTCGCCCACGGCAGCGTGCTGGAGCCCCGCCTCTCATATGACGGCAAGCGGGTGGTCTTCTCCTGGGTCGACTGCCGCGCCGCCGAGCCCGACCCCTCCGCGCTGGGCGTTGAGAGCCCCGAGGAGCGCTCCTATCACGTCTATGAAGCCGACCTCCGCGGCGGGCTGCGGCAGATCACGCGCGGCCCCTTCGACGACCTGATGCCCAACTACCTGCCCGACGGCGGCATCGTCTTCAGCTCTACGCGGCGCGGCGGCTACTCGCGCTGCTTCGGGGCGGGCTTCAGCAAGCGGACCCACGTCTACACGCTCCACCGCGTGCAGCCCGACGGCTCCGGCCTGCGCCTGCTCTCGATGCACGACACCAACGAATGGTTCCCCAACGTGGGGCGCGACGGCCAGATCGTCTACGCCCGATGGGACTACATCGACCGCGACGCCGTGACCCACCAGAACCTATGGACCACGCGCCCCGACGGCACCGCGCCGGCCAACCTCTGGGGCAACGCCACGCCCTCGCCCCACTGCTCCTTCCAGGCCCAGCCCATCCCCGGCACCGCCAAATGGGTCTTCACGGCCTCGGCGCACCACTCCATGACGGCGGGCTCCATCGTCGTCCTCGACCCGACCAAGGGCGAGAACGGCCACAAGGCGCTCACCCGCATCACGCCCGCGGTGCCCTTCCCCGAGGCCGAGGGCAACGACATCCGCGAGTACTACTGCAGCCCCTGGCCGCTCTCGGAGCGCGCCTTCCTGGTCGCCTACAGCCCCTACCCGCTGGTCTGGGAGCCCGGCGCGAACCGGCCCGACGCGCTGGGCATCTACCTGCAGGACGCCCACGGCAACCGCGAGCTCCTCTACCGCGATCCCGAGATCGGCGCCACCACGCCCATCCCGCTCCGCCCGCGCCCCTGCCCGCCCGCGCCGGCATCCACGCTGCCGAAGTCCGCGCCCGATACCGGCGAGGTGACGCTGCAGGACGTCTACCGGGGCCTGCCCGGCATCGCCCGCGGCACGGTGAAGCAGCTGCGAGTGGTGCAGATCTTCCCGAAGACGACCAACATCGCCGACGCGCCCGCCGTGGGCCTGGCCGGCGAGGAGAACGCCCGGGCGGTGCTGGGCGTCGTGCCCGTGGAGGCCGACGGCTCGGCGCGCTTCACGGTCCCCGCCATGAAGCCGATCCTCTTCCAGGCGCTGGACGCCGACGGCGCGGCGGTGCAGACCATGCGCTCTCTCACCTACCTGCAGCGCGGCGAGCGCATCTCGTGCGTGGGTTGCCACGAGGGCAGGTCCGAAGGCGGCCGCACCGCCTCGGGCGCGGTCATGGCCATGCGGCGGCCGCCCTCCAAGCTCCTCGCGGGTCCGCGCGACGGCCGCCCCTACTCCTACATGGCCTCGGTGCAGCCCGTCCTCGACCGGCGTTGCGTCTCTTGCCACGGCCCCGACTCGGGCACGCTGGACCTGACCGGCACGCCGCGCGGGGCCTTCTCCGCCTCCTACTGGTCGCTCTGCGGCGGTCGGACCTTCGACGGCGGGGCCACCAACCTCCGCAACGCCGCGAAGGCGCTGGTTCCCCGCTTCGGCGCGCGAAACCAGGTGCAGGTGACGCCGCCCGGCGGAGCCTACGGCGCCCGCGGAAGCCGCCTCATGCGCCTGCTGGCATCGGGCCACCACGGCGTCACGCTCAGCGGCGAAGAGCGCCGGGCCCTGGCCGAGTGGATCGACCTGAACGCCCTCTTCTACGGCGTCTACTCCCCCGAGGAGCAGGCGAGGCAGATGCGGGGCGAAACCGCGGCCATGCCGACGCTGCAGTAGGGGGAACGGCAGGGGAAGTCGAAAGTCGAAAGGGGCGAGTTGAAAGGGGACGACAACGGCGCCGTCCGCTGACAACGCCGTCAACACCGCCAGCAACGTCCGGGGGCGCCTACCCCTTCTGGATCACCGTGACCACGTCGGGCTTGGTCTGGGTGGCCATCTGGTAGAGCGGGATGGAGCCATTCGCCAGGCTGTCCCGCTGCAGCACCACCTGGAGCCGGAAGTCGCGGCAGAACTCCTGCATATGCTCGGCGGTCATGTCGCTACGCCAGCTTCGGCTGTAGGCGCCGGCCCGGGCGTGGTGGATCACCGCGACGCCATGGGGCTTCAGGATGCGGGCGAACTCCTTCACGTAGCTGTGGATGTCCGGCGGCGCGATGTGGACGAAGGTATCGAACGACCAGATGCCATCGATGCTCGCGTCGGGCACGAAGGGAAGCGAGCGGCCGTCGTTGACGTGGTACTCGATGTGCTTGTGCTCGGCGAAGCGTGATCGGCAGAGGCCGATGCAGGCGGGCGTCAGGTCCACCAAGGTCAGCGCCCCGGCCAGCGGCGCCAGGTGCTCGGTCCAGCGTCCGCCGCCGGGTCCGATCTCCAGCAGCGCGCCCTTGCTCGGCATGTACTCATGTAGGTACTCGGTGAGCACGGCCTGCTTCCACTCGGGCGAAGGGGTCCACTCGTCGCCGGCCTCCGACCAGTCGTGGGTCTCCCAGACCTCGAGGTTGGCCTCCACGGTGTTGGGCGGCCTCTGGCGCCGGAGCTTGCGCCACCACTTGTGCGCCAGAACGGCCAAGGCGCGCCCCGGCCCCAGGTCGCGCCGCACGGTGCGCGCCACCGCGAGCATTTCCCGCAGTCCAGATGCCATGTCAGTCCCTCACCACACCGTCGAGATGGGAACCGGTCGCCAGACTGGCTCGCCCGGTGAATGCAGTATGGAAGCCGGCCCGCGAAGGATCGCGCGGACCGGCATCATCTTACCGGAGATCGGGGCAGGACCGGGCGCGAGGCAACGGGTCCGAAGGCCCCTTGGCCTGGAGTGCGGGCGCCAGTCGATGGGGCCGTGCGGCGCGGGCGAAACGCCGCCGCCACTGACAGCGACGTCAATGATGTCAGTCGGGTCCACGCCTTGATGTCGCTGAGATCACCGTCGGCCCCGCCGCTGCAGCCCCATCCTCCCGAACGGTATGGGCTGGAAGCCGGGTACCCGGCGGAAGGCTTCGGCGCCCTTCTTCAGCGTGTACTTGCCGGCGGCCATGTCCACGAAGCCGGGGTCCTCGTTGGTGGACCAGGTGGAGTCGGGCTCCAGCTGCCAGGCGCCGCCGGAGACCTGGCCGCAGCGGACCAGGATGTTGCGGGCGGCGCGGTTGACGCGGGGCGTCTCGGGCTTGGGGTCCATGAAGCCCGCCAGCTCCGGGTAGCGCGTGGTGTAGGGCGGCCGGGTGATGTCGACCTCCTTGAGCAGCTTCTCGGTGAAGAAGCAGTCCTGCCCGCCGCGCACCGCGTCGAGCCAGCGCGGGTAGTCCCACGGCGCCGACCCCAGGGCGCGCTTGCACTCCACGAAGAGGTTGTTATCGGCCCGGATGTCGTGGCCGCCGTGGGAGAAGACCGTGCCGAACGAGCCGATGCCGGGGTCGCCGCACCGCACGAAGACATTACCGAGGACCGTGTCGCCGCCGTCGCCGTCGTCGAAGTAGACGGCCGCGTTGCCGTGGCCCATGGGGCTCCCGATGTCGTGCCAGTAGTTCCAGCGGATCAGGTTGCCCCGGCAGGAGGGGTTCCGGCCCTTATAGAGCGCGCCGCAGTCGTCCGTCTCCATGCAGACGCTGTGCACCTCGTTCAGCTCGAAGACGTGGTCGTTGCCGACCAGCGAGACGGCCTGGTGCGGCGCGTCGTGGATCAGGTTGTTGGCCGCCCGGTTCCCCGCGCCGCCCAGGATCAGCCCGTAGGCGCTGGTGAACTGGTGAATGGAGAAGCGCCAAATGTGGTTGTTGAGCGCCTGGTGACCGGCCGGTTGCAGCGTCTTGCGGTCGCCGCCCTGCATCTCCAGCCCGCCCGTGCCCGTGTCGTGGATGTCGCAGTTCTGAACCCGATGCAGCGTCCCGCTGGCGACCCGGACGCCGGTATGGCGCAGGTTTCGGACCCGGCAAGCGTCGATGACGCAACTCCGTCCGCCCTCGACCTCGATGCCGCCGGCGAGGCCGCACTCCACGGCGAGGCCCCTGATGGTGAGGTCCGACGCGCCGCGCAGGGCGATGACCGGCGCGTTCAGCGTCGAGACCTCCACCCGCGCGGCGGACGGGTCGGCCGGCGGCCAGAGGAAGACGCGGCGGCCCGCCACATCGATGACGAACTCGCCGGGCTCGTCCAGCTCCTCCAGCACGTTGAGCGCGCGAAACCGGCGCGGCGAGGGGTTGCCGGGCTTCAGCGAGTAGACGTGCGGCGCGGCCAGCGTGATGGTGCGGGCCGCCGCGTCGATGGCGCCGACATTGATGACCTGGTCGTACCAGTCGAAGCGCCAGTAGCCCTGGAGCCAGACGCCCGCATCGGCCTTCCAGCGGGCGGGGCGGTCGCCGTCGTACGCGAAGACCGGCAGACGGCCGGCCATGTCGCCCTCCCTCGGCTCGGAACCGGGGTCCACCACGCGGGCGATGTGCGCCCAACCCTTGTTGGGCCAGCAGGCCAGCCGTAGCCGCTCACCGTTGAAGAAGAGCTCCGGCCCGGGCGGCGCGCCGTGGTAGGTGGTGGGGAACGCCTCGGAGCCCTTCAGGCCCAGCGCATCGAAGCCCGCGACGAGGACGCGGCCACGGGCGGCCGGATCGAGCCGGTCCACGATTAGAGGGTCGGAGGCGGGCTGGAAGAGGGACGCGGGCGCGACCCGCCCGCCCAGCAGCCGCACCTCGGCGCCCGGCGCGGCTTCCCAGACAACCGGGCGGCCCGGCGCCCCGCCGTCGGCCTCGGTCAACTCGAAGGCGGCCGCCCGCTCGTAGGCGCCGGCATGGAGGACCACCCGCGCGCCGCCCCTCCGCCGCAACGATCGCACCGCATCACGGGCGCGCTCCAGCGTGGCGAAGGGCCGCCCGGCGCTCCCGGGGCCGTCGTCGCTTCCTGCCGGCGACACATGGAAGACCGGCGCGGCGCACACAGGCAGCGCGGCCACCAGCAAGGCGCACAAGACGAGCGCGGCGTTCATATCGGGCATCCTCCGTTGGACAAACGGCCTCGCCACCGCGCCGCGGGCTTGGCGCTTGACGATGATCGCCATGTTCTGGGCCGCCCTGCTCCTTCCGCTTGCGCGGTGAAGCCGCGGAGGGAGAAGGCCGGGATGGGAGTCGGTGTAAGGGTTCTAAAATGGAAGATATATATCACAACGACATAACCCCAACCCTACCCTCCCCTGTCGCGGCACGGCAAGGGGAGGGCACAAATCGGCGGCGCTACGCGCCGTACCCACGTCAAGGTCAACGTCAACACCGAGCCGCGCTGCGCACGGCTCAAGTGGTAAAGTCGTAAAGCCGCAAGCCGCAATCAGACAGTCCTGGCGCCACGGAAACCGTAGATGACGAAGCGGGCGTCCGGGCGGTTGATGCTGCGGTAGGCACACCGGAAGGCGTCCGGGTCGGCGCTGTGCCACGACCCGCCGCGCAGCACACAGGAGACATCCGTCTGCTTATCATCGGCATCTCTTTCATATGGACTGGCACACCACTCCCACACATTGCCTGCCATGTCGTAGCAACCGCAAGGGCTGACGCCGGAAGGGTAGCTACCCACAGCCACGGTGCCAGCCAGCCGAGTGTCAACGGAGTTGGCGCAAGCGGCGGGGTCCCATTCGTCGCCCCATGGGTAGACACGACAACGACGCTTCGCCTGATCCCAGCTAGCGGCCCACTCCCACTCCTCCTCGGTGGGGAGCCGACCGCCGGTCCATTCGCAGTAGTCGCGCGCATCGAACCACGACACGTTCACCATGGCGTGGTCCGGGACCCAGCCCCAGTCCGGCGGCTTCGGCATCCGACGACCGGTCACCTCCGTGAACTCCCGGTACTGCGCCACGGTCACCGGGTACTTGCCCAACTGGAACGGCTGAATCCTGACGGCGCCGATGGACGCGTCGAACTCACACGCGCCACCCGGAATGCCCACATACTCCTGGCCGTTCAGGCGCCCGCCCAACGCCCGCAGCAGCTCGATCCGCAGGCCGGGGTCGCGATCCATGGCCGGTACGTACTCGTTCAAGGCGACACGCGCGCCGTCGCTGTCCATCAGCGCCAGCGCGGCCGCGCACCAACGCATCGTGGCAGGTGAGGCCGACGCGTCGTACCTGAGGTGCGGTACCGCCATCTCGCCCGCGCGGGCGACCATCTCCGCGTCGGACCGGCTCTTGATAGGGAAGACGTCGGCCAGGCGGGACTCCACCTGAGTGCGGAGGCCCTGTTCAAGCTCCACGACGGTCTCCAAGCACGCGGCGCCCAGGAGCGACCGCCGGACCCGTTCCCGCCGGCGCCATACGGGCGGGTTCAGGAGCGTCTTGATGATCCGCTCCGCATCCTTCTTGCCGGCGATACCCGCCGCCAGCGCTATGATCTCACCTTCACCCGGCCGCGAGGCGAGGGCATCCAGGGGACCGAAGTGACGCTCCCGCACAAAGGCCTCGGCCGCCAGGTAGTCGCGCAGCACCAGGTGGGCGAAGTCCACCACACCGGCGGCGGGCTCGCGCATCACCCCTGTCCGATGGGTGAGCAGGCGCAGCACATGCCCGGCCCCCATGCCCTGCGGCATGCCGCGCAGGCCGGCCACGCGGGGTTCCAGCCAGAGCATGACCTCGTCCCACTTCTGGTCCCTGCAATCGGCCTGCACCATCCAGAGCGCCGCATCCTGGAGCAGACGCAGCTTGGCGTCTTGCTCCAGTCGCGGGTAGTCCCGGTCGATCATCACGTCGCGCTCGCGGTCGCGGCGGTCGACCAGCATCTCGCAGCAGGCCCGATAGAGCTGCATCCGCACCTTGGGCAGGTGCCTGTGGGTCTCATGGTAGAGGGCGCAGAGGAGGGCGCAGAGGAGAGGCGTGGTGGCCAGGGCACGCAATGCATGGTCACCGACGATCTGCTTGGCCAGCATACCGGCATCGGCAAGCAGCGCCGCCTTCTCGCTATCCTCCGTGGCTCCCTCGGCCACCGCCTTGTGCCACTGCTCGACGAAGGTGGCCACATTGTGCTCGCGCATGGGCATGAGCATGGCTTCCGCGAAGCCGCTCTTCGTCAGCCAGCCGTCCTTGGCGGCGTAGGGCCGCGAAGTGACCACGTAGCGCGCCTCCGGGAAGGTCTCTACAAGGCCAATGATCCAGTCCCTGGCCTTCTCCTGAGCGGCTTCCGACAGCTCGTCCACGCCGTCCAGGATGATGATCGCACCCTTCATCTGGGTCTGCACCCATCCGGGCGGCACGGCGCCGCCGTAGTTGGGCGCGGCGCACTTCGGGAACTCCTCGGGAGCGGGAAACTTGCCGTCGGAGAACCGCCGGAGCTTGATGAAGAACGGTACGAGGCCCCGAAGCTCGGGCGCCTGCTCCAGCTGGTCCTGCCTGGCGGCCCGCACGGCGAGCCACTGGCCCAGGGTGGTCTTGCCGGAACCCGCGGCGCCGTGGATCAGCAGGCGCGGGTGCGCACGAACCACCTGATCGACGAACGAGGTCTCGGACGCCTCCCGCGCATCGCCTCCGGCCTCACCCACCCCGAGCGTCACATACGCAACGCTCAGCGACCAGCGGCGGCAGCTGTTCAGGTTGGCCCCAAATAGCTCCACCCGATCCAGCTCCCGAGCTACCTCTGAGCAGTACTGTTCGTGGAAGTGCTGCCAGTCCTCGTTCCTGCTGCTGCTGAGGGATTGCTCGAGCACCAGGACCCAGCCCTGCACCATCGCCTCAAGCTTCGCGTGACACTCGGCCTCCCGCCGAGCCAACTCCCGCACGGCCGGCCGAGCAGGCATGGTGTCGATCACCGACATGAGGCGGATGCTGTAGTCCCTAAGCGTGCGCTCCAGAAACTGCTCCTCGGCAGGGCCAAAGTCGCGCCATTCCGGTGTGCCCGGCGCGGTGTACCTCCTCTTAGGGGCGAACGCACCCTCGCGAAGCCGCGCGAAGATCATCTCGGGGTTCAGCGTTGGATCGCGGAGCAACTCGGGTGTCGGCGCGTGGAGCTGGATGGCATCGCGAAAGGTCAGCGCCAACGGCTCCACCGACTCAGGCGACAGCCCGCTGGCCTGGGTGGCAAAGATGCGCCGCATTTCCGCTTCGACCTTCTCGCCGGCCGACTCCAGTACGCGCTTGGTCTTCCTGGCATCAGCTTCATCCTGGGTCAGCGCCGTGGCCAGGTCCAGCACATCCATGGCGGCCTGCTGCAGCACGTTGCCGCCCAGGTAGTACATTGCCACGGCCTTGATGACGGCGCCCGCCACCGAGCCCGCGATTATGGTTTCTACAGGCATCTATGCCCTCCTACACCCGGCCTCAATCGCAGTGGAAAAGCTCCTCCATGCCGGCCCACCACTCGCCCTCGTTGCGGGTGGGCAGGGGCTCCTGCAGGGGCTTGCACTCGGCCCACCAGCGCTGGGTCTCCGGGTCGGCGGCCATGGCGGCCATGTCGCCGTCGAAGTCGTCGCCGTGGTACTCGAACGTGGCGAAGAGCCAGCCGTCCTTGTGGTAGATGGTGTAGTTGCGGATGCCGCACTCGGCGATCTTCGCCAGCACCGTGGGCCAGACCGCCCGATGCAGCTCCGAGTACCGCTCCAAGGCCCCCTCACGCAGCCTCAACACCTGTCCGTATCGCCTCACACCCACACCTCCCCGCCCCGGACTTTAGACTTGTGACTTTAGACTTTAGACTTTAGACTTTGGACTAGCCCTCCTACCACTGCGCGGGCATGTACCGGCCGACTTCGTCCTTGGTGATGACCCGCTTGGGCAGATAGTAGACCGGCTTGTCGATCTTCTTGCCGTTGAGCCAGTCGGCGGCGAGGCTCATGGGCAGGGCGCCGTCGGCCTCGGCGGACTGGTAGGTGATGGCGTTGAGCTTGCCCGCCTTCACGAAGTCCATCCCCACCTTGCTGTTGCCCGCCGCCACGCGGATGATGTCGTCACGCTTGGCGGCCTTGATCGCCTCGTTGATGCCGATCTGCGCGCCGGAGTCGTCGGCGCTGACGATGCCCTTGAGCTCCTTGCCGAACCGCGTGATCCAGTCCGAGACGGCCTGCATGGTGGGCTCGGCCTGCAGCTTGGTGGCCTGCATGTCGAGGCACTTCATCTTCGGCGCGATCTTCTTCAGCTCGCTGGTGATGGCGAAGGTGCGCGAGAAGAAGGGGGAGCTGCCGGGCATGTGCCGCACGATGCAGTAGCCGCCCTCGTAGTTCATCAGCTCGGCGAACTTCTTGGCGAGCATGCGGAACTGGCCCCAGTCGTCGGGTCCGGTCCAGGTGAGCAGGTACTTCATCCCGTCGTCGATGGGGATGAGGTTGCTGGCGATGACCGGAATCTTGGCCTGGTGGAGCTTGCGCAGGAGCGGCACCACGGCGGTGGCGTCCACGGGCAGGATGATAACCAGGTCGGGCCGCTCGTTGATGGCCTGATCCACCTGCTGCGACTGGAGGTTGATGTCGTTGTTCGCCACCAGCGTCTTCAGCTCGATACCGTAGGCGTCGGCCACCTTCTGCATGCCCTTGGTGTAGGCGGTCAGGTAGGGGTGGTCCATGAAGCGGAGGCAGAGGACGCGCTTACCCCGTGCCCCTCCGGCGGGCGGCTCGGGCTGCGGCAGCTTGTCCGACTTCCAACCGGCGTACTCGATGTCGTACCAGTGCAGGGCGTCATCCTCGGGCAGCGCCTTGGGGTCGACCGGCCGCGCGGGCGGCGTGAGCGGCGCGGTGTCGACGATGACGAGCGGCTGCCCGTCACCCGACTTGAGCGTGGAGACATCCACCTTCGGCCCGGCCGGGGTCGGCGCCGGGGGCTTGTCGCCGCCCTTGCCGTTGCATCCCGCCAGGAGCGCCAGGGCCGCCACGGCGGCCATCGCCATCGTCACTGATCTCATCGTATCCTCCCGCACGGCGCAGGCGGCTTGCCCGCGCGCATCACCCCAACCTACGGCACACCGGCTCCCGGCGTTCGGGGCCGCGCACACTGTTCGACGCGGAGGCCCCGAACGCCTGCATGGCGGCGCGTGGGCCGCCCATCGGTGTACACTGAGCCGTTGCACCACCGAAGGGCGTTGGAGGCGCTGAGTGGACCACGACCAGATCTGGAAGGAAGTGCTTACGGAATTCTTCGGCGAGTTCATGGAGCTCTTCTTCCCGCGCATCGCCGAGCAGATCGACCTATCGACGGTGGAGTTCAGCAATCCTGAGCTCTTTGCCGACCCGCCCACCGGTGATGTTCGAAGGCCCGACCTGGTCGCCGAGGTCGCCTGCCGCGACGGCCAGCGCGAGCTGATCGCGATCCACGTGGAGGTGCAGAGCGGCCGCGACCCGGAGATGGACCGGCGCATGTGGGAGTACTACTGCCTTCTGCGCTTCCGGAAGAAGCTGCCGGTGCTGCCGATCGTGCTCTACCTGGCGCCGGGACGCGCGGGCCTGGCGCTCGAGACCTACCGTGAAGAACTGTTCGGCGACACCTACTGCACGCTGCGCTACTGGGCGGTAGCGCTTCCGAGTTTCGAGGCGGCGCAGTTCCTGAACTCGGCGAACCTGCTGGCGCCGGCCGTCAGCGCCCTGATGCGGCCGGGACAGCTGGAGCCGGCCCAGCACAAGCTGGAGGCGCTCCGAGCCGTTGCGGCAGCCCAAACCAACGAAGCGCGGCGATACATCCTGGCGGGCGTCGTGGGCGCGTATATGGTATTGTCGGACGAGCAGGAAGCCGTCTTCGCGCAACTCGCCGCGATGCGGCCCGACACAGAGGTAACCAGCATGGTGAACATCTTCGAACAGAAGGGCATCGAGAAGGGCATCGAACAGGGGATCGAGAAGGGCATCGCGGAGGGCATCGCGGAGGGCATCGAGAGGGGCATCGCCGAGGGCCTGCTCGCGGGCCAGCGCCGGTCCCTGCTGGCACAGATGCGCAGCAAGCTCGGCGAACTGCCTGAGCATGTCACGGCGCGCATCCAGGGCATCAGTGACCCCGAGCGGCTGGACGCGCTGCTGGTGGCGATCCTTAAGGCCGACAAGCTGGAGGAGATGACCGCCCTGATGTAGGAACCCGGCGGCGCGCTTCGCGGATGCCCTTCGACCGGTTCCCCTGCCGCAAGGAGAATCGGCGCCGGACCGCGAATGGTAGGCCCACTTCCGTGGGATTGGGGGCGTGCCATGCGTTTGTGGATGTTGGTCGCGGCGGTCGCCGCGCTCTGTTTGGCCGGACGCGCGGCAGCCGCAGGCGCCGACGTGGATCTGACCCGGGCCGAGATCGTGCTGGGCTCCGGGACCGACCGGCTCGAGGCCCTGGCCGCCCGCGAACTACAACGCTACCTGGGGCTGATGGGCGCCGGGCGCTGCCGCATCGTGCCGCAGGCGCAGGGCGCCGGGACGCGCCTCGTGCTGGGCACCCCGCACTCCAGCAGCGACGTGGCGCGCCTCATCGCCGCGACGAAGACAGCAGGCACGCTGGGCGACGAAGGCTACCTGCTCCACACGCGGCCGGGACGGGTCACTCTGGCCGCCTCCACGCCTCGGGGCGTGCTATGGGCGGCTTACGGGCTTCTGGAGCGGCTGGGCGTGGGCTTCTTCCTCGGCGGCGACGCGCTTGCCGGCGCCGGCCCGGCGCGGCTGCCGGAGGGGCTGTCGCTCGTGGAGCGGCCCGCCCTGAAGGTGCGCGGGAGCCTCCCCTGGTACAACTTCCTCGACAGCCCCACCACGTGGGACCGCGACGACTTCCGCTTCTTCTTCGACCAGATGGCCCGGATGCGGATGAACTTCGTGGGCTTCCACAGCTACGACTCAGAGCCCTTCTGTGCCTACGAGTTCGGCGGCAAGCTGATCGGCGGCTAGCCGCTGGTCACCGCGCACAACTACGGTTGGGGCACGGTGGAGGGGCTGGCCACGCGCGACTTCGGCTTCGGCACCGGGGAGGTATTCACCGGTCCCGAGTTCGGCTCCAAGCCGGCCACTCAGCCCGGCTCCCGCGAGCAGCAGATCGGTCGCCAGCAGGCGCTCCTGGCCGAAGGCCTCACCTACGCCCGTTCGCGGGGGCTGAAGGTCTGCGTCGGCTTCGAGGTGACCGGCGACCCGACCCATCCCGACGCCCAGGCGCGGCTGGAGGCGCGGCTCACGGCGCTCCTGAAGGCCTACCCCATGCTCGATGTCGTCTGGATCTGGCAGTCGGAGGGCCTGGGCGGCGGGTCGGACATCGCGGCACCGGGCTCGCCCATGGAACTGGCGGTGGCGCGCCACGGCGGCGCCTTCGCCTACCTGGAGAACCCGGCCCGCATCCACGAGGCGGTGCGCGTCATGCTCTACTCGCGGCTGGCCCACGGCATCCTGCGCCGCCTGGCCCCGAGGGTCCGGATGGCCGTCAGCGGATGGGGCGGCGACAAGTGGATGCGCTTCAGCGACTTCTACCTGGGCCTCGACAAGACGCTGCCGCAGGAGGTCATCTTCGCCGCGCTGGACAATATCGACCCGAGCATGGCCACGACGGTGGCCGACGCCTACGGCAACCTCAGCCCCGGCCGCGAGAGGTGGCCCATCCCCTGGTGGGAGTCCGACGGAGGCTACTCGCGGCGCGACCAGTGGGGTCCGCAGACCAACGCCGCGCCCTTCCTGCCCCTCTGCCGGGACGTGCTGAAGAAGGGCTGCCAGGGCATGCTGGCGATCCACTGGCGCACCCGCGACGTGGAGGAGGCCGCCGCGCTGCAGGCCCGCTTCGCCTGGGACACGAGCCTCACCTACGAGGGCTTCTTCGACCGCTTCGCGCACGCCTGCTACGGCCCGAACTGGGCGGTCGAGATGAGCTCCATCCACCGCGAGTTGGAGGCGCTGGGGCCGCGATGGACCGGCGCGCCGGGGCAGGTCGAGTGCGGCGGCTTTGAGTGGTTCAGCGAGGGGCGGCTGCCGCTGCCGGGCAACCTCGCCAAGCTGGCGGCGCTGCGCAGCCGCATCGACCGCGTACGCCGCGGCATGGTCGCCGCCGGCGAGACGGCCGGTCTGGAGCGCATCGACTGGCTCCTCGCCACCGTCGACTGGCTGGTGACCTACGATGAGGCTGCCGCGGCCCTGCGGCCCGGCGGTCCCGTGGACGCCGCCCTGAACCGCGCGGAGGAGGCCAACCGCACGGGGAACGCTGCTGCCTGCGCCTCGGCTGCGGCCGAGGCCGGCGCGGCGTTCCGAGCTGCGCCGCTCGGTCGGGCCATGCAGGCCTTCGCACGGAAGATCAGCACTCGAGGCGAGTGGGGCGCGCTGGCCACCATCAACGTGAAGGCCTACGCGGCCTACCGACGGATCGCGGCGCGCCTGCGGGCGGCAGGCGGCGATCCGGGACTCGAGGAGCGCGGCCTGCCCGAGCCTGCGGTTGCCCGCATCCAGATGCAGACGCCCGCGGGCCTGGTGGAGCCCCGCAAGCCCGTGGCCGTGGAGGCGAATCTGCATGGCAAGGCCGCGGGCCTCCGCATCCGGTACCGGGCGGGCGGTTCCGAGGTCTGGCGCACCGCGCCCATGTCGAACAGCCACGCCAGGACCTGGACCGGGGATATCCCCGCCTCGGCGGTGGGCCTCGACGGCATCGAGTACGTGGTTGAGGCGGTCGACGGCGCGGGCAGGGCCATCGCCGCGTCGCAGGTCTGGACCGCCTCGGCCGTGACCATCCCACGCGTACGCCCGTTCGCCCCGCCGGCGGCGCGGAAGCGCGCGCCCGTGCGGAATCTGACCGCCGCGGCCGCGCCGGACTACGAGGTACGACTGGCATGGGAGGCCGCCACGCCCGGCGCCATGTGCGAAGTGACCCGTACGCCGCCCTGGCCGGGAGGCGCCACGGTCCGCACGGCCCTAGGCGAGCTGTGCGACGTCGACACGGTCGCTGGCGCGGACGTGCGGTACGAGGTTGCCGAAGTGTTCGCAGGCAAGCGCGGCCCGGCGGCTGCGGTTTCCGTCACCGTACCCACGGCAGCGCCCAGGCCCGCGCCCGCCGGCATGGAGGCCATGCCAGGCGCCGGAAAGGTCCGGGTCACGTGGGCTCCAGCCCAGGGGCGCGTGCGGGGCTATCGCGTCTACCGCTCCGAAGCGGGCGGCGAGGCGGTCTGCATCACGCCGGAGCCCATCCCGGCGACGCTCTTCCTCGACACGAGGGTCGTCGCGCGGCGCGAGTACGCCTACACCGTGTCGGTGGTCGACCGGGGCGGGCGCGAGGGCGGGCGCTCGGAGCCGGTTCGGGTGGTCGCCCTTGAGCGGCCTACGGGCCCGGCTTTCGAGGCGCGGCTCATCGGCGAGGCGCCGGGCGGGACGCTGCAGCCGCCCGCGGCCCTGACCGATGAGGGCCTACAGACGCGGTCAGGCGGGTGGGTCGCCTACGCCAACAGGCCCGACTTCGCGCTCGAGGGCGAGTTTAGTGTCTCCATGCGCTTCAAGGCCGCATCAGTTGACGCCATCCCGGTGCTGGCCAGCTGCGGCGAGTTCGCCAAGCAGGGCTGGTTCGTCCAGATCCTGGCGCAGGGCCTCCGCTTCTCGCTGGGCGGCGACAACGTCATGGACGCCGGCCGCATCGAGGCGGACCGCTGGTATCGCGTGGCTTGCACCTACGACGGCGCCAGGATGCGCGTCTTCATCGACGGCAAGGAGGCGGGCAGCCGCCCGGCGCCGGTGGTCGACTTCCGCCCATGGCCCGGCCCGCTGTATGTCGGCAACTACCACCTCCGCGAGGAGATGTACCAGTTCAAGGGCCTGCTGCGCGACCTGCGCCTCTACGCCTTCGCCCTGACGCCGGAGGAGATCGCAGCGGAGGCGGGAAGGTGAGGCGCGCCGGCGGGTGGTAGCACAATGGCGTGTGGAGGAGAGACCCATGACAACAATGGTGGGCGAGGTTCGTAACGGGCGTATCGTGCTCGACCGGTTGCTTCGCGAACTCAACGGGCAACGAGTGACCGTTACCATCGAACCGATGCCGACACCCGAGCAACGGCGAACTGCCTCGGACGCGCTCGATGCTGCGATGCGGCGCGGCCTGCCCGTGCCCATCGGCGCCTACCCGACGCGACAAGCCCTCCACTCGGAGCGCGAGGAACGCTATGTCCCAGGCGTTCGTTGACACCAACATCCTGCTGTACAGCGTCGACGCCCGGTACCCGCGCGAGCGAGCGCTGGCCCAAGCGCTGATACGTGAACTGTCACTCGCGGGAGAACTCGTCATCAGCGCCCAGGTCCTCAGCGAGTTCTGCGCGGTGATCCGCCGAGGCAAGTTGCCCGACGTCTCCGTTGCAGTGGACCTGGCATCGTACGTCGACTCGCTCTGCGCCGCGGCCAAGGTTGTCGATGTCACGGCTGGTGTCGTTGCAGACGCCGTCCGTATCGGCGTCGCGCACGGGATGTCGCACCACGACGCCCAGATTCCCGCAGCAGCGGCAATCGCCGGCTGCGGCGTCATCTACACCGACGACCTACAAGGCGCCCCGGCCATCGGCGGCATCAGGTACACAAACCCTTTGACGCACGCGTCGGATGATTGAGAGCGGCCTGCCTGATGGTCCGCTGCAGGGGCGCGATACCGGGGCCACCACCGTGCCGCGGCCGTCGCTGACAACTTCGTCAACACGGTCAACAGCGTCACAAGGCCCCGGCGTTATGGGGTTGGCGGAGTTGTCAGCCGCCCCGCCGCCCCATCACCCCCGCGCGTGCCGGCTGCCCTTCCGGAGCCGCGCCGCCCGTGCCATCCAGGCGTCGTACAGCACGCTGGCGCCCAGCACGAGCCCGCTGGCCAGCATCTGCGCCTCGGGCCTGGCGCCCATGCAGCTGAGGCCGCTGCTGAGCGAGACCAGCGCCAGGACCGCCGCCGCCGAGGCCGCCACGCTTCCACGGCCGCCCTGCATGGATGTGCCGCCGATGATGACCGCGGCGATCACGACCATGAGTGAGCTCTCGCCCATGAGCGGGTTGGCCGAACTGACGCTTACCGCGAAGAGCGCGCCGCCGCAGGCCGCCAGGAGGCCCGAGAGCGTGAAGGCCGCCTGCAGGGCGCCCGGCGCGTTCAGGCCCGCGTACCTGGCCGTGGTGGCGTTGGCGCCCACGAGCAGCAGGTTGCGCCCCCAGCGGGTCCGCTGAAGCAGCAACTCGAAGCCGACCACCAGCAGCGCGGCCAACGCGGCGCGTGGGCAGAGGGCCGACAGCCACGGTCCCTCCAGCCAGTCGCCGGCCGCGAACTCCTCCACGGCCAGCGTGCCGCCCCGGGAGAGGATGTTCACCATGCCCTGCACGATGGTCATGGTGCCAAGCGTGGCGATGAAGGAGTTCACCCGCGCCCGAGCCACAAGCATCCCGTTCACCGCGCCCAGCAGCGCGCCGCAGGCCAGCGCCACGCCCATGGCTCCCGCCCAGCCCAGCTTCGGCTGGAGCGCCACGGTCACCATGCCTGCCAGGCTCATGCCGGAGCCGAAGGAGAGGTCCAGCTGTCCGGCCACCATCACCAGCGTGAGGCCGATGGCGGCGGGCAGGTGTGTGGCGGCCGCCTTCAGGATGGAGGCGGTGTTGGGGCCCGTGGCGAAGTGGGGCGCGGTGGCCGCCATGACGCCCCAGACCGCCAGCAGGAGCAGCCAGATCCGCCTCCTTGCCGCGAAGCTGGCCACGGCGCGGAATGCCGCGCTATGCATCGTCGAGCCCCTGCCGCCGGAGGAGCAGCACGTGGGCGCCCACCACCGCGATGAAGACCATGCCCTGGGCGATCTCCTGCAGGAAGCTGTTCAGTCCGATCAGGTTCATGGCGCTCCGCAGCAGGCCGATGACGAGCACGCCGCCCAGCACGCCGCCCGCGCCCCCGCGCCCGCCCGCCAGGCTCATGCCGCCCAGCACGATGGCGGTGACCGCCAGGAAGTCGTACCCCTTGCCGATGTAGGGCGCGCCCACCTTGTTCAGCGAGGCGAGCAGGATGCCGCCCACGGCCGCCGCCAGCCCGGAGAGCGCGAAGGCCGCGGCCACCACGCCACCCACGGGCGCGCCGCTGAGCCGGGCGGCCTCGTAGCTCGCCCCCGTGAGCCGGGCATGGAAGCCGAAGAGCGTCCCGCGCAGCAACGCCCCGGCCGCCAGCGCCGCCGTGCCCATGGCGGCCACTGCCAGCGTCACGGGGCCCCACACCTTGCCGCCGTAGAGCTCCAGGAAGGTGCGCCCCGCCGCCAGCGCCTCGTCGGGGTAGACCTGCTCGCCGCTAAAGACCCACCGGATGAGACCGCCCACGGCGGCGCCGGTGGCCAGTGTCCAGATGATGGGGTTCACGCGGAGCCAGCCGATGGCGGCGCCGTTCACCACACCGACGGCCAGGCCCACGCCCAGCCCCGCCGCCAGCGCGGGCCCCAGCCCATGCGGCAGCGCCCAGATGGTGACGATGCCCGAGAAGGCCATGGCCGAGGGGACCGACAGGTCGGCGTAGTGCCCTGTGTACGTGGTAAAGCAGACCCCGCAGGCCACCACGCCCAGGATCGCCACGGCCTGCACCACCGAGAGCAGATTGGCCGGGCTGAACAGGGCGCGCGGCGCCAGCATGGCCGCCACCGCCAGCGCCAGCGCGGCCGCCGCGAGCGCCAGCCAGCGTCGGCCGGCCGCCCCATGCCTGAGGCCGCGGGCGACGGCGTCACCCACATCCGGGGGCACGGGCGTCCCTGCCCGGGTCTCCCCCGCCCCCGGAGGGGTAGTTGCCGGTGGCGCCACCGCCGTTGGTGGCACAGGCGTCCCTGCCCGTGTCTCTCCCGGCACGGGCCTGCCGTTGGCCGCCAGCAGCACGGCCTCTTCGCTGCACTGCTCGCGGGCCAGCTCGGCCTCCACGCGCCCCTGGCGCATCACCAGCACTCGGTCCGAGAGGGCCACCAGCTCGGGCAGGTCGCTGGAGATGAGTACGACGCACTTGCCCGCCTCGGCCAGCCGGACGATGGCCTCGTGGATGGCCGCCTTGGCCGCCACGTCCACGCCGCGCGTGGGCTCGTCGAGGAAGAGGACCTCGGGGTTCACGGCCAGCCAGCGGGCCAGGAGCGCCTTCTGCTGGTTGCCGCCGCTGAGCCCCGCTGCCTGACGGCGCGGATCCCGGGGCTGCACCGCCAGCTGGTCCAGCAGGGCGGCGACGCCTCCCGCTCGGGGCGCGAGCCACCCCTTCTGCGTTCGGCCCGGCGTGGCGGCCGCCAGCACGTTGTCGGAGACGGTCAGGCGCAGGGCCAGGCCGTCGCCCTTGCGGTCCTCGGTCAGGTACGCCAGGCCCCGCCGAATGGCCGCGGAGGGACCGCCACGGGCCACGGGCGCGCCGTCCAGCGTCACCGTGCCGCTATGGAGCGGGTCGATGCGGCAGAGGCTGCGGGCCAGCTCGGTGCGGCCGGAGCCGCTGAGGCCGCCAATGCCCAGCACTTCGCAGGCTCGCACATTGAACGAGATGTCGGTGAAGAAGCCCTTGCGCCCGGCTCCGGCCACCTCCAGCCGCACACCGCCGGGCTCGGAGGAGCGGCGCGGGCGCAGGCCGGCCGCGGCGCCGGCCACCATGAGGCCCACCAGCCGCTCGGGGCTCACGTCGTGCAGGCTCTCCTCGGCCACCTTGCGGCCGTCGCGCATGACGGTCACGCGGTCGGCGATGGCGAAAATCTCGGGCAGGTGGTGCGAGATGTAGACGATGGCCAGTCCCTTGGACCGCAGGCGGCGCAGCAGCTCGAAGAGCCGGTCGGTCTCCTCGCGGCTGAGCGACGAGGTGGGCTCATCCAGCACCAGGATGCAGGGCATGTTGGCCAGCGCCCGGGCGATCTCCACCAACTGGGCCTCGTGGCGGCTCAGCTCCTCCACAGGGGTGGCGGGATCCAGATCCAGACCCACGGCCTCGAGCCAGATGCGGGCGTCCGCCTCCAGCCGCCGGTCGTCCACCCAGAAGCCGGCCCGCACGGGGAGGCGACCGGACAGCACGTTCTCGGCCACGCTGCGCGGCAGGGCGAGGCTCAGCTCCTGGTGGATCAGCTCAATGCCCTGCGCCTTGGCGGCGGATGGCGACCGGAGGGCCACCTCCTTGCCGTTGATAAGGGCCTGGCCCGTGTAGTCGCTGAACGCGCCGGCGATGATCTTCACCAGCGTCGACTTGCCCGCGCCGTTCTCGCCCACCAGCGCGTGGATCTCGCCGGAGCGGAGGCTGAAGTCGACGCGGTCGACGGCCAGCGTGCCGGGGTAGCGCTTGCTGACGCCCCGCAGGCTCAGGGCCAGGCCGATCTCGGAGGCGTCAGGCATACGCGCCGAACTCGTGGACCGCGTCGAACATGGCCACGACGTTCTCCACCGGGGTCTCCTCCAGGATGCTGTCGTGGCTGGCGCCGGCGATGTAGCCGCCTCCGGGCATCATGGCGCGCAGGGCCTCGCGGGTCCCCTCGCGCACCGTCTCGGGCGTGCCCTTGATGAGCACGTGGTGCGAGTCGATGGCCCCGTTGAAGACGATGCGGTCGCCGAACTCGGCCTTCAGGCCCGCCAGGTCCATGCCCAGGCAGCTGGGCTGCACCGCGTGGAGGGCGTCGAGGCCGGCGTCGATCATGTCCGGGATCAGCGGCCGGATCCCGCCGCAGCAGTGGAGCATCACCTTGAGGCCGTAGCCGTGCCCCAGCTCGATGAGCCGCGCGAGGTGGGGCAGCACGAAGGAGCGGAAGTGGCGGGCCGAGAGGAGGGGCCCGCGCTGGCTGCCGAAGTCGTTGCCGATAAAGAAGATGTCGATGGCCCCGGCCGCGGCCTCAAAGACGCGCCTGCTGGACTCGTGGTAGTAGTCCACCATGTGCCGCATGAGGCTCTGCACCAGCTCCGGCTCGTCGGCCATGGCGAAGTAGAGCCGCTCCATGCCCAGCAGGTCGATGGCGTCGTGGAAGAAGGGCGACCAGTCGCCGCCCAGCACGGCATACCGGCCTTCCCAACGCAGCGCCTCCTCGCGGATGCGCGAGACATCGACCCAGGCGGGATCGGGCCAGGCGTAGGCATCCACCTCGGCCAGGCCGGCGTCTGCCAGCGGGTGGCTCAGCGGCTGGCCGTACCCCAGTCCGTGGCGCTCCACGCCGAAGACGGTGCGGCAGGTGGCGCCGGGCGAGAGGGCGAACTCCGGCCCGCAGTCGCCGGCGCGGACCCGGCGGAAGTCGTCGCGGATGCGCAGGAGCCAGGCCTCTTCGTCCAGGCCCAGCTCGTCCCTGACCTTCTGCTGGAACTCGGCCGAAGCGCCGCACCAGACCGGCACGCGGTCCGGCTCGCGATGGTCGAACGTGGTGAGGACGCGCTCTCTGGGTGTCATCATGGGAGCCTCAATGGGTAATCGCCGGTCTCGCGGAGCGTGCGGATGGCCAGCTCATAGCTCTCGGGCGCCACGCCGCTGCTCACCGAGTGGTCGGACTGGAAGATGTAGCCGCCGCCCCGCGCCGCCTGCAGCTTGTAGAGGACCTCGGCTCGGATGGCCGCCGGGTCGCCCGACTCCAGCACGCGGACATCGACGTTGCCGCAGAAGGCCAGGCGTCCGCCGTACCGCTGCTTGAGCTTCACCACGTCCAGGTCGGCCTTGGCCTCCAGCGGGTTGTAGGCGTCCAGGCCGATCTCGACCATGTCCTCCAGGATGTCCGACGCGTTGCCGCAGCCGTGGTAGATCACCATGAGGCCGCGCTCGTGGCAGAGGTCGATGAGGGCCTGCACGTGGGGGCGGAAGAGGCTCCGCCAGCGCCGGGCGCCGAAGAGCATCCCCCTGCGGTAGGCCACGTCGCCCCAGATGACCATGCCGGCCAGCTTGCCCTCGGCGGCGTCGATCTGCGCCCGGCACATGGCGACCATGTGCGCTCCGATCCGCTGCACGAAGGCGCCCAGCTCGTCCGGCGCGGTGGCCATCCACTCCAGCGCGTTCTCGGTGCCGATGATGCGCCAGAGGTACTCGAAGGGCTCGCAGATGCCGCCGAAGACCGCCATGTCCGCGGTGTAGGGCGCCATCCGATCGAGGAAGCTGGGGATGTCGCGGGCCAGCGCGTCGCCCACGCAGTTGAGCTGGTCGTCGCCGCCCTGCCGGAAGCGGCGCGGGTCGTCCGGCGCATCGAAGGCGAAGTCGGCCATCTCCTCGGGCCGCGTGACGGAGAAGGCCTCGAAGCTGGGCATGGGCAGGTCGCCGGAGCGCCTGATCGTCGCGCCGAAGCCGGTCCGCACCGTGATGTCGTCGCCCGACTGCGCGACCACCTCGAAGGGCCGGATCACCGGGTCCATGTTCGGTCCGATGACGATGTAGTCGAGGTCGAACCGGCGGTAGGGGTCGAACTCCTCGCCCCAGACCGCCTTGCAGCGCTTGAGGAAGCCGGTCCAGAAGAACTCGCCCACCGGCACGCGGTCCGGCTCCTTGTGGGCCAACGCCAGCCGAAGCCGGTCGATCTTCACCTGCGCAACGTCCATGGTGCGGTTCCTCCTCGAGGCCCTACTCGTAGCTCCCCAGCTCCTTGGCCAGCTCCACGATGCGCCGGAAGTCCTCCAGGCTCACGCTGCTGGGCACCGAGTGGTCCGAGGAGAAGATGTAGCCGCCGTTCCGCTTCAGGGCGGGCACCACCGCGCGCATCTCTGCCTCGATCTCGTCGGGCTTGTCCCACAGCACGGCGTTGATGCCGCCGTGGAGCAGCAGGCGGTCGCCGAACTGCTGCTTGATGCCGATGGAGTCCATGCCGGCCTTCACCTCCAGCGGGTTCAGGCCGTCCATCCCGATGCCGACCAGCTCGGGCACGAAGCGCATGATGTTGCCGCAGGAGTGGAGGTGCGCCACGATGCCCTTGCGGTGCGCCCACTCCACGGCGCGCCTCTGCGCCGGCAGGAGCAACTCGCGGTAGGCCCGCACCGAGAAGAACTGGGTGTTCCGGTAGCCCATGTCGTCGCACCAGAAGAGCGAGTCGAAGGTGTAGCCCTCGTCCCAGACCATGTCCAGCATGGTGAGGCTCACGTCCAGGCAGTGGTTGTACATCTCCGCACACCACTCCGGCTGCTCGACCATGGCCTCCAGCAGCACCTCCATGTCAACGAAGGAGTGCGCGGCGTCGAAGCCGAACCAGGGGTGGCCCTGAATCCAGCACCCCTGCTCGCGCCAGGAGGCGTAGTGCTGCTTCAGGTGCGCCCAATCCACCCGGTCGCGGCTCGGCTCCATGCGCTCCTTTGCCTCGCGCCAGGTGTCGGGGTCCTTGATGCGGAAGTCGAGGTACTGCGGCACGGAGGTGGTCTTCAGGTTCTTGAGCGTGACGCCCCAGGAGGTGAGGTCGATGACGTACTCGTCGGTCTCCTCCAGCCGCTTGCCCTCCCAGCGCGGGCCGTTGTCGGCGCCGATCCCGACGACCTTGTCCAGCCCGAAGTAGTCCACGTAGCTGACGTCGGTCGGCATGCCCTCGCGCTGCCACCGGGCCACGGTATCGCCCCAAGGTCCGTCGATGATGGGCACGCGATCCGCCTCCTTGTGGGCAAACATGCGCGAGAAGCGTTCGTGCGAGGTCATCATGGCCGTTCCCTCCGAAGCGTGTTGCCGTAGGTTCGAGGCGCAGGCCCCGCACTCCTTCCGGCCGGACACGCCTCATGGCCGAGAAGTGGCGGCACAGGACGGGGCCGCCGTTGACGCTGTTGACAAGGTTGACGCCGTTGACGGTCGTCCTGAACGGAGTGAAGGACCCCGACTCCAGCGGCGCAGCGGGGCGGCGCACCGGCCGCCATCCCGCGCGCCAGGTTCCCAGGGCGTTGCCCCGGGCTGATGTTGGATCGCCCCTTCAGGGCTCGGATCCAGGCCGGCCCGAGCGCCAACGGCGCGGCCCAACCCGAGCCCGGGGCAACGCCCTGGGCCAACATCCCGGCGCAACATCCCGGGCCAACAACCCGGGGCAACGCCCCTCGGAACGCCCCAGGGTACCGGAATCCGCGATCACCCCGGCATGGCCGACCGCGCCCAAGCCAAACGGCCCCGGAATCTGGTAACCCATAGCCCCTAAATCGGCGCGATGCGCGAAGGAGCACCCTGCCATGAACGTCATCCTCTTCAGCCTGGATACGCTGCGGGCCGACAGGCTCTCCTGCTATGGCCACTCGCGGCCGACCAGCCCAAACCTGGACGCGGTGGCGGCGCAGGGCGCGGTGCTTACGGAGTACTTCTCGCCGCATATCCCCACCTACCCCGGCCACACCTCCATGATGACCGGACGGGACGTCTACGCCACGCGGGTCACCGGGCAGTCCGGCACGCCCGAGCTCTCCACCGACGTGCCGATGCTGGCCGAGCTGCTCAAGCGGCGGGGCTACTTCACCGCGGCCGCCGACAACCTCGGGCGCTGGTTCCAGCGCGGCTTCGACGTCTACGAGGGCTACAGCTGGGATACCGCGGCCGCCACCTCGTGGCGCAAGGCCGAGGCGGTGTTGAAGCCCGCGTTGAGCGTCATCGACCAGGCCGCGGCGCAGTACAAGCCCTTCTTCGTCTACCTCCACTTCTGGGACCCGCACACGCCCTACCTGCCGCCGGCGCCCTTCGACCGCATGTTCTACGGCGGCGACGAGAAGGACCCGGCCAACCGGAGCATGGATCCGGTCTGGCGGTTCGAGAACTTCAAGTGGTACTTCAACGAGTGGATGCCGGGCGTCACCGACATCGAGTTCCCCAAGGCCCAGTACGACGCCGAGATCGCCTACATGGACGCCTGCCTGGCGCACGTCTTCGCACGGCTGCGGGAGAAGGGGATGATCGAGGACACGCTCCTGGCCATCACCACCGACCACGGCGAGGAGCTGGACGAGCACGGCTGCTGGTTCGACCACCACGGCCTCTACGAGCCCAACACGCGCATCCCGCTGGTCCTGCGCCTGCCGGGCCGCATCCCCGCCGGCGCGCGCGCTCCGGGCTTCGGCCGCTCCATCGACCTGACGCCCACCATCCTGGACTTCGCCGGGCTTCTGGACCCCGCCCTCCGATTCGAGGGCTCCTCCATGCGGCCCATGCTGGAGGCGCCCCGCGCCGGCGCCTTCCAGACCTCGGTCTCGCGCGGGACCTGCGACGTGATCCACATGACCGAGAACACCTGGATGAAGAAGCGCGCCCTCCGCACCCACGAGTGGAAGCTCATCGTCGGGTTGGAGCCGGACATCCACGGCTTCCCCGCCGAGGAGCTCTACCACCTCACCGGCGACCCGGCCGAGCAGACCAACATGGCCCGCGAGCTGCCCGAGGTGACCCGCAGGCTGCGCGGCTGGATGGAAGACCACGTGCAGCGCCGCGTCGCCGAGACGGGCCTGCCCGACCCGCTGCCCCTGCAGCCCATCCCGCTCAAGCGCGTGGGCAAGATGGAGCAGTCGGTGCCCAAGGACACACCCGCGCCGCCGCCCGCCGACGAGAAGCTGCGGGACGGCGACTTCGTGGGGTACGAAAGAGACAACGAGTAGCCGCGCGCCGGCGCGAGCAGCAAAGGAGCCCGACCATGTCAACGAACACATCGACCGCCAACCCCGATGCCGCCACCCTCATGCAGTGGGATCGGGACTACGTGATGGGCACCTACGCCCGTCAGCCGGTCCAGTTCGTCCGCGGCCGCGGCGCCAGACTCTGGGACAGCGACGGCAAGGAGTACCTCGACCTCCTTGCCGGCATCGCCGTCTGCGGCGTGGGGCACAGCCACCCGAAGGTGGCGGCCGCCATCGCCGAGCAGGCCTCCACGCTGCTGCATGTGAGCAACCTCTTCCATACGCCCCTGCAGCCCCGCCTGGCCAAGCGGCTCTGCGAGCTGTCGGGCATGGAGAAGGCCTTCTTCGCCGAGTCCGGCGCCGAGGCCAACGAGTGCGCGCTGAAGATCGCCCGCAAGCACGCCAAGCTGCGGGGCGAGGAGGAGCGCGTCGAGTTCGTCACCTTCAGCGGCTCCTTCCACGGCCGGACGCTGGGAACCATCACGGCCACCGCGCAGGAGAAGTACCAAGCCCCCTTCCGGCCCCTGGTGCCCGGCTTCCGCTACGTGGACGTGGGCGACGAGGCGGCCATCGACGAGGCGGTGACGGACAAGACCTGCGCGGTGATGATCGAGCCGATTCAGGGCGAGAGCGGCATCAAGGATGTCCCGCACGGCTTCCTGCGCCTCCTCCGCAAGCTCTGCGACGAGCGGGGCGCCCTGCTCATCTTCGACGAGGTGCAGTGCGGCATGGGCCGGACAGGCAGCTTCATGGCTTACCAGCGGGCGGGCGTCCTGCCGGACGTCGCGACGCTGGCCAAGAGCATCGCGGCGGGAGTGCCCATGGGCGCATGCCTGGCCCGGGGGTCGGCCGCAACGACGCTGGTCCCCGGCGACCACGCCTCCACCTTCGGCGGCCAGCTCATCGCCTGCGCGGCGGCGCTGGCGGTGCTGGACGTGATGGAGGAAGAGGGCCTCATGGCCAACGCTGCCCGCGTGGGCGGCTACCTGCTGGCCGGGCTGCGGGCCATCGGCGAGGAGATGCCGGGCACGGTCAAGGAGGTCCGCGGCGCGGGCCTCATGGTGGGACTGGAGCTCGCGAACCCGGTGGCGCGGGCGCTCCACAAGGGGCTCATGGACCGGGGCGTCGTGACGAACGCCATCGGCGAGACGGTCATCCGCTTCGTGCCGCCGCTGGTCATCACCGAGCAGGACGTAGACGAGGCGCTGGCGGCCATCCGCGCCATCCTGCCCGCGTTGTAGGGCAAACAGAGCGGTGACGCGCGGCTGACTTGCTCCTTCCCCTTGCGAGGCGAAGCCGCGAGGGGGAAGGCCGGGATGGGGGTTGCCGGTGAGCTAGGTCATGACCATTCCATTGCATCGTAATACCGACCACGCTGCCGTCAACAACGCTCGCAGGCTACGGCGCGAGATGACGATGCCGGAACGCGTGCTCTGGGCGCGCCTTCGGGCCGGCGCGGTCGGCCATCGCTTCCGCCGCCAGCATCCCTTCGGACCCTACGTTCTGGACTTCTACAGCCCAAGCCTACGCCTATGTGTTGAGGTCGATGGCGATGATCACTCCGACAGAGCCGAGCGCGACGCGGCTCGTGACGAGGCGCTGGCGGCGGCCGGAGTGCGCACCATCAGGATCGCCGCCGGTGACCTGATGCGCGACACGGACGCACGGTTGCAGTGGCTTTGGGAGGAGTGCCAAGGGCTGAGCGAGGCCCCGTAGCAGTCGGCCCGCCTGCTCCTTCCCCTTGCGCGGCGAAGCCGCGGAGGGGGAAGGCCGGGATGGGGGTTGCCGTAAGGCCGATAAATCGGAAGATGATAGATCTAAAGGCGAAACCCCCACCCCAGCCCTCCCCCTCCCGCTGCGCGGCAAGGGGAGGGAGCGGGGTTCCTGCTTACCCGGCCTGAACCAGCACGACCCTCTCCACGCAGATCGCGTCCTTGTCGCCGGGCTTGCCGTGCGGGAACCGGGGTCCCTCGAACTTAACGCGGGCCCATACCTCGAACTTCCGGTCAGGCGCGGAGGGGTCCAGGGCGTTGCCGATGTCGAGCTGGATGATCCAGCTCCAGAAGAACCAGAGGTAGGCGCTTGGAGCCACCGGATAGGCGCCCAGCCTGTACCAGTGGTACCCGGCGCCGGGCACGTCCCCGGCGCCGATCGGATCCGCTGGCAGGGTCTTCTGGTCCGCTGAGACGTAGAGGCCCCAGGGCATGGGCAACACGTACCGCTCGGGATGCTCCACGTCCGGCGCGGTGAGGTCCAGGCGGTTCGTGATGCCCGTCTCAGCCTCCGGGTCCCGCACCACCTTGACCACGTTGTTCCAGTTCCGCGTCATGACGGCCGTGTAGTCGATCACCGAGCCCTTCGGCCGGTCCCGAAACTGAGCGGGCAGGCCGGTCTTCGCGGGGGCCAGCGTCAAACGCTGAATCTCGCCCTCGGCGGCCAAGCGCTCTGCGGCCTGCCGGCCGGGTTCGATGCGTCGGTCGATCTCGTCGAACCATGCCGCCAGGGCGCGGCGCCCCACCGCGTCCCGGTCCATGCCGGGCTTGCCCGCGGCCTGCCACGCCGCCGCCAGGTTGGGGTAGAGCGCCAGCGTGGCCCGATCCAACGGGAGCCGGGCGTGGCCCACACGCGAACGGAGCGCCGGGTCCGCCGCGACCGCCCGGTCGGCGCGATCGAAGAGGCCCTGCGCCCTGGCGATGAACCGCGGCGTCAGGTAGGAGAGCTGCGTCGCCGAGCCCTGCCAGCAGCTGCTTCGGCTCTTCCGCAGGGCGGCTTCGGATGCCAGCTCCCGCACATACCGCGCCACCCACCTGCCGGCGGGTCCGTAGAACCCGCGCATAAAGGTGTCGGTGAGCTTCGCGAGATCGGCGGACGGCTCCTCCAGCGTCTTCATCATGGTCCAGACCTTGTAGTCGCGCATGTCGGCCAGAAGCTCATACTCCAGCTCGGTGAAGACGCCTTCCACGTTGTGCGCCAGGTAGAACCGGTAGTCCGGGCCGAAGGTGTGCGCCGTGGGCAGGGGCATGCCCAGCGTGCCGTAGGTCACCGCGTAGTCCCAGATCCGCAGGTTCCTGGCGATGCGGGCCCAGGACAGGAGTTGCTCGCGGAACGCCCGGTTCTCCGGCGCGGTGATCGGCTTGAGCATGTCTGCCTCGGTGTCGCAGAGGCGGATGATGACGTTGTCGCGGCACCGCAGGGTCTTCGGCGCCTTCTGCGTGTACTGGTAGGCCAGCGTGTCGATGAAGACCTCGGGGAACTCGCCCTTCACCGCATCGGCCATCAGGTTCACGAAGTCCAGCAGCGGGGCGGCTTCGGACCCCTCGGCGTCGGACCGCGCCTTGCAGGCCGGGCACCGGCACGCGCCGTAGCAGTCGTTCTGGGAGATGCTGAAGACCAGCGGCGGGGGCTCGCCCGCGGCGCGGGCGGCCGCCCACGAGGAGCGGATCGTCGACAGGAGCTTCTCGCGGAAGGCCGCCCGCAACTCCGGGTTTGTCCAGCAGAGCTGCGCGTTCTCCGTGGTGCGGCGACCGTTGATCAACGAGTACCACTCGGGATGCGGGCCGAAGTACTCGGACGGCGGGAAGTAGGAGTTGGCCGTGTGGACGTGGTAGGGCGGACCGTAGGCCAGCGACCCGCCGTAACGACCGGCGATGGCCGCGTCGCCGTCGCGGTTCAGCCGGTTGCGGGCGGCGAACCGGCCCTCGTCGCGGCCATAGAGCATGTAGATATCGCGGTATCGGAAGGCCGGAGCGCCGCGCAGGGCCAGTGCGCCCGGCCGGAGCCGGGGCTTTCGCGGAACGCTCTCCGCCCACGGGTTCCACCAATGGATGCCGACCACGTCCTCGAGGAAGTGGTACACGGCATAGAGCGTCCCGCGCGGCCGTCCGCCCACCAGGTAGAGATCGTCGCCCGATGTGCGCACGATCCACTCCTCGGGGCCCAGCTTGGACGCATCGACGCCCAGCCGCGCCGCTGCCGCCGTGGGTCCGACATAGATGCGAACCCGTCCGGCAGGGGCGCCGCCCTCGGGCCTCGCCTCCGGCTTCGCTCCAGTGACCAGCCCCAGATAGTGCGCGGCCTCCTGCGCCGCCGCGGCCTCCGCGGCAGAGGCGCCGGGGCTTGTGACGATGACGGCCGGCCGGCCCCGCGAGTGCTCGAACGCGGCGCCGGCGGGCAAGCCGACCAGGAGCAGAGCCGCCGCGGCAATCGAGCGGATCGAGCAGATTCGTGGCATGTGATTCCCCTCGCATCGGCGCGCCGCCGAAGCATAGACCGGCATGCCGGCGGGTTCTGCCACCGCAACCCGGGGAACCGGGCGAAGTCACCGTCCGCGGAGCAGAGCGAGAGGCCGTGCTCTATCGCGAGCGCAGCCAGGTGCGCATCGGGCACAAGGTTGGCGCGGCCGTGAGCCGGCAGGCCGGAGACGTGGGCATGGATTAGCAGGTTGGCATCTACCAGAATCACCGGAAGCCGTCGCCTTCGGTCGATGCCAGGGCGTCGGTCACGTCGTCAAGGCCGGGCAACAGGCATCGGCCCAACGTGACCGGTTGAACGCGGTACTGGCCCGTCGATGAATCCGGCGCCTCGTTCACGATCCGCTTGGCCCGTGCACCGGTCCGCTTCTGATACCCCGCCACCATGGCGGCAACGTCGTCGTCGAGTGTGAGAGTCGTTCTCATGCATCAGAGCATGCGACCAGTGATGCTCCGATGTCAAGCGCCTCCCGCAGACCCCTGCGGGCCGATGGGCGTTGGGCCCTGCCGCTACCTCCGCGGCCCCGCCGCCTTGATGATGGCCGCCGCCTCGGGGCTCTCCTTCTCGTCCCAGCCCAGCAGGTTGTCCTTCCACGTGTGCCAGTCCCGCGCGCACCGGTTGAAGCGCACGGGCTCGCCGGAGGTGCGGTAGACCAGGTTGCGCTCGAAGAGGAAGCCCGTGCTGCTCTCGTCCACGAAGAAGCCGTTGTTGGGCGCGCCGCCCTGGGCGAAGCCGCTCCGGTGGACGTCGTAGATTCGGTTGCCGCGAAGGACCGTGCCCGGCTGCACGCCCAGCGTGTAGATGCCGCCGCCGTCGGCAAGGAGCTTCATCACATCGTGGATGTGGTTGTTCTCCACGATGCACCGCGTCTGCGTGCTCGGTTCCTGGCTCCAGCGGAAGCCGACGGACATGCCGGTGTAGGGCATATCGTGTACCAGGTTGTGCGCCACCAACGTGTCGGCGCTGAAGGCCGCGTAGACGCCCACGCACCCGGGACTGAACGCCCCGCACCGCGTGATCACATTGTCGGTGACGGTGCAGCCCGCCGGCGCGTCGGCTGGATCGACCCAGTCGGCATCGAGATCGCCAACCTGGCAGCGGATGGCCCCCTTGTTGCCGCGCCAACCGACCATGATGCCGTTGCCCCCGATCTCCTCCAGCGTGCAGCGGCTCACGGCCACGCGCTTGCAGCCGCGCCCGACGCCGACGGCCGAGCCGCCCAGATTCCGCAGCGTGCAGCGCTCCAACCGGCAATCCTCGGCGCAGGCCGCCTCCACGGCCACAGGCTGCACCCAGCAGGGCTGGGCGGTGGCTGGGCCGTAGTGGCCCGCCTGAATCTCGCAGTAGCCAACGACCGGCAGCGCGAACTCGGTATGCGCGAAGGTCACACCGCGGAAGACGATGTGCCGCACAGGCTTTCCGGCCTCGCCGCGGAAGGCCACGAGCCGCTCCAGCCGGGGCGCCACGGCCCTTAGGTTCGCGGCGGTCTCGCCGGCGCGCGGCTTGTAGAGGATCCGGCCGCCATCGATGCACCACTCGCCGGGCTGGTCCAGAAAGGCCCTGCCGCCTTCCAGGAACGCGGGCTTGCCGGGGCTGGCGGTGGTCATGGGTCCGTGGCCGATCCAGCCCATGGGAGTGGCCGTCTCCAGCTTGTCACCGCCGGATCGGGTGACGGCGCCCCGCGTGACGGACCAGTTCTCGTAGACCACCAGCTCGGCGCCCGCGCCGGCCAGGTCGCCGCCGGGAATGGCATGCGAGAGCGTGAAGGACTTTACGTCGTCCGACACGGTCGCCAGCTGCAGGGCGCCGTCGTCGTTGGGCCACCGTGCGCGCGTCGCCCGGCTCGCCCCAACGAACAGCTGCCGCATGGCCTTGAGGGCGCCTCCGGCGGGGATGGGCGCGGCGAGCAGGCCGTCGGGCTGCTGCTTCCAGCCCGCCACCGGCGCGCCGCCGCTCAGCACGGCGCTCTCGCCCGGCAGGCTGGTGTAGGTGACCGGAGCGCCGGCCGCGCCGCTGTCGGCGGCGGTGAGCTCCAGCGGCGATGCGAGGAAGTAGGTTCCTGCCCTGAGCGTGATGGTCACCGGCGAGGGCTTGGCGGCGAGGGCGGCCCGCGCCAGGTCGCGAGCCCGTTGAAGGGTGGCAACGGGTCTGGCCTTGGTGCCGGGGTTGGTGTCCTTGCCGTTGGGCGCCACCCAGAGCTGGGCGGCCTGGGCCTGCGCGGCGAGAGCCAGCAGTGACGCGGCAACGGCGGCGGATCGGGTCGTCATGGGGTCCTTCTTCCTTGGGTGGAGTAGCGTTTCTCCATCTCGGCCAGCCATCCGGGCATGCTGGGGGAGTTGAAGTCCTCGCGGATGTAGGTGATCTGGTTGCGCTCGACCACGCGGCGGAACTTCGCCACCAGGGCGGGCGCGTCGGATTCGGGCAGCGCGTACTTGTCGGGCCACTGGAGCTGGGCGTACCAGTGCGGCAGCATCAGCTTGTCCACGCGGTTGCGCACGGCTTCGTCGGCGCACTTCGCCCGGGCGCCGGCCAGCACCTCCAGCCCGCGGGCCACGAACTCGGGCCGCACCGTGCCCGTCGGGTCCCATGCGCCGAAGGCGTGGATCTCCTTGCGGGCGCCCTCGGCGTCCACCAACGCCAGATAGTCTTCCACGTCGGATGCCGCGGGGCCGTAGTAGCCGGCGCAGAACTCGCGGCGGATCTCCATGGGATCGCGGGTGGGGTCCCACAGCAGCTGCGCGACCAGGTACTGCCGCAGCTCGGCCAGTTCGCCGCCGGAGCCCTGGTGGTCGGCCTGGACCATCACGCCGTTAACGCCGTAGCGCGGGTAGGCCTTCAGGTCGGCGGCCAGCCCCTGCAGGTTGAAGTTGGGCGCCAGGTAGTGCGCGAAGTTGGCCGCGTAGTGCCAGATGAAGATGCGGCGGGTGAGCTTGCGCCAGCCCTCCAGATAGGTCGTCAGGTTCGCGCCCAGGCCGCAGGCCTCGAAGCCGTGGTGGTAGCACCCGGCATGGCACAGGCGGATGATGACGTTGTCGCGCGGGCGCGTCCTGGCCGGCGGCTTGGTGGAATAGGCGTAGGCCAGCGTCTCCACCCACTTGTCCGGGTGCTCGCGCTTCACGGCGTCGGCGATGGCGTTGACGAACCGCAGTATGGGCCCGTGCTTGCTCTCCTCCTCGCGCTCCACGGCCACGCACGCGTCGCACTCGCAGGCGCCCTCGCCGTCGTTCTGCGAGATGTCGATGATCGGGATATCGGGGTTCTCGCGAATCCAGGCCAGGGCCTGGGCGGTGGCGATTCTCAGGACCTCCGGGTTCGTCAGGCAGAGTTGGCCGTGGATCGTCAGGTCGGTGCGCTTGCCGCCCACCAGGCTGAAGTACTCGGGGTGCTCGGCGAAGTACTTATCCGGCGGCACCAGCTTGCAGAAGCTGTGGACGTAGGGGAAGAAGGCGACCTTACCGCCCGTGGCCTCGTCGCATTTGGTGGCGGGGCCGTTGAGCCGCTGGGGCGCGGCGGTCTCCTTGGGGTAGGCGTCCCAGTAAAGCGCCTCGCGGTACATGAAGGGCGGCGCGTAGGTGTAGTTGATCTCCGGCAGCGTCACCGTGGAGCGCCTGGGGACCACCGTGCAGTCGTGCGCCAGGAACCGGACGCCGAGCCACTTCTCCAGCAGCACATAGACGGCGTAGAGGCGCCCGCGCCCATTGCCGCCCGACAGGACCAGGTCGCGGCCCGCGGTGCGGATCGCCACGCCGTCCTCCGCCGAGGGCTTGCCCCCCGCCGCGAAGAGCGCCGCGGCCTTGCGGGTCGGCCCCAGGTAGACGGCCGCGCCGTCGCCGCCCGCGCCCTCCTCGGCGATGGGCAGCGTGGCCCCGGACATCAGGGCCACCAGCCGTCGAAGCTCCTCGGCTGCGTGGCGCACCACCGGCGCGGGCCTGGCGGGCACAACGATGCGGCAGGCGGCCCTTCCGGCGCGGACCAGCGTGAAGGCGTGATCGGCAGCAGGCATGGCGCGTGGCTCCTTGGGTGCGGCAAGCGACGGCGCGGCCGGGAGCATGGCCGCAAGCATGGCGCAAACGTGAAGGGCGTTCATGCGGCCATGTTCGGCGCGGCGCCGGCGGAGTCCTCTGAGGGAGCAGGAGCGTCGGGCCGCCGAGTCGAACCTGTGGTCGCTACGGATCCGGCCTGCCGCACAACCACGCATCGGGAGCCAACCATGAACCTGCGAACCCAGCTACGCCTCGTCCTCGCCGCCGTCGGCCTGACATCGCTGCGGCCGATCGCCGCGCAGGAGATCGTTGCGACCGCCTCGGAGCCGCGGGCCGTCTACGCCGCCGGCGAGACGGCCCGGTGGGAGATCGAGGTCCGCGGCCCCGGCGCCGAGGGGGCTGCCGACGTTCGCTATGTGCTGAAGCAGAACGGCCTCAAGGTACTGCGGGAGGGCGCCCTTCCGCTGACCGGCGGCAAGGCCGCGCTCGAGGCGAAGCTCGACGAGCCCGGCACGCTGCTTCTGGAGCTGAAGGCGAAGCTCCCCTCCAGGGAGATCACCGCGGCGGCCGGAGCCGCCTTCAGCCCGAGCCGCATCGGGCCGTCGCTCCCGCGCCCGGCCGACTTCGACGCCTTCTGGAAGGCCAAGCTGGCCGACCTCGCGCGGGTGCCGGCGAACCCCGTGCTGGAGCCTGTCGACATCGGCAAGCCGGGTATCGAGTACTTCAAGCTCCGCATGGACAACATCCGGGGCTCGCACATCTACGGGCAGCTCGCCCGGCCCAAGCGTCCCGGCAAGTTCCCGGCGATGCTCATCGTGCAGTGGGCGGGCGTCTACCCGCTCCAGCGCGACTGGATCCAGTGGCGGGCCGAAGCCGGCTGGCTGGTGCTGGACATCCAGGCCCACGACCTGCCCATCGACCAGCCGCAGGCGTTCTATGACGAGCAGTCGCGCGGCGCCCTGGCGGGCTACCCGGCCATCGGCAACGACGACCGGGAGACCAGCTACTTCCTCCGCATGTACCTCTCGTGCTACCGGGCAGCCGAGTACCTGGCGCGGCGTCCCGACTGGGACGGCAAGGTGCTGGTGGTGACCGGCGGGAGCCAGGGAGGGCTCCAGACCATCGTCACCGCCGCCCTCCATCCGAAGATCACCGCGGGCGTCGCCGATGTGCCGGCGGGTTGCGATCTGAACGGTCCCGAAGCCGGGCGCGCGGCGGGCTGGCCCATGTGGTACTGGGCCACCGATGGGAAGGATGTGGCCAGGGTGCGCGCCGCATCGCGCTACTTCGACGTGGTGAACTTCGCCTCCCGCGTGAAGCGCCCCATCCTCGTCGGCCTGGGGCTTGTGGACGTGACCTGCCCGGCGCCGGGCGTCTTCGCCATGACCAACGAGTTGAAGGGTCCGAAAGAGGTGGTCGTCATGCCCAACACGGGCCATGGCGGCGACCACGGCGCCTACTCGAAGCGATGCGAGGCCTGGTTCACCGATCTCGTGAAGGGACGACCGGCGCCGGTAGCCAGGTAGGCCGCCCGGCGAGGTCTACCCATCGGCCTGTTCGCCGTACCCCCTCCGTCGTCGCTTCGGGTAGGATTTTGCCTGCGGCTTCTCGGGCCGCGGCAAGGCGGGAGGCACGATGGCGAACTCGGTGGAGCAGATCAAGCTGGACAAGGACCCGCTCGACGTCTGGCCGGACCTGCTCCGGTACAGCCGCCTCGGCTACGACGCCATCCCGCCCGACGATATGCTGCGCATGCGCTGGTACGGCGTCTACGAGCAGCAGCCCCGCGCCGGCCACTTCATGATGCGCGTCCGGATGCCCGGCGGCGGCGTCACGGCGGCCCAGTGGCGCGCCATGGCCGGAATCGCCCGCGACTTCGGCAGGGGCATCGCCGACATCACCACCCGGCAGAACATCCAGTTCCACTGGCTCACCATCGCCGACATCCCCGAAGCCATCGCCCGGCTCGGCGCGGTCGGCATCTCCACCGTGGGCGCCTGCGGCGACATCACCCGCAACGTCCTCGGCTGCCCCGTTGCCGGTCTGGACCCGCACGAGCTGTGCGACGCCTCGGGCGTCGTGGCCGAACTGGAGCGGGCCTTCCTCGGCAACCGCGACTTCTCGAACCTGCCGCGCAAGTACAAGATGGCCGCGGCCGGATGCCCGCAGCAGTGCCACCTGCCCGAGATCAACGACGTGGGCGCCTGCGCCGTTCGCCTGCCGCAGGGCCATCCCATGGCCGCCGAGGCCCCCGACGGCGTGGCCTACCACCTGCGCGTGGGCGGCGGTCTCAGCTCGCAGCCCCGCCTTTCGCGGTGGCTCGACGCCCTGCTGCCGCCGCACCATGTGGCGGCCGCCTGCGTGGCCGTGGCGCGAATATTCCGCGATCAGGGCTACCGCGAGCGGCGCAACCACGCGCGCCTCAAGTTCCTGATGGAGGATTGGGGTCCCGGGCGCTTCTTGGACGAGCTGAGCGAACGCCTCGGTTTCAGGCCCGCTCCCGCGCTGCCCGACAAGGGACCGGACGCCGCCTGCGACGACCATCTGGGCATCCATGAGCAGAAGACGCCCGGCCTCCGCTGGGTGGGCCTCGCCGTGCTAACCGGGCGCTTGGGCGCCGAGCAGATGGATGCCGCGGCCGACGTGGCGGAGCGCTTCGGCGCCGGCGAGCTGCGCGCCACCAACCAGCAGAACCTCATCGTGCCGCACATCCCGGCGGCCCGCCTGGACGACGCCCTTTCCGCCCTGCGCCAGGCGGGTCTGCGGTGGGACGCCACGGCCATCCGCCGCACGGCCGTGGCCTGCACCGGGTCCGAGTTCTGCAACCTGGCCCTGACCGAGACGAAGCAGCGCCTGACCGACATCGTGGAGCGCCTCGAGGCGGCCCGGACCGCCGATGAGCCGCTGCGCATCAACGTGAACGGCTGCCCCAACGGTTGCGGCCGCCACGCCATCGCGGACATCGGGCTCCAGGGCTGCGTGGTGCGGGTGGGCGAGGAGCGCGTGGAGGCCTACGACATCAGCCTGGGAGGCCGCATGGGCGCCGATGCGCGCTTCGCCCGGCCGATCCTCCGCAAGGCGCCGGCCGAGACGGTGCATCTCGCCATCGAGCGGCTGCTCGGCGCCTTCGGCGGGCTGCGCGGCCAGGGCGAGGCCTTCGCGGAGTTCGTCGACCGCCACACCGACGCCGAACTGGCCGCCTTCCTGAACGAGCCGGCCGCCGCCCCGGCTCGGGCTGAGCGGCTGCTGCAGATCCAGTTGCCGGAGCGCCTCCTACAGATCGAGCCGCGGAAGCCCTCCAACCTTGTCTGAGACCCTTGTCGGCACCCTGCGCGGGCTCCGGGGCAACGCCCGCGGCGCGATCATCACCGAGCCGCTCTGGGGCATCCCGTTCAACCTCTTCGCGCCGTACGCGTCGGTCTACATGCTGGCTCTGGGCCTGCGCGACAGCCAGGTGGGCTTCGTCACCAGCGTGGCCATGGCCGGACAGGTGGCGATGGCGCTGCTGGCGGGCGTCATCATCGACAAGATGGGCCGCAAGCGCGCAACGCTGGTGTTCGACATCCTCGCCTGGACCATCCCCTGCCTGCTCTGGGCCTGCGCACGGGATATCCGCTGGTTCATCGCCGCCGGGCTGGTGAACAGCCTGCGCAAGGTGCCCGACATCTCGTGGAACTGCCTGCTGGTGGAGGACACCAACCCCGAAGACCTGATGCACATCTACGCCCTCTCCTTCATCGCCGGGCAGATGGCGGTCTTCTTCGCGCCGGTGGCGGGCGTGCTGATCACGCACTTCACGCTGGTTCCCTCGGTGCGGGGCATGTATGTGCTGGCCTGCGTGATGATGACCACCAAGTTCATCGTGCTCAACGGCATGGTCTCGGAGACCCGGCAGGGCGCCGTCCGCATGGAGGAGACGCGGGGCCGCTCCGTGGCGTCGCTGCTCCGTGAGTATCGCGGCGTCCTGCGGCAGATCCGCTCTGCGCCGCACACGCTCTTCACCATCGCGCTCATGGTCGTCGTCAGCATCGTCACGATGGTGCAGGGGACCTTCTGGTCGATCATCGTCACCGAGCGCATCCACATCCCCGCCGGGCATATCGCGCTCTATCCGTTCGCGCGGTCGCTCATCATGCTGGCCTTCCTCTTCCTGGTGGTGCCGCGGCTGCGGGGCGTCTGCTTCGGCCGACCCATGATGCTGGCCTTCGCCGGCTACGCCGTGAGCCAGCTCGTGCTGATCAACGTGCCCGAGAGGGGCTATGGCTGGCTGCTGCTCAGCACGGTGCTGGAGGCGGGGTGCTACTCCGTGGTGGCCACGCAGGTCGAGCGGCTCGCCGTGGTCAACGTGGACGCCCGCGAACGCGCGCGCATCGTGGCCATGGCGCACCTCACCGTGATCGCCTGCACCACGCCCTTCGGCTGGGTTGCGGGCATCCTGTCGCAGAGCAACCGCGCCCTGCCCTTCGTGCTCAACGCCGCGCTGCTGGCCATAGGCATCTGGGTGGTGCGCCGCCTCCGGGCGACGGAGGGCCCGCGGGCCGCCGCCGCGTAGCGCCAGGCAGGAGCCCGGGTCCGGCGCGGCGAATATGCGCGAGGCCGGCCGCCAGGAAGCCCGCGGCGAGCCCGGCGGAGGGCGCACGCCTTGGCAGAGCACCCAAACGCAGTAGCCGGTCCTCCCATCCGCGCCCGCGCCCTGATACTGGGCGTGGCGCTCATCTGGCTGTCGGCGCACTGGGTCTTCTGGGGCGAGATCGTCCGGTACTCCTTCGTCACGCTGGCCGCGCCGTTCTGCCACGCCGTCTACATCCTGCTGCTGGTGAGCCTGGGCAACCTCTGGCTCCGGGCGCACCGCCCGCGGGCGGCCCTCACCGGGCTGGAGACGCTGGCGGTCTACGCCATGGTCTCGGTGGGCTCGGCGATGCTCTCCTGCGACCTGCAGTCGATCCTGGTCACCGAGCTGGGCTATCCGGCCTACTTCGCCGACAAGGCCAACCGCTGGTCATCGCTCTTCGACGGCGCCATGCCGCCGTGGCTGCTGGTCGGGCCGAAGGAGGCCGTCAGCGGCTTCTTCCGCGGCAACTCCAGCTTCTGGACGCCCGAGGCGATGCGCGCCTGGGCCCTGCCCGTGCTCGTCTGGACGCTGGCGCTCTGGGCCGCCATGCTCGCAATGCTCTGCGCCTCGGCGCTGCTCCGGCGGGCCTGGGCCGAGAACGAGCGCCTCACGTTCCCCATCGTGGCCCTGCCGCTTGCCATGGCACAGCACCCCCGGGCGCTCTACGCCAGCCGCGTCTTCTGGATCGGCTTCGCGGTGGCCGCGGGCGTCACGCTGCTGAACGGCCTCAACGCGCTCTACCCCGCCATACCGGCCATCCCCATCAAGCGCCAGTACATCCTGCTCATACCATCGGGACCCATGCAGCCCGTATCGACCATCACGGTGGCGTTCTACTTCTTCGCCATCACCCTGGGATTCCTGATGCCGCTGGACCTGAGCGCCTCGCTGAGCCTCTTCTATCTCCTCTATCGAGCCGAGCTGCTCGTCGTGGCGAACATGGGGCTTCCGCCGGAGAGCCGGGCGCCCTACGCCGACTCGCAGGCGTTCGGCGCCTATATGTGGGTCTTCGCGGCGGCGGCGTGGCGGCTTCGGGCGCAGCTGGCGGCCGTCTGGCGCTCGGCGGCGGGAGGCGGAGCCGAAGCGCGCTCAACACGCTTGGCGGCCGCGGGCCTGGCCGGCTCCGTCTGCCTCCTCTTCGGCTTCCTGGTGATCGCGGGCATGAAGCCCTGGGTGGCGGTCCTCTTCCTGACGCTCTTCGGCGCACTCTCGGTGCTCATCACGCGCATACGCGCCGAGTTCGGCTTCCCGGTCCACGACATGCACCAGATGGGCCCGGTCAACGCCCTGGTGCGGAACCTGGGCGCCGAAGCGTTCGACAAGCCGACACTGGGCATGTTCGCGATGCTCCACTGGACCAGCCGAGCCTACCGGGGCCACCCCATGCCGCACGCGCTGGAGGCCCTGAAGGTGGCAGGCAACGCCGAGGCCGACCGCCGCGCCATGGCCTTCGCCGTGGGATTGGCCGGGCTGGTGGCCGTGCCGATCTGCTGGGCGGTCTTTCTGCACGGCTTCTATCGCGTGGGAGCGGCCACCGCCTCCGTCAATATGTGGGGCGTGGGCTACGCGCGGGAAGCCTTCAGCGTGAACCTCTCGACGTGGCTCAACAGCCCCGCGCCTCCCATGCCCGGCGACCGCATGGCCATGCTGGCCGGCTGCGCGGTTGCGGCGGCCCTGGGCGCCTTGCGTCAGCGGCTCCTGGGTCTGCCGTTCCATCCGCTGGCCTACGCCGCCGCCAACAGCTGGGGCATGGCCAACCTCTGGCTGCCGATCCTCATCGGCAGCCTCTGCAAAGGCGCCATCCTTAAGTGGCGGGGCCTGTCGGGCTACCGGGCCGCCACGCTCTTCTTCTTCGGGCTCATGCTGGGCGAGTTCGCCGTGGGCTGTAGCTGGACGCTGCTCGGCATGGCGCTGAATGTCCAGACCTACGAGTTCTGGCCCTAGCCGGCCCGCCGGTTTGTGAGAAACAGCACAGGGAGCCGCCCATCCCCTTGCGTAGACACGCTAGGTATTGGTATGATGCTTCGCACATGCGGCCGCACTTGCGTTACACGGCTCACGATTCGGCGGACCGCCGTATGGAGTTCACCCGGAGGCAAGGAGATGATGCACATCAAGCACTGGCTGCGGGCTTGGCCCTCGGTTGCGATGGCGTTGTCCATGGCCGCACTGGCCGGCGTGTCCCTCGTTGGGCAGGCGTCATCCTCCAAACCGGCCGCCCCCAAGAAGGCGCCGTTCCCTGTGGCGCTCCACGCGGGCGCCGCGGCTGAGGATTACCTGGGCGAGAAGACCTGCGGCGGATGCCATCCCGCGTATCTGGAGAGCTTTGAGGCTTCGCCCCACGCCCAGTACGTCCGCGACTCCAAGCTGCCGGTCGACCACCGCGGCTGCGAGTCCTGCCACGGGCCGGGCAAGAACCACCTGGAGAACCAGGAAGAGGGCGAACTGCAGAAGCACATCTTCGCGCCGAGCAAGGCCTCCCCGGCCGATGTGAACGCCATGTGCCTGCGATGCCACTCCCGGACCATGTCCGAGTCGCACTGGAAGAAGACGGCCCACGCCCGCGGCGACGTCTCCTGCCGCTCGTGCCACTTCATCCACAAGGACGCCAAGCAGAGCGATCCGGCCGCCCGCGCCACCCGCGACGCCCAGAGCATCCGGAAGCCCACCGCGGTGGCCGTGAAAGAGACCCAGCACCTGCTGAAGGATCACGAGGCCGACCTCTGCGGCTCCTGCCACAAGGCCGACGTCGCCCAGTTCCGGCAGCCCTACCATCATCCCGTACCCGAAGGCCGCATGACCTGCAGCGACTGCCATGAGCCGCATCCCACCCGGACCAGCCTCCGCAAGGGTTCCATGCGGGTCGGGCTCAAGAACCCGACGCAGGTCTGCGCCACATGCCATCGCGAAGTCGCCGGCCCCTTCGTGTACCCGCATGATCCGGTCACCGGCGCATCCGGCGACGGCTGCGTCGAGTGCCACAAGCCCCACGGCGCCACCAACCCGAAGATGCTGGGCGCCTTCTCCCGCGGGCTCTGCAACCAGTGCCACACGGACAAGAACGCCACCCACTACCCGGGCCAGACCTGCTGGGCTTCGGGATGCCACGCCGCGCTTCACGGGTCGAACCGAGACCCGAACCTGCTCGTACGCTAGGCCGCCACGGCGCGAAGGGAGGTCCAAACAACATGAGGAGAACGTGGGTACGTGAACTGCTCGTGATGGCCGCCGCCGCCGCCGTTCTGGCGCCCAGCGGAGCCGCGTGGGCGCAGGACAAGGCCCCCGCGGAGGATGAGCAGAAGACCGAAGAGGCCAAGGCCAAGCCGCTCCTGCCCGTGGCCGGCGCGTTGACCCTGGGTTTCGGCGACCTGGGCCTCTCGGGCAACCAGAACACGCTGCGCCGCTACGCCACGCCGCCCAAGCTCCTCTTCATCGAGGAACTGAGCCTCCGCTCCCGCGCCGGCTGGGGCAGCGGCCAGGGCGGCGTCACCCTGCGCGGCGTGGGCGCCGATGATTACAGCTACCGCGGCAACGCCGACGAGATGTTCGGCCGCCTGCGGGCCGACGCCTACTATACGCGCAGCCGGTACCTGCCCGACACTCCCGAGCCCCAAGGCGAGAGCGAGCGGAAGGTGTCCGGCTGGAACGTCGCCCAGCGGATCAGCCCGTCGTTCGTCATCGCCTCGTCCTACCGGATGGAGTCGCAGACGCAGACGTTCAGCGTGCCCCGCGCCGCACAGTACCAGCGCTCGCGCACCCTCGACGTCCAGGCCTACGGCAAGGCGGGGCGCGGCTTCATCTCCGGCGGCTACTCCAGCTCCAACTTCCATGATCGCACCGCGGTCCTGCCCTCCTCCACCGTGGAGCAGGCCACCGTATCCTACGTGGTGCAGGCGACGCCCTCTGTTGACGCTGGCGGCAGCTACTCCCGCACGCTCATTCGCCAGGGGGCCCTGCCTCAGGCCACCGTGGAGTCCGCCGGCCTCATGGCCGACGCCACCCTAGGCCGTCTGGGCAACCTGAGCCTGGACGCCACCAGCGAGACCATCGGCAACCCGGCCTCCGCCACGATGGCCGTCACTCGCAACCAGGGCGGCTCGGCGCGGTTGCAGAAGCGCTGGGCCCACTGGAACGCCGAAGTGGGCCTCCGCAGCCGCGAGATCATGCGGCTGAACCAGACCCGCACCTATGTCGATGTGCCGCGCTGGACCACGATCGACGCCCGGCTGCGCGGGCTCCTGAGCTCCCAGACCAGGATCACGCTCAAGGCCGGCTCCCAGTGGCTCGCCGGTTCGCCGCTCGCCGCGCAGGAAGACACGCGCTCCCTCTACTGGAACCGCCGCACCAACGTTTCGGCCCGTCTGGAGACCTGCATGGCCAGCGCCACCGGCTACCTCGCGAGCTCCTACAAGGTGCAGGAGAACGCCGAGCGGTACGCGCGCTCCGCAGCCGGCGCCCTGCAGGCCGGCGGCAGCCTGCAGTTGGGCCCCAAGGTCGTCGCCTTCGGAGAGTACGCGTACGAGAACCTCAAGCTGCGTACCGAGATCACCGACTGGCCCACGACCGCCATGTTCGGCCCGGACAGCCAGACCGCGGTGGCCGGGCTCTCCTGGACGGTGGACCCGCGCATGTGGGTCACCGCCACCTACACCGACTGGTTCGTCTCCAACGACAATCCGCTGCTCCTGCGGGAGGCGAACATCCATGGGCGCGAGTTGACCTTGACCCTGCGCCGCAGGCTCCGCGACGGTAGCGAACTGGGTCTGCTCGTCGCGCCCCTGACCTACAAGGACAAGGTGGTCGATAGCCTCGACTACCGGGCCACCGTCCTCCGCCTTTCCGGTACCACAACATTCTGAGGCAACAAGGCAGCAACATGGGGCCGCGCAACCCGCGCCTCAAACCATTCAAGCCCCTGAAGGAGGGCAGGACCGATGCATAGGTCTTGGCTGATCGCTAGCATGGCGACCGGTGTGGCGCTTACCGGGGCCATGCTCGTACTGGCAGGCTGTGGCGGCGGGGGAGGCCCCATCACGCCGCCGCCGGATCCCGACCCCGGCGTCTCCGCCGACTTCCTGGCGCTGCTTCCCGCGGGCCAGAAGGGCGCATCGTACATCGGCTCCGCGAACTGCAAGAACTGCCACGAGGCCGGCGTCAATGGCGCGCCCAAGGTGGACTTCGTAGGCTTCGCCGGAACCAAGCACTCCCAGATCGGCGTGGGCTGCGAGCAGTGCCACGGCCCCAGCAGCAAGCACCAGGCCGGGCCGAGCACCGACAACATCCTGACCCACCCCAACCTGTCCAATGCCGCCGTCTGTGGGCAGTGCCACGGGCCCATGGCGTCGGACTACAAGAACTCGCCCCACGCCGGGATCGTCGAAGACGCCGTGGCCGGCGCCAACAAGACCTGCCTCCGGTGCCACAGCGGCGCCCTGCGGGCCGACATGATCGACGCCAGGCTGTCGGCGGGCGCCACCGCGGATGAGATCGACACGGCCATCACCGCCCTCACCGCGGACGAGATGACCGAGTTCAAGGAGGCCACCGAGGCCTGCGAAGAGACGGCCACCTGCGCCAACTGCCACAACCCCATGAAGGCCACGACCAACATGATGTGGGCGACCGGCAAGCAGGCCCACCTCCGCTACGCCGAGACCAACGCGGACACGACGCAGGTGGCGCCCGGCGCTCTGGTCAAGGCCTACACGACCTTCAACCAGACCTGCGCCATGTGCCACAACGGGCGCGGCGGCAACAACACCGACGCCGTCCTCAACTCCAGCACGGCCCGGCCGACCTACCACGACAGCAACCAGTACAACATGCTCATGGGCTTCGCGGGGTCCGAGCTGCCCAACGCCCCGGTCGTGCGCCAGACGGCCCACGCCTCGGCCGCCGGCCAGTGCGCCCACTGCCACATGCCCAACAGCAAGCACACGATGACGACCGCCTTCGACGTCAGCTGCGCCCCGTGCCACACGCCCGGCGACGCGGCCGCACGGTACGCCATCCGCGGCGCCATCGAGGCCCAGTTGGTCACCCTGCGGACTCGGCTGCAGAACTGGTCGCGCACCAAGTTCGGCGATCCCGACCTCTGGGACTACACCTCCCTGGTACCGGTCGGCAAGACGGCACCGAACCAGACCCTGGTGCCCATCGAAGTAAAGCGCGCACGGCACAACTACTACTTCGTCCTGCGCGACGGCAGCTTCGGCGTTCACAACTCGGTCTACACCCGCTACCTGCTGACCCAGGCCAACCTGAACCTGGACAACATCGGCGCGGCCAAGATGAGCGGCGTGAAGCTCAGCCCCGCGCAGATCAAGTCGGTGCTGCAGTTCGACGCGAAGAAAGGCCGCGACTCGGGGTCCAACGAGCTCTAGCCGACGACCGGCGGACCAGCTCGACGCACACGGGAGGCGCTCCGCACGGGGCGCCTCCCGTCGCTTTGAGGACGCCTCAGAAGAGCGATGGCTGAGCCGGCGCCGGGACCGGCACAGACTCGCGGGTGGCGGCCCTCACAATGGCCGCCACGGCATCCTGGCCCTGCCCCAGCGGCAGGGTGCCCTCGGCCAGCAGCGCATCGCAGCCCGGAGTGCCGGGCATGGCGAAGACGGGCCTGCGCATCCGTGCGGCGTGGGCGGCCGTGACGAGGCTCCCGCCGCGCGCCCGCGCCTCGATCACCACCACAGCCCCGCCCAGCGCCGCCAGTAGGCGGTCACGCGCCAGCAGGCGGCCGGCATCGACGACCTGGTCCGGGGCGTACTCCGTCAGCAGGGCGCCCCGCGAAGCGGCTTCGGCGGCCAGCGACCGGTTGCCCCGCGGGTGGATACGCTCCAGGCCGCAACCCAGCACCACCAGCGTGCGCCCGCCCGGGGCCACCAGCGCTCCGGCGTGGGCGGCGGTATCGATGCCCACGGCCAGGCCGCTGACCACCGTAAAGCCCGCCGCCGCCAGTTCCATGCTGAGCCGACGCGCCACGGTGAAACCGGCCGCCGAGGGTTCGCGGGTGCCGACGATGGTGACGCGGTTCCGGTCGGCCTCGGTGATCTGCCCCCGCATGAAGAGGCCCGCCGGGGCCTGCGCCAGGTCGAGCAGGGCGGCTGGGTAGGTGGCGTCCTCGGGCGTGATGAAGGCGACGCCCGCGATGGCCAGCGAGCAGAGCCGAGCGCGCATCTCGGCCAGGTCCACCCCGCGCCACCGCATGACCGCCTCCGGCCGCACGCGGTGCAGCGCCATCACGTCGGCCTCGGGGGCGCCATACGCCGCCTCCAGCGATCCGAACCGGGCGATCAGCCTCCGCGCCGCGCCCATGCCCAGGCCGCGCTCCGATCGGAGGGCCAGCCAGTGCGCGGCGGACACGGCGGCGCGCTACTCGCCCGCGGCGAGGCGGAACTCCGCCGGATAGGTGAAGCCCAGCATCTCCTCGGCGCGCTTCTCCATGCGGTTCATGGCCAGCTCCAGCTCCTCGGCGATGGCCGCCTTCGCCTCCTCGTCGGCGTCCTCGGGCACGGAGATGGGATCGCCCACCACGAAGGGCGCCCGGGCAAAGAGGCCGGGCGCCATGTAGCGGTCCCAGCTCTTCACCAGCGTCCGGGGCCACGCGGCGATCCCCACCGGCAGGATGGGGCAGCCACTCCGCTGCGCCAGGAAGATGGTGCCGGGTTGAACCTTGTGCGTGGGGCCCTTGGGCCCGTCGGGCGTGAAGGCCAGCACGCCCCCCTCGCGTATGTTGCGCGCCAGTTGCAGCGTGGCCCGCACGCCGCCGCGGCTGGTGGAACCCCGCACGGTGCGGAAGCCGAAGCGCTGGAAGATGCGGTTCTGCATGTCGCCGTCGCGGGAGAGGGAGATGAGCGCCCAGTAGCCCCGGTTGCGCAGGACATTGGCGGCGATCAGCGTGCGCCCGTGCCAGGTCACCAGGATGAGGCCCTTGCCCCTGGCCTGAAGCTCCGCGATCCGCTCGAAGCCCTCGAAGCGCACCCGGGCGGTCAGGCCGATGAGCCGCGCCACGCAGTAGAGGAGCAGGCTCAGGGCCTCGGCGCGGAAGGCCTGCTTCCGGCCGCGGTCGACGCCGCCGTCGGCACGTCGGGCGGCCTCGTCGCTCATGCGGTCTCGGCCCGGAACTGCTTCTCGTAGAGCTGCGAGTAGATGCCGCCCCGGGCCAGGAGTTCGGCATGGGTGCCGGTCTCCACGATGCGCCCGCGGTCGAGCACCACGATCCGGTCGGCGCCCAAGATGGTGGAGAGCCGGTGCGCGATGACGAGCGTGGTGCGGTTCTTCATCAGGTCTTCCAGCGCGGCCTGCACCAGCGACTCGGACGAGGCATCCAGCGACGAGGTGGCCTCGTCCAGGATGAGGATGCGCGGGTCCATGAGGATGGCCCTGGCGATGGCGATGCGCTGCCGTTCGCCGCCGGAGAGCCGGACTCCGCGCTCACCCACCACGGTCTCGAAGCCGTCCGGCATGTTGTCGATGAAGTTGGCGTTAGCCGCCTTCGCGGCGGCGCGCACGTCGGCATCGGTGGCGTCGCGTCGGCCGTAGGCGATGTTGTCGCGCAGCGTCCCGGCGAAGAGCCACGTCTCCTGCGGCACAATGCCGATCTGCTTGCGGAGGCTCTCCAACTGCACGGAGCGGATGTCGCGGCCGTCGACGCTTATGGAGCCCTGCGTGACGTCGTAGAAGCGCGGGATCAGGTCCACCAGGGTGCTCTTGCCGGCGCCGCTGTGGCCCACCAGCGCCACCACCTCGCCGGGGTTCACCCGCAGCGAGATATCGGCGAGGACGGCCGCATCGTCGTTGTAGGCGAAGCCCACGTTGCTGAACTCGATGGCGCCGACGATGCGCGGCATCAGAGGGGCGTCGGGTACCTCTTTGACCTCGGTCTCCTGGTCCAGAATCTCCCGGAAGATTCGCCCGGCCGCCGCGAAGGCCTGCTGCCGCGTGGTGTTGATGCTGCCGATATCGCTGACGGCGCGGGCCAACTGCTGCAGGGCCAGGACGAAGAGCGTCAGGCCACCCAGATCGAGCCGCGTCAAGGGGGTCTTGTGCAGGCTCACGGCGCGGGCGTTTTGCACCACCTCGTTGCCGCCCAGGAAGAGCACCAGCGCGATGCCGAAGGCGCCCAGGAACTCGATGATGGGCCGCAGCCGCGCGCTCTGACGTACGCCGCGAAGCACGGCCTCGTAGGTCCGCGCGTTCTCCTCGGCGAACCGAGTGATCTCGTGCGACTCCGTGGCGAAGGACTTGATGATGCGGATTCCCGCGATCGTCTCCTCCGCGATGGTGGAGACGTCGGCAAGGCGGAGCTGGACGACATCCGAGATGCGCCGAATCTTCTTGCCGATCCGCGAGATGACGAAGCCCATGACAGGCACCACGATGAGGGCCGCCAGCGTGAGCCGCCAGCTCTGGTAGAAGAGCAGGCCCAGCGCGAAGACCACCGAGAGCGGAGCCGAGACGATGTCCCGAATGCTCATCGTGGCGTTCTGGATGACGGGGATGTCGTTCGTCAGAGCCGACATGATGGCGCCCGTGCGCCGCTGGTTGAAGAACGAGAGCGACAGGCTGTGCAGGTGCCCGAAAATGTCGTCGCGGAGCTGCGTGGTGACCCTCTGCGCCACCATCGAAAGGTAGTAGGTCTGCCCGTAGGAGAAGATGCCCTTGAGCACAAAGACGCCGACCACGATGATGCAGATGAAGTTCAGCCGCCCAACGTTGTCGCCCGCCATGGCGTTGATGGTGGGCTTGGCGGCCGCGGCGATGAGGGCAGTGAGACCGGCCACGAAGGCGGCGCACACGAGCCCGATGAGCAGCACGCGCCTGTGGGGCTGCAAATAGGCCAGCAGCCTGGCCTGTATCTCGCGTTCGTCGTTAGGCTGCTGCGGCGCGGCGCCGGTCTGATCTTCGCCCATGCTGCTCCGTTCATTGCGCCGCCGGTCAGGCCGGCTCGGCGCACTCCAATACGATACCCGCTGCCCTGTCCGAGGCGCCCGGAGCGCCCATCATGTCGCGCACCTGCGCCAGTTCGGCGCGCATCCGGGAGCGCGCCTCGCCGCTCTTCAGAAGCCGCAGCATCTCCTGGGACAGCGCCTCCGGAGTGGCGGCCCCCTGCAGGTACTCCTGCACGATGGTCCTGTCGGCCGCCACGTTGGGCATGGCGATGTGCTTCAAGCGCTTGTGCAGCCCGCGCAGCCGGCCCTCCACCTCCATGATGGGCGAGAGCTTGTAGAGGACGGCCATGGGCGTCCCCATGATGGCGGCCTCCAGCGTGGCGGTGCCCGAGCAGACGAGCAGCGCGTCGGAAGAGGCCATGACGTCGTAGGTCTTCCCCTGGGCGATCACCACCGGGAGGGCGTCGGGGCTCGGGACGGCGACCCGGAACCGCGGCTCGCCCAGGGAGCGGGCATCGGTGATGACATCGTTGGGCAGCGAGCCCCCGGAGGCGGCCGCCAGAGCCGCCCGCGGAGCGCGCACGGCCTTGGGTCCCGACCTTTCGGCGGGCAACCGGGGAAGCCTGGGCCCGCCATGCTCGGCGTTGGCCAGGCGGATCATGGCCTCGACACGGGCGGGGTCGGCGGATGGGGCCAGCCCGATCACGAAGCGCGCCTCCGACATCTCGTCGCAGATGAGCCACGCGGCCGCCAGCATGGCGGGCAGGTTGTAGCGGATCTCGAAGCCGCGGCTACCGGGCAGCAGGCCCACCACCGGGTGGTCGACCTCCATGCCGTGGTCGCGGGCGAACTGCGTGCGGCTCCGAGCGGGCCGGGCCAGATCGACCAGCGGGTGGCCCACGAAGTGCGCGTTGGCCCCCGCGGTCCGGAGGCGCTCCTCGGACCACGGGAAGGGGGTGATGACGGCCTTGCAGAGCCGGCCTATCTCCGCCGGGACCGTTCCCGTCTTCCGCCAGGACCCGGGCGGGAAGTAATAGACCACGGGCGGACCCCAGCCCGCCAGCCTCCGCGCCAAGCCCATGTTGAAGGCGCCGAAGTCGATGGGCACCACCACGGAGGGGCGGCGGCGGCGAATCTCGCCCACCAGCGCCGGCATCACCTGCCACGCGAGCCGCGGCACAAGGCGCAGGGCATCCACGACGCCGATGGAAGCCCACTCCTTGCAGTTGAACAGGAGCTCCACGCCCGCCTCGGCCATCTTCGGCCCGCCGATGCCCCAGAACGTCAGCTCCGGCCGCCGACGCCGCAAGGCGCGCACAAGCTCCGCGGCCACCGCGTCGCCGGACGGCTCTCCGGCCACGATGACCACGCTCCCGGTGGGCGCCCCCGCGGTTTCGACGCGCATCTTGCTCAGGAGCGGCGCTGGCCGCCCCTGCCCGCAAACCCGGCCTGTGTGCCGCGCATGAAGGCGATCAGATGGTCCAGCTCCTCGCTCTTCTCCAGCTCCTCCTCGATCCGGGCGATGGCCTGGGAGAGGTTCAGGTCCGAGCGATAGATGAGCTTATAGGCCATCCGGAGGGTGGTTCGGACGTCCGGCGGGACGCCCGCGCGGCGCATGCCAATCTTGTTGAGGTCGATCACGCGCGCCGGCACGCCGTCGGAGAGCATGAACGGCGGGACGTCCTGGTTCACCTTGCTCAGCCCGCCGAGCATGGCCAGCTTGCCGATGCGGCAGAACTGGTGTACGCCCGTCATGCCGCCGAAGACGGTGTTGTCCTCCACCAGCACATGGCCGGAGAGGCCCACGTAGCTGGAGAGGGTGTTGCCGTTGCCAATCTCGCAGTTGTGGCCCACGTGCGCATAGGCCATGAACATGTTGTCGTTGCCGATGCGCGTGTAGTTGCCGTCGCCCACGGCGCGGTGGAGCGTGACGCACTCCCGCACGATGTTGTGGTCCCCGAGCACGAGGAAGCTGCGATGCCCCTTGTCCTTGTGGTCCTGCGGAGCCCCGCCCAGCACGGCGCCGGGCCAGACGCTGCAGTGCTTGCCGATGTGCGTACACGGCATGACCGTGACATGGCTCTCCAGCGTCGTGCCTTCGCCGATCTGAACCTCGTTGTCGATTACGCAGTAGGGGCCGACGGTCACGTTGTCCGCCAGGTAGGCTCCCGGATGGACGACGGCCGTCGAGTGAATGCTCTGCGCCATGAAACTACGCCTCCGCGGCGGTCGAAATCAGGGCGGTCCGATCGACCAGGCCGAACGTCATGACGGCCGACGCGACCTCCTCGCCGTTGACCCTGCCGGTGAGCTGCACGCGGCCGAACGTCTTGCGGAAGCGGAGCACTTCCACCTCGGTGATGAGCGTGTCGCCGGGCACCACCGGCTTGCGGAAACGGACGTTCTCCACCGCGCCGATGACGGGCAGCTTGTGGTTCAGCTCGGGTTGCGAGAGCATAAGGACGCCGCCCACCTGGGCCATGGCCTCAAGGATCAGCACGCCCGGCATCACCGCGCAGCCGGGGAAGTGGCCGTTGAAGAAGTCCTCGTTGATGCTGACGTTCTTCAGGCCCACGGCCCGCTTACCGGTCTCAAGCTCGAGGATGCGGTCGACGAGGAGCATGGGATAGCGGTGCGGCAGTGCGGCTCGTATGGCTTCAATGTCAAGCATGGTTTCCTCCATGGGATTGGGCCGTCCGCTCCGGCGGCCCTGTGTCAGGGCTCCAGCGCCTGCGCGAGCAGGCGGCCAAACGCGACGTTGCCGGCATGGCCGGGCCGCACGGCCGTGATCGCGGCCGTAAGCCTCCCGCCGACGAGGGACAGGTCGCCGACCAGGTCCAGCGCCTTGTGGCACAAGGGCTCCTGCGGCATCCTGAGTTCCGACGAGTAGTGGTCTTGATAGATGACGAGGGCGTTGTCCAGCGAACCGCCCAGGGCAAGCCCCCGGGCCAGCAACGCCTCGACTTCCTCGATGAGTCCGTACGTACGGGCAGGGGCCAGCGCGTCCGCGAAGGCCTCCCGGCGCCACGAGCCGCTCTGGACGCCCAGCAGCGGGTGGTCGTAGCGAACTTCGCACGCGATGCTGAGATCGTCGGCCGGCCGCGCCTCGTAGATCGAGCCGCCCTGCTCCAGCCTCACCTCACGCTGGAGGCGCCGGACCGGCGCGTCCGCGCCCGTATCGACGACGCCGGCGCCGCGAACCAACTCCACCCAGGGCCATGCGCTGCCGTCCAGGATGGGAAGCTCCGGCGCGTCGACCTCCACGATCAGGTTGTCCACCTGTAGGCAGAAGAGGGCGGCGAGAAGGTGCTCGGGAGTGTCCAGCCGCGCGGCGCCTGTCCCGAGGCTGGTGCAGCGGCGCGTATCGACAACGTGGTCCAGGTCGGCGGGTATGTCGACACCCGACACACGGAACCGGATGCCGGTTCCGGCCCCGGCCGGGCAGAGCCGGACGTGCGACCGGCTGCCGGAGTGGATGCCCACGCCCTCCGCGCGGGCCTGCGCCGCGATCGTCTTCTGCGTCAACACGGCTGACTCCCCGTTCTCACGGGCGCTTCGCCCGTGCCCTCTCGGCAGCGCCGGAGGCGCGGATCTACTCGGTCCGCCCCTGGCTGAGGCCCTGCACCAGCGCTTCAAGCTCCGCCGTGCGCCGGCTCATGGCCTCCAGCTCATTCTCCAGGCGCCGGATACGCTGCAGCGATTCCGGCAGCTTCAGGATGGCGGCGTCGCACCGGGACCGTATCCTCTGCGGACGCGCCGGGTAGCCGCCGACGATCTCGCCGGCCGCCACGTTGTTCGTCACGCCGCCGCGCCCGAGCACGGTGGCGCCGTCGCCCAGCGTCACGTTGTCGCGGGCGCCGGACTGCCCGGCCATCCGCACGCCGCGGCCCAGCACCGTGCTGCCGGCGATGCCCACCTGCGCCACGATGATGCAATCCGGCCCGATCTTGCAGTTGTGGGCGATCTGAACCAGGTTGTCGATCTTCGTGCGCGCGCCGATGACGGTGGCGCCGGTCTTGGCCCGGTCGACCGTGGTGCAGCAGCCGATCTCGACATCGTCCTCGATCACCACGATGCCGATCTGGGGCACCTTGTGCACACGGTCGCCGATGGGCAGGTACCCGAACCCGTCGCTCCCCACCACGGTCCCGCTGTGGATGACGACCCGGTCGCCCAGGCGGCATCCATACTGGACCGTGACGTTCGCGTGGATCACGCAGTCGCGCCCCACGACGGCGTCGTCCCCAACCACGGCGCCTGCCAACACCACGGTGTTCGCGCCCAGCGCGACGCGGTCGCCCAGCACGACCCCCGCCCCGACGGAGACGCCGTCGGCCAGGCTGGCATCCTCGCCCAGCACGGCCGTGGGATGGACGCCCACGGGCGCGTTGAGCCTGGGCGTGAACAACTCGAGAACCTGCGTGAAGGCCAACCTGGGGTTGGCGACGCGAATCTGCGGCGTCGCGGTCTCCTCGGCGTCGGAGTATGTGACGATCGCCGCCGCACGGGTGGCGGCAGCCAGCGCCAGATAGCGGGCGTTCTCGGCAAAGACGATGTCGCCAGGTTCGGCGTCGTCGACCCCGGCGATCCCCCGTACGATGGCGGAGGCATCGCCCACCACCCGGCCCTCGACGTACCGGGCCAATGATTCCAGCGAGAGGCCATCCTGCGCGGCCGAGGTGGCTAGTCCTCTGTAGGCGCCGTCGTTGAGCATGGCTGGCGGATATGCCTCCCTTGGTTCAGGAGCCCGCGCACCGCGACCTGCCGGCGCAGGAAGGGCTCGGACCCCCGCCATTCTACCTCCAGACCGTATGCAGCTTCTTCAGGGCCTCGTCCGTGGCGTCGCGCACGCCTGGCCCGGGGGGCTCCAGACGCCATCCGCTCTCGCGGGCGATGCGCCGCACCCAGCGCTCCGCGTCGCGCATGGCGAAGCCCGCCACGGCCTCCTGCGGCCCCGGCACGACCGCCGGAGGGATCGGCGCCGAGGGTCCGCGGGGCCCGCGGATGGCCAGGCCGGGGATGGGCGCCGGCCAGCTGGCGGGGGCGGCGGATGCGGCGGCGGCGGCCTCGCGCGAGGGCCTGCCGTCGCGACCGAAGCGGGCCAGGCGGCGCTGATCCTCCGCCATGAGCCTGGCCACGGTGAGGGACCGGCGCTGATCCTCGACGGTCTGGGCGGCCTCCCGCGCGTCGGCGACGCCCTGCGCGAACCTGCCGGCGGCCTGGGTGCGCTCGCGGCTCCACGCGGCCTCCATGGCCGTCTGCAGCTCCTGGGCCTCGCGGAGGCGGGCGCGGACCTCGTCCGGCGGCCCCCCCGCCAGGCCGGTGAGCTGTTGCGTGCGGCTCAGCACCAGGAGCTTCACATTGGTCAGCCGGCCGCGCCAGCGGTTGTCGATGGCGGATAGCGCCTCGGAGCGCCTCTTGCGGATGGCGGCGGCGGCGGCGGCGATCTCGGCGGCCAGGTCGGCCTGGTGGGAGCGCTCGTCGCCGGCAAGCCTGCGGGCGGTCCGCCGAAGGAGCTGCGCCTCGAAGTCGGCGCGGCGGCGTCCGGCGTCCGCGGCGGCGGGGGCGCGTTCAGCGAAGGCGCCGGGCTCCGGCTCGGACAGATCGAGGGGGGTGGGCGGGCGGGGGGCCCCGGCCCATGCGGAGTACGTCACGGCGGCCCGCGGCGAAGGAGCGCCGGACGGGCGTCCGGCGAGGATGGGATGGCGCGGCCAAACGGCGTCCATGCGGACGCTGACGGGCTGCGGGGCCGGACCAAGCGACCGGCGCGGCGCACAGCCGGAGAGCGCGAGGGCGGCCGCGGCGAAGGCCACGACCGCCCCGCGGGCACTACTGCTTGTTGAGCTCGTTGACGACCGCCGTGGTGATGTCGGTGCCGGCATACCAGGCCACCTGCATATCGAAAACGATGCTGATGCCCTTGCCCTCGGCCACCTTCTGCGTCGCGGTGCGGATCTTCTTCGTGAAGTCCGCCGTGGCCTGCGAATCGGCCTCGCGGAGCTCGTTGGCCAGCTTGTCGCCCAGGGCGGCGGCCTTCTGCTCCGACTGGCTGGCCGTGGCGGCGTCCTGCTGCAGCTTCGCCTTGTCGGCGTCGGAGAGGTCCTTCTCGGGCTTCATCTGCCGCGTCTGGAAGTCCTGCACCTGCGCCTGGCCCTTCTTGGTCAGTTCGTCGACGCGGGCCTTCTCGGTCGCGGTGGCCTGGGCCGGATCCTTCTCGGTCAGCTTGTCCAGCTCTTCCTGCTCGGCGTCGGCCATGAAGGGCATGGAGCGCCGGCGGGAGATGCGGGCGTCGTAGCGACCGCGCTTGGCGGCGAAGTCGGTCTGGGCGGCCTGCCAGCTCTTGCTGTCCGAGGTCACCTTGCGGATGTCCAGCGTGGCGAACACGGCCCCGGACTTGCCGCCCTGTCCCGAGGCGCTCAGGGCCAGGACCAGGCACGTGGCGACGGCGGTAAGGACCAGCGCGCGCCACCACACGATAGATCTATCCATTCAATACGCTCCTGATCGCAGTGCGGGCCTAGAATACGTGCCCGATGCTGAAGTGGGTCCTGGCTCCATTCCGTCCGAAGCCCTCGTCTATACGGATCGGCCCGATGGGCGTCACCACGCGCAACCCGAGGCCGATGCCGACCGCGGGGCTGAACTTCGTGTGCTGGTCGAAGCCCTGGAACTTCACGCCGCTGTAGCGGCCGCCCCAGGCGTCGCCCGCGTCCATGAACAGCACGCCGGTGAGGCTGCTGGCCAGCGGGGCGCGGTACTCGACCGAGGAGAGCAGCATGTTCCTGCCCCAGAACCGATCCTCGTAGTAGCCGCGGAGGGTCTCGGCGCCGCCCACGAAGTACTGCTCGAAGAAAGGCGACGTACCGGTGATCATGCCTCCGGCCAGCCGAATGGCGATGGTGCTCTTCCGCTGCTTGGCGTTCTTGCGCGGACCGCCGGGGCTCAGGTAGCGCCGCGCGTCGAACTGCAGCTTCTGGTAGTTGACCACGCCGCTGACACCCGTGCCGACGCCCGTGGTCGTGATGACCGGCTTCAGATCGGCCCGGCCGATGTCCAGCGTGTAGATCTCATAGCCGCCGGACGTGGGGTCCTGGTCGATGTCGCGGGTGTTGTGCGTGGCGCGCAGCGTGGTCGCCAGAACGGGGCCGTTCTGCAGCGCCGCCGCGTCGGCGGCTGAGATGTCCAGCTTGGGGACGCGGACGTTGTCGTACCGGAGGCCCACGGAGCCGCGGAAGGTATCCGACAGCGGACGGCTCATGGTCACCTGGCCGCCGGTATGAATCTCGTAGTAGTCCGAGTTGCTGCCCACCACGCCGCCGGTGGTGCTCGTCAGGTCGCGGGCGAAGCGGTAGACGGTCTTGTCATAGCCGGAGACGGAGAGCGAGGTGTGCTTGCTGTCCATCCACGGCTCCATGAAGTTCAGCTCCAGGCTGTTGCGGTTGGCCAGGCCGCCGGTATCCCAGCGGAGGCCCACCGATTGGCCGTTGCCGCGGAAGTTGGTCTCGGCGACTTCGGCTCCACCCACCAGGCTGTTGCGGCTGTTGTAGCCCACGAACATGGAGATGTTGCCGGTGCGCTTCTCCTCCACGTTCAGGTTGATGTCGATGGTGCCGGGCGTGGGCGTCTGGATCGTGGGCGAGACGTCCTGGAAGAAGTCCAGGCTGATGATGCGGAAGTAGTCCTTCCGGAACTCCTCGGCGTTGAAGTACTGGCCGGGCTTCATCTTCATCTCGCGGGTCACGACGTGCTGCATGGTCTTCTTGAGGCCGGTAACGCGGACCTTGTCGACCTTGGCCACGATGACGGGCACCTCGAGGATGCCGTCCTTCAGCGAGACGTCGCCCACCACGGCCTGGTACTTGCGGTCGCTGTAGTAGGCCTGAATGGCGTCGGCGTCGCGCTTCAGCACGCCCATGTTGAGGATGGTGCCCTCTTTGGTCTGCATGAGCGAACGGATGGTGGCCGCGGGCACCGGCCCGGTGCCGCTGATGTTGATGCCCTTCACGAGGTCGTTCTCTTCGACCTCGATGATCACGGTGGCGGCGTCGCCGGTGAGCTCGGCGCGGATGCGGACGGCCTCTTCGGGGTCGTCCACGCGGTTGGCGCCGTAGAGCTGGGTGAGCAGCAGCTTCCGCTTGGCTTCGTCCAGCGCCTTCTGGCTCACCGCGTCCCCGATCTTGAGGCCGGAAACAGCCACCACGGCCTCGCGGCTCATGTTCTTGTTGCCCACCACGTCGATCTTGGAGATCGTCGGTCCCTGTGCCCATGCCGGTACGCCGGCGGCCGCCAGTATGGCGACGACGCACGCGGCAGAGGCGGCCCAGTTCCGCAATCGGCGATCTAGTGTCAAAGCCCTCGCTCCTTCCCCTGCCGGACCGTTAGGCGGGCGCCTCGGTCAGTCGGCGGAGTAGTACCACTCCAGCTTGCGGCGCAGCATGGCCCGCGCCCGGGACAGCCGTGTCTTCACATTGTCCAACGAGATGCCCGCGGCATCGGCGATCTCATTGTACGACAGGCCGGTCACTTCCCGCAGTATCACGACCTCGCGATACTCCTGCGGCAGCGACTGCACGGCCTCCATCAGCTTCTCCCGCATCTCCTGCTGCTCGAGCAGTTTGTGCGGCGCGTGCGTCATGTCGGCGATCTCGCGGGTCGTCGCCTCGCCGGTCGTCTCGTCGGCCCAACCCGCGTCCAGCGAACCGCCGGAATGGTCCTGCGTGCGCTGCCTCGAGCGCAGGCGGTTCCGGCAGTTGTTCATCGCGATCTGGTAGAGCCACGTGTAGACCGCCGAGTCGCCCCGGAAGCGGTGGTAGCTCTTGTACGCGCTGATGAAGGTCTCCTGCGTCACGTCCGCGGCTTCGTCGTAGTCGCCGAGTACGCGATACGCGACGTTGAACACCTTCCGGTCGTACTCGGCCACAATCGCGTCGAAGGCGGCATGGCTGGTCGGCTCGCCTTGCTGTCCCTCGCGCATGTGCCATCCCTTGCCAATCCCAACCAGCTGCAGCATGGACTGCGCCGCACGCGGGGCTCTCGGCCTATTCTAGAACCTGAAGACGCCCTCCAGCAGGTACTCGTTCGTCCGCTGCTCGTTCGTGGTCCATGATAGCCGCAGATCGCGCCCGAATCGCCGGCTCAGCTTCAGTTCCCACGCGCCGCTGGCCGCCGTCGATTCCGCGGCCGCATCGGAGAGCCGCTGCCAGTAGGTCAGGTCATATGGCCCTGAAAGATTGCGTGAGACGCGCACCGCCAGCGCCTCGGTCTTGCCGTAGTCCAGCGAAAGGTCATAGAAACCCAGGGCCGACATCAGCCCGGAACGCTCCAGCAGGTCCGGCAGCACGCTGGACGAGACGAAGTCGGTGAACTGCCTGCCGAGCACGCGCCCCACGCCGCCGCCGCCGGCAAACAGACCCTCCAGGGCGCTCTGACCGCCCACGAGGCCCAGGACCCGCTTCTGCAGGCCGGCCTGGCTGAGCGCGAGGTCCGCGGGCTCCGACCGGAAGGTCAGCCGCAGCCCCTTGTCGACCCCGGCGGCGGCGTCCGCCCCGCCCACCGTCAGCGGCGTGTCGCCGAACAGGGAGCCGCGGGCGTCCACCGTGATAGTATACCGAGTGGTGTTTCCGGTGACGGAAACCGCGGTAATCCGCGACGTGGCGGTGGCCGCCACCGTCAGCCCAAACGAGCCGTCGCCGGTGGCCGTGCCCGTGTAGTTGGGATACCGCATGCTCACCAATCCGCCGGGCTGCAGGGCGAATCGGGCGGTGGGGAATGTCAGCGACCCGCCCTCGACGACGAGGTCGCCGATGACCTTCGGCGCTCCCAGGTCGCCGCCGATGCGGATGGGCCGGCTGGGCGCGGTGCGCACGGAGGCGGCAAGCGTCGAGGCGGCCACGGCCACCCGCTCCTCCGCATGGATGCGCACGTCGAAGATCGGGTTGATGGCCGGTACGGGCCGGTCGGTCCTGAACTCGGGCAGCGCGTCCGGCAAGCGCACCGCGGTCCGCCGCAAGCGGATGTCGCCGGAGACGCGCGGATCGAAGAGCGACCCGCTCACCACGATGTCGAGACCGGGCGGCGCCGAGGCGATCGGTTTGTTCGGGTCGGAACCGGCCAGCCAGCCCTCGGCCCGGCCGGACTTCAGGATCGGCAACGGCGACTCGACGAAGGAGGGGCGCTGCGACGTGATGCGCAGCGGCGTCCGCACCTTGCGCCCCAGGCTCAGCGGCAGTTCGCCGGCCACGATCAGCGGCTCCTTGCGACCGCGGACGGCATCAACCAGGTTCGCGGCGACCGCTTTGCCGTCTGCCGGAGCCACCCAGAGGGAGCCGCCGGTGAGCTGGATGCGGGCTGCCACATCCTCGAGCCGGGTCCGGGCCAGGCCGGCGCCCAGCCTCTCGGCGCGGAGGGTGATGGAGCCCGTCAGGTCCGGCGCACCGCCCTGCCGCACCGCCCGAGGCAGGTCCAGCAGGTCGCCCAATGCGCCCGAAAAGGCCAACGAACCGCCGATGGAGCCCTTCATGTCCAGCCCCGCGTTGGGCATGAGGCCCTGCAGCGTCTCCAGGCTCTGCTCCGAGAGGCTCACATCGGCGCGGACCAGCGACGTCTCGTCGATGAAGGGCGTCTGGGCCCGGAAGGCGACGCCGCCGGTGGCGTGTACCACGGGAGCGGCGGCCATGGGTCCGCGCTTCGGTTCGAGCAGGTGTATCGCCACGTCGCCCACGTTGAGCTTGGTCTGCGTCAGCTCCACTCCCGTTATCTCGATGCGCGGGATCGCCGCGTCGGAGCCCTGCGCCCCCAGCCCGGTGAGCAGGGCCGCCCCGGAGACGCGGGCCGGCGCACCGGGGATCGTCTGCCGCGACGTCACGAGGAGGCTGTCGACGGAGCCGCGCAGCCCCTTCAGGCCCTCCATCTCCGGGAAGTAGCCCTGCACCATCTCGGCCGACAGGTTGCGCAGCGAGACCTCGCCGGTGGGCCGCTGCCCCGGCGCATAGGCGCCGGTCGCCCGGAACCGCATGGACCCGACCTCCAGCCCGGCCTTGCGCAGGGCCACGCGGCCGGCGCTCCATTCGGCCGAGGTCTCAAAGAGGTCGATGGGCTTGCCGTTGAGCCGCAGATCGCGCGAGGCGATGGTGAGCTGCCCGCTGAGGCCGTCCAGCGCGCCGGACAGGCTGAAGGAGCCGCTGAGTCCCCCCTCCAGCCGGGCGTTGCCGGGCGAAATGGCCTCGAGGCTCGAACCGAGCCGCTCCGCCACCCACGGGCTCTCCAGGGCGGCGCCCTGCAGCAGCTCGGCGGGCAGGCCCCGGGCCTCGCCCACGGCCAGGAGCGAGCCGGCGGCGGTGTCGTAGATCAGGCTCTGCAGCGCCACCTCGCGACCGGGCTCGCCGATCTGCACCGGCGCGGAGCCGTCGGCGCCGGGCACGGCCACGATCCTGCCCCGCTGCAGCGCGAGGTTGGCCGAGGCCTCGCCGAAGACGTGCCCGTTCACCGTGAGGCCCCGGGTGCCCAGGTCCGCCCGGCCGGCCAGGTCCTGCAGCCGCCCGTCCGCGAGCCGGGCGGACCCGCTGACCGTCACGTCGCCGCGCCCCGTGAGCGCCACCATGGCCTCGAACGAGCGGCCCAGCGAAGCCAGCGAGAGGTCGGACGCCGATAGCCGCATCGCCGCGTTCCCGTCGGCGTCCAGGCGCGCATCACCCGCCACAAGGCCGCCGGCGAGGTGAGCGCGCGCGTCGGTCACTTCGAGCGTCGGCCCGTGGTCGGTCCAGCACACGATGCCTCCGGCCCGCAGCTGCGTCAGGTCCACTTCGCCGACGGCGAGGCGCTCCATGGTGGCCTCTTCGACCGTGAGGGTTGGGCGCTTCAGCGGGCCCGTGAGCGAAAGGAGGGCGTCGGCGGCCCCGGTGATCTCCGCGGAGTCGGAGCCGGCGGGCATCAGGTCATCCAGCTCCAGATCCCGGACGGTGGCGATCATCTTGACCAGCGGCTCACCGGAGAGCGGCCGCAGGATGGCGCCGCTGACGGCCGCCTCGGCGGTCTGCCGCGTGGCGACGCCGTCGATGTCGATGCGGTCCAGCCCGCCGGAGAGGGACGCCGTGAGCCGTCCGGTCTGCTGCCCCCAGCCCACGCCGAACCCGCGCACGGTGGCGACGATCCGCGGATCGTCCACGCTTCCGGTGATCTGGGCGTCGCGTACGGTGAGGCGGCCGCGGAGGCCATCCTCCGGCGCGGCGTCGGCAGGCGCGGCGGGCGTCTCGGCGATCAGGTCGCGCAGGCGCGGGAGGCTGACGCCGTCGGCCTCGGCGCTCAGATTCAGGCTTCGGTCGTGCAGGTCGGCGGAGCCCCAGAGGCGGACGGCGCCCGCGGGCGACTTCAGTTCCGCACGCCGCAGGTTGAGCGCGTCGCCACGAAGCACGGCGTCGATCTGCACCCGATCCGCGGACCTGCCGCCCCAGCGGGGTTCGCTGAGCCGGAGGGCCACGCGGGCGTCGGGCCGCCTGTCGCCGCGGTCGGTCCACGCCGACACGTCCAGGTCCAGCGAGCCGTCCGCCTGGTCCGCCCGCGGCGCTCCCAGCCGCTTCCAGGGCGCCGAAGCCAGCCGCAGATGGCGTACGCGGGCCACGGCGCGGTAGGGCCTGCGCGGCGCGAAGGGCCGCCCCTGGGCCTCGACGGTCACGGCTCCGCCGGCCGCCCGGCCCTCCAGCCGCACGGTGGCCAGGCCGTCGGCCAGGTCGGCGGAACCGTGCAGCCCGCGCACCTCCACGCCGCTGAGCGTGGCCGTCGGAGCGTAGGCGCGCAGGGCCGCGGACGGGTTGCCCCACAGACCCCATACCCGGTACCGCACGCCGGCGCGGCCCGCTGGAGCTCCGGCCTCGGAGGGGGCGGCGCTCAGCTCGGCCCTGCCGGCCGCCTGCACATACGGCGCGGAGAGCCGACCCCGCAGGCGCATGGCGCCGTCGGCGGCGGCGTCGATCCGCCTCAGCAGCGGCGGGACCTCCCCGCGGCGCAGGGCGCGCCACACCCGATCGGGCCGCAGGCCGCGCCCGGAGAGCGTACCGTCGATGAGCCACGCATCGCCGCGGACCAGGGCGCCCGCGAAGCGCACGGGACTGCCCGCGGCGCTCCCCGTCAGGTCGGCGTCCACCCGGCCGCGGCGCCACGCCACATGGCCGCGGACGGAGCGGACCGGCTCAGCCAACTGCGGCACGGTGACGGACGGAGCCGCCACGTCGCCTGCGGCGTCCCAGGTGGCGCCGCCGCCCTTCCCGAACCGCCAGACGATGGAGACCGTCCCGTCGGCGGTCGGCTCTACCAGGCGATACCGCGCGGGTATCCATGGTGCGACCAGCGCGCCGGGCCGGGCGCGCTCGACGCCGACGGCGAGGCCCAGGGTCCGCGTCTCGCGCTCGTAGGTTCCGGTGACGCGCAGCCCGCGAACGCGCCCGGCGGATTCGTCGGCGGTGCAAGACCACGTGAGGCCGCCGTCGGGGTCCATGGCGAGGCTGCCGGTCACGTGCTCCACGGTGGCCGAGAAGCGTCCCGGCGAGGCGCTGGATCGACCGCGCAGGACCTCGTCGGAGTAGTGCGCCCGGCCGTCCACGACCTCGATCACACCGAAGGCCTGCGAGGGCTGGCCCGGCTTGCGCGGGTGGATCAGGTCGGCGATCGACCACTGGCCCCGGGCGTCGCGGGTGATCCGTCCCACCGGCCGGTAGACCTTCAGCCGCGTGAGGACGGGCGGATCTCCGGGCTTCCGGCCCGTAAGGACGGCGGTGTTGAGCGTGGCCTCCACGCGCGGCGCCCGGGCCAGGTCGCCCTCGCCGACGCCCATGCGTCCGCCCACGGAGACGTCGGTGGCGACGATAGAGCCGGAGGCGATCCGGATCGTGCCGATGCGGACCTCCCGCTTCAGAAGGCGCGTGGCCTCGGTGGAAAGGACCGCCGGAAGCTGCGATTCCATGCGCCGTACGGCCTTGCCCGCGACGCGCCAGGCGACGAAGGCCAGCATCAGCTGGGGCGCGATGAAGAGGGCCGCCACGAGGCTCCGCCGCAGGGCGCGCACCGTCAGCGCCCCCGGCCGGCGGGAACAGGCATGGCGCGCCGATCCATCATGGCGCCTCGCCCGTCAGGGCGCCTCCGCACGGGAGGGCGCGGCCTCCATGGCGGCCAGGCGGTCGGCCATCACCTTGCGGGAGAACTCGATGGCGTTGTGGCTGCTCCGGACGAAAGGCCCGGACGCCACGAAGAGGAAACCCATCTCCTCGCCCAGGCGCTTGTACTCCGCGAAGGCCTCGGGGCGGACATACTCGCGGACGGGCAGGTGGTGCGCCGTGGGCCGCAGGTACTGGCCGATGGTCACGGCGTCGACGCCGGCCTGCCGCAGGTCCCGCAGCGCGGTCAGCACCTCGTCGGGCGTCTCGCCCAGCCCCAGCATGATGCCGGACTTGGTGTAGATGCCCGCGCCCAGCCGCCGGGCGTCCCGCAGCACCTCCAGGCTCCGATGGTAGCGCGCCTGGGGCCGCACCTCGGGCGAAAGCCGCTCAACGGTCTCGATGTTGTGGTTGAAGATCTCCGGCCGGGCGTCGGTGACGATCTTGATGAGCCACCGCTTGCCCTGGAAGTCGGGCGTGAGCACCTCCACGATGACGCCGGGGATCGCCTGGCGCAGGGCTTCGATCGTCTCGGCGAACTGTCCCGCGCCCTGGTCCGGCATATCGTCGCGTGTGACCGAAGTGACCACCACGTGCCGCAGGCCCATCTCCCACGCCGCCTCGGCCACGCGGGCGGGCTCCTCGGGGTCGGCCGCGGGCGGCTTGCCCACCTTGATGGCGCAGAAGCCGCAGTTGCGCGTGCAGGTGTCGCCCAGAATCATGAAGGTGGCCGTCTTGTGCGACCAGCACTCGCCCAGGTTCGGGCATCGGGCGCTCTCGCAGACGGTGTTGAGCGAGGCGGTGCGCATCATCCCCTCCAGGCGGCGGACGGCGCCCGGGTCGGGGATGGTCTTGCGAATCCAGTCCGGCAGCGTGCGGTTGGACATGGGCCCTCTCAGTCGATCGATGTTGGAGTCTACCTGCTACGCCGCGCCGCGGTGTGCGGGATATGGTATAGTGACATCGACATATCGCCATACATCCAAGGAGGCGCCCACCATGAGCGACTTCATCGGCCGGGAGACCGGCGTCATCCAGTCATGCCCGTCCTGCGGGCAGTTCAACCGCGTGCCCTTCGCAAAGCTGGGCCGGACCCCGTCCTGCGGCACCTGCGAGGCGGCCCTGCCGGTGCCCGACGGCCCGGTCGCGGTCGGCTCCGACGAGGCGTTCCGCAACATGGTCCGCGAGTCGCCGCTGCCCGTGCTGGTGGATTTCTGGGCGCCCTGGTGCGGACCCTGCCGCATGGTGGCTCCCGAACTGGCCAAGGTGGCCGCGGCCAACGCGGGCAAGCTGATCGTGGCCAAGGTGAACACCGACGAGCTGCAGGCCGTGGCGGCGGAGTGCGGCATCAGCTCCATCCCGGCGCTGTCGGTCTACTCCGGCGCCGCCGAGGTGACGCGCACGGTGGGCGCCCAGCCCGCGGCGGCCATCGAGCGGTTCGTCTGGGAGGCGCTGAAGGGGTGACGGGGCCTGCACGTCCCGCCCAGGCCCCTTGTCGACGCCCCGCCGGGAGCGGCATGCTGACCGTTGGGCCTCGCGCCGGCAGGTTCGTGCGACCGGCCGGCTTGCGCCCGCGGAGGGCAAAGCCGGACTGGGTGGTCATGGGTCCCCTCGCTCGACCGTCATAGTCGGATCGGGCGCATGGGGCGGGATGGTGACCCGTCCCTACGAGGATGATGCCCAGTTGATGGGGTTATCATTGTCAAACTGCCATCGCATAGGATTACCCATGATATACTCGCGAACGCGATTGAGCGAGTCCTCGTCGCGAATTATGTGTTCGTAGTAGTTGCGTTGCCACACCGGCGTACCGGGGCTGTTCCTGTGCAGGTTGATGCTGCGCGATGAATATGTCTTGAACGCGCGAACGATCTCAGGTAGCCCATGCCGGGTCGGGTCGCCGACGGGCCGGGCGGGTTTGAGACCCGTCTCGACCCAATCATCGCAGGCCGGGCCGTTGGCGCCGCCGACCACCGTAGGGGCGGGTTTCAAACCCGCCCTAGTTATAATGATCCCATGCACATGATTAGGCATCACAGTAAACGCATCCAACTCCACATGCGGATAGTGCTCTGACAGGCAACGCCACGTCGTCTCCACGGTTGCGCCTGCCGCGGTTGGCTGCATCACGCCATCGACCACCTCGCCGAACAGGCATGTGCGAGCCTGTGCACAGATCGTGACAAAGTACGCCCCGGCCTGCGTGTAGTCGTAGCCGCTCAGGCGGATCGACCGGCGACGGTGTTCGTCCCCACGGCGGATCACAGTGTCCCCCTTCCGGATGCCGTTCGTAGGGGCGGGTTTGAAACCCGCCCCTACCACGACGGACGCAATCATCGCGGACCGGGCCATTGGCGTCGTTCACCACCGTAGGGGCGGGTTTCAAACCCGCCCCGACCACGATGTCCCAACCATCGCGGACCCGGCGAGGCCGGGACGCCGCTCGGTATAGAGCAGATGGTACCAGCGCAGGGTCAGTGGACGGACCCGCCTACGCCACCGGCTGGTACGCGGCCGGAACCGCTCCGCCGCGCGCGACGGCCGTCTTCAGATCGCGGGAGTGGGCGCACATGCCGCGGTACTCGAAGCCGGGGCAGGTGCAGTCCACGTCGCCGCCGGCGTCCACCGTCAGCTGGTAGAAGCTGCCCGGCTTTGAGCGGCTGACCACGCGGTAGCGCGACTGCCGCGGGCCGCCCAGGGCGCGGGCCAGCGCCGCCAGCGCGTCGGCGATCGCACCCTCCCGCGGGCCTCCGGCGGCCGCCGTGGCCGGGCTCTCGGGGTGCTCCTGCCGGTACCGCTCCGACGCCTCGCGCAGAAGCCGCGACGCCACCTCGGCGTCGATCTCCTTCGACGAGAGGTCGGCCATCCGGGGCGACATGAGGCCGATGAGCCGCTCCAGCTCGGTCAGGATGTCGCTGCCCGCGTCGATCTGCCCGGCCTGACCCTCCACCACCGCGTCGACCAGCTTCGCCTTGACCTCCAGCAGGTTGCGGACGAACTGGTCCACCGTGCCGTCTGCCACCAGGTAGCTGACGTTGACGGCGCCGGTCTGCCCGATGCGGTAGGCGCGGTCCTCGGCCTGCCAGTGGTTGGCCGGCACCCAGTCCAGGTCGTTGAAGACCACCTGCCGCGCCGCCGTGAGGTTCAGGCCGATGCCTCCGGCGATGAGGTTGGCGGCAAAAACCCGCACCGCGGGGTCGTTCTGGAACCGGTCCACCAGCTCCTGCCGCTTGCCGCTGGGCGTGGCGCCGGTCAGCAGCACGGCCCCCTCCTTGTAGTGCTCCGCGATCTTGCGGATCGGCTCGTCGAAGCAGGAGAAGACGATCACCTTCTCGCCCTGCTCCACGGCGCCGTCCACCAGGTCCAGCGTGCTCTTCACCTTGGCGGCCGCCAGCTTGTGCCGCGCCTTGGTGAGCAGCGAGAGGAGCTTCACGCGATCGCCGCCCGCGCCCCGCGCCGAGGTTCGCTGCCCTCCGGCCTGGCTCTGCATCAGGTGGCTCACCACCGAGACCATCTCCTGCGTGGCGGTGCCGTCCGGCACGTCCACGGGGAGCCATGTGCGGATCTTGGGCGGCAGGAAGAGCACCTCCGACTTGGTGCGGCGGAGCATGACGCCGTGCAGCTGTACCGAGAGCTCCTCGAGGTTCGAGGCGCCGTCGGTCACCCAGCCGTAGTCGTTCTGGTATGCCGCGCAGTAGCGGCGGGCGAAGCTGAGGAACGACTTGCCCATGGGGTGGTCCATCAGCTGCAGGAGCGGGAAGAGGTCGCGCGGGCGGTTGGTGAGCGGGGTGCCGGTGAGCGCGAGCACCATGGGCCCGCCGGCGCGGTCGCCGGAGACGAGGCGGCGCCCCATCTGGCTCCGCCGGCTGGTGTGGTTCCGCAGGTAGTGGGCCTCGTCGAAGATGATCCCGGACCATGGCACGCGGGTCAGAGCCTCGATGTGCGCCTGGAGGATGTCGTAGTTGATGACGGTCCAGGGCCCGGTGGCCGCGTCGGCGGAGCCGCTCACCACGCGGACGTCGGCCTTCGCGTCGATGGCCAGGATCTCCCGCTCCCAGTTGCGTTTGACGGAGGCGGGGCAGACCACCAGGTAGGGCCCCGTCGGCGCGGCCTCGCGGAGCGCCACGATGGCCTGGCGGGTCTTGCCCAGGCCCATGTCGTCGGCCAGGATGGCGCGGCGTCGGCCGATGAGGAAGGCCACGCCGTCGACCTGGTGGGGGAACAGCCCCGCGGCGATGCGGTTGGCGCGCTCGAACGCCTGGTCGGAGGCGGACTCGTGGTTCGGCATCAGTCTCTCCCTATCTCCCCTCCAGCGGGGCCGGACGGGGCACCGCGGCTCGCTCGGGAGCCCGGATGCCGGGCGGTCACAGGGCCGGATCCCTACCGCCACTCGTGATAGGCGCGTCTCGTTTGGGTTGGGCCCGGTTCGCCGGGCACGGCGGGCGATGCCGGGGTCCGACTGCCAGGTCGCTCCTTTCGGTCTAGTCGTCGGCCGGCTGGTCGGGCAGCGCCGACAGGTCGATCAACTCGTCGGCGCCGGCGTCCTCGTCGCCGGCCGGGCCGGCCTCGAGCAGCTTGCGCACCGTGTCGTCCATGCTCTTCTGCTCCTCGCGCCGGTCGACGCCGGTCTCGAGGAACTCCAGCAGCGTGGCGCGCTGCTCGGGCAGGACCTCGTTCATGGTCCAGAGGACGCGGTTCAGCTGGTCCGGTCGCAGTTTGCCTCCCATGAGGGGCAGCGAGACCTCGGCCGTGACCTCGCCGTCTCTGGGGTCCAGGCCGAACTTCAGGAGCTTCAGCTGGCAGTTCCGCTGCAGCAGCTTGGCCAGCAGCGCCTCCCGCTTGTCGCCCTCAGGCAGGACCATGAACCACCGGGCGATGAAGCGGAGGTACCTGCCATCCTCGTGGAGCTCGGCCACGACCGGCTGCGTCCTGTCGCCGCACACCGTCATGATGACCGCCGTGTCGTCGCCGGAAGTGTAGGCGTGCCACCCGGCTTCGGACAGCAGGCGGACGACCTTCTTGAGGGTCGTGCTCATCGTGGGCCGCCTTCGTGGATGGTTCGCGCCAGACCAAGACGGCGCCGGTGGCGCGTCGGACCGGGAGCGGCAAGGCCTCGGCGGGCCGGGTACACCGTTGCGTGATGCATCGTTCTCTCCTATCTATCCCCCTCATCAGGGGGACGGACTTGGCACCGTGGCCCACGGGGAGCCTGGTTGCCGGGCGGTCATCGGGCCGTGCCCTCGCGCCACTCTGGATAGGTTCCGACACAAAAAAAGCCACCGTCGCACCCGCGACCGTGGCATGGAGACTTTGGGTTTGGGAGGCCAAGCTCCCCGCATCGAGGCTGCGCCTCGTAGCACCGTGGTGTCTCCAACCCGGTTGCTGGACCCTTGCGGGCCTCTCTGGATGCACCCATATAGTACCACAAAGCGGTCCGGTTGCAGCACGCCGCGTCGGTTAGGGAGGTTATCTGGGGAAAAGGCCCGCGGCGTGGTTTCGATACGGTCCGCGCAACGGCTGCGCGGACCTACTCAACCGACGGCTGGGCGCACTGCGCACTCCGGGCAACCGGCGCCCCGACGCCCGCTCCCCTTCTCACCATCACAGACCAGACTGCCACGCGCTCATCCCGCCTGCCAGGTTGCGGACCTTGCTGAAGCCGGCGTCGCGCAGGATCTGCGCCGCGTGGGCGGAGCGGCGGCCGGAGTGGCAGTAGACCACGATCTCGGCTTTCTTGTCGAGCTCCTTGAGGCGGGCGGGCAGATCGCCCAGCGGGATATGCTTGCTGGGGCTGATCTTGGCCTCTTCGCGCTCCCCGGCCTCGCGCACGTCGAGGAGCAGAGGAGGCTTCGGCGCGGCGAGCCGCTTGCGGAGCTCAGCCGGCGTCAGGTCAGGCAGGGGTTTGACGGCTATCGCCGGCGGCTTCGTGGCGCCCGGCCCGGCCGGAGGCGTGCAACCGGCCATGGGTGCGCAGCCGGCCACCAGCAGAGCGGCGACGGCCGCTTGTCGAAGCGAGGTCATGGGCTACTCCTCTGCCGGCTCCGGGGCCGACGCGCGGTTCTCGGGAGCATTGTAGCCCCACGAGGCGCTACGGCAGCGAGCGCCCCACGCGAAGCAGTTCGGACTCGGCCAGGTCGCCCACCAGCAGGTAGTTCGCCCGGGAGGTCGCAACCGTCACGGTAGCGCGCTGCAGGTCGCTTTCGGCCACGCACCCGGGGCCCTGGTTCGTCTGCCGCGCCCATGGCGGGCCGCCCTGCCCCCTGCCGCGCCCGCGCCCGAAGCCGCGCCCGCCGGCGCCGCGCCCCGCCCCGAAGCCGCGCCGGAACAGGGTGAATGCAGCCAAGCCGTCGGAGTACCGCACGGCGGGCATCAGCCTTCCGCTACCGGTCTTCACGACGCCGTAGAGCACGGGGCGGTAGCCTGGCGGGACATAGCCGGGCTGCGGCGCGGGCGAACCAGTGTCGGCCCGCACCTCCGCGGCCGAAGCGCGCGCGGCGAAGGACGAGGGGCCGGTGAGGTCAGGCGACGACGCCCCAGTCGGAGGCGCGAACTGGCCCGCCGCCTGGGGGCCGACCTTCAGCGACGTGTAGACCGACGACGACCGAAGCCGGCCGTCGGGCGCGTACAACTCGTCGCGAAGTACGATACCGGTCCCGGGCTCCACCCAGAGCTTGCGGGAAGGGTTGTACGCGGCCCGCGGCGCGAGGGTGAGCGGCGCCGCGGTACGGCCCAGGAGCTTGACCGGAGGAGACTGCCGAACGTCGTAGTTGCGCAGCGCCGCTTCCGCCGCCTCGGCGCCGGACGCCCATCCGGCCTCGGCTGGGAGCTTCATCCACGTTCCGTCGGGGCTCCGTTGCCAGACGCTCCGGCCCACCTGCAACGAGACCACGCCCGCCGCCGCACCGCCGCCGTACTCGCGCCGGATGGCCCCTTTGCCGTTGCACCAGACCCGGACCGAGGCGCTCGCCTTGCCCGTCTCCAGGCTCACATCCGCGCGCTGCACGCCCGAGTAGGCCACCGACGGGCCGGCATACGCCGCCGCCAGCAGTCGGCGCGCGGTGGGAGCCGCCTGGACCGGCATGGCGGCGAGGCTGGCCGCGAGGGACACAGAGCACAGGAGGCCGCGGACCCCGATCATCTTGGGCCGGCTCCGTCGGCAGGGCTGCTGTACATGAGGAGGACGTCGCGGTTCGGGTCTCCGGAGAAGGAGCCGGCCGCCACCATGTTGTGGACCGCCACCTGCGAGACCACCGAGGCGTCGGCCGGCTCGGACCCCGTCTCCTGTCCGACCGGACCGGGCAGCCGCGTCCAGACGACCAGCGCCAGGACACCGGCGGCCAGCGCTCCGGAGAAGCCCAATGCCGGGCGGGCGAAGGGGCTCCAGTTACGGCGCAGGCGCCCGCGCTCGGCCAGCACGCGGCTCCACTCGGGGATCACCGGCGTCTCGGCCGGCGCCTCGGACAGCGAGCGCACCAGCGCCCTGTCGCGCGCGGCCTCGGCGGCGCAGGCCGGGCATGCCGCAAGGTGCCTGCGCACGGCTTCGGCGCGGGCGGCCTTCAGCCAGCCGCCGTGGTAGGCGGTCAGGTCGTCTTGGATCAAGCGGCAGACGAACGGTTCAGGCATAGCGGTCACTCCCAATCCTGGTCCAACCAGCCGGCCAGCGCCTCACGCAGCTTGGCTCTTGCCCGGCCCAGCCTCGACTGCACGGTGCCCTCGGGCACTCCCAGCGTCCTCGATATCTCGCGCACGTCCATCTCTTCCATATGGTGCAGCACGACCACCTCGCGGAACTCCGGCGCCAGGGCCCGCAACTGCTCCAGCAGCGCCCGGTGCATCTCGGCGCCCGCCGTGATCTTGTGCGGGTCCAGCGATGGGTCGGCGAACTCCACGGGCTCCGCGCCTGCCCCGGCCACGGTCACATCGTCGAAGGAGACCCACGGCTTGCGCCGCGCCGACTTGGCGCGGTCGCGCACCAGGTTCACCACGATGCGGAACATGAACTTCAGGAACGCCTGGCCGTCCCGCAGCCTGCCGATCGACTCATAGGCCCGGACGAACGCCGTCTGGGTGACATCCTCCGACGAGTCGCGGCTGTCCGTCAGTCGGTACGCGAGGTTGTAGACGCGCCTGTAGTGCGCACGGAACAGCGATCCGAACGCCTCCTGGTCGCCGCGAGCCGCCGCGGCCACCAGGCGGGCATCGGTGTCCTGCTCGCCAGTCATCACCGACATGGGGTTCCCGCGCTCATGATGCTCCACGCTCCCACCTCAGGACGACGGAAGCGCAACGGCGTTCCCGCCCAATACACCCCGCTGGCCGACAGAATGGCAGGGAACCGCTCCGGCCCGGTGGCGAGTACAACGCCTATGCCGGCTACAACGCCATCGTCGCCAGGTTCGGGCCGGTGCAGCCCTACTCGAACATCATGGCGGCCGAGGCCAACCACGTCGCCGCGATGCAGAACGCGCTGAAGACCCACGGCGTGGCCTACCCGGCCAACCACTACCTCGGCAAGATCACCGCGCCGGGCACGGTGCTCGAGGCCGCCCAGGCAGGCGTCGACGAGGAGCAGGCCAACGTGGCGATGTACGACCGGCTGATCATCGCCATCAAGGCCTACCCGAACCTGGTCCGCGTGATGACGAACCTGAGGACCGCATCGCTGAAGAATCACCTGCCGCCCCTGCGCGCGCCCGCGGCAGTGTTGAGCCTTGCGTCGCCGGGCCTCGTCGGCTATCATGTCAGACGGAGGGTCGGGACATGGTGGAAACAGACGACGCACCGGTACGGGAGTTCGCAGACCGAGGAACGATCTGGCTGCTGGAGTCGACCGCCAACCTGCGCGACCTCGTCGCCATGGCGGCGCGGGAGATCGCCGACAGCCTGGAGTTCAGCCGGGCTGAACGGGTGAACCGCTCATTTGTGCCCGCAAGCCTGCACAAGCACGAGGCCGACCTGCTGTACCGCGTGCCGCACCGGTCAGGTTCGTCGGAGGTCTGGGTCTTCCTGTTGGTGGAGCACCAATCGCGGCCCGACCGGCTCATGGGACACCGTCTCCTCTCGTATATGGTACAGGTGTGGGACCTCCAGCGGCAGCGTTGGGAGCAGGAGAAGACTCCGTCCCAGGCACGGCGCCTCTCGCCCATCATCCCGTTGGTCTTCTACACCGGCCGGCGGCGATGGTCGGGCGTGCCGGGCCTCGCCGCCGCCATGGATGGGCCGGCAGCGCTGCAACGCTTCGTGCCTCGGTTTGAGTCGCTGTTTGTGAGCCTGAGCGGCATACCCGACGAAGCGCTGACCGGCTCCCCGCTGGGTTGCGTCCTGAGGGCCCTGCAAGCGGCAGACGGCGGGCCAGAGGAGCTGGAGACGGCGCTGGTTGCCGCCATACAGGGCCTGGAAGCGCTTCCGCCCGAGGCCCAGGCCGAATGGAGCCGCGCCGTGCATTACCTGCTTCTGCTGGTGCGGCATACCTGTCAGCCGCACGAGCGGTCCGAGCTATAACGTGTGCTGAGCGAAACGACCGGCCCGGAGCGGAGAGAGGAGATATCCGAGATGGCAATGACGGATGCCCAGGTCTTGATGGACCGGGGCCGACACCTTGGTCGGCAGGAAGGGATCGAGGAGGGCCGGCAAGAGGGCCGCCTGGAAGGAAGGCAAGAGGGCAGGCAGGAGGGCCGGCAGGCGGCCTTCGTGGCGCTGCTCGGCAGGCAGCTGGAGCGGCGGTTCGGTCCGCTGACCGACAGCCAGCGGGCCGCCGTCGCCGCGCTCAGCGATGACGCCGCCGCAACCATGGGCGTCGATCTGCTCGAGGCCCGATCACTGGCTGACCTCGGGCTGTAGGCGCGGGACAGGCCGAATACGGGCACGGACGGCCAGACCCGATAGCGGGTGGAAGGCGTCCGTGCCGGTCTCGTGCGACGGGTCTTACATCGCGCCCATGGCCGCGTCGAGCCTTGCACGCGCGGAGAGGATGTCATAGCGGGCGGTCAGGTGATTGATGCGGGCCTGGGTCAGGGCGGTCTGCGCGTCGCTCGCCTCGAGTAGCGGCGAGGCGCCGGGCGCCTGCGTGACGCCGGTCTCGAACCGCACCTGCGACAGGCGATACTGCTCCTCGGCCTGCTGCAGCGCCGCGGCCGTGACGGTCAGGCGCTCGGTGGCGTTGGCCAGGTCCAGGTGGGCCTGCCGGACCTGCAGCGCAATGCCGTCGAGCAGGACCTGCTTGCCGTTGGCGGCGGCTTCCACGTCGGCGCGGGCCTTGCGGACTCGGGCCTTCGCCATCCCCTGGTCGAAGAGCGGCAGATTGGCCTGCGCGGCGGCCATCCAGCTGGTCTTCTGCGGCGCAAGCCCGGCGTCGTCGGGCGTGTAGCGGCCGGTCCAGCTCACGCCCAGGGTCGGCAGGGAGCTACGCTGGGCCAGGCGGATGCCCAATTCGGCGGCGCGGACACCGGCCTCCGCCTGGGCCACCTCGGGCCGCCGGGCGTAGGCCAGCTCCAGCGCGGCGGGCAGCTCAGGCGCGGCGGCGGCATCCGGTGCATCGGCGATCTCGGTGGGCGTGTTCTGGTCGATGCCGAGCGCGTGGTTCAGCGCCGCGGTGGCCAGCTTCACGCCGTTGGACGCCATGAGCGCGGACTGGGCGACATTGGCAACCTCGGTCTCGGCGCGCAACACGTCGAACTTGGTGCCGGTGCCGGCCTTCTCGTAGGCGTCGGCCATGGTGGCCCGCTCACGGGCGTTCTTCAGCGCGGCCTCGGCGACCTCGGCGAAGGCCCGGGCGCGGAGCACGTCGTAGTAGGCGGTCCGGACGCCGAGGACCACGCCCAGGCGGGTCTGCTCCACCCCGAGCCGGGCCATGGCGACCTGCAGGTCCGATGCCTTGACGGCCGTGCGAATCAGCCCGGTGATGTCGATGGGCAGCATGGCCTGCAGAGCCACGCTCCCCTGGTTCTCCCGGTTCAGCGCGATGTCGCCCGCGCCGGGCAGCGTGGCCGAGAGCTCCTTGTCCATGCGCGCCAACGTTCCGATGGCGCCCACGGAGGGCTTGGCCGAGGCGCGGGCCTCATCGACACCGGCAAGCGCGCCCTCCACGGCCTGCGCGGCGACCTTCAGCGCCCGGCTGTTCTTCAATGCCAGCGTCGCGGCCTCGGCCAAGGTCACCTTCAACGCGGCGGGCTTGGAGCGCGGCTGGGTGGTTGGGCCGAGGTCACGGGCAGAGACGCCCGTGCCACCCGTGTCGGCTGCGGCGCCGATTGCCTGGGCCAGGACGGCGGCGGCGGCCAGCAGGGCGCCGGCGAACGTGATGATCTTCATGGTGCGGCCTCCTTGCCTCTGGGCGCCTACGGCTTGTCGCAGGACGTGGGTGCGGTGGCCGGCACGCCCATCCTCGCCAGCATCGTCATCATGGGGCACCAGTTGGTGAAGGCCGACTGGAAGAGGTTCAGCCCCACGAACGCCGTGAAGGCGAACCACCAGGGGTTCACGAAGTGGCCGAGGGCCACGGTGGCCATCACGATGGCGCCGGCGATCAGGCGAAGGTATCGATCAATGGTCATGGCTTGGGTCTCCTTGGGTCGCGGGCCTTACGGCGCGGCCGGGGCGGGCATGTCGCAGGTCACGACATCGTCGTCTTCCGAGGTGTCGCGGGCGCCGTCGGATAGCGGGCGCCCCTGGGCGTCCCGGCCGTTGGGGGCGCACTCGTGCAGGTCGCGCTCGCCGGAGCGCTGCATGAAGTAGAGGATCGGCACGGCCAGGCGGGAGAGGAGCGTGGAGGCCACTTCCCCGGCCATGAGCGCGATGGCGAGGCCCTGGAAGATCGGGTCGAACAGGATGACGAACGACCCCACGATGACCGCCGCGGCGGTGAGGAGCATGGGCCGGAACCGAGTGGCTCCGGCATCGATGACCGCGGCCTCCAGCGTCATGCCCTGCTTCAGGCGCAGCTCGATGAAGTCCACCAGGATGATGGAGTTCCGCACGATGATGCCCGCGCCGGCGATGAAGCCGATCATAGAGGTAGCGGTGAAGAACGCTCCCAGCATGGCGTGCGCGGGCAGGATGCCGATGAGCGTCAGCGGGATGGGCGCCATGATGACCAGCGGCGTCTTGAAGTTCTGGAACCAGGCCACCACGAGGATGTATATGAGCACGAGGACCGCGGCGAAGGCGATGCCCAGGTCTCGGAAGACCTCGTAGGTGATGTGCCACTCGCCGTCCCACTTCATCTGCAGCTTATCGGTGGTGGTGGGCACGTGCGTCGTCAGCACGTTGAGCTTGTAGCCCTCGGGCAGCTGCAGCTTGTCGATGGCCTTGTTCATGGCCAGGATGGCGTAGACGGGGCTCTCCTGACTGCCGGTGACGTCGCCGGTGACGTAGACCACGGGCAGCAGGTTCTTGTGGTAGATCGATTTATCCGAGGCGATGGGCGTGGCCGTGACCAGCTCGGTCAGCGGCGTCAGACGGCCGCTTCGCGACGCGACGCTGAGTTGCGTCAGATCGGCCAGGCCGCTACGCTGCGAGCGCGGAAGCCGGACCTTCAGCGGCACATCCTCACGGGACGAGGGGTCGAGCGCCAGCCCCACCTGGGCGCCGGCGAGGCCCATGGCCAGCGTGCGGTTGATCGACGCGGTATCGACGCCGCTAATGGCCGCCTTCTCCTTGTCCACCACGTAGCCGTAGGTGGTCTGGTCGTCGTCCATGTACCAGTCGGCGTCAGTGACCCCTTCGGTGCTCCGGAAGATACCCAGCACCTGCTTGGCGACGCGGGCGCGGCCCTCGTCGGTGGGGCCGTACACCTCGGCCACCAGCGTCTGCAGCACGGGCGGCCCCGGCGGCACCTCCGCCACCTTCACCCGCACGCCCCACTTCTCGGCGATGCGGGCGATCTCGGGCCGGATGCGCTTGACGATGGCGTGGCTCTGGGCCTTGCGCTCGCCCTTGCCCACCAGGTTCACCTGGATGTCGGCCTGGTAGGTGCTGCGCCGCATGAAGTAGTGGCGCACGAGGCCGTTGAAGTTGAAGGGGCTGGCGGCGCCGACGTAGAGCTGGTAGTTGCGCACTTCGGGCACGGTGGCCACGTAGTCGGCCAGGGCGCGGGTGGCGGCCGCGGTCCGCTCCAGGCTGGTGCCGGTGGGCATGTCCACCATGATCTGGAACTCGTTCCGGTTGTCGAACGGGAGCATCTTCACGGTGACGGCCTTCATGCCGACAAGCGCCATGGCGCCGGCCAACATGACGAGTACGGCGGCGAAGAAGGACCAGCGCACGGCGGGCTTGCGGAGCATCGGCGTCATGATCGCCCGGTACATGCGGGTCAGGCCGTCGTCGCCCTCGCCGCCCTTGTGCTTGCCGCCATGCTCGGCGCCGTGCTCACTCCGCAGCAGGCGGACGGCGGCCCAGGGCGTCACCACGAAGGCGATGACCAGCGAGAAGAGCATGGCGGCCGAGGCGCCCACCGGGATCGGCCGCATGTAGGGGCCCATGAGCCCGCCCACGAAGGCGAGCGGCAGGATGGCCGCGATGACGGCGAAGGTCGCCAGGATGGTGGGATTGCCCACCTCGTCCACGGCGTGGATCGCCGCCGCCAGTGGCGCCTGGCGCTCGTGGATCGGCATCCGGTAGTGCCGGACGATGTTCTCCACCACCACGATGGCGTCGTCCACCAGGATGCCGATGGAGAAGATGAGCGCGAAGAGCGTGATGCGGTTCAGCGTGTAGCCATAGAGGTAGAAGACCAGCAGCGTCAGCGCCAGCGCAACCGGGATGGCCACGAGGACCACCACGGACTCCTTGCGGCCCAGGGCGATGGCGATGAGCAGCGTTACGGAGAGCACGGCGATGCCCATGTGGAAGAGCAGTTCGCCCGACTTCTCGCCGGCGGTCTCGCCGTAGTTGCGCGTCTCCGTCACGGTGACGTCGGAGGGGATGATCCGGCCCTTCAGCGACTCGATCTTGGCCAGCGCCTGGTGCGCGACGATGATGGCGTTCCGGCCCTGCCGCTTCGCCACGGAGATGGTGACGGCGGGCTCCAGTTCGCGCCCCGCGCCGCCCTCGGCAACGCCCCCGGCGCCTCGGGCCTCTGTGCCCGAGCCCGCCGCCGGGCCGGCGCCGTAGAGCACGTAGTTGGTGGGCTCCTCGGGGCCGTCGGTGACCGTCGCCACGTCGCGAGCATAGATGGGCCGGCCGCCTGCGGCGCCAACCACTACGGACGCCACATCGCGGGCCGACCGGAGGAACTCGCCGGTCTTCACGGCAATCTCGGCATCGGCGCGGCTGAAGCTGCCGATATCGGAGCGCGCGTTGGAGGCGCCCAGGGCCATGGCCACGCCGTCCGGCGTCAGGCCGAAGCCGGTGAGCTTCGTGCGGTCCAGCGTCACGCGCACCTCGCGGCGGCGGCCGCCGATGATGCTGGTCTCGGAGACATCATCGACCTGCTTGATGGCGGTCTCCACACGGGAGGCGATCTGGCGCAGGTGGAAGCTGTCGTAGCGCCTCGAGTGGAGCGTCAGGGCCAGGATCGGCACATCATCGATGGAGCGGGGTTTGATGATGGGCGGCGACGCGCCGGGCGGGATGATGTCGAAGTGCGACTGGAGCTTCTCGCGAAGCCGCACGAACGCCGCCTCCTGGTTCTGACCCACCAGGAAGCGCACCACCGTCATGGCCATGCCGGGGCTGGTGGTTGAGTAGACGTACTCGACGCCGGGCACCTCCCAGATCAGCTTCTCCATGGGGGAGGTGACGCGCTGCTCCACGTCCTTGGCCGTGGCGCCGGGCATCTGCACCAGCACATCGGCCATGGGCACGATGATCTGGGGCTCCTCCTCCCGCGGGGTCTTCATCACCGCGAAGGCGCCGAGCGCCAACGACGCGATGATGACCAGCGGGGTGAGCTTCGAGTTCACAAAGGCGGCCGCTAGACGGCCTGCTATTCCTACGCGCATGGGGCATCTCCTTCCGACACGAGCGAAGTCACATCCTGCGGACGGCCTACTGAGCGTTCACCCTCGCCCCATCGGCGATGCACCGGGCCGCGTCCGCTATGATCTTCTCGCCCCGGCTCAGGCCGGAGAGCACCGGCAGGCGGTCGCCGTCGGCCTCGCCCACGGAGATGAGCCGCGTCCGGGCGATGCCGTCCTCGCCGACGACGGTGACGTAGCTGAGGCCCTCGCGCTCGGCCACCGAGCGGGAGGCCACCAGCATCCGCGCCTCCGTTCCCAGGACGATGCGCGCTCGGCCGAACATCCCGGACCGGGCTCCAGCGCCCCGCGGAAGGTCGATCTTGACGTTGAAGGTATGGCTGGCCGCGTCGCCCTGGGGCGCGATTTCGGCCACCGTTCCCATCACCGGCTTGCCGCCCGTGGCGTCCAGCGCCACCTCGATGCGGCCGCCCTGGCGCAGGCGCCGAAGCGCGCTCTCGGGAACCGCGGCCTCCAGGCGCATGGCGCCGCCCTGCACGCGGAGGAGGGGCACGCCGGGCGCGGCCATGGTGCCGGGGTCGGCCATCCGGCCGCTCACCACGCCGTCGAAGGGCGCGGCGATCACGGCGTAGCCGCGTGTCACGCGGGCCATGCTCAAAGCCGCTTGCGACTGGCTGACCTGCGCGCCGGCGCCCCGGATCTCCTGCTTGCGCACGTTCACCTGCAGGGCCGCCGCCTCGGTCTGCCGAAGCCCGGCGCGGGCCTGGGCCAGCGCTCCCTCGGCCTGCTGCAGACCCTCCTGTGCGGCGCGCACGTCCTCGGATCGGCTCCCCTCGTCGGCCATGCTCTGCGACTGCTGGGCGGTCTCCAACTGGGCCTGGGCCACCTCATACTGCGTGCGGGCCTGGTCGTAGTGCTGCCGGGAGATGGCGCCCTGCTTCACCAGCGTCTCGAACCGCTTCAGGCTCAGTTCCGCCAGGTTCAGGTTGGCCCGGGCCTGCGTCACGACCAGCGAAGCCTGGCTCCGCTCCTGCTTGCGCGGCCCGGCAACCACAAGGTCGTACCGGGCGCGGGCGGCCTTGACGGCGGCCTCGCCCTGGCTCACCAGCGCCTGCGCCGCGGCGATGCGGGCGTCGCTGGCCGCCTGCTCCATCTGGGCGGCCACACGGGCGTTGGCCACGCCGACCACGGCGGCGTTCACGCCGGCCCCGGCCTGCCGCACCGCGGCGTCAAGGTCGTTGGCGTCCAGGCTCACGAGCGCCTGCCCACGCCGCACGGCGTCGCCTTCGCGGGCGTTCACGGCCAGGACGCGGCCCATCACCTTTGCGGCGATCTGCGCCTCGAACTCCGGCCGCACGGTTCCCGTGACCTCCAGGATGCGCGGCTCGGCTGTCAGGCCCACCGTGGCCACCTCGGCGGTGAAGGCGGCGGCCCTCTCGCCGCCGCCCTGGGCCGTGGCCGGCGCCTCGCCAGGCCTTGCGATCATCCAAATGGCCGCCAACGCCACTCCGGCGATCCCCGCGGCGGTTCCGATCATTCTCTTGGTCATGGCATTCCTCCTGGTCAGGTGGCTCAGTGCGCCGTCTGGGCGGCGCTTTGTGCGGCTGTCGGACCGTCGCTGCTCCTGCGGCAGTGGTGCTCTCGAATGCAGTCGAGCAGGAGCAAGACGCTCGGGTCCGTTATGTTGTAGAGCATGTGGCAGCCGGCGCGTCGGCCCGCCAGCACTCCCTGGTCGCGCAGGATGCGCAGCTGCTGGCTGGTGACGCTCTGGTCGGAGCCCAGCGCCTCGCCGATGTCGGTCACGCAGCGCGGTTCGCCCTCGCGGCGAAGGTAGTCGATGATCCGCAGGCGCAGCGGGTGCGCGGTCAGCCGGATCACCGGCGCCACGCGCTCCAGGGTCTCCATATCGATCAGTCCGGTGGTCGTCGATGCGCTCATTGGCCCATCCTCCGACTACATTATATCGCTAGATCGCTATATCGTCAAGTCGCCATGGGCGTGCGGGGCCGATTCTCGCGGGAATCTGCGGGAGGCAGCCGACCAGCCCGGCTCAGGCCAGGCCGGAACGCTTGCGGATGAGCCACTCCAGCAGGAGCGGCGCCACGAAGAGGATCAGCAGGAGCGGCGAGTCCCAGACCTCGGACTCGATCTCGGAGCGGACCGTCAGTTCGCGGCCTCGGAGGCCCTTGGCCCAGTCGACGACCTGGTCGGGCGCGGGCAAGGCCCCGCCGGAGGCCGCGGTCAGCTTCCGGAGCAGCGCCTCGTCCATCTCGGGCTGCTGCTGCTCGAGGGCCTGGCTCTGGACCAGGTAGCGGGCGGTGGCTGCGGAGCCGGGTGCGGCCGGCGAGGCGGCGCTCACCTTGTAGTCGCCCACGCGGTCGGCGGGCGCCTCGGCGGAGAAGAGGCCCGGCGAGCCGGGCGCCGGCCGCATGGGCAGTTGCAGAGAGACGCCCGACGAGCCGGTGATGGAGGCCGTGACGGTCGCCGACGTGACGGGACGGTAGAAGCGGTCCAGCAGCCGCGCGGTGAGGACCACGCGGTCGCCCAGGTTGTACTCGCTCTTGTCGGCGTTCACCTGGGCGTAGCGATTGCCGCCCGGGTTCTCGTGGGGCGTCATGGCGCGGATGGCCTGGCCCCAGTAGCGGTAGAAGTACCGGTCGCCCACGCGCCAGCGCCAACGCCAGGTGCTGTCGGCCAGGCCCATGAGGCACCGGCCCGCGCCGAAGGGCTGGATGGCCAGCACCACGCGCTTGCCGGACGCGTTGGAGCGCGCCGAGTTGGCCACCAGCACGGTGGCGCCCGGCTTGGCCCGCTCCACGCCCGCCTGCCAGAACATGCCCGGCAGCTCGCGCCAGATGCGCGCGTTCTCGGCGGGATCGTCCGACATGCGGAGCAGGGCGTCCTGCCGGCCGGCGGGTGTCACTTCCCAGAAGAAGGGTTCGTCGGTGATCACCTGCTCGGGGGTTGAACGAATGCTCACCGGGAGCACGGCCTCCAGCAGCGTGCCCGCGTACTCGTGGGGCATGTGCTTCTCGCCGGCGATGACGATGAGGCTCCCGCCCTTGTCCTCTACGAAGCGGCGGAGGCTCCGGAGCTGCAGGTCGTTGAACCGGGAGACGGGCACGTCGCCCAGGATGATGATATCGTAGGCGAAGAGGGCCTGCTCGTCGGCAGGGAAGGCGGTGACGGCCACGTTGCCCTCGCCGGCGCCGGGGTCCTCCGCCTCGGTCAGCAGGCAGGCGAAGTCGAGCTGCGTGTCGCGCAGGATGGCGTTGCGCAGGTAGCGGTACTCCCAGCGCGGCTCGCCCTCGACGTAGAGGACGCGGAGCCGCTTGGTCACCACCTGCTGCATGAAGCGGCGGCCGTTGTCTTGCGAGGTGGTCTCACCCTCCAGGACGGAGGCCTGCACCGAGTAGGCGAACGTGCCCGGCTCCTTGGGCGTGTAGGTGAAGGTGACGGTCTGCTTGCGGCCGGCGGGACCCAGCCGGAGCGGTTGGCTCTGGAACGGCGCGCCGTTGCGCCGCAGGCTCACGGTGACGGTGCGCCCTTCGTACCCGCGATGCTGCAGGCCCGCGAAGACCTGTACGGTGTTGTCCTTGCGCACCACCTGGTCGGCCAGGGCCTCGGTGAGCGTCAGGTTGCGCGTGGGGGTCGGGTCGCCAAGCGCCGTGGCCGAGACGACCACGCCCTGCTTGGCAGCCTGCCGCGCCCACGCCACGGGGTCGTCGCCCTGGTTGCTGCCGCCGTCGGTCAGGAGGAGCGCGCCCGCCACGGGCCGTCCGGCCACGTCGTCCAGCGCCTGCTTGAGGGCGGGGCCGATCTGCGTTGACGTCCGGCCCAGCGGCGCCGCCGCCAGCGCGCGGGCGACGGCGGCGGGGTCGGCTCCGGGCTTCAGGCTCACGGGCTGCGAGCCCGCCGCGAAGGCGTAGACACGGGGTTCGAACCGGCCGGCGAGCGTCCGGAGCAACGCGGTGCGTCCGGTCAGCAGTTGGGCGGCCACTTCCGACCTGGATACGGACCGGGCCCGGAGCCCCGTGGCGCGCTCCACCGCGGCGGCGCGCGACGCCGGCAGGCGGGGATCACGGAAACCCATGCTGTCCGAGACATCCACCAGCACGATGGCCGCGGCGCGCTGCTTCTCCTGCCGCGTCAGGCGCAGCACGGGCTGCGCGAGCATGAGGGCCGCCGCCGCCAGCGCCAGCATCCGCAGGAACAGCAGAGGCGTCTTCACCCAGAGCGAGGGGCTCTTGCCGTCGCGCCAGTACTGATAGCCGAACCAGATGAGACCCGCGAGCAGCAGCGCTCCGGCGGCCCAGGACGGCCAGCCGCCGGCGAAGGAGAGCTTCGCCTGCGAGATTCGACCGACGAAGGGCGCCTCGAGCCCGAGCAGCCAGTTCCGCCACGTCTCGAAGGTGCCGCTCATCCGCGCCTCCCGAATCGCCGCGCCAGGAGGGCCTCCAGGAACAGCAGGAACAGGGCCAGCAACACCGGCACGCGCCACGCCTCCACTCCGCGCCGAGCGGTGCGGGCAACGGTGGGCATGTCGTCATCGACCGATGCGAAGCGCAGGGGCACGGCGCCCAGCGCAGACTGCACGCCGGAGCGATCCAGCGACCGCAGGTCGGACTCCGACGGGACGGTGTTGGCGGCGAAGGCCTCGGCGCCGGCCGACGGACCCGCGCCCACCTTCAGCTTGTAGATGCCCGCGCGCTCGGCGGCGGGATAGCTGAAGAGGACGCCGTCGGCGCCGGTGGTGGTGGGAAGGTCCCTGGCGACGCCCGCCGGGTCGGTGAGCAGGGCCCTTGCGCCTGCGCGGCTCACGTCGAAGCGGGCCGCCAGCGGCTTGCCCACCGACACGATGCGCTGCGCCGAGGCGTCGGCCGCAAGGTAGGCGGCCAGCTGATGCACGAAGGGCACGTAGGCGGGCTTGTAGGGCAGGTTGCCGCCCGCGGCGCTGAGCGGCCCGGCCATCTGGATCACCTTGCCCTGGCCCACGCGGCCCTCAACCACGGCGGCGCGGCCGTCGGTGAGGCGACACGCCACGGAGACGTCGGGGTCGTTGGGGCGCGGCGTCAGGTCGTAACTCACGGTGTAGCGGGCGCTGCCCAGGTCCACCTCGTCCGCGCTGCGGAAGGCCCGGAGCGCCGGATGGGTCACCGAGGCGGGGTTGATGGCCGGGGCCTCGTCCAGGGCGGCGGCGTGGCGGCGCCCGTAGGCGGCCGGCAGCAGACCCACGCCGCCCAGCCCCGCGTTGAGCCGTGCCGCGTGAAGGCTTCGTCGCGGGCGGGATCGCTGGAGGGCGTCGGGTTCACCACCAGCACGCGCAGGGCGTCGCGGACGCGCACGGCCATCCAGGCGCTGTTGTCGCGCTCGAGGCCGTCGTACTCGCCCAGTTCGACGGAGCCGGTGTGGACGCCGCTCCGGTCGAAGGGGAAGACGAACCGCGCGGGCGCCGAGCCCTGGGCCGGAACGTCCACCAGCGTCGAGGCCACGGGCTTGCCGTCGATACGAAGAGCCACCGAGAGGCCCGTCCGCGCCTGCCGGGTCCGGTTGCGGACGAGGGCCTCAATGCCCACGGGCGCGCCGGGCGTCACCATCTCGCGGCTGAAGCGCGGCGCGTCGAGGCTCAGGTTCTCGCGCTCGCCCTCGGCGGTGCTCACCCAGAAGAGCGGCCCGCGATCGGTCAGGCGCCGCCAGACCCTCTCGGCCCGCTCCGGCGGCAGGCCGGCGAAGCCCGCCTGCTGGCTGTCGGTGATCCAGTAGGTCTCCAAGCGCAGGCCCTCGCGGCTGGGCAGCGAGGCGCAGAAGTCGGCGGAGGCGGCGAAGTCGGTGCCCAGGTCGCTGAGGCGGGCCGCGCCCAGCCGTTGCCGCGCCGTCTGCAGGTCGAAGCAGGGGTCGCGCAAGAGCGCCGCGGGCCGCGCGGAGGCCAGCACGATGGAGGCCGCGTCGCCCTGCCGCAGCACCCGGCCCAGGATGGCGTCGGCCGCCTTGCGGGCGCGGTCGAAGTCCGAGACGCCCTGGCGGCGGCTCCCCATGCTCATGGAGTTGTCCAGCACGATGATGGCGTGGACCCGGGCGTCGCGCGGCATCATGGGCGAGTTGAGGTTGCGGATCAGCGGCCGCGCGAAGGCAAGGGCCATGAGGCAGAGGATCAGGATGCGGAGGGTCAACAGGAGCAGCTGCTCGAGCCGGATGCGCTTCCGGTTCCGCTTCCGCGACCGGAGCAGGAACTCGTAGGCCGCCCAGGGCACCACCCGGATGCGCCGCTTGCGCACCAGGTGGATGAGGATCGGCAGCGCGCCGATAGCCAGGGCCCCCAGGAAGGCCGGGTTGGCGAAGCTGAGGCCGTTCATGGTCGCATCATGCCGTCCGCGACCGATCCGCCAGGTAGTGGGCCAGCGCGGAGTCCAGCGGAGCGTCGGTGGGCATCTGCACGTAGTCGATGGCCATCTCGCGGCAGCCGCGCCGCAGGGCCGTGATATGCTCCTCCATCAGCCGCAGGTAGTCGGTGCGCAGGGCGTTGGGATCGGCGGGCAGCATTCCCTCCTCCTCCATGCCCTCGAAGACCACCGTCTCGCGGAACGGGAAGGTGAGCTCGTAGCGGTCGATGATGTGGAAGACGATGACGTCGTGCTTGTTGTGCCGGAAGTGCTGCAGACCGCGGACGATGGCCTCGGCGTCGTCCAGCAGGTCGCTGAGGATGATGACCAGCCCGCGGCGGCGGATGCGCTCGGCCAGGTCGTGGAAGGTCTTCCCCGTGTCGGTGCGCGGGGCCGTCTCGACCTGCTCCAGCCGCCGGAGGATCTCCCGCATGTGCGGGGCCGTGGCCGAGGGCGGCAGGAAGCCGGCGACGCTGTCGGTGCAGAGGGCCAGCCCCACTGAATCGCGCTGGCGCATGAGCAGGCCGGCCAGGGCGGCGGCGATGGTGGAGGCGTATTCCAGCTTCGTCATGGCGCCGGAGCCGTAGCGCATGCTGTTGCTGGCGTCCAGCGCCAGGTAGGCGCGGAGGTTGGTCTCCTCCTCGAACTGCTTCACGTAGTAGCGGTCCGAGCGGCCGTAGACGCGCCAGTCGATGTGGCGTATCTCGTCGCCGGGCGTGTAGTCGCGGTGCTGCGCGAACTCCACGCTGTAGCCCCGGTGCGGGCTCCGGTGCATGCCGGAGATGACGCCCTCCACCACGGCGCGCGCCCGCAACTCCAGCCCGGCGATGCGGGCGAGCAGCTCCGGCGTGGCCAGGCGCGACGGCGCGGCGGCGGGCTCGGCGCTCATCGGCGGGGCTCCGGCCTGCGGGTCAGCGTCACGCGCGCCCCTCGGTGGGCTTCGGGGTGGCCTTCAGCAGCCGCTCGACGATCGTGTCGGACGAGACCCCTTCGGCCTCGGCGTTGAAGTTCACCAGGATGCGGTGGCGCAGCACGGGCCCGGCGATGGCGGCCACGTCGTCCGTGGTCGCGCAGAGGCGGCCGTGGAGCGCGGCGCGGGTCTTGGCGCCCAGGATCAGGTACTGCGAGGCGCGCGGACCGGCTCCCCAGTTTACGAAGCTCTTGACGAAGTCGGGCGAATCGTCCGAACCGGGCCGCGTGGCGCGGCTCAGGGCCAGGGCGTAGCGATAGACGTGGTCGCCCACGGGCACGCGGCGCACGGTCTCCTGCAGCCGGAGGATGTCCTCGGCGTGGAGGGTGATGCGGGGCGTCGCCTGCGCCGAGCCGGTGGTGGCGCGCATGATGGCCATCTCCTCATCGGCGGTGGGGTAGTCGACGCGGACCATGAACATGAACCGGTCGAGCTGGGCCTCGGGCAGCGGGTAGGTCCCCTCCTGCTCGATGGGGTTCTGCGTGGCCAGCACGAAGAAGGGGTTGGGCAACGCGTGGGTGCGCCCGCCGGAGGTGACGTGCCGCTCCTGCATGGCCTCCAGCAGCGCCGCCTGGGGCTTGGGCGGCGTCCGGGTGATCTCGTCGGCCAGCACGATGTTCGCGAAGACCGGCCCCGAGACGAAGCGGAACGCGCGCTCGTGGGTGACCGGGTCCTCCTGGATGATCTCCGTGCCCGTGATGTCGGCGGGCATGAGGTCCGGGGTGAACTGGATGCGCTTGAAGCTGAGGGCCAGGGATCGGGCCACGGTGCTGACCAGCAGCGTCTTGGCCAGGCCCGGCACGCCCACCAGGATGCAGTGCCCCCGGGAGAGCGCCGCGATGAGGAGCTGCTCCACCACCTGCTCCTGCCCCACGATCACCCGGGCGATCTCTTCCCGGATGGCGTCGTAGGAGGTGCGCAGGCCCTTCAGGGCCTCCAGGTCATCGGCGGGCATGCCGGCCGGGCTCGTCTTCTCGCTCATGCGTCTCTCTTCCCCCTGGCGTCCGTCGCTATTTCTGGTAGATCGGCAGCAACCCGGCCGGCACCTGCAGCACCAGCACGGTCATGGCCGTGGCGTACTCCTCGCCGGGCCCGTCCTTCCACGATCCGCTCTTCTGCTGCTCGCCCACGAGCCGGTCGCGGGTGGGCTCGAACCAGTTCTTCCACGACTCGCCGCCGATCTGGTAGAAGGCCTGCGTGCAGTAGTACATACAGTAGGAGTAGTACTCGCGGTAGGTCCACTCGTTCTTGGCGAAGGAGTGCGTCTGGAGCCACTTGATGCCTGCGCGCACCTCGTCGCTCTCCTTCTCGCCGCAGAGGCAGAGGCAGAGGATGGCGGCGCCGGTGCGGGCGGGGCCCGAGCTGTCCTGCCCTGCCTGGTAGCTAAAGCCGCCGTCGCGCTTCGATTGGCACTTGCGGATGTAACCCACGGCGCGCTTGACGGTGTCGGCCGGGACCTTGATGCCCGAGTTGGCCGCGGCGCGCAGGGCCACCACCTGCACGGCGGTCACCGAGAGGTCGGCGTCGGCCTGCTGGGGCTGGTAGCGCCAGCCGCCCTCCTTGTTCTGCGACTGGCAGATGAGGCGCACGGCCTCCTCCACCTTGGTGCGCAGGTCGGACCGGTGGGTCATGCCGTAGAGCTCCGCCAGGGCCAGCGTGGCGAAGCCGTGGCCGTACATGGGCTGCCCCGTGTTGCCGCCTCGGAAGACGAGGCCGCTCCGCTGCACGCTCTCGGCCAGCCAGTCCACGGATCTGCTGAGAAAGGCGCCGTACTTGCCGCGCCCCGGCTGGTGCCCCGCCGACATAAAGGAGAGCACGCAGAGGCCCGTCACCGCGGCGTCGCGGTCGTAGTTGCCGCTGAGCCAGTGGCCGTCGGCCTGCACCCGGGACGCCAGGAAGTCGAGGGCGCGCACCACGGCCGCCTCGGAGCGGGGCGTGCCCAGATACTCGCGCGCCTCCACGTCGAAGGGGTCGCGCCGCTGGGCCTGCAGGGCGGCGGGCTGCATGGCGAGCAGGGCCGCGACGCAGGCGGCAACGCGGGTCAGGCGCGAGGATGGGCGATGCATGGGGTCTTACCGGCCTCTTTCCGATAGGGCTTTGTAGTACTGGTTGACCAGCTCGCGGTACTCGGCGGGCACGCGCTCCTGCCGCCCCTGCCGCATGAGCTGCTGCGCCTTGGGCGAGAGCGGCCCGAAACCCCGTCCGCCGGGCCGGAAGGCGCCCAGCGCGGCGGTATCCGCCTGCACCAGGGGAGCGTTGGACTTGGGCGAGGGCGTGTCGGCCTTGCGCGCGGTCTTCTGCGGCTGGCCGCTCCGCATCATCTTCGACCGCTGCTGCTCCATCTCCTGCCGCGCCCGGGCCACCAGCTGATCGAGTTGCGAGACGATCTTCTCCTCGTTGGCCTGGGTGGGCTGCCCGGTCTCGCGCTTCTCGAGCTGGGCGCGGACCTCCTCCATCTGGCGGCTGGCCTGACGGAGAGGCTGGGTGTAGTCGGGCATATCGCGGAGGCGGTCGCCGATGCTGTAGGTCTGCCACTGGTTCTGGGCCTGCGACTGCGCGGCCATCTCGGTCTCGCGGCGGAGCCTGGGCGTCATTTCCTGGTTGGGCTGCGTCTCGCGCCGGCTCTGGATGCCCTGGGTCTCCTGCCGAATCTGCGCCTCCATCTCGCGGGCCGCTTCCATGTCGCCCAGCTGCGCCGCGAGCTGCGCCTCGGGGGTCTGGCTCTGGCCGGTCTGCTGCTGGAAGAGCGACGCCTGGGCCGCGCGCTCCAGCGACCGTGCGAGCCTGCCCAGCGTCTGCTCGGCGTGCTGCTGCTGCCGCTGCGTGTCGGCGCCGGTCTCCTGCCTGTCCAGTCCCTGGCGGGCCTCGTCCATGCGCTGGTTGGCCTGCGCCAGCACGGTCTTGGCCATCTGCGAAGGCATCTGGGCCTCCATGCGCCAGGCGCGGTTCTGCAGGTCTGACTCCTTCTGCCGGAGCGCCTGCGCCCGTTCGCGCACGTCGTTCTCCGGTGAGCCGGCCTTTTGCGCCTCGGCCTGCCGGGTCTGCTCCCGCACGGAGGCCTGGTCGCGCGCCAACTGCTGCACGGCGGCCTGGGCGGCTCGAATCTCGCCCTCGCTCCGCATGAGCCGCGCGGCCTCGTGGGCCTCCTGGGCGGCCTGGAGCAGGTTGCGCGTGGCCTCCTTGGCGGGTGTCACGGCGGGGCGCGTCTCGCCCTTCTCCAGCGACTGCGCGGCGGCGGCGAGGTTCTGCTCCGCCTTCGACGCGGCCTCCTGCGCGGCGGGCGCGGCGGACATCTGGGAGTTGACGTTCTCCACGGCGGCGCGGATGTCGCGCTCCTGGGCTCCGGCCTTTCGGGCCTCCTCGGGAGTGGCCGCGCTCTGCACCTTGTTCTGTGCGGCGCGCTGCTGGTTGGCCAGGTCGGTCAGCTTGTCGCCCAGCGACTCCATCCTGGCGGCGGCGGAGGCCAGGGCGCGGGAGTTGCGGTCCTGCGGCACGCCGGTCTCCAGCGCATCGGCGGCTGCGCGAAGGCCCTCGGCGGCGCGGTTCTGCTCCTCGGCCGCCTGCTGCGGGCTACCCGCCTGCATCTGGGCCTGGGCGCGCTGCTGCGCCTGGGTCACGGCGCCCTCGTCCATCTCCCGGGCCGCCTGGCGGGCGGCTTCGGCGGCGGGGGTTGCGGCGGCGGCCGGCGCGTTCAGCCGCTGGCGCAGGGCCTGGGTCTCGGCGCGAAGCTCGCCCTGCTGCTGGGCCAGGTCGCGCTGCTGGGCGGCGGTTTCGGGGGTCCCGCCGGCGGCCTTGCGCTCGGCGAGGTTGGCCGACGCCTCGGCCAGGCGCTGCTGCTCGTCCGCCAGACGCCGGGCCTCGCGCGCCAGCTCCGAGGCGCTCGCGGGCGGCGCCTGAAGGCCGGCGATCCGCTCCAGTTCCTGGCGCACGGACTGCTCCCGCTGCTGCGCGGCGTCCATGGGCTTGCCGTCGGGCTTGCGGGCGGCCTGCTGCATGGCGTCGGCGGCCTGGCGCATGGGGGCGGCCGCCAGTTGCGTCAGGGCCTGTGCGGCCTCGGCGCGGGCCGACAGCTCGGCGGGATGGGCGAGACCGTTTTCCTCCAACTGCCGCCGCGTATCGGCCATGCGCGCGGCCACTGAGGCGGCCTGGGCGGCGATGCTCCGCTGGCTCGCGGCGGCCTGGGCGGCGGCCTGCGGCTTGGCGTCGCGGCGGGCGCGCTCCAGGGCGGCGCGGACGGCACGCTGGGCCTGCGTCAGTCGCTTCAGTTCGTCCTGCTGCTGCAGAATCTCGGCATCGAGCCGCGACCGCATCTCGTTCGCGGCCACGATGCGCACGTTGAAGGTGGCCGACTTGCCCGTGTGCGGGCCCGAGACGGTGTCGCCGTCGGTGGCGGTGGCCTCGTAGGCGAGCAGGTCGCCGGCCTTCAGGCGCAGCGGACCCAGGTTCACCCGACCGGCTCCCAGCCTCGCGCCGGCGGGACCGGCCGCCGACGGTAGGGCGATGCCCCCGCGCCGTCCGGCCACGCGGTAGGCGATCCCCATGCGCTCCACGGCGTAGTCGTCGGCCGAGGCGGCGCGGACGTCGATGAAGCCGCCGGGCGCGCGCTCCAGGTCGACGCCGGGCTTCTGCATCTGCACCGTGGGCGGCTGGTCGCGCAGGGCGTTCACCGAGTAGCGCGGCGCCGGCCGGGCGTCGAAGCCGTTGCGGTCGCGCAGTTGCAGGTCGTAGGCCAGGTCGCCGGCCACGCGCAGGTCGGTGGTCAGCGTCGCGCCCTGCGCCTGCCAGGTCCAGTCCGGCCGGCCCTCCGCCACGGCCCGCGCCGAGGCGATGGGCTTGTTGGCCGTGGCCTCGATCTCCACGCGCGTACCCAGCGGGGCGGCCACGTTGGCGGCGGCGGCTTGCAGGGTCTCGGGAGCGCGGCGTTGGTAGGCCGGGTAGGTGAACTGCATCTTCACCTGCAGCACCATGGGCCGCTCCTCCACGCGCACGGTGTGGGGGTTGGAGCGGCCGTCGTTGGCCATGGCCATGAAGGTGACGCTCTGTCGGACCTGCGGCAGGCTGAAGCCGAAGCGGCGGGTGGCCACGGGCGTTGGACCGGCGGCGGCCGACGCCTGGGAGACGGACTCGCGGACGGTGGCGGGAGACGAGAGCCGGGCTGACTGCCACTCGCCGCCCTCGAAACGGTACTTCAGGGTGGCGATATCGGGCTCAACGCCGGCCGTCAGGACGCCGATCTGCAGGTCTGACCCGCGTGGGATGACCGTGTCGCCGGGCAGCGCCCAGACCTGCGTGGCGGCAAAGATGGGGATGTCGGCGCCGGGGTGGAGCATCCTCTGGAGGAAGACGCCGAATGCGCCGGGCATGAGCGCCGCCTGCAGGAACAGCAGGAGGATGGCCGCCGCGCAGGCCCAGGCCCAGCGGACAGCCGGGCGGTTGGCGATGGAGGCGCCGAAGTCGAAACCCGCCGCCGCGTCGGCCGCCTGCTGCGCCAGCGCCAGCCGGACTGTGGGAGCCGAGACCAGCGACGGCCCCTCGGCGGCCAGCTCCACGGAGGTGAGGAGCCGCTCGCCGAAGGCGGGATGCGCCCGCTCGGCCAGCAGCGCCAGTTGCTCATCGGAGGGTCGGCAGAGGCGCCATGCAACCAGCGGGGCGACGAAAATGGCGGCCATGGCCGCGCCGAGGCCCGCAAGCCAGCCCGACCGGCCCGACGAGGTGAACGCCAGCAACAGATCCAGGCGGAACGCGACCAGAACGAGCAAGCACCAGGCGGCGGAGGCCCCCAGCCCCCACGCGCAGGCGCGCACAAGCTTCTGTCGGCTCCGAGCGCGGTCGAGACCGGTCGTCAGGGCGTCGATCAATCCAGTGTGCCTCCTGGAGGGGCGGCGTATAGCGGACTCGACGCACCCGACTCATGTAGACGGCTGCAATCCGCGCCGGTTCGCAGCCGGCAAGGCGTCGGGCTTCAAGAGCTGCGCCGAGGTGCGGGTTCGGGCTATGACCGCAGTGACAGCATTGTCAATGCTGTCAGATGTCAACACGGCCCGCGACCCTCACTCCCCCCGATCCGCCTCCACCGCCTCGGCCTGGCGGAGGGCTTCGTCGAAGAGGGCTTCGAGGGCGGGGCAGACGCCTCGGCAGCCGTCGGCCACGGCCTGGGTGAAGGCTCGGTACTCGGCTCGGCGGGAGGCGGACCAGTTGTGCGGCGGATCGTCGGCCAGGGAGCGGAGGTTGCTGGTCTTGTCGGCCAGGCGCAGGATCTTGGCGCGGTCGGAGCGCCCTCGGATGGCTTCGGCCTGCAGGCGGCGGCGCACGGCGGTGGGGAGCGAGTTGTCGTCGGTCACCTCGCGGGTCACGGACGCCACCTCGGGCCCGAAGAGCGCCTCGATCTCCTCGAAGGCGCCGTAGCCGTCCTCTACCACGTCGTGCAGCAGGGCCGCGGCCACCAGCACCGGGTCGTCGCCGCCGGTGGCGCCGGCCACCAGCTCGGCCACCTCGATGACGTGGTTCACGTAGGGCGCGGCGCGCTCCCCCTTGCGGCGTGCGCCGGTGTGCCTCTCGGCGGCGAAGTGCGCGGCCCGCATGACGAAGATGACGTCCTCACCCATGATCGCTCCCTCCCGGTTCGGCTTGAGCCGCTCCCAGTCGCTCGCGGAGCCAGGCCGCGCGGTTGGACGTGATGCATTCGACCCCCGCCTCGACGGCGCGGCGGGCGGCCTCCAGATCGTCGATGGTCCAGATCAGCACGGGCATGCCCTGCCCGTTGGCCTCGGCGACCCAGGCGCGGTCGACCGGCCCGTCGCAGGCCACCGAGAGCGCCGCGGCGTCGACGGCCTCGGCCTGCCGCACCAGTTCGGTCGGCGTGGGCGTCCATCCGTCGCCCTCGCGCCGGAAGCCGCTGAGCAGCATGGTGGGCACGCCGGGCAGGAGGCTGCGACAGGCGTCGAGCACGTCAGGGCGGAAGCTGATGATATGGACGCGCCGCTCCACGTGCGCCATGGCCGACAGCAGCCGCGCCAGCGCCGGCACGGCCTCGGGCCCGGACTTGACCTCCACGAAGCAGAGGCAGCGGTCGGGCATCTCGGCGAAGACCTGCTCCAGGCAGGGGATCGGCTCGCCGGCCCACTGCGCGCCGCGCCATGACCCGGCGTCCAGACTGGCTGAATCCTCCATGCGGCTCTCCGCGATGCGCAGGTCGACGCCGGTGGTTCGGAGCGTGGAGGCGTCGTGGCAGACGGCCAGCCGACCGTCGGCGGTGAGGTACACGTCCAGCTCGAAGGCCTCGGCCCCGCGCTCCCACGCCAGCCGGAAGGCGGCCATGGTGTTCTCAGGCGCGTCGGCGGATTCCCCGCGATGGGCGATGATGATCTGCATGGGTCACATCCTCGTTGGCGGCGATGGTCTACGATACCTTGAGGGCGCATCGGACGGGCGACCGCGCCTCACGCCGGCGGCGCCTATACCGTCTCCCACATGGCACGGACAGGCACGGCGAACAGGCGGTCGCCGAACCCCAGCGACATCTCGCCGTCGTAGAGGATGACGCCGGCGATGAACGCCTCGCCGGCCGCATCCCTGAGCTTGCGCAAGCCCCGGAAGTCCGAACTGGTGACGGTAGCGCCGGCCTTGACCTCGAGACCGACGACAGTACGTCCGTGCTCCACCACGATGTCCACCTCGGCGCCGTCGCGGTCGCGGAAGTGGGATAACACGGCGGGCTCCTCGAGCCAGCTGGCCTGCCTGCGCAGTTCCTGAAGCACGAATGCCTCCAGCAGCGGACCCATCTCGGACCGGTTCTGCCACATGGCGTCAGCTGTGAGGCCGACGAGGGCGCACGCGATACCGGTATCGGTCAGGTACAGCTTGGGCGCCTTGACCAGCCGGCTCAGGCGATTGGTGTGCCACGCCGGCAGTTGGTCGACCAGGAACAGCCGCTCAAGGAGGCTTAAGTACTCGCCTGCCGTGGGCCTGCTCACTCCACATGCGGCTGCCATGTCGGCAGTGTTCCGGAGTTGGCCGTTCCGCCCGGCGGCAAACTGAAGCAACCGGCCAAGCGCCTCGCGCGCACCCACTCGAACCAGATCCCGGACATCCCGCTCGAGGAGCGCGGCTACGTAGTCCCTGTACCAGGCAGCACGGCGCGACGGCGATGCGCGCCTGATGGCAGCTGGATACCCACCCGCCACTATCCTCTCAACCAGGCCAAGGCCGAGACGCTCGCACCTCTGAAGGCCGAACTCCCCTGCAAGCAGCGCGCTGATGAACCGTGGACGCAGGCCGGCCAGTTCGCCCTGCGAGAGCGGGTGGAGCCGCATCACCTCCATCCGGCCGACGAGCGCATCCGCAATCTGCGGCACGAACAGCATATTGGCGGAACCGGTCAGGATCAGGCTGCCGGGCCGGCGATCACGATCGACCGAGGCCTTGATCGGCATGAACAACGCGGGGGCACGCTGCACTTCGTCGAGTATGGCCCGTGCCGGTAGGTCAAGGATGAACCCAGCCGGATCTGCTTGAGCTGCGGAGAGCGCCACAGGATCGTCCAGCGTGACGTATGAGTAGCCGGCCGAGTCGCCGAACGATCGAGCCAGAGTGGTCTTACCACACTGCCGCGGCCCGTGAATGACGACGACTGGAGTATCGCTCAGCGCTGCACTCAGCCGGTCCGCCAAGTAACGTGGGTACAGCGTGTCTGACGCCATGGGACTCACTCCTGCGGGTGGCATACGGCGGCTATCTGCAGGATTGTACCTCGGCTAGATGCAAGGTCAAGGCTCGCTGATCGCGGGATAGCACACCGCAGAATGCAGCATGGCCGGTCCATACGGGCCGATGGCCGACGGACACGTGCCCCGACGGCGGGATGCTACGGCCTCGGTGTCATGTGGCGGCAACGGCCCCGTTCAGCAGTTGCTGACCGAGGCCGCCACCATGACCATAGATGGGCGCATACGCTGAAGAACGGGCCATCAACGCACGAGGGACCACCCCTGATGCGCCCCGCAAGGAGTCACGCGCGCACTGCCGTCCAACCGGCTCGCTCGAATGCGTCGCTCAGCTCCGTTGCGCCAGATCCGGTGGGTGTCAGGCTGAACAGCCGTGATGCTTCACCCGCAAAGGCGGCCGCATTGCCGGTCCAGGCAATCTCACCAATCCTGGCCCACTTTAGGGCCGTCCGCCGCTCCAGAGCGCATAGGCACACCACGCTTCGCACATGCCCCGGACCGAAGCTCACGGACGGAAGCATCGCCGCCGCCTCGGCGAACTCATCAGCGACAGACGCGACCGTGGCGCGGCCTGCACCTTGCATCACCAGGAACCAGTTGCCACACGGAACGCCGTCATCCGCGCGAGACCCTTCGCCGATCAGCTTGCCGAGGTCGCCCGCGATGGCATCCGCATCTGGTGTGCCGTGCTTCAGCTCGACGTTCGCGGCGCACGTGAGATTCTTCGGGTTCGGCAGATAGAGCGACATGTCGATCATGGCGCTCCTGCCGGTTTCATCAAGCGCGTGCCCCTTGTACCGTTGCTTGGTGGGCGTTTCGACGGCGTAGTAGTACGGACTTGAGGAAACCGCCTCTACAAACGCGAACCTAGCCTCCTGTTCGCTGATGCGGCCAGCACCGGCGCGTGTCTTCGGCACCACAACATGCGGCCCCAACACAGGTGGCTCTTCGCCCACATCAGCGAGATTCCACAACAGCCTGCAGACTGCGCCGTTCAGATCCTTCAAGTCCTCGACTACGTCACGTTCGAACTGCATGGAGGGTTCCCCTTCACATTACGGGCAGGGTCAGACGCCGCCCTGCGAACACCGATCATCTGCCTCAAATCACTCCTCGATTCTCTCCACAGCCCCCTGCGTCCCTACCGACCTCCTCACGGCGCCCAGGACGGTCGCCATGTCGACGCCGCTCTGGTGCAGGAACTGCACGCTGGGTGGTGCAAGATAGTTGATCAGTCCTTGGTCGAAGTCCTGTGCCGTTTGGTACATCACCCAGTCGCGGCAGCCCGGCGCCGTGTACCGGTACAGCCGTAGCATCAGTTCGCGGAACAGAAGACCCGATAACCTGGCCGACTTGCCGCGCGGATCACCCCGAAGGTCCGCAAGATCGCGGTAGCTGCACGCTACGGCGAGCGCCTCCTCTTCGAGTTGGCTGTAGGCGCCGCCAAAGAGATGACGCGCCACATCCGTGTAGTGATGGAACGTCTCGTGCAGATAGGTCTTCTGGACGGCCATCCACGCCATGACCTCGATGCCGCGCTGCTCTATGTAGAGCCCGCCACGCTGCATGTCAAGGACGCTGTGCCAGAAGAGGCTGCCGATCACCTTCCAGTGGAGAGTGATCACACCAGGGCTCTGCATGGGCCTGTACGACCCTAGGATATCGCGCTCCGACGCGTGGATCACCTCAGGATGCGGACCCAAAATGCCGATGAGCTGCTCCACCTCCGGGCCCAAGACAAACGGCCCCGAGGGATCTTCGCCCTCACCTGGCCCGGCGCCGCGACGCTCACGGCGCTCGCTCCCGTCGGCATGCACCATCATCAGTATCTTCCGGACAGCCTCATCGACTACTGGCATAGGGTTCCTCCGCTGCATGGAGATTGCGCGCGCGGACGCGCAATTCCTGTGGGCTCAATCGCAGATCCCGGTCTCTCTGTTCCCATTCATCCACTACTCCACCCGCGCCGAGTCCGGAAAGCCCACGCCGGGAAAGCAGGTGAACGTGCCGGACTGCGCTCCGCGAGGCGTTCGGGCGGCAGGTGCAACGCGGTCCGGCATCGAACTACGCTACGGGCCGTCCATCCAGTCGGTCACAACCGGAGGCATACAGATGATGAAGAGACTCCTTTGCGCGGCGCTACTGCCGGCACTGGCCGTAAGCGCGCAGGCGATCGATTTGAGCGTCACCGCCTTCGGCGCGGTCGGCGACGGGAAGACCGACTGCACGGCCTCGATCCAGAAGGCGCTGGACGAGGCATCGAAGGGCGGAGGCGGGCGGGTGCGGGTGCCGGCCGGCATGTTCCTGGTATTGGGACACCTGCGCATCCCGCCGAATGCGTCGCTGGTGGGCGAGTGGGAGGCGCCTCCAGTTGCCACGCGGATCGAGCCCGGCAGCCGCATCCCGGCTCCTCCGGTGAACGCCAAGGCGGCCATCCTGGCGGGCAGCGTCCTGCTGGCGGTGGAGGGCGAGGGCAGCGACAAGGGCGCCCCGTTCATCCAGATGGAGCGGAACGCCACGCTGAAGGGGCTCATCGTCTACTACCCGAACCAGGTCGCCGCGCCGGAGCCCAAGCCCTACCCCTGGACCATCGCGGGCATCGGCGACAACATCAGCATCCTCGACTGCCTGTTGGTGAACCCCTACATGGCGGTGGACTTCGGCACGAACCCGTGCGGCCGGCACCTGATCCGCAACCTCTACGCCCACGCCATCTACAAGGGCCTCTTCGTGGACAAGTGCTACGACGTGGGCCGGCTTGAGAACATCCACTTCTGGCCGTTCTGGCTGCACGCGGAGCCCGAGGGTCTGGACGTGCTGGGCAAGTGGATGATGAAGAACTCGACGGCGTTCATCCTCAGCCGGAGCGATTGGGAGTATGTCTCGAACTGCTTCTGCATCTCCTACCAGCAGGGGTTCCACTTCAAGACCTCGGCGCCGGACGGACCCGGAAACTACCTCCTGAGCCAGAGCGGGGCCGACTGCTGCGACGTGGCGGTGAACGTCGAGGAGACCCAGGGGCACAGCGGCGTCAGCTTCTCCAACTCGCAGATCTTCGGGCGCATCCTGGTCGGCGAGAAAAACAACGGGCCTGTCCGCTTCTCGTCATGCGGGCTGTTCGGCGCGGCCGAGGTGCATGAGCCGCCGAGCCCGGAGGTCGTGAGGATCGACGGACATGCCAGGGTCTCGTTCGACAACTGCCACTTCTACGCCATCAACGGCAAGACCGCCACGCCCGTCTTCATCCGGCAGGTCGGCGGCAGGCTGAACGTGAACAACAGCCTCTACATCGTGAACTCGTTCCTGGACCCGACGCCGCTCGCCATCGAGAAGGGCGCCATCACGACGGTCTACTGCCAGAACGAGCACTACACGGCCAAGCGCGTGGTGAACCGCAAGGGCAAGAGCGGCAGGATCATCATCAAGGACAACGTGTACGCCGACACGAAGTGACCGGACTCCCGGGGCCGAGCGCCGTCGACGTCGTGGCGGCGCCGGTCCTGATCCCAACACGGCAGGGGCGGCCTTCGGGATTTCGGGCTACCAAGCGATAGGGCTTCTACGTACAGGGTAGATGAATCCCCCCATCGGGCGGTACAATGGCCCGACCATAATACGACATCGATGTCAGGATATGCCATGCCCCTGCGTCAGCTCCTCGTCGCCGGTCTGAACCACCGCACAGCCCCGCTGGCCGTTCGCGAACGGTTCGCCTACGACGCCAATCAGGTCCCCAATGCGCTGGCCGAGTTGCGCGCGCTGGGGGCCGAGCACGCCGTGCTCGTCTCGACGTGCAACCGGACCGAGGTCTACTGCTGGGCGCCCGAGCCGTGCCGCGTGGAGCGCTTCTTCGTCCGTGACGGCGACGTCGACCATGGCCGCCTGCCGGACTACGTCTACGTGCGCCGGGGACACGGGGCCGCGGAGCACCTCTTCCGCGTGGTGGCCGGGCTCGATTCGCAGGTGCTGGGCGAGTCCGAGATTCTGGGGCAGGTGAAGAAGGCCTGGGCCGCCGCCCGGGGCGAGGGCGCCACCGGGGCGCACCTCGACGCAGCGTTCCAGCACGCCGTCATCGCCGGTAAGCGGGTTCGCACCGAGACCGACCTGGGCAAGCAGGTGGTCTCCATCGGATCGCTGGCCCTGCGCCAGGCCGCGGAGCTGAAGCCCGACTTCGCCGACGCCGTGGTGCTGGTGCTGGGCACCGGCGAAATGGCCACGCGCATCGTGAAGGAGCTGAAGGAGTATCCCCACCGCTCGCTGCTCATCGTCAGCCACACGCTCCAGTACGCCGAAGCGCTGGCTGCCGAGGGCGGGGGCGCGCCGCTGGCCATCGGGCAGATGGGCGAAGCGCTCGCCGAGGCCGACGTCGTCTTCACGGTCACCGCAGCCCCGCACCCCATCGTTGAGAAGCAGGCGCTGGCCCCGTTGGAGGAGCGGCGCAGCGACCGGCCGCTCTACATATTTGATTTGGGCGTCCCGCGCAACACCGAACCCGAGGTGCGCGACCTGCCCTTCGTCCGCCTCTGCGACCTGGACGACCTGAAGGCGCTCTCCGAGTCGCACCGCCAGTCGCGCGAGTTGGCCGTACCAGCCGCCGAGAGAATCATCGCCGAAGAGCTGGGAAGCTTCCTCGACTGGTGTGCGCGGCGCGGCGTGGCCCCTCTCATCTCGCAGCTGCGCGGCCGGGCGGACCTGATCCGCAAGCACCAGCTCGATTGGGCGCGCCCGCGGCTGCAGGGCCTGAGCGCCGAGCAGCAGGCCGTGGTGGATGAACTCACCCGACGGCTGGTGAAGCATCTGATGCACTTCCCCATCTCCGAGCTCCGCAGCGCGGCCGGCGAGGAAGACGCCGTGGCCGTGGTGGCACGGATGCTGGGGCTCGACCGCGACGAGCCGCCGGTTCACGGCGTCGATGAGGGCGACAGCCATTGAGCGCCCGGACCTTCCGCGTTGGGACGCGGGGCAGCCTGCTGGCCCGCACCCAGACCGGGCAGGTGCTGGCCGCACTGGCCGATGCCAACCCCGGCATATCGTTCGACGAGCAGGTGATCCGGACCTCGGGCGACCAGGACCGGCGCGAGGTACTGGGCGCCTTCGTCCGCGAGATTCAGCACGCCCTCCTCGAGGGCACGGTGGACTTCGGGGTCCACAGCCTCAAGGACCTGCCCACGGCGCCGGCGCCGGGCCTCGTCATCGCCGCTATGCCGCGGCGGCAAGACCCGCGTGACCTGCTCATCGCCGCCGGTCCGCTGGCTAGCCTGCCGGCAGGGGCCGTCATCGGCGCGGGTAGCCTGCGCCGGTGCCACCAGATGCGCCTGCTCCGGCCCGACCTCGCCTTCAAGCCGCTGGTGGGCAATGTGGACACGCGGCTGGCCAAGCTGTCCGCCGGGCAGTACGACGGCATCATCCTTGCAGCCGCCGCCCTGGCTCGCCTGGGACTGGACGGCGCCATCGCTCAGGGCTCGCTGGAGCGCGAAGGCCATCGGCTGGCCGTGCAAGCGCTGAACCCCGATGATCTGCTCCCCGCGCCCGGACAGGGAGTGCTGGCGCTCGAGTGCCGCGAAGACCGCGCCGACGTGCGCGAGATGCTGGGCCGAGTCGAAGATGCCGTATCGCGCATCGCCGCCACCTGCGAGCGCGCCCTCCTCTCCGCGTTGGGCGGAGGATGCCGCACACCCGTGGGCGCCTACGCCACCGTGGAGGGCGCCGCGCTGACGCTCCGCGGCTTCTACGCCTCCGAGGACGGCTCCCGCACCGCCCGGGCCTCGGCCACGGGCCCGGCCGACGAGCCCGAGGCGCTGGGCGCGCTCGTGGCGCTGGAGCTGCAGCGCGGCCTGGACGCCTCGGCGGAGTGGCGATGATTCCCGCCGGGCCGCTGCAGGGCGTCACCGTGCTGGTGACCCGCCCGAAGGAGGGAGCCGGAGCCCTGGCGCAGGCGCTCGGGGACCTGGGCGCCGAGGTCTGGCTCGCGCCCGCCATCGCGGTGGCCCCGCCCGAGGAGCCGGGTCCGCTCGACGCGCTGTTGGCCGGCCTTGCCGGGTACGACTGGCTCCTCTTCACCAGCGCCAACGGCGTGCGGTCGGTGGCCCGGCGCGCGGCCGAGACCGGCGCCGCGTTGCCCGCCTGCGCCCCGCCCAAGCTCGCCGCCGTGGGTTCTGCCACCGCCGACGCGCTGTCGGAGGCCTGGCGCGCGCCGGACCTGTTGCCGGGCACGGCTACCGGAGCCGGGCTGGCCGCCGCGCTGGGCGACGTCCGGGGCCTGCGCATCGCGCTGGCGCGAGCCGACATCGCAGCCGCCGACCTGCCCGAGGCCCTGAGGGCCGGAGGCGCCGACGTGACCGACGTCACGGCCTACCGGATACGAACGGCAACCGCCGAAGCCGCCGACCTGGCCGCCAGGGCCTCGGGGCCGGCGCCGGACTACATCGCCCTGGCCAGCCCCTCCGCCGCCCGCGGCCTCGACGCCATGCTGCACGGCGCGACGCTGGACGCCTGGTGGGACCGGTCGCGGCTCGCCTGCATCGGCCCGGTCACCGCCGAGGCCGTCCGGGCCATGGGGCTGGAGCCACGCTGCGTATCACCTGACCAGACTGCGGCCGGACTGGCCGCGGCCATCCTCGAGGACCACCGCAAACATGCCTAGCCAAGCGCCGCCCTTCGACCCATCCCATCGCCTGCGCCGAATGCGCCGGAGCCCCGGCCTCCGCAACCTCCTCCGCGAGACCGAGGTGCGTGTGCAGGGCCTCATCTACCCGCTCTTCGTGCGCTCGGGGCAGGGGATCAACGAGCCCATCGGCGCCATGCCTGGCCAGTCGCGCATGAGCGTGGACCTCCTGGCCGACGAGGCTTGTGAGATCCGCGACGCGGGGCTGCAGTCCGTGCTCCTCTTCGGTATCGCCGACGAGAAGGACGCGCACGGCGGCGGCTCGGCGGACCCGGACGGCATCGTGCAGCGCGCCATCCGCGAGATCAAGTCCGCCGCGCCCGAGCTGGTGGTGATGACCGATGTCTGCCTCTGCGCCTACATGGAGCACGGCCACTGCGGCATCCTGCGCGACGGCGCGGTGGACAACGACGCCACGCTGCCGCTGCTGGCGGCCATGGCCGTGAGCCACGCCCAGGCCGGCGCCGATGTGGTGGCCCCCAGCGCCATGATGGACGGGCAGATAGCCGCCCTGCGTCAGGGGCTGGACCAGGCCGGGCTCACAGACACAGGCATCATGGCCTACGCCGCCAAGTACGCCTCTGCCTTCTACGGCCCCTTCCGCGAGGCCGCCGGATCGGCGCCGCAGTTCGGCGACCGCCGCAGCTACCAGATGGACCCGGGCAACCTGCGCGAGGCGGTCCGCGAGATCCAGTCCGACGTGGAGCAGGGCGCCGACATCGTCATGGTGAAGCCCGCGCTGGCCTACATGGACGTGATCCGCGCCGCCCGGGAGGTCACCGACCTGCCCGTGGCCGCCTACAACGTCTCCGGCGAGTACTCCATGGTCAAGGCCGCGGCCGAGCGGGGCTGGATCGACGAGCGCGCGCTGGTGCTGGAGACCCTCGCTTCGTTCCGCCGCGCCGGCGCGGACCTGATCATCACTTACCACGCCAAGGAGGCCGCCCGTTGGCTGACCGGTTCCTGAACCATTTCGCCGTCCTTGCCTTTGAGCCGGACTTCCACCGCCTGAGCCCCGAAGGCCGCGCCCAGACCCTGGAGGCGCTGCGGGCGGCCACGGATGGGCTGGCCGAGGCGGCGCACATCCATGCGGTGAGCCCCGCCCGTGCCGACGCGGACCTGATCCTCTGGAGCGCCGTGGCGGTCCGGAACGAAGACGCCGCCGCCGATTTCTTCGCCCGCTTCAACAAGGCGCTGGCGCCGCTGCGCGCCTTCGTGCGTCCCGTGAACATGCTCTGGGGCTTCACCCGGCCGTCGCAGTACCACCCCGGCAAGTCGCCGCAGGTGCTCGACCCCATGGAACCGGCGCGCAAGCGCTACCTGGTGGTCTACCCCTTCAGCAAGACCGCCGACTGGTACATGAAGGGCCTGGAAGCGCGCCAGGGGATGATGAACGAGCATATCCGCGTGGGCAAGGAGTTCCCCGACGTCACGCAGCTCCTGCTCTACTGCACCGGCCTGGCCGACCAGGAGTTCGTGGTCGTCTACGAGACCGATGACCTGCCGCGCTTCTCGGAGCTGGTGACCGCTCTGCGGTCCACCGACGGGCGGCCCTACACGCTCCGCGACACGCCCATCTACACCGCCGTCTGGAGGCCGCTGCCGGACGCCCTGGACCAGTGGAGGTAACCCCATGCATCTCGACGTGAACAACAGGCCGCTACTGGTCTACTGGGAGACGACCCGCGCTTGCGAGCTGGCATGCCGCCACTGCCGCGCCGAGGCCGACCCCAACCGCCATCCCGACGAGCTGACCCACGAGGAGGGCCTGAAGCTCTTGGACGACCTGCAGGGCTTCGGCGACCCGTTGCCGCACCTGGTGCTCACCGGCGGCGACCCGCTGAAGCGGCCCGACCTGTGGGACCTCATCGCGGCGGCCAAGCAGCGCGGCTTCACGGTGGCCATCACGCCCAGCGGCACCTACGCCCTGACGCCCGAGATCGTCGCGCGCTTCAAAGAGGTAGGCATCTGGATGATGGGCCTGAGCATCGATGGCCCCGACGCCCCGCGCCACGATGGTGTGCGCATGGTGCCCGGCAGCTTCGAGCAGACCATCCGGGCGGCAGGCTGGGCGCGCGACGCGGGCATCCCGTTCCAGGTGAACACGCTCATCTGCGAACAGACCGCCGACGACCTGGCCGAGGTGTATGAGCTGATCACCCGCATCGGCGCCGCCCGCTGGAGCCTCTTCTTCCTCATCCAGGTGGGACGCGGGAAGGGCCTGGTGGAGGTGACGCCCGAGCGTAGCGAGCAGCTCATGGAGCAGCTTCTGGCCTACTCCGCCGAGGGGAAGGTCGACATCAAGACCACCGAGGCGCCGCACTACCGGCGCGTCGCCCTCGAACTCAAGGCGCGCGGCGGCGAAGAGGTGGCGCAGGGCACCCGGCGGGGCTTCGGCATCCGCGACGGCAGCGGCGTCATGTTCGTCTCGCATATTGGCGAGGTCTACCCGGCGGGCTTCCTGCCGCTGTGCGCGGGCTCCGTGCGCGAGACGAGCCCCGTCGAGATCTACCGCAACTCTGAGGTGTTCACCACCGTCCGCGACATGAGCCTCCTCAAGGGCAAGTGCGCGCTGTGCGACTACAAGCAGGCCTGTGGCGGGTCCCGGGCGCGAGCCTACGCCTATACCGGCGACCCGCTGGAAAGTGATCCCCTTTGCCCCTATGAACCAACCAAGTAAGCCCATCGCCCGCTCCGAGGAGCTCTACCAGCGCGCGTGCCGCCTGCTTCCGGCGGGCGTCAACAGCCCCGTGCGCGCCTTCCGCGCCGTGGGGGGCACTCCCCGGTTCATCGCCGACGCCCATGGCCCATTCATCACCGACGCCGACGGGAACCGGTACATCGACTACGTCTGCTCCTGGGGCGCCCTGATTCTGGGCCACAGCAACGACATCGTCAGCGACGCCGTGGCCGCCGCCGCCCGGAGGGGAGCCAGCTACGGCGCCCCGCACGAGGGCGAGGTGCTCCTGGCCGAGGCCGTGAACGCGGCGATGCCCGGCATGGAGATGCTCCGGTTCGTCAACTCCGGCACCGAGGCGACCATGTCGGCCATCCGGCTGGCGCGGGCGGCCACAGGCCGCGCCAAGATCATCAAGTTCGACGGCTGCTACCACGGCCACGCCGACGCCCTGCTGGCCAAGGCGGGCTCGGGCCTGGCCACCTTCGGCCTCCCCGACAGCGCCGGGGTGCCGCCGGAGATGACGGCCCACACGCTGGTGGCGCCCTACAACGACCTGGCCGCCGTGGAGCAGATCATGGCCCAGAGCGGCGCCGAGGTGGCGGCCGTCATCGTGGAGCCCGTGGCCGGGAACATTGGGTGCGTTCCGCCCGCCGATGGCTTCCTGCGGGGCCTCCAGCGCGTCACCGAGCAGCACGGCGCGCTGCTGATCCTAGACGAGGTGATCACCGGCTTCCGCGTGGGCCGCTCCGGCGCGTCGGGGCTCTACGGCGTCAAGCCGGATCTCACCTGCATCGGCAAGATCATCGGCGGGGGCCTGCCCGTGGGGGCCTACGGCGGCCGCAGGGAGCTGATGCAGCTCGTCGCGCCTCTGGGCCCGATGTACCAGGCCGGCACGCTCTCCGGCAACCCCGTGGCCATGGCGGCGGGCCTTGCGGTGCTCCAGCAGCTTGACGAAGCCGCCTATGTGCGCATCGCGCGCATGGCGGCCGACCTCGAGGCCGGCATCCAGCAGGCGGCCGCGGCTGCGGGCGTGCCCGCGCAGACCAACCGGGTCGGCTCCATGCTCAGCGTCTTCTTCACCGACCGGCCGGTCACCGACACCGCCATCGCGGCGGAGACCGACCGCAAGCTCTACGGCCGCCTATTCCACGCCATGCTGGAGCGGGGCGTCTACACCACTCCGTCGGCGCTGGAGACCTGGTTCGTCAGCGCCTCGCACACCGACGCCGAGATCGAGGCCACGGTGCGGGCCTTCGGCGAGGCGCTGCGGGAAGCGGCGGTGACGCGTTGAGGGGGTGGAGAGGTGAGGAGGCGACGGGCCTCCTCGGCGGCGCGGGCAACGTCGGTGGCACGGGCGTCCCTGCCCGTGTGGGCGGAGCCTAGCCATGCCGGAAACACAAGATCGGTTCCTGCGCGCCTGCCGCCGTCAGCCGGTGGACCGCACCCCCATCTGGATCATGCGGCAGGCGGGGCGCTACCAGCCCGAGTACCGCGCCCTGCGCCGACACCATAGCATGATGGAGTGCTGCACCACGCCCGAGCTGGCGGCTGAGGTGACGCTGATGCCGCTGCGCCGCTTCGAGCTGGATGCGGCCATCCTCTTCAGCGACCTCACCATCCCCTTCACGCCCATGGGGGCGCCCTTCGTGCTGAAGGAGAGCGTGGGCCCGGTCATCGAGCGGCCCGTGCGCTCCGCGGCCGACGTGGACCGCCTGCGCCTCATCGAGCCCGAGGAGGACCTGCCCTTCACGCTGGAGGCCATTCGAACCCTCCGGGGCGAGCTGACGGTGCCGCTCATCGGCTTTACCGGCGCGCCCTTCACCTGGGCGGCCTACCTGATCGAGGGAGGCGGCTCACGGGACTTCCGGCACACCCGCGCCTTCATGTACGCCCAGCCCGAAGCCTGGGACCGGCTCATGGCGCTGCTGGCCGAGAACGTCCTCCGATACCTCACGGCTCAGGCCGCCGCGGGGGCGCAGGCGCTGCAGCTCTTCGACAGCTGGGTGGGCGTGCTGCCGCCGACGGTCTACCGCGCCCGGGTGCAGCCGCACATGCGCCGCCTCTTCGATGGGCTCAAGGCGTTGGGCGTGCCCGTCATCCACTTCGGCACGGGCACGGGCTCGCTGCTGGAGGATATGCGCGACGCCGGCGGCGACGTGATCGGCGTGGATTGGCGTATGGACCTCTCCGAGGCGCGGCGGCGGCTGGGCGACGGCGTGGCCGTGCAGGGGAACCTGGACCCCACCGCGCTACTGGCCCCGCCCGACGTGCTGGAGCGCGAGGCCCTCCGCGTGCTGGCCGAGGCGGGGAGCGCGCCGGGCCACATCTTCAACCTGGGCCACGGCATCCTTCCCGAGACGCCGCTGGACAACGTCGCACGCCTGGTGGATACGGTACACGGCGCATGAGCCGTCCGCATCTGGTCGTGGTAGGCGGCGGCATCACCGGCATGGCCACCGCCTACACCGCCCGCAAGCTGGCCCGCGAGGCCGGCGCCGACCTCCGCATCACGCTGGTCGAGCGCGATGCGCGGCTTGGCGGCAAGGTGGGCACCGAGGTCGTTGACGGCTGCCTCGTCGACACCGGTCCCGACGCCTTCCTGGGCCAGAAGCCCTGGGCGCTGCAACTGGTCCGCGAGCTGGGCATGGAGGGCGAGGTCATCCGGCCCCTCCAACGCCGCTTCTACATGCTCCTGGAGGGCGGCCTGCACGAGGTGCCCCACGAGCTGGTATCCCTGGTGCCTACCAAGCCCGAGGCGCTCTGGAAGGCCTCCTTCCTCTCCGTGGCCGCCAAGGCGCGCGCCAGCGCCGAGGGCCTGCAGCCGCCCCTGCGCGGCCAGGACGACGAGAGCCTGGCCGCCTTCATGCGGCGCCGCTTCGGCTCGGAGTTCGCTCAGCGGTTCGCGGAGCCGCTCATGGGGGGCGTCCACGCCGGCAACCCGGACCGGATGAGCATGGCCGGCATCTACCCCATGTACTGGAAGATGGAGCAGGAGCAGGGGAGCGTCACCAAGGGCCTCCTGTCCCTGCGCGCACGCTCGATGCTGAAGCCCGGCGCCCCGCCGGCGTCGCCCTTCGTGGCCCTGCGCGGAGGCATGCGGAGCCTCATCGACCGGCTGGAGCAGGCGCTGGAAGGCGTTGACGTACGCAAGCGGCGAAGCGTCGATGCCCTCGTACCCACCGGCGGCGGCGTGCGCGTGCGGCTGGACGACGGCGACGAGCTGACCGCCGCCGGGGCGATCATTACCCTCCCGGCGTTCGGGGCCGCCGATCTGGTGGCGCCCTTCGCTCCCGGCGCGGCCGAGCTGCTGCGCTCCATCCCCTACGCCTCCACGGCCGTGGCCTCGCTGGCCTACCGCCGCTCCGATATCGGCGACCCGCTCGAGGGTACCGGCTTCCTGGCGCCCCGACCCGACCCGGCGAGCAGGGAGCCCGAGGCGGCCATCACCGGCTGCACCTGGTCCTCCAACAAGTGGGCGGGGCGGGCGCCGGAGGGCATCGCCCTCATGCGGGCCTTCATGGGCTACGCCGACCACGACGCCGACGTGCGCGCGAAGAGCGAAGATGAGCTGGCGCGGGCCGCGCACGAAGCCCTGGCGGGATTGCTTCGGATCGGCGCCGCGCCGGTCTCCGCCCGCGTCTACCGGTGGCTCCGCGCCATGCCGCAGTACGAGGTGGGGCACCTGGGCCGGATCGCGCGGATTGAGCAAGAGCTGGCGGCCACGCCGGGCATCGTAGCGACAGGCTCGGCCTACCGCGGAGTGGGCATCCCGGACTGCGTGCGGCAGGGGCAGGAGGCCGCCCGGTCGGCCCTGGCCGCCGCCGGTATCGGCGCGAAGGAGTAAGGCATTGGAGATCGGCAGCCCCGGACGCGTGGGCGTCCTCATCATGGCGTACGGCACGCCCGACCGCGTGGAGGACGTGGAGGCCTACTACACCCACATCCGCCGGGGCCGCAAGCCCACACCGGAGCAGCTCGCCACGCTGCTGGCGCGGTACGAGCGCGTGGGCGGGATCACGCCGCTGCGAGCGATCACCTTCGCGCAGGCCGAGGCCATCGGGCAGGCGCTGGCGGCCAAGGGAGTGGATGCAGCAATCTATGTCGGCATGAAGCACTGGCATCCCTACGTGGCCGAGGCGGTGCGCGCCATGGCGGCCGACGGCGTCGAGCGGGCTGTGGGCTTCGTGCTGGCGCCCCACTACTCGCGCATGAGCGTGGGGCAGTACATCGACTACGCCGAGGCCGAGCGGACGGCGTCGGCGCCCGGCATGGACGTCCGGTACGTGGAGCGGTGGGGGATGAACGAGGCCCTGCTGGCTTCGCTGGCCGACCGCGTGCGGGAAGCGCTGGTGGGCTGGGACCCGGCGCGTACCCGCGTGCTCTTCACCGCCCACAGCCTGCCCGAGCGCATCCGCACGTGGGGCGACCCCTACGAGCGCGAAGTGGCCGCCACCGCCGAAGCCGTGGCCCGGCGCCTGAAGCTGCCGCAGTGGGGCGTGGCGTGGCAGAGCGCGGGGGCAACGCCGGAGCCCTGGATCGGCCCGGACCTCACGGCCGCCATCCGGCAAGCCGCCGAAGCGGGCGAGTGCGACCAGGTGCTGGTCTGCCCGGCGGGCTTCACCGCGGACCACCTGGAAATCCTCTACGACCTCGACATCGAGGCCTCGCAGGCGGCCGCCAAACTGGGCCTGGGCTTCCGGCGCACGCGCTCCCTGAACGCCGACGCGGGCCTGGTCGAGGCCGCCTGCTCCGAGGTGATCGCGGCGCTGCAAGAAGCCTGACAGCCCGGCCCGGCGCCGGGCGGTCAGGTCGCGGTTACGTGGGGCGCCAGATCTTGCCCCACGCCTCCAGGAAGGCGTCGCCGTGGGCGCGGACCGCACGGGCGCCGCTCAACTCCACGTTGGGCTGCGCGGCCAGGGCCTCGGCGCGGTCGGGCGAGGCGAGTTCGACCTCGATGGTCACCGGGCCGTCGATGACATACGGCTTCGGCCACGCGCCGGGGAAGCCGCCGATGGCCGTCGCCAGGCCCGTCTGGATGGCCGCGCAGGCGTCGGTCGGAGCCAGGCTCCGCGCCGCATAGCGGCCGAGGCCCCGCTTGACGGCAACCGCGGTCGGGC
>JAPLCQ010000044.1 GCA_026392115.1 Armatimonadota bacterium | reverse complement strand
CGTAGACGAACTCGGTGGTCGTGCCGCCCGCCGTGCGGCTGAAGCGGCGGCCCAGCGCGTCGTACGCGAAGTCGGTCGTGGTCTGGCCTTGGGTGATCTGGGTCAGTTGCCCGTCGTAGTCGTAGCTCAGCGTGTAGGCGGTGCCGCCCAGCGTGCGGCCGCGACTGGGGCGAACTTGCGCCACAGGAGGCGCGTCGATGGGTTCCATCAGGGCCACGACTTGCGAGCCGATGCGCGGCGCACGTCCATGGAGCAACTCATCGCTCGTGATTGCCATACGGTGGTGGCAGCAGGCGCCGGACGAGCAGCAAGATCAACGGTACGCACACCAGAGCCCAGAATGCCAAATACGGAACGATCCAGATGCCAACCCCATGCGACTTGCCGTCGTAGTATCGGCACACGCACAAAACGCATGTGTATATGATGATCAGGACAACTGCCAGACAACCATAATACCGTCTAACGGTCATACTCAACTACCTCTTGTGCCGGGTCTCAGCGCTCGACCGAGTCACCTGCGGATGTGCAGCCGCACCGATCGCGCTACACAAGACCTTGCCGGCCCGGGTCACATATCCCGACGGCAGGAGCACTCGCGCATCCCTGTGTGCCCCTTGCGCGCCTCATCGGCCAGAGCGGCAGCTGTCGCGTGCGACGGCTGCGCTGCCGCTCCCAATCGAGGGACCGGCGTTCGATCGGCCCAAGCCAGCGACGGAGCGTTGAGGACACGGTCGAACGCCGATGAACGCAGCTAGTATCCTATCGGTGGCGCGCCATCAGCCCAACTGGTCGGGACGGCATTTGGTGGTACTCCTGTCCCCCACGGTGGAGGCGTCCCCTGATCGTGCCGGCGATGTCTCCAATCGTTCCACATGTCTATACCGCCACCGAAGCCGTCGACTATCTCATCCCACCAGTACCCGATCACAATGCCCGTTCCGGCGCCTACGGCGGTTCCGATTCCTGCGCCCACGGGGCCACCAATCCAGCCGATCAAGCCGCCGATCTTGGCGCCGACGCCAGCGCCGATCCCGCCTCCGATCACGCCGCCGACTCCGATGCGGACATTGTGCCAGCAGTCGCCCCACGACTTGGTGCACCCACTCGGGTCCACGAACCCCACCGGCTCATGCTCACAGTAGAGGTACGGGTGCTCGCTCAGCACTGTGTCGCGGGTGATGAACCGGCCCACCCGCGCGTCGTAGTATCGGGCGCCCACGTGCATGAGGCCCGCGTCGCCGTCGTTGCGGTAGCCCCAGTCGCCCGCGTACATGTAGGGGCTCGTGCTGCTGCCGGACAGTGCTGGTTCCGAGACACCGATCACGCTGCATCGCACTGGCTAGAGGCAGCTCATCTGCCTATCCACGTGGCTATGTCCTGTCTCTGCCCGTCACTTAGGTCCTCGAGCCACTCGTCCCAGGTGCGGGCCAAAGCAAGTCGGCGCACCCCTTCCCAACCGACGATCGCCTCGATCTCTTGTCCCAGTGCCGACGCTGCATGAAGGAACTCGGGCGGCTTGTGCCGCATCTCCCTGGACCACAACAGCGGGCGCCGCGTACGCAGGGGCAAAGTCCGCAGATCTGTTGACTCTGCCGCAGTCCTATCGCGCGCGTCGTACCAATCGGCTTCGTTTGTGAAGCCCAGCGCCCGCAGGGCTGCAGCGCTGCATCGTTGTTCCACTACGGTGCGCACCCAGTACTCGCGGTTAAGTGTCTTCCGGCTCCAGTTCCTGTGCACGACAGAGACAACGACCTGGGTAGCTCCCAGGTCGGTCTCTGTTCGGCGTTCCCCACATTGCAGGTCGGCGGTGGCGCGGCCTGGCAGTTTGCAGACCGCGCCACCGCTCGGGCCCATTCGGCGGCGATACGCGCCAAGCGCACGCGGGTGTACCGCTTAGCGCGGGTTCGCGGCGCCCGGGGCTCTCCCGACCCTCCACGTGGCCTTCCAGGTGCCGGCCGCCATGTCATCGCCCAGGAGCGCCTTGGCGGCCTTGCCCTTCGTCGTGAGGGTCGTGACCTCCGTGGCGGATCGCTTGGCGCGCCCCGTGGTCCAGCCTGCCACGACAACCGCGCCGTCGTCGGCTCGCCTCGGCAGGAGCGTCTGCACGACATCAGGGCGCGGCCTTATCACGAGCCCGGCCAGGCCGGGCGCGGGCTTTGATGTACGCAGCGTGAGCCAGGTCCATGATGCGGGTTCGCCGATGCCGGAAACGGGGTCACCCGCAGGCGTTACGGTTGGGCCTCCTTCCCAGTGGTTCGAGTAGCGCGTTCGGCGCGGTTTGTCCTCCGGGTAGAGAGGCGCCTCGGGTACGGCCCAGAGCACCTCGGTCCGCTCCGGTGCAATTAGACTGACGCGTAGGCGGTCGGGGCGCTGCGCGGCCTCCCGGCCGGGGACGCACTGGACTGAGTAGACGTAGGTACCGCTCCGGCCGTCCGCATACCGTGCCGGAGACCAGATCGCGTCCCAGCCGGTGACAGCCCAGTCCGGCACGACAGGCGCCGGTAGGTCGGCATCTCCGGTCACCCGTGCTACGACTGTGACGCGGGCCACCGGCTGGGCTGCGTCGTCGGGGCGCTCGTCACCGCGCGGGCCCAGCGCGGATCTAGCCGACCGGTAAGCCTCCTTCTGCAGGCGGTCGTCGCGCGGGCCGGCGAACGGTTGGTCCTGTCGAATGATCGGCGGGAGCGCACCGATGTGGCCCACCCGGTAGGAGATGAAGCTTACGAGGCCCACAAGCATGACCAGCGCGGTAGCCGCCACAATGGCGATGGTCTTCATTGGGTCACTCCCTGCTCTGCCCCGCCTACCTGCCACGCGGCCCTCCAGGAGCCGGCAGCCGCTCCGTCGCCCAGAACCGGCTTGGCGGTCTTGCCCTGCCTATCGATCGTCATGATCTTCGTGGCGGCTTGCGTGGCTCGACCTTTCGTCCAGCCTGCGACGACGACAGCGTTCTCGCCGGCGCGCCTCGGAAGGAAGGTCCGCATGACGTCAGGGCGAGGTGTGATCACGAGCCCGGCCAGGCCAGGCGCGGACTTTGCGACACGCATCGTGAGCCAGGTCCAGGAGCCGGGTTCGCCGACGTCGGCAACGGGGTTGCCCGCAGGCGTTACGGTGGGGCCGCCCGTCCAGTGGTTCGAGTAGAGCGGTATCTCCACACCCTTCTTGTCCCGGATCACGCGGCCGCACACGGCCCGAACCTGCTCGGTCCGCCCGGGCCAAACGAGCGCCACGCGTAGGCAATCGGGGTACTCCAGGTGCCGCCTGTTCGGGGTGCACCAGATCCGGAAGAGGTAGGTGCCGCTCCGGCCGTCCGCGTAGCGTGCCGGAGACCATATCACGCTACAGTAAGACGTCGTGCAGTCCTGCACCACGGGTGCGGGCAGCGCAGCGCCGTCCGTCGCCCGCACCACCAGCGACACGGCGTGGACATGCGGTGTGGTGGATTTGAGGTGAGTGAGGGGGTCCATCCCGAGCGCCGCTCTCGACACCCGGTCGGCCTCATCCCACAGACGATCGTTGCGCGCCCCGACGAACGGATGGTCCTTCGGCGCGGCCGCCCCAACCGGGAGGCGGCTCGCCTCGAAGGCGATGTACGCGACAACTCCCACGAGGACGAGCAGAGCTGTGGTTGCAGCTATGGCGATGACTTTCATTGGGGTTGTACCTCGGTGAGAGGGGCGGGGCGGCATAGCCGTGGCGATGCCGCCCCGTCCTGTCGGCTCGGTTGCCGGCGCAGGCGTACTCCGGGCTCCCAAACGGCCATCATTGGTTGATCATCTGGTGGGCCTCACCGGTAATCTCCGACAATCGGCGCAGAAAGCCGATGTCCGGCCGACCGATGAGGTCGTCCACAGCGCCGCCGTGATGACGCTCGCCTCGGGGATCCCAGTCAAGGTACATCCGCCGCATCCTCATTTTGCAGTCAACCATCGTCCAGGAGTCGTGTATCCAGACTGTGATCTTGCCGACCTTGCCGCCGATGTCGATGAGGTCTTTGGCCCTCCCGAACATATCCTTGCCACCATGCCAGATGTCGGCGCCGCCTCGCTTGATCCGATCCCACAGTGTTTTGTGTCCATCAGGATCCAGTGCGTTGACAGGGTCGCCTTCGCAATACAGATACGGGTGCTCGCTGAGCACCGTATCCGTCGTGATGAACCGTCCCACCTGCGCGTCGTAGTACCTTGCGCCCACATGCATGAGGCCCGCGTCGCCGTCGTTGCGGTAGCCCCAATCGCCCGCGTACATGTACGGGTTCGTGCTGCTGCCGGTGGAACCCGCCACCTGCCCGAAGGCTTCGTAGCTTACCGAGCCGGTGACTGTCTGATTGGAGCTAGTGACCGTCCGCTCGGAGCCGTGGCCATCGAACAGCGGGTACTCGGAGCCTCTGCGGAGCAGCCCGTTGGCCTGCGTGTAGGCCTGGGTGTAGCTGCCGCCCTGCTTCTCCAGCGCCATGCCGCCCGCGCCGTAGACGAACTCGGTGGTCGTGCCGCCCGCCGTGCGGCTGAAGCGGCGGCCCAGCGCGTCGTA
>JAPLCQ010000010.1 GCA_026392115.1 Armatimonadota bacterium | reverse complement strand
GGGAGGGGGAGGGCTGGGGTGGGGGTTTCGCCTTTAGGTCAACCATCTTCCGATTTGCCGGTCTTCCGGCAACCCCCATCCCGGCCTTCCCCCTCCGCGGCTTCGCCGCGCAAGGGGAAGGAGCCCGGCGACGTCTCATACGGACCAGACCGCTCCCTCCCCTTGCCGCGAAGCGGGAGGGGGAGGGCTGGGGTGGGGGTTTCGCCTTTAGGTCAACCATCTTCCGATTTTGCCGGTCTTACGGCAACCCCCATCCCGACCTTCCCCCTCCGCGACTGCGTCGCGCAAGGGGAAGGAGCCCGGCGACGTCTCATACGGACCGACATGGGCCTACCCAATCGACGGATCGGCCTCAGATATGACCTCGGGAGAGACACACCGGAACCCTTGATTGAAGTCCCTATTGACAGGGCCGCCCCCATCGCGATAGCGCGCACGGAAGAAGACCGAATTGACGTAGAGCCACGCGCCGCCCCGCAGGACACGGCATGTCCGCGTCGAATCGTACCAGTCCGCGCACCACTCCCATGCGTTGCCGGCCATGTCCAGGCAGCCGTAGGGGCTCGCGCAGGATGGCTTGCTTCCAACCGGGGCGGTGGACTCTGCATTGCAGACGCAGCGCCGTGCGTCCCAGTTGTTGCCCCATGGGTACTCGCGTCCGTCCGTGCCGCGGGCCGCCTTCTCCCACTGCTCCTCCGTCGGTAGCGCCAGCCCCGACCACTCGCAGAAGTCCTGTGCATCGTTCCACGAGACGTTGACCATCGGATGATCGTCCCGCCATCCCCAACTCGGCGCGGAGCCCATTGCGGCGCCTGCGGCCAGGCAGTAGGCACGGTACGTCGCCACCGTTACCGGCGTCTTCATGATGCGGAACCTGGGCAGAGTCCGGCGCTCGTTCGTTTCGCCGTAGAGGAACGGCCCGGCGGGTACCTCGCACCAGGAGATGGAGGCGAGGAGTTGCGATCTGGGGTCCGCAGCGGGCGGCGGAGCGGGCGCTACCGGCTTCGGTGCGACCACCGGTGCGGCGACTACCTGCTTGTCGAACCGCAAGCCGAGCGCCAGCGCCCAGCTCTCGACCGCCCAGAGCGCCGTCTCGTCGGCGAGGCCCACGTCGTCGACCAGACGCCGGGCGAGCTGGCCGATGAGGGGCGTGATCGGCGCGCCCTGTCCTGCGCTGACCAGACGATCCGGGATGCCCTCGCGCAGGGCCGCGAGCAACAGGTTGGCTTCGCGCTTGCCCTCGCCCATGCGGAGGTCGTTCAGTATCGATGCGAAGCGGGCGGGCTCCTCAAGGACGGAGGTCCCGTAGCGCTGGATGGTCTGCTGGAGTATGTCGCGCATGTCCATGGGCGGGCTGGCTCCTTCCGTCGGTACTGGTCAGGCAGGTCGGACGTGTCGGACTTCTCGGACCTGTCAGACGCGTCTCACCGGGCACTTGCAGCGTAGGTGCAGCCATGGCGCCCGCCGACTGCGCCTCAGACGCCGCTCCACGGGCCGGGTCACCACCGCGGCTGTCACGTCGTCGCCGCTGCCCTGGCTCGAGGCGTCCGTCAGCCAGCCCCCAAGGCCCGCCGCCACCTCGTCCCACTCGCCGCCGGACGCCATGCCATGGATGTCGGAGGCGACCTGCAGGAAGCCGGCATCCTCGGCGAAGGAGTTGGCGTAGCCGTCCGTGGCCAGCAAGAGCAGGTCCGGCAACGAGGGCGGCAGAGCGTGGGCTCGGCGGAAGTCACGCCAGGCGTCGTTGCGCGCCAGCGATGTGGTGGCGTTGGCAAGCAGCCGGGCGTCGCCGGGCACGGGGCGCCACGCCGCGCCATCGGCTCCGACGGCCACGATGTCGCCGTCGCCGATCTGGAGGTAGAGGTGCAGCTCACGCAGCAGCAGGGCCGCCAGCAACGTGGCGCCGTAGGCGTGGTATGGGTTCTGCTCCACGGCCTGGCGCGCGGAGGCGCCTTCACGGCCGCTGAGCCGCTCCCACTCGCCCTCGTCGAAGGGACGGGCCGCCAGGTCTTCGTCCACCAGGCGGCGCCACTCGCGCACGATCTCCCTTGGAAAGCGCTCCTCGGCCATGTCGCGCAGGGCAGACGGGTCTGGGCGGTCGCAGCGCGGTTCCAGGAGCGGACCCAGCACGGTGTGCGCGGCCTCCACCGCCAACCGGGAACCCACCTCGCTTCGGAAGCTCTTGGCGCTGCCGTGGCCGTCGGCGAGGGCGACGAGCGCCTCCTCGGCCTCGCCGGAGGCAGGCGTGATGACGAACGCATCCTGGTTCGGCATGTCCGACCGCTGATGGGACGCGCCGCGAACCGACGCCGCCGCTACCTGCCATCGGAGCTTGGGGCGGCCCCAAGGAGGCATGCGTATGGCTACCAGACGTCCGTCGCGGAGGTCGGTCCCGAACCGGCCGGGTCGGACGGCGGGATCACCACGTTGGAGGTAATCGGTGAGCCGTCGGCCTGCTGGGTGCCCGGCGCCGAGGCGGACTGCAGTACGACGGTGGAGACCCACCGGATGTGCCGGACCAGCGCCTCGGGGTTGTTGGCCTGCAACGGGCGCAGCTCCGGGTTGCCGATGAAGCGGGAGAGTACGTCGTGGTCGGCGTCGGCGCCGATGGCGATGGCGATGCGCACGGCCTTCTTGCCCCAGGGCTGGGCCATAAGCTCCGCAAGGCCGGTCTGCCAGTCGTCGCTCGGCTGGCCGTCGGAGAGGAGGGCCAGGACGGGCGGCAGGGCGCGCTCCGACATAGGCGGCACGCGGAGCTGATCCGCCACGGTCCGGAATGCCTTGCCCATGTCGGTCATCCCGGCGGCCTCGACGTCGTCCCAGCGGAACTCACTGACGGGCATCGGGTTCGCCACATGCCATCGCGCACCGTTCGAGAAGGCGACGGCCCGCAACAGGAGCTCGGCGTTGGGGTTCTCGCGCGCCACATCGGCCATGTGGGGCAGGGCCTCGCGGATGGCGCTGTTGAGCGACTGGACCTTGCCGTCGGCCGCCATGGAGCCGGAGCAGTCGACCATCCAGATGAAGTGCAAGGGTCGCGACGCCATCGCGCCGCCGGGTCTGTTGGCCATGTTGGTTCTCCCTTTGTCTGTTTGCGGGCTTGTCGTTTGGGCTCAGCCTTCGATCACGCCATCGACCGAGCCAAAGGCGATCCGGGTCCCGACCGCCAGCGGTAGGCTCCTGCCCGGCGGCACCTCGCGCACGTCGCCTCCCGCGACCGTCATCGTCCATGTGGCGCTGGTGAGGTTTTTCAGGCCCCAGACGTTGGGGTCGGTCGGGTGCCGCGTCACCTCCGCCGCGGGCGCCGTGAAGTCGTAGGTGGGCGCGGCGTGGAGGTGATGCGGGTAGAGCCTGGTGTCGCCGTTCAACGCCACGGAATGGTCGCCGAAGGTGATGCGCCAGGGAGAGTGCAGGGGCGCCCGGCACGACCAGCAGCGGCGCCCGACCGCCTCGACCGGGTCGGCCTCATAGAAGACCTGGGAGCCGCACCGGTCGCAGTGCATGATGGCGTCGCGCAACCGGACCAGGGCCTTGCGCCACTGGCTGTCGGTGACCCTCCGCTGGGTATCGCGCAGGCCGTCGGTGAAAGACTGGACGAAGAGGGCGCGCAGGAACGACGGGTAGAGAGGCCAGAACTCGATGGCGTTATCGTGCAGGCCCCGGACCGGCGCGTTGGACGGGTTGGCCGGATCGAAGATGAAGAGGGGCTCCCTGCCGTAGATCTTGTTCATGGCCGGTACGTCCATGCACCGGATCGCGGCCTCGTGCGCGCCCTCCAGCGGGTGGTGCATCACGAGCATGTAGAAGAGCAGGACGGCAAGCGAGTACTGGTCGGTCTCGCGGCAGGGCTTCCGCTCGCAGCGCACGATCTCCGGCGCCATGAAGCGCGGCGTGCCGCCCACGGCCGCGTCGGCGGCGCGGTCGATGCCGACGTTGTCGTTGTCGCAGATGCGGATATCGCCGTTCTGCGGGTCGATGAAGATATTGGAGAAGCTGATATCGCAGTAGCAGAGCCCCCTGGCGTGCAGCTCCAGGAAGGCGGAGGCAAGGTGGAACGCGGCGGTGGCGACGCAGCGGAAGGTTGGCTCGATGCGCCGCGTCATCAGGTCGCTGGTGTTTCGAAAGCGTGAATCGCGGAGCGCCATAACGTAGCCGTAGCCCGGGATGCCGGGCTCCTCGGCGAGGAAGAGGGGCCACAGGAACTGGTCGGCGGGAGAGCCCTTGGCGATGAGCTGCTCCAGGGCCTTGCGCTGCCTGGCCGTCGCCGTGTGCCTGTGGTACCACTTGAGCGCCACGGGGCGACCGCCGAGGTCGGCCTCGTAGACCTCGCCCTGTCCGCCGCCGCCCAGAAGCCGCCCGACCTTGCAGCGGGTCGGGGAACCCACCGTACCCACCGTCTGCCCGGGCCGCAGAACACCTGTCATCGCCATCTCCCCATGTCAGAGGGCATCCGCCGAAAGGTCAGCTTGCCACGGATTATGCTACCCGAAAGGCCGCGACATGAACCGGGGCGCGCCCGGCGCCGGCTGATCGGCTCGCTTCGCTCGCGCAGCAACGTCAACGGCAAAGGGAAAAAGCGCCAGAGGGCAGAGGGCTACGAGGAGCCCTCGGGCGAGACACACCGAAACCCTTGATTGAAGTCCCTACTGTCAGGGTCGAGCCAATGGCGAAAGTGCGCGCGGAAGTAGACGGCATTGAAGTTGTAGCACGAGCCGCCCCGCAGGACACGGCATTTAGCCTCGCTATCAAACCAATCGGCGCACCACTCCCAGACATTGCCCGCCATGTCCAGGCAGGCGTACGGGCTCGCGCCGGATGGTATCCCCCCAACCAGGGCAGTGGACACTGCCTTAGAAGGGCTGACCGAATTGCCCCACGGGTACTCGCGTCCGTCCGTGCCGCGAGCCGCCTTCTCCCATTGCTCCTCGGTGGGCAGCGCCAGCCCGGACCACTTGCAGAAGCCCTGTGCATCGTTCCACGAGACGTTGACTATCGGATGATCGTCACGCCACCCCCAAGTCGGCGCGGGCGGCATCGCGGCGCCGCAGTAGCCGCGGTACATCGCCACAGTCACAGGCGTCAGCATGATACGAAACGCCGGGATGGTCCGGCGTTCGGCCGCCTCGCCGTAGAGGAATGACCCGGCGGGCACCTCGCACCAGCGGATCGAGGCGAGGAGCCGTGACCGGGGGTCATTGGCGGGGGGCGGCGCGGACACGACGGGCCTCGGCGCGACCACCGGCGCGACAACCGCCTGCCGCTCGAAGCGAAGCCCGAACGCCAGCGCCCAGCTCTCCACCGCCCAGAGCGCCATGTCATCCGCCAGGCCTACGTCCTCGACCAAGCGGTGGGCCAGTTGGCCGACGAGGGGCGTCATCGGCGTGCCTGTCCCGGCGTTGGCCAGGCGGTCGGGCACGCCTTCGCGCAGGGCCAGCAGCAGCAGGTTCGCCTCACGCTTCCCCTCGCCCATGCGCAGGTCGTTCAGGATCGAGGCAAAGCGGCTAGGTTCCTCAAGGACGGAGGTCCCGTAGTGCTGGAGGATCTGCTGAAGTTGGGCGCGCATGTCCATCGTGAGCCGGGCTCCTTTCGGGCAGGGACGGGTCTGTGACTACGAGGAGCCCTCGGGCGAGACACACCGAAACCCTCGATTGTAGCCCCCATAGCCAGGGTTGAACCAATAGCGATAGCACGCGCGGAAGTCGCCGGCACTGCCGTCGCTCCAGGCGCACCACTCCCAGACATTGCCCCACGGGTACTCGCGTCCGTCCGTGCCGCGAGCCGCCTTCTCCCATTGCTCCTCGGTGGGCAGCGCCAGCCCGGACCACTTGCAGAAGCCCTGTGCATCGTTCCACGAGACGTTGACCATCGGATGATCGTCACGCCACCCCCACCTCGGCGCGTCGGGCATGGCCACGCGCGCGGCGGTGCAGTAGGCGCGGTACTCCGCCACCGTGACCGGCGTCTGCATGATGCGGAAGCCGGGCAGCGTCCGGCGCTCATTCTTCTCGCCGTACAGGAACGGCCCGCCGGGCACCTCGCACCAACGGACCGAGGCGAGGAGCCGTGATCTGGCGTCATTGGCGGGCGGCGGAGCGGGCGCGACCGGCCTCGGCGCGACCACCGGCGCCGCAACGGCCTGCCGTTCGAAGCGAAGCCCAAACGCCAGTGCCCAGCTCTCCACGGCCCACAGGGCGGCATCGTCGGTCAGTCCGTTGTCGTCCGCCAGGCGGTGGGCTAGTTGGCCGATGAGCGGCGTCATCGGCGTGCCGGTCCCGGCGTTGACCAGGCGGTCGGGCACGCCTTCGCGCAGGGCCAGCAGCAGCAGATTCGCCTCGCGCTTGCCCTCGCCCATGCGCAAGTCGTTCAGGATCGAGGCGAAGCGGGCGGGCTCCTCGAGGACCGAGGTCCCGTAGCGCTGGAGGATCTGCTGAAGTTGGGCGCGCATGTCCATCGTGAGCCGGGCTCCTTTCGGGCAGGAACGGGTGTGGGGCTACGGCGAGCCCTCGGGAGAGACGCACCGGAACCCTTGATAAAAGTACCCATCGTCAGGGAGGTCCCTTTCCCGAGAGTGCGTGCGGAAGTCCTTGGCATCTTCGAAGCTCCACGCGCCGCCCCGAAGGACACGGAAGATCCGCGGCGTGTGCCAATCGGCGCACCACTCGAAGACGTTGCCGGTCATGTCGAGGCAACCGTAGGGGCTCGCGCCGGATGGTATGCTCCCAACCGGGGCGGTGGACGCCGCGTTTGAAGGGCTGACCGAACAGACGCAGCGGCGCGGGTCCCAGGCGTTGCCCCATGGGTACGTGCGTCCGTCCATGCCGCGGGCGGCCTTCTCCCACTGCTCTTCGGTGGGCAGCGCCAGCCCGGACCACTGGCAGAACGCCTGCGCGTCGTCCCATGAGACGTTGACCATCGGATGATCGTCACGCCACCCCCAGCCCGGCGCGGAGCCCATTGCGCCGCCGGCCGCCAGGCAGTAGGCGCGGTACATCGCCACGGTTACCGGCGTCTGCATGATCCGGAATGCCGGAAGCGTCCGCCATTGCATGCCCGCGCCGAAGAGGAACGGCCCGGCAGGCACCTCGCACCAGCGGATGGAGGCGAGGAGCCGCGACCGGGCGTCATTGGCGGGAGCCAGCGCGGGCACGACCGGCCTGGGCGCAACCACCGGCGGGGCGACCGCCTGCCGCTCGAAGCGGAGCCCCAGTGCCAGGGCCCAGCTCTCCACGGCCCAGAGGGCAGAGTCCTCGGTCAGCCCAATGTCGTCCGCCAGGCGGTGGGCCAGTTGGCCGATGAGCGGCGTCATCGGCGTGCCGGTCCCGGCGTTGACCAGGCGGTCGGGCACGCCCTCGCGCAGTGCCAGCAGCAGCAGGTTCGCCTCGCGCTTCCCCTCGCCCATGCGGAGGTCGTTCAGGATCGAGGCGAAACGGCTCGGCTCCTCAAGGACGGAGGTCCCGTAGCGCTGGAGGATCTGCTGAAGTTGGGCGCGCATGTCCATAGAATGGTGAGCCCCTTGGCGAATGGTGTCGGCATATCATACCCAGCGGCGCCTGATCGTTCAGCACGACGGCAAGGGCGGGCCGCCACCGACCAGTCGCCGAAGGGCGACTTCCCGCCGTTCGTTGCAGCGGTTTCAACCGCCCCGCACCCCAGTGAGCCACGTTACCGACGGAATCGGGGTCCTTCACTTCGTTCAGGACGACCGTCAAGGGCGACCGGCGCGCCGGCGCCGTCCAGTCGCCGAAGGGCGACTTCCCGCCGTTCGTTGCAGCGGTTTCAACCGCCCCGCACCCCAGTAAGCCACCTTACCGACGGAATCGGGGTCCTTGACTTCGTTCAGGACGACCGTCAAAGGCGACCGGCGGGCCGCCGCCGTCCAGTCGCCGAAGGGCGACTTCCCGCCGTTCGTTGCAGCGGTTTCAAC
>JAPLCQ010000147.1 GCA_026392115.1 Armatimonadota bacterium | reverse complement strand
CACCTTTGAAGCCAGGCCGGCCGCCGCCTGGGCGCCGATCTTGAGCACGGGATCGGCCGAGGCCGCCGCAGCCGCCGCGCGGATGCCGGCCTTCAGCGGGCCGGATGCCATGCGGCTGAGCCCGCCCGCCACCTTGGAGACGCCCGAACCGACTTTGCGCACGAACCCACCCCCAGCCGCCTTCTTGAGCCTGAGGGTGGACCAAGGCACGGCCAGTACGTAAGAGCCGTCGGCATCGGTCTTGGCGTAGTCGATGACCTTGCCGCCCTGGTCATAGACAGCCACCGTGGCGCCGGCCAAGGGCTCCTTGCCGGTCCGACTGAGCACGACACCTGTCACGAACGCGGTATCCGCCGCACGGGCGTCGCCGACCGCCCCGCAGAGCGCCAGCAACGAAGCCCCGAGCGCCACGGACCGAACTCCATACCGGGATATCACTGTTCCACCTCGCTGGGGCCGGCCGGGCTACCGGGCTCCGCACCTGGCGGAGCGCCTATGCCGCGGCTCGTCCCCGCCTGCGGCGCCCGAACCTCCGATGAAGGAGTGGGCACACCAACCGCAATGATTCTAGGAAATGCTGCATAGTAGTCGCGCGATATCGTCTCGCGGCGCACGGGCCTGCCCTGTTCCTCAACTAACCGTAAAGTCGTCACGCGGCAGCCTGCATGGCCCTTCTCAACTACCTTGCGCACGCCCGGCGGCAACGTCCTGTCGGCCAGCGTCTTGGTGCCTTGCGGCCATGTAGAGGCGCCGGTCTGGACGATCGAAACCCGCTTCTCCGGGCTGGGCGTGCCCAGAAGGCGCACCTCAACATACCCGCCCCGAACCTGAGCCATGACGGCCAGCGGACCCGGCGTGCGGTTGCGGAAGCGGAAGTCCACCACGCCGAACGCCACCGTGGCATCCAGTCCGGCCGGTACGTAGGCCACCGGTGTGCCGTGGTGCGAGCGAGACACAATCTCCATGTCCGCCAACAGGGCGGCGTTGTAGATAGTGCTCGATACCTGACAGATGCCGCCGCCGACGCCCGGCTTGTAGACGCCGCGCACGATCACCATGGCGGTTCGGAAACCGCCCTCCTCTTCCCGCGGGCCTACGACATCGTTATAGGAGAAGACGTCGCCGGGCGCGAGGATGTGCCCATTGATTCGGCGGCAAGCCACCACAAGATTCTGCGTCCTATCGGCGTTGCGGGCATACCGCGTCCGGTACTGAGAGACTATCTGCCACGGCCCGTCACCCGCGGACTGGCTTACGCGGGGATCGAGCACCCTGGAGACCACTCGGGCCGCCGGACCAGGCAGGCTCGCTTCGGGCGCCCCGGCCGCGGATGGAACCACCGCCTTCACCAGCGGGCCCAGCGCCATGGCCGTGGTTTCGGCATCCAACTCGAGGCCCGTCTTGGACGATGTGACGTGGAAGCCGTCGGCATCCTCCACGAGGCGCGAATCGAGGGGCGGCTCCAGCAACGGCTTCGCAAACAGGCGGCGTAGCTCGTGGGTGGTCTTGGCCTTATCCACCTTCCAGACCCACGACACGCTGACAGGCTTCTCACCGGAGACCGCCGTGGCCAGATACTCGAAGACCGAGACCGCGCCGCCGACGGCCATGGCGGCGTGCAAGGTGGCGTCCGTATCAAGGGTATAGCCAAGGGCCTCGACCGTGGTGCGACGGGTTCGCTTGGAGGCAGACCCCGGCGTCGGCGTTAATTCAACGGTGGCAGCCTGCCGACGGTCGGCCCAGTCCTGCAGGACGCGCCTGGCCTCAGGTTCGGACATGCCTCCCACCGGAATGCCGGCTACTCGGACCGAGGCATACAGCCGATCGCCCTGAGGCATCTTCACCGCCGCGCCCGCGCCCACCAGACCCGCGACAAGCAAGGTCAGGGGAAGCCAGACGCGCGTCACGCGGTTGGCCCTTGCGGTAGATCTGCGGCGGCGATATGCGCGGCGAATACCGGCCGGCTCCCGACTATAACCACCCATGTCATCCTAAGTATACGCGAGGAAGCAGCGCCGACGTAGGCACTCGAAGGCACGGGACCTCCGCGACAGCACCCGCGCCCACCTCCGGCAGGTCAGTGACATCCACTACGACCATGTTCATGGCCACTCGACCGAGCACCTGGGCGGGCCGATCCCCAAAAAAGACGTGGAGGCTTCGGCGCCACCGGTCCATGGCAAAGCGCAGCGCGCTACGGCGCATGATGGGGCCGATCGGCGCCAACGTGAACCCGTCGCCGAAGCCCAGGGGCAGCACCGCCGTACGAGTGGGTCTCCGGGCGGTCCACTCACTCCCGTACCCCACGGTGGCGCCTTTTGGCAGCTGCCGAACCTGCAGCACCCGAGCCCTGAGCGCCCAGGTGCGGCGCAGGTCCGGCAGGCGCGTCGCCTTCGGCCATGGGCTCTGCCCGTACAATAGCGTTCCCACGCGCACCATCGTGTGGCGTCCCTCAGGGAACAGCATCAGCCCCGCGCTGTTCAGCACATGCGCCCGAACCGGCGCGGCGTCCGCGGTCTGCACATCCCGCACCACACGCTCAAACGCCTCCAGTTGCCGCCGACAAGCCGGGACGTCGCCTTCGGCAGCCTTGGGAAGGTGCGCATAGACGCCATCGAGCAGCAAGCCGGATGCGCCGCTCAACGCGCCCACCACGGCGCCACACTCCGGTGGCAGGACGCCCAGACGGCCCATGCCCACATCGACCTTGACGTGCACGGCGAGAGGCGCTGAACCTGACAGCCCGTGGGCTGTCAGGGCCGCGACATCCTCGGCGCATGTGACGGTGCAGTCCACGGCCAGTTCGGCCGCCGCGGTCGCGTTGGCGCGTTCGATGGGCGTCAGCACCAGAATCCTGGCCCGTACGCCCGCCGCGCGTAGCGCTGCCGCCTCGGACAACCTGGAGACACCGATCCACCGGGCGCCGGCTGCCTCAAAGGCCATGGCGGCGCCTACCGTACCGTGGCCGTACCCGTTACCCTTCACGACGGCCATCACATCGACGCCTTGGCCAGCGCGCTCCGCGACCAGGTGGTAGTTGTGGATCAGGGCGCCGCGGTCTACTTCGATCCAAGCATCGGGGCGAACCTCAGCCATCGGCAACCGGTTCTCCCTGCCGGGCCGCACGCTTCAGAAGCGCCCGTGCACGGGGCAGCGCGATGGTCCAGAGCCAGTACCAGCCCGGCGACACCACGAGGTCGAGTTCGCCGATGTACTCCACGAGGCGCGGTGAGAACCCCTCCTTGAAGCGGTTCAGGCCCTCGAGGTGCTCGTCGGCACCGCCTCCGCGCTTGGGGCTGACACCGCGGAAGTCATACCAACGGCAGCCGGCGTCACGAGCGCGTTGGATGAGCCGCCACTGCATCAGGTGGTTGGGCATCACGTTGCGGTGCTCGTTCGACGAGGCCCCGTAGAGGTACCATGCGCGATCGCCCAACGTCAGCACCAGGGCGCCACTGACGGCGGTCCCCTCGTAGCTTGCGTGCGCAAGCCAGATCCGCCCGTCGGGACTCAGTGCGTCCCACATGGCCTCGAAATAGGCCAACGAGCGCACGCGGAACCCATCGCGGCGACAGGTCTCCTGCAGGAGGCCGTAGAACTCCGGCAGGTCCGCGCGCCCGAGGTCGGTGCGCACCTCCACGCCTTTGCGTTCGGCAAGGCGGATGTTGTACCGCCACTTGGGCTTGAAGGAGGCCAACAGCTCCTCGTCGTCGCGGCCCAGGTCCAGCTGCATCACACAGAGCGGCTGGGTGCCGCCGAAGCCGCCTGCGTCGATAGGCCGGAACCCGGCCGCCGCCAGGTTGGCGGCTCCGCGGTCACACGGACGCTCCAACGGCGGATCCATCTTGACGAGGATGGCGCCAAGCCGCCTGGCGACGCGCTGGAGTTCGGCGCCCAGCCAGGAGACCAGCGGAGCATCGTCGAGGTCCATCACCGGCCCGCGCGGCGCATAAAGGATCGAACGGCCCACCACGGGCAACTGCCGTTGCAGCAGGGAGACGGCTCCACGAACGACGCCGTCGTCCTCGAGGAGGAAACGGTGGGGCCTCCAACCGCTGCGCGCCTTCAAGTCGCCCCAGGCATAGGTCTGGAGCACATCGCCCGAAGGGTGTGCCTCGACGAAGCCGTCAAAGAGACGGCGATCAGTCTCAGATACGGTGCGGAGTGCCGGCATAGGTGTTGGTTGGATGCAGAAGGAAGCGGCTGAGGGCCGATAACGACTCGGGGCGCCCGAGCCCGTGGCCCGCGCGCCCCAGAATGGTAGCGGAGGTGGGAGTCGAACCCACGACCTAACGATTATGAGCCGTTCGCTCTAACCACTGAGCCACTCCGCCACAGCGTAGGCCATTATACCCGCAACTCGGCCAATGGCCCATGCCCCGGCTAGAGCAGACCCGGAGGCAGGCCCATGCCACCGGTCAGCCCCTGCATCCGCCGCGACTGCTCGGCGTCGGCGGCTTCCTGGGCCTCCCGCACGGCTGTAACGATGAGGTCCTGCAGCATCTCGACGTCGTCGGGATCAACCGCCTCGGGCTTGATGATGACCTCCAGAAGGCGCCCCTTGCCGTTCACCGCGGCCTTCACCGCCCCACCGCCGGAGGTGGCCTCGACGCGCTCCTTCTCCAGCTCCTCCTGCGCGGCCGCCATGTCCTCCTGCATCTTCTGGGCCTGGCGCAGCAGTTTGCTCATGTCGCCCAGCCCACCGAAACCGCCACGACCAATACCACGTCCCATACCGTTCTCCTTGGCAATCCGCGAGGAGTGAAGCCACCCGCGGCGCTCAGTCTAGGGGTTTGCCGTCCAGTTGCTCCACCACAAGATCGACCAGCCACCCGGCGGGCTTGGATGGCGCACCCTCGGCGACAGGGTCGTTCAGCGCCAACTGCGTAGGCGGCGCGCCGGGCTGCGCCTCGGCTGCAGCGGCGCCGGCCTCCACGCACCGAACCTTGAGGCCCTGCACCCGCAACTCGTCACAGATGCTCTGCTCCAGCACCTGCCTGCCCGCGGGACGATCGGCGCGCGAAAGCTGGAACGCATTCTGGAATGCGATGGTGATTGTCCGGCCGTCGAAGTCCTCCACGGTCTCCTCGCCGAAGATGGCCGCGGCAGCCCGAGAGGCTTGCTTGAGCCGCTCGCGGACGCGCGGCCAGGCGCGGCGGATGACTGCCAGCGTCACATCGCCAGGCACGGGACCGGCAGACGGCGCCTCAGGCGCCATCGGCCGAGGCGGCGAGGGGACGACGCTAGGCTGAACGGCGGGCGCGGGCGGTGGCGGTGGAGGGGGCGCGGCTCTTGCCGGCTGAGGCTCGGCTCGCGGGCGAGCAGGAGCCGGAGAGGCCGGCTGGCTCTGCTGAGCGCCCGCTCCAGCAGCAGGCGGTGCTGATTCGTGAACCGCAGCTCGCGCTCAGCGCCGCCCAGTACATCGAGCATCGCCAGCAGTTGGTCCGTGCGGAAGCGCGACGCCTGCTCGCGGAGCAGCGCGAAGCGCTCGGGAGAGCAGTTGGGGAGCGCCTCCGGACCGGCGGCGATGCGGGCAACCAGCATGTCGCGCAGAGTGCCCTGGAGGGCAGATAGGATCTGGCGGACATCCTTGCCGGTCTCGACCAGTTCGCCAGCCTTCACGAATACCGCGTGCAAGTCGTCCGACGCGACCGCGTCGAGCAGCTCGTACATCGTCTCCGGGCCTACGGAACCGATGGCGCGGTGCACCACCTCCAGGTCCAGCCCGGCGTCGGAGAAGGCCAGCACCTGCTCCAGGATGCTCAGCGAATCACGGAAGGACCCCTCCCCAGCCAGTGCGATGGCGGCAAGGGCCTCCGGCGTACACTCGATCTGCTCGGCGGTCACCACGCGCTCGAGGTTCCGCACCAGATCGGGCAACGTGCCGCGGCGGAAGTCCAACCGCTGGCACCTTGACCGTATGGTGATCGGCACCTTGTGCGCCTCGGTAGTGGCCAGCACAAAGATCACGTGGCTCGGCGGTTCCTCGATGGTCTTTAGCAGCGAGTCGAACGCCTTGAGCGAAAGGTCGTGGACCTCGTCGATGATGTAGATCTTCATCCGCGACTCTGCCGGGGCATATCGCGCGTTCTCTATGATCTTCTCGCGGACATCGTCAATACCGGTCTCGGAGGCGGCGTCCATCTCAATGACATCGATGGCCGTGCCCTCGCGGATGCGGGTACACGAGGGGCACTCACCGCACGGATCCGGCGTGGGACCCGTGGCGGCCATGCAGTTGAGGGCGCGGGCAAGCAACCGGGCGGTGGTGGTCTTGCCGCAACCGCGCGGGCCGCAGAAGAGGTAGGCATGGCCCAACCGGCCCGAGCGTATGGCGTTGCGCAGCACCGTGGTGACGTGGTCCTGCCCAATCAGCTCTGCGAAGTTCTGGGACCGATACTTGCGGTATAGCGCGACGTAGGCCATGGCAGACTCCGCGGTGGCCGTGCCGGAGCGCGACGGCGCAGCGAAGACGTGACGAAGGTGATCGTGCACCCGGCCTTTGTTGCGCCTACGCCCGGGAGCAACGCGGAACGACTACGGCGAGGGAATCACGCGGCACTCGGGAAGTCATGCTTAGTGCTGCTGCCTTCCGGCTCTGACACGGTTCACATGCTTGCCGATGCGCGGAGCCAAGCCATGAACGCCGCCCGCGGATGTTGAACCAGGTTGTGGACGCACCGAGGGCCGGGAATTCAACCCCGCTATAGCGGATTGCGGGTACAGGGCACCGCTGGCTCCCCGTCTAGCACGATCCCCCTATTATGGCACCCTATCTGCGCATTGAGCCATGTGTGCCGTGCGGCCGGACAAGCAAAGGGCGGTGCAGGACATCCCGCACCGCCCCAAGACCGCCGTCCGAGGCCGGCCCCCTACTTGGCGGGCGTCGGTTCCGCCATGATGCGGGCGTATTCCTCGTTGCTCACCACGGCGCTCTCCGGGATGGAGCCGCCGAAGACCTGCTCGCGAGTGATCCGGTAGACCTTGCGAACCCAGCGTGCCTCGGGCTGCAGCGAAGAGTCCGTCCAGAGGTACTTCTTGTCCGCCATCCCCTCGCCGCTCCATCCGAAGCGGTCTTGGATGAACGGCGAAGTCGCCCTCGGGTTGAACTCGAAGACGAGGTAGTACTTGTCGCTCTTGAAGCTGTACATCTTGGGATCTTTGCTCATGTCGATCTTGCGGCCGAACGTGCCCGCGCGAACCGAGTGCTGGTCCAGCATGAGCGTCTGATCCTGGTTGATGTCGAAGGTGAACTCCTTCAACTGGGCGTTCCGGTACGTATCGTCATGCAGCCGCACTGTGACGCGGGCGCCGTCGCCCACATTGAAGCGCCCCTTCACCTCGAGAACCTTTGGCGAAGTAAAGATGGGGCGAGCGTCGAACGCCGTATCCCACATGGGCTCGATAGCAGGCGGCCGCGGAGCTCCGACGGCCATGGCCGGCGCGGTGAGCCCGGCCTTCGCGTAGGCGGCCTGCTTCTGCGACACTTCGCTGCCGCTTACGAACACGTAGGTATCGCGGCTCAGGGGCTCACCGGTTTCCCGGTTCACGCCCTTACCCACCTTGGCATCCACTTCCCAATCGAGCTCGTGCTTGTATCGGCTGAAGATGCGCTTCTGGGTGAGTTCGAGGTTGTGGACCTCGCTGTCGCGGACGTTGCGGCGGGAGAAGTCCGTCGGGTTCTTCTTCACGAAGTCCTCCGACATCGCCAGCGACTTCTTCCAGATGTCTACCGACTCCTCGAGACGGCCCATCCTCGCGAGGGCGTGCGCCAACTGATGCCAGACGAACATGGGAACCGGAGCCTTGGCCTCGCCGCGCTCGTCCGCGCCGTGGCGCGCCGACGCCTTGCGGTACCAGTACTCGGCCCGTGCAAAGTCCTTGATCTTGTCGAAGTTCTGCCAACCCAACTCGAACGCGATGTCGTAGATTTCCGGGTTGTTGGCGTCGCCCTCTTCGAGCAGACGCTGTGAAGCCGGGATATACCGACGATCCGACCGCTCGCTGGAGTCGGTGAAGTTGTACGCCAGGTGCCAGGCGCCCGTGATGTACACGTCCAATTGGTGCGGGTCGAGCCAGGTCACCATGCGGACAATGGGCAGGATCGCGTCATAGTCGCCCGAGTGGAAGAACTCGTCGGCGCGGACCCAGAGAAGGCCGGCCACGGCTTGCTGCAGGCCAAGCAACGGCCCCAGCACAAACTCCCCAGACAGGCCCTGGAACGCGGTCTTCTGGCCCTTATTGATTTCTCGGACCGACGGGTCAATGGCCGCTTGCAGAAGCATCGTGGCGATGAGAAGCGGAATGACGGCGAGGCCCAGGTTTCTTCGTGTTGAAGCCTTCATACAACGCGCCTCCGCTACACCTCGCGCTTGTCGAACACCAGGATAGCCAGCAGCAAGAGAACCGAGGAATAGATCACCGCGTACACAATGTTCTGGAGAATGAACACGTTCGCATTCGAGATCTCAACGGAAGGATGGATCAGCTTGTTCTGCAGGTTGAAGTTACCGAAATTCGGGATGATG
>JAPLCQ010000091.1 GCA_026392115.1 Armatimonadota bacterium | reverse complement strand
CTCCGGGTCGTATCGTGACTGCTGAGACGACTGATCTGTGGGCCGCACGGGCATGCCTACTGGACTCCTCGACGCCATGGCGTTTGTCAAACCGTTCTTCACCTGATGCGATCCTTTCCGCCCTCGATCATCCTGGAGGGACTGGAAAGTGTCTCACTCCATGTTGGCACAGAGGGCCATGATCAGCTTTCCGATGACTCGTCCCCACGACATCTGCCACTCTCCTGTGTCCGGTCAAGCCGCCGCGCCACATGGGTGTGGTGAGGCTGTAGCCCACGGGCTCTACTCCGCCCGACCGCACACGAGTACCCCGCCCATCCACCGTGCGCGTTACCGAACCTGACCGGGGCGCGTCCACGTTCTAGAGACATACTCAGACCCGTGGGCGCGGCAAACCGGGAGGGTGGCTTCTTGTTCATTGTGGAACTAGCGCTGGCGTTCATCGCCGTCGCCCCGATGCTCTGTGCGGAGCCATCGAAGGTGGCGGCCGGGCAGGGCATCGTCCAGAAGACCCTGGTGGCCTGGGTGGCCGCGGCGGACCTGAAGCAGCAAGGCGCCGGCGTGCTGACCCTCATCGACTCTGAAGAGCGCTTCGACTCCATCGTCCTCGGCGAGATCGCCCCCGCCAGGTGGATGCCCGGCAGCGACTTCTTCCGCCGCACGCACCGCGACCAGGCCGCGTGGCCCGCCGAAACCGCCGCGCCGGACCAACTGCTCCAGATCGGCGTCGTCTACGCCGAACACTCCGTCACCGTCCTGCGCGACGGCGCGACGCTCGCGTCCTACCCGGTGGAGGCGCCGCAGCCCTTCGGCGACGACGCCATGGCCCTGCTCGGCCTCCGCTACGTGGGCAAGATGGGCGAGGTGGGCCCCTTCCTCGGCGAGATTGCCGATGCGCGCATCTACGACCGCGCCCTGAGCCCGGCGCAACTCGCCGCGCTGTTGCCGGGCCACGAGTCCGACCCGGCGCCGGTGGCCTGGTGGCGGTTCGATGGCGGCTCCGCCGACGACGCCATGGGCCGCTTCCCCGTCAGCCGCCTGATGGGCAGCGCCCGGATCGAGCGCGGAAGGCTCATTCTGGACGGCGACGGCTTCCTATGGGCGGCCCGCGACGCCCAGGCCATCCCCAGCGACGACCCGCGCGACGACACCTTCGACCGCTCCGAGCAGTCGCTCTTCTACAAGGCGCGCAGCCGCCGCACGGGCAACATGTGGGACACCTGGCTCTTCCGGCATCGGGGCGTCAGCTACCTCTACTATCTGGCCAACGCCCGCCGCGGCTGGGACAACATCTCCATGGCCACCTCCACCGACGGCGCACGCTGGAGCGAGGTGGGTCCCGTCCTCACCAAGCGTCGCGGCGTCGTCTGGATGGGCACCGGCTCCGTCTGGCAGGCGCCCGGCCGCGGCAACCATCGCAAGTTCATCATGAACTACTCCGAGTGGCGCGGCCCGCGGCAGACCATCTTCTTCGCCGAATCGCGCGACCTGATCCACTGGGAGCGCCTCGACGACCGGACGGAGTTCCGGCAGGACGAACGCTGGTACCAGCGCGACGGCCGCTGGGACTGCATCTGGACCATCGCGCGCCCCGGCGGCGGCCTCTATGGCTACTGGACCGCCACGCCCAAACCCGAGACCGGCGGCCGCTTCGGCTTCGGCGAGTCGCTGGACGGCGTGACCTGGACCGCCCTGCCGCCGCCCGTGGTCGAAGGCGCCGGGGAGGGCGAAGTGGGCGCCGTGGAGCAGGTCGACGGCCGGTACATGATGCTCTACGGCACGGGCGGGCGCATGGTGACGCTGGTGGCCGACAGGCCCCAGGGCCCCTTCCGCCTCGCCGCGCGCAACGCCGAGGTGCTTGCCGGGCACACCTACTTTGCCCGCTTCTTCCGTTGGGGCCCGGACCTGCTCGCGAACCACCACTCCATCGCCCGCGACGGCGCCGTCTCCATGGGCGCCCTCAAGCGCGCCTACACCGACACGGCGGGCACGCTCTGGCTTGGATGGTGGCGGGTCAACGAAAAGATGAAGGGCGCCCCGATCCGACTGAAGCGATCCGGCGCGAAGACGGGCGTGGCGCTGCTGGAGCCGCGGGTTGATGCCGCGGCAGGGATCATGTTCGAGGGCAGCATCGCCCTTCCCGGCCCCGATGATCCGCCCGTTGCGCTCTGGCTCGGCCACGGTGACGGCGGCACGGCCATCATGCCGGCGCACGACGGCTCCGTCTCGTACGGGCGCATGGCGCTGGACGGCAGCGGCTACACGCCCGACAACCGCGTGGCCCGCGATCGGCGCTTTGGTAGCATGGTGCGGCTCCGGCTGCTCCTCAAGGGCTCGCTCACCGAGTTCTACCTCAACGACGTGCTCATGCAATGCTACAGCCTGCCCGCCGCGGCCGACGGCCGTGTGGGTCTGCTCGGCGCTGCGGCGTTCAGCCACCTCCGGGCCTGGGATATGCGACGGCCCGGCGTGCGTTGAACCAAGGAGGCCCACATGCCCGTCTTCCGCGCAGCCATCGCGGGGTGCGGCAGCGTCAGCGCGCAGTACCTGGCTGACCTGCGCGACAACCCCGACGTGCAGGTGGTGGCCCTATGCGACATCCTGCCCGAGCGGTCCGAGGCCCGGGCGGCCGAATTCGGCATCCCCGCCCACTTCGGCGGCATCGACGAGATGCTGGCCGGCGCCGACTTCAACCTGCTGGTGAATACCACCTCCATGCCCGCACACGGCGCCGTGAACCGGGCCGGTCTGCAGGCGGGCAAGGATGTCTGGAGCGAGAAGCCCTTCGCGGCCACGCTGGAGGAGGCCCGCGACCTCATGCGTCTGGCCGACGAGCGGGGCGTCCGCCTCTACGCCGCGCCCACCACCGTGACCAGTCCGGCATTCCGGTGCATGGCCGAGGCGCTCCACTCTGGCCGCATCGGTCCCGTCCACGCGGCGCGCGCCTGGTACGGCCACGGCGGACCGGGCTGGGGACCCTGGTTTTACCAGAAGGGCGGCGGCGCCATGTTCGACCTGGCCGTGTACAACATCACTACCCTCACCGGACTGCTCGGACCTGCGCGAGCCGTGACGGCGCTGGTCGGTTCGGCCATCCCGACGCGCGAAATCGAGGGCGTCACCGTAGAGGTCGAAGCCGATGACAACGTGGCGCTGCTCATGGACCACGGCGGCTGCGTCTTCTCATGCGTCCAGTCGGGTTTCGTCTACGGGCCCTACGCGCAAGAGATGTCGGTCGAACTCGTGGGCGTCGGCGGCAGCGTGAGCCTCCTGGGCTGGGACTGGCTGCCCCGAGGCGTGGCGCTGCGGCAGTCGAACGGCCCGAGGGAGTTGCTGAGCCAGGGAGCCGAGGGGTACAGTTGGCAGCAGGGCGTGTCGCATCTGGCGGCGTGCCGGGCGGCCGGTGTTGAGCCGGCGATAACGCTGGAGCATGCGTACCACGTGCTCGAGGTCATGCTGGCCGCGCGCGAATCTTCCGATGCGGGCCGGCGCGTTCCCGTCTCGTCCACGTTCCGGTGGCCCATCCATCAGACCAACGGCGCCGCCGGCGCACCTCCCGCGGCTCCGATGACGCTGGACCCGGACCACCACCAGCGCTGAGGGCCGGTCGCCCTCAGGCCACCGCCGGCCCGTCGTACCCCTCGGCGCGGAGCGCCTCGATCAGCTTGGCATCCTCCAGCATGGCGCGGACCCGCGCCGTGTCGAGGCGCTCGAAGGTGCGCACGGGCGCGTCGGCCAGGGCCCAGAGCGTGTGGGCGCCCACGGCGGCGGCGCGGCAGAGCGCGGCCTGGCTCACCTTGTCGAACGTGTCCCCGGCGGCGTGGTAGTACCGGCCGCCCTCGCCCTCGAGCCTTGCCGCCAGGCAGACCACGGGCACGCCCTCCAGCATGAAGTACTGGTGGTCGCTGTGGAGGCCCGCGCCGCTGCTGAAGTCGGGCTGCATGCCCAGAGGCGCCAACTGCTCGGCCAGCCCGCGGAGCATCGGACCGGGCTCATCGCGTCCCGGCGTCCAATAGCCGTAGGGATCGCCGGTCATGTCGAAGTTCATCACTCCGGCGATGCGCTCCAGTTCATCGGCGCGCCGCTCGACGTGCGTCCGCGAACCGTGGATGCCCGTCTCCTCGGCGCCCCAGAGCGCGAACCGCAACGTGCGCCGGGGCCGCTCGCACAGCGCGGCCAGCGCCCGGGCCATCTCCAGTACGATGGCGCAGCCCAGCCCGTTGTCCGTGGCTCCCTGCGCCACGTCCCACGAGTCGAGGTGCGCCCCGGCGATGACCACCTCCTGCGGCAGGTCGCGACCGGGAATCTCGCCGATCACGTTCCGCGCCGAGCCGTCCCAGAGCCGGTTGCGCATGCTCACCGAAAGCCGCACCGTGTCGCCCGCCGCCAGCAGCCGCTGGATGCGCAGGCCGTCCTCCCGGGCGATCCCGATGGCCGGGATATCCGCGCCCTGCCGGTGGCAGACGCCCGTGCGCGGCAGCATGCCGGATGCCGACGAGATCATCACCATGCCGGCCGCGCCGTGCTCCTGCGCCAGCGCCAGCTTCTCCATGCGGTGGAGCTTCCTGCGTCCCGCGCCAGCGCCCTCGTCGCAGAATGCCATGGCGCCCGGCAGCGACGCGGCGTGGGCGGCGAAATCCTCCGGGTCGCCATGGCCGATGTCGACCACCGGCCCCTCGGCGTCGGCGGATTCGGGCGTCAGTCCGTGGCTCACGGCCGTGACCGCCCAGCCGCCGGGTCCGGTCACCCGCGCATCCAGCGAGATGCGGCTCCAGGCGCGGATGGGGAACTCCTCAAACACCACCGAGGGCACGCCCCACGCCCGCATCAGGCCCGCTCCCCACTCCTCGCCCTGCGCCGCCGCCTCCGTTCCCGCCACGCGACCGCCCACGGTGTCGCAGAGGCGGCCCAACGCCTGGTAGGCGCGCGGACGGCCGAAGCACTCGGCCAGCAGGCGGTCGGCGATGTGGGTCGGAACGATCACAACGTCTCTCCCTTGACTCTCGGGGCTCAGTACCCGGTTTCGGCGCAGAAGACCTGCTGCACGCCGGCCACGGTGCGGTTGTAGACCGCCAGCCGCCCGTCCGGCGAGAGGACGATGTTGCCCGGCGCCGGCCCTGCGGGGGCGATCTGTGTGGCAAGGCCCCAGCGCTCCGTCCCGGCGTCGATCACGGCTACCGAACCGTCGGGGCATCCCACGGCCACGAAGCGGGACAGCGCGTCGAACCGCGCGTCGCCCGCCACGCCGAAGGGCATCCGCGAGAGCTGCCGCATGGCGCCCGAGGCCGGATCCACCAGGTACACCTCGTCCACCACGCCGCCGCCGCGGCGAGCCGGGGCGATACAGGCGATCCATCGACCGTCGCCCGAAGCCCGCAGGTGCCCCTTCACGCCGCGCATGGCGTGGTCGGCGGCCCTGGCCGTGTGCGTCAGTCGGCGAACCCTCGCACCGGCGGGCGGCGCAGGATAGGTCGTTTCGGTCCCCTGCAACGGACCGCCGGGACCCGGCTGCGTCAGGTCGTCCGGCACGTCCACCAGGTAGACCTCGCTGTAGACCTTCTTGGCTCCGTCCTCGAGCACCGTTACGGCGCCGCGGAACGCCCGCGCCCTCTGCCGCTTGCCGTCGGCCGGCGTGTAACCGTCACGGCCCACCCAGCAGTCACCCTCGGCGCGGCCATACTGGTCGGACCCCGGCTTCGGCGCATCGACGCACGCGGTCAGCAGCACGGTGAAGCTTTCGCCCACGAAGGACCCGCCGCCGCTGTCGGCCGGGACCTCCACGCGGGCGCCGCGCTTGCTGACCCCCACATTGCGCAGGTCGGACCCGCGGGCCTTCATCACCGCATCGTTGTAGGTGAAGCCCACCCAGTGCCCCGAGGCGTCGGGCTCGTGCTTGTGGGTGCCGCCGCGCAGCGCCCCGGGCGTGAAGGGCGGCAGCACGCTGCGACTGTCCAGCCATCGGCGCTTGCGCGATCCGTCGGTGGCGATGATCATCCCGCCGCGCATGGTGAAGTCGTACTTCTGGCCGGTCTCCAGCGCGTGGATGGCCACCACCTCGTGGTCGTTCAGATAGCTGGCAGCCCCGACGCCCAGCAGGCCCGTCTCCAGGGTGTAGAAGACATCGACGGCGCCGGTCTGCACGTCCACCGTCACCAGCCGCTTGTTGGTGTTGATGCCGCCGTCGCCGCGCGTATCGGCCACGACCAGCCGGCCGTCCGGCGAGAAGTTGATGTTGTTGTCCAGATTGATCGGGAAGGGGCTCCGCGTGAGCTGCCGCTCGGCAGGGACGTGCGCCATGGCCTCGGCTCCGTTTCAATTGGCGGCCGCGGCGGGGCCCAGATCGCCCCCCGCGGCCGCCGGTTCACCACCGGGTTATACCTTGCCCCGGCCCGTTTCCCGCCCCATCGCGGGCGCCCTCACCAACGCCGCAGGGTCATGCCCTCCACCGTGAAGGATGCCCCGGCGCGGCTGGACGCGTTCTCCACCTTGAGCCACGCCTGCCGGCAGCGCAGCGCGCCGTAGACCGTCAGGCGTTGCAGGAAGGCCGTCCGCCCGCCGAACGCCCCGGCGACGCCCGCGTCGCGGAGGCGCAGGTAGACCACGCCGCCCTTCGCCGCCTCCGGCGTGGCGTCCACCATTCGGATCATGCCGGCGTCGGCTACGAGCTTGCCGCTGCCGCCGTCGGCATCCTGCGCCGAAGCCGCCGTGCGCCACCGCTTGCCGTCAAAGGACACGTCCATGCGATATCCGTTCCCGACGATCAGCTCCAGCCGGCAGGTGGTCGCGCCGGCCACGGGTATCCGGTAGACCAGGCTTCCACCGCGAGCCGCGAACCGCCGCCGCTCAGCCGCCGGTACGGAGCCGCCGGGCGAGGTCAGCAGCCGCGCGTCGTCCGGCGCAGTCACGCTCTGCAAGCGCACCAACTCCTCGCGAGAGCCGCAGAGGAACGAGAGGTCCAGCGACTGCGGCGCGGTCTTTGGGTCGAAGGTGTCCAGCCTCTGGAGCCACTGCTTGCCGTCGGGCGAGACCGAGATGCGGTATCCGTCGCCCCGGATGCGGAGGTCCACGCCGGCTCCCGAGGCGTCGCCCAGCGGCAGCCGCACCAGCAACGGACGCCCGCCCGTGCCCGTCACCGGCGACCGCAGGAGCGCGGCCGACGTGGGCTTCGCGGCCCGGCGCGGGGCCTCGCCCGGCAGGAAGTAGGGATTGTGGAGCAGGGGTGCGTTGCGCGGCGTCACCTTGCCCTTCGCGTTGTAGCTCGGGAAGGCGCCCACGAGCGTCACGACCTTCGGCGTCGTCGGCAGCGCGGCGCCCTTCAGCGAGAGGCCCACATACTCGGGGTTGGCGTCATCCTGCGCCCAGGGGCCCGCGCCTGCGTCGTTCCAGGTGTCCCGCACCAGGCGCTCCGGCTGGTGCCAGCCGTTGGGCACGGCCAGGTCGATCAGCTTCTGCACGTAGTCAAGCTTGCCCGAGTGGCCCCAGACGGCCAGCGCCAGGCTGCCGGAGTAGGTATCGAACCCGCCCGGCGCGTCCATTTTCACGCCGCGCCGGTAGATGCCCTTCTCGTCGATGGTGTAGACCGCCGCGGCGCGCTCGTACGCGGCGAGGTAGTCTCGGTTGCCCGTGGCATCGTAGGCGAGCCAGAGCGCCTTCGCGGAGCAGAAATGGTCCCATCCGCCCGGCCATGCCGCGCCGTCGTACCCCATGGCAGGCGAGCACATCCGCTTCACGGCGCGGTCAACAAGCTCCGCGTAGCGCTTCCGGAGGGGCGCGTCGTTCATCAGAGCTGCCGTCTTGGCCATCCACGCAGCCGCCTTCACGGGAAAGAAGCTACGCACCAGCGTCTTGCCCTCATCCTCGGCCGCGAAGAGCCGGTCCACGGCGCGGGCGGCGTTGACCCGGGCGGTGATCGCCATGGGATCGCGGTACTTGGTCAGCAGATAGGCGCCAGACGCCATCCCGGAGGGTAGCGCGTTGAGCATCTGCTGGGTCGGGAAGCCGTTCTGCAGCAGCACGCCCCACTTCAGGAAGCTCTCGGCGTTGCGGTGGATCATCTCCAGGTCGTTGTCGTCCAGCCAGTAGTAGGGGTTCAGCCATATTCGCCCCTTGCGTCCGGCGTACCGCACGCGCACCTCGCCGTAGCCCTTGTCGGCGATGACCTCCACACGCTCGGGCGTGCCCTCCCACATCACCAGCAGGGCCGACGAGTAGCCCATGGTTCCCCAGGAGCCGCCATGCTTGCGGAGGATGAGGTACCGAAACGCGGGCCGCACGAAGGCCTGGTCGCCATCGCGGTCGCTGCGGTACGAGATCGCGCGGTCCGGCAGGTGGATGGTGGTGGGCATGCGGTAGTCGCCCAGCAGCGGCAACGGGCAGCCGGGCTCCCCCACGGTCAGCTCCACGCCGTCGCCGGCGTCGGACTGGAAGGCGTACTCCACCGGCTTGTCTTCGTCGCTCAGCCAGTAGCGCGCCGACCCCTGCACTCGGGCCGCCCCGGAGGTGTAGGCGCGCTTCACCGTGATGGGCGAGGCGTGCCAGTAGCGGTCCGACCGCGCCGTGGCGGCGTCGGTCAGCACGTCGTCCTCGGCTTTGTGCGCGAAGTCGCCCATGGGCCGCCAGGCGCCGCCCTCGAGCAGCCGGAAGCCCACCTTCAGCGAACCGGAGAGCTCGTCGCCCCACATGGAGAGCAGGAAGCGCCCCTCCTTGCCCTGCTTGTCGCCGAACGCCAGGAAGGTCTTGCCGCCGCTCCGGTGCCGGAAGTAGGACTCGGCGAAGGAGCCGGGCACGCGGGCAGCGATCATTCCCTTGGTGAGGCGACGCATCAGCTCCAGGCGGACCACCGGCGAGAACTGGTCCTCCCAGGCGAGGCACTCCATAAACCGCGCGGCATCGTCGGGGAACTGGAGGTTGTAGCCGTCGCCCCAGGGCGCGTCGTAGTTCAGCTGGCTGTAGCTGGTGATGTTGTTGCGGCAGTCCAGCAGGTTCTCGCAGTAGGCCGCGCCCAGCACATTGAGCTTGACGAGGTCATAGGGCTTCAGGGCCTGTCGGAGCGTGTCCTTGGGGCCCAGCGTCGGAGCCCCGCCGAACCCGACATCGGCCGAAGCCGCCGATCCAAGCGCCAGCGCACAGGCCAGAGCGGCCAAGGAGGCAGTAAGTGGTTCCATGCCCAACCAGTTCGGCGCGCAACGGCCGCATCCCTGCAAGTTGCGGCGAGGTGGAGCGCTTCAAACATCCGTCCGGCGCCCGCCCTAGCTACTCGGGTAGGCCGAGTAACCCTCGGGCGACCATCCTCACCTGTTTGCACATCAGCAGTGCCTGCCGAGCCTCATCGCGATCTGCCGAATCACCTGGGTAGCGGTACCGCACAGCGTAGTCTGTGAGCCCGGCCAACTGGGTACGGACTACGACGAAACCGGGCTCCGCAGCAGCCACCAGGTCGAGCAAGGCGATGAGGTCATGCGTCCGCGGCACAGCCACGTCGGCCTCGACCAACCGGGCCTTCATGTACTTCTCCGCGCACTGCTGTGAGTGAAAGCAGGCGCCATCGTAGCTCGGGCAACGACGGGCGCGCATCTCGCGACAAGCCATCGCGAAGTCGCCCTCGGCCTTCTCGATCCACTCAGCCGCGATGGGCTTCATACAGCGCAGTGCCCTTATCGATCACGTACCGCAAGAAGGCATCGCCCAGGTCGAGCCGTGCCTTCAGCCTGGTCGGGGTGTAGACGAGCAGGTCGAGAGGGAAACCGCCGTGACAGGCAAGGCGAATCTCGGCGGCCTTGTCGGTGCTGCGACCGGCGTGGTCCAGGACCACGAGCAGGTCCACATCGGAGTCGTCGGTCGGCGTGCCGTGTGCATACGAGCCGAACAGCACAACCCGCTCGGGTCGGAACTGATCAGCGATCCTGTCCGCCAGTCGCCTTATGTCGGAGACAGGGATCATGGACGTTGCGAGCCAATCCGCGGAGATATCCCAGACCGCGTCCAGCCGGTCATCCGCCGCACACCGTCCGGCGGCGAATCTCGGCGGCTATCTCGGCCAACAGCCCGTGATGGCGCGCCAACTCACCGTGGACCTTATCAGCCACGCCTTCGACGTAGGTATGGACCGTCAGGTTGCGGTCGTCGGTCATCTCCATCGCATGCTGCATGCCGAGGATCGACAGCACGCCCGCGCTCCCCAGACCGCGGAACACCGCCTTGGGTGAGACTGCGGGCTGCCCCTCATGCACCGCAAGGTAGCGTTGGCCGAGCTTCCAGACGACCTCGAACGTGTACTCGAACCGCTGGATGGCCCCATCGCGCTCCAACGGCGTCGGGGCCTCGATAGCAAGCGCTTCGGCCAGCGTTGCGAGCGCCCGCTCGGCATCGGCCAGCCGCAGGCCTAGCCTGTCCATCGTATGCCCTCGGCCAGCGCCTGCTCTCGCAGCGCGGCGGGTGCATGGGCCAGGTCGACCACGTCCACGGTGAAGGGGATGTTGCTCTCCTCGAACTCCTCCCGCAGGCGCGAGAGTATCCCGCTCCCAAGCGGCGCGCCATGCCAGTCCACCGCAATATCGATGTCGGACGTGGGCCGTTCCGTGCCGCGCGCCCTGGAGCCGAAGAGATACACGTCGGCCCCGGTTCCGGCCACGGCGGCCCGCGCCATCGCCCGCGCGCGCTCCAGCGCCCGCTCCGTCGCGACGAGTTCCTCCGGCGTAAGCGTTTGTGTTCCTGCCATGCTTCCAGTGTACCAAGCGACAGAGCGGTTGCGCGCCAGGCAGCTACCGGGCCCACCGAGCGAACACGCATATGGCCGCTCATGCGGCGGGCGGACCCGCCTCTGCTCGGTATAATGCCGACTGGAGGTCCGCGATGAACCTGCAAGGCTTGATGCTGGACATACATGCGCTTGAGCAAGACCTGCTTCGGCTCGAGCGCAAGTACGGCGTCCGGTCGGAGACGTTCTACGCAGCCTACTGCGCCGGCGACGAGCCCGAGGACGACGCCTGGGTACTCGATTTTGCTGAGTGGGCAGGCACCTACCGTGCCTGGCTGCAACGGCAGGCGCAGTACCGCAACCAACTGCAAGTGGAACAGCCCAACCCGCCGAGCCTGGCGGGTCTCGTGCGACTCGCCTCCTGATGGACGACTTCCGGTCAGTTGAGGACTATGAGCTGTTTGTATACAGCGTACGCGAACGGTACTCGGTCGTTACTGGCTCCACACTGCGCTTGGAGCGCCGCGGTGCCAAGCGCGGCTGGTACGACTCGCAGCCGCATCCCAACAACCCCGATCTGCAACCGACGCATCCACATCACAAGCATGTCCCGCCCGACCTGAAACGCACGCGGGTACCGGCCCCAGGCCTCTCATTCAGGGCCCCCAACATACCGCTCCTGATCGCCGAAGTGGCTGCCTTGGTCCAGGCAGACGACGCCTGACCTACCGCCCCGCCCCCGCCGCCAGCGCCTGGATCTCCGCGTCCGTCAGCACTCGGTCGTAGACCTTCACGCCCGACGCCTCCGGCCCGGCGGTGAAGAGCGGCCGAACCGGGACGGCGCTGCGGCATCCCGCCTTCTCGAAGACGCCGTCGATGTAGAGCGACGGCTGGCGGTTGCGATAGACGATGGCAATGTGGTGCCGGCCGGCCAGCGCGATGTCGTCGGTCACGAGGCAGGTGGAGGGCTTGGCCGAGCTCTCGAAGACGCTGATCCCGTTGCCGGCCGCGGAAACCCCCAGGCCCGCCTCGCCGCTCAGGACAAACCGCTGCCCCGCCATGTCGGCGGGAACCGAGGCGTCGCGCACCGGGGCGCGCTCACCCGTGGGGTTGGCCCAGAACGCCACCGTGAACGTGTCTGTCACACCCGATGCGGCCGCCGCGGCTATGGGCGCACGCCCCTCGGCGTCGCGCAGGTCCACGGCCACGCAGTTGACATAGCTGGGGTTCATCCCCGGCGCGAAGGCCTTGGCGTTGATCGCGCACGATCGCGTCACCTTGATCGGCCGGACGTAGACCGGGCTCCTCTCGTCCGGCAGGGCGCCGTTGGTGGTGTACCGGATCGTCGCGCCCCTGGTTCGGCTGGCCAGCGCGTAGGTGCGGGAGCCCCGTCCGGCCGCGATCCGGGTGACCAGCGGCATCGCGGCGAAGGCGCCGCCAGCGTTCTCGTCGTTGCCGCTGAAGGTGAACGAGGGCGGCTTGGCGATGAACGCATGCTTGCCGGGCTGGATGAAGAAGCGGTTGTTCGTGAACGAGCCGTTGCCCGTGTTCGACGCCGTCACCGTGACGTAGGAGTCCCACCTCGGGCTGAACCGAACGTTGTTCCGGAAGGTGTTGCGGTCGAACACCAGGTCGTTGTGTACGAAGCCGCCCATGAAGAGCACCGGCTCGCCGGAGGCGTTGTGCATGAAGTTGTCGCGGAAGACCACGCCGCTGGTGGCGCCTTCGAAGTCGTACGCACACCCGTCCGGGCAACCCGGGAAGTCGCCGCCCCACCCGAACTCGTTGTGGATCACCTCGTTCGGGTTGGCCGCATCGCCCTCCAGCCCGCCGGCCAGCACCTGCGTGGCGCCGTTCGGGTGGAAGTCCCACGGGTAGCCGTAGACCAGCACGGTGTTCTTGATGCTGAAGCGGCGGGAGCTCACCTGGTAGATGGAGTTGTAGCTGTTGTGGACGAGGCTATCCGCGTCGAACACGATGTTGTCGCCGCTGACCGCGCCCATATGAATGTATAGCCCCTGCGCCCAGAGCGAGACGCAGTTGCGCAGGGTCAGGTCCTTCACGACCACGGCCTCGGGGGTGTCGAAGGCGTCCACGTAGACGGCCCAGCCCATGTTCCGCAGGTGGTTGTGCTGCGAGGCCTCGCGCTGGGCCACGTTGGGGAAGAGCGGGTTGGCGATATGCCGGAAGAAGCAATCCTCGATGGTAATGCCCTGGTAGACCCGGCTCACGCGGGAGTCCGTGTCAAGGCGCACGGCGTTGCGGCCGTCGGCCATCTCGAGGCCCGCGATGCGGAAGCCCGCGCACTTGTCCAGCCGCACGCAGGGCGCCACGCCCGGCTCGGAACTACGGATCTGCGGGCGGTTGCCGGCCCCGTAGGCGGACACGGTGACGGGCACAGCGCCCGTGCCGCCGCCGCGAAGGGTCAGCGTCTCGTCCCAGGTGTCGCCGCACTTCAGCAGCAGCGCGTCGCCGGGCCGGTAGGTGAAGGACGATGCCTTGGTCAGCGTCTGCCACGGCCCGTGGCAGCCCGCGGGCTTCGGGGCCAGGCCGTCGTACGCATCTCGCCCGACCGAGCGGCTCACGTAGTGCGTCACCGGAACGCCCTGCGGCCGCGCGGGCAGTCCGGCGGCGCCGATGCAGAAGCAGGCCAGAAGCTGTGGTACGAAACGCATGTCATGACCTCCCGGGTCAGGCCCGCGCCGCTGCGCCAAACCTGCCCACAGGGTACCTGCCGCGCCGCGCGGGAAGGGTATTCCGACCGCCATGCCGAACAGACTGCTGGAGCGGGGCGTACGCGGCCCCGGTCTGTCAGGAGGCACTATGACCACGGACCGTACGCGAAGAGCGTTCATCAAGGGGATCGGGCTGGGCGCCGGCGCCGCGGCGCTGGCGTGGAAGGAGGGGGCGATGGCGCAGCAGGTGCAGATTCAGGGCTTTGAGAAGGGCGTCACGGACACGGAGGCCCAGAAGCGGTGGAAGCCGATCTCCGACCGCAAGATCCGCGTCGGCATCGCCGGCTACGGCGTCTGTCAGTTCGGCGCGGCGTTCGGGTTCCAGAACCACCCCAACGTCACCGTGGCCGCCGTCACGGACCTCTTCCCGGACCGCTGCGCCACGCTGGCTCAGCTGTGCAACTGCGGGAAGACCTACCCCTCCTGCGAGGAAATGATCAAGGACGACTCGCTCGAGGCCGTCTTCATCGCCACGGACGCGGTGAGCCACGCCCGCCTCGCCATCGCCGCGCTGAAGTCCGGCAAGCACGTGGCCTCGGCCGTGCCCGCCGTCTTCGGCTCGCTGGAAGAGGCCGAGGAGCTCTACAAGACCGTCAAGGCCACGGGTCGCAAGTACATGATGTTCGAGACCTCCTACTTCCACGACGATCTCTACGCCATGCGCGAGATGTACAAGGCGGGCCTGTTGGGCAAGGTGGTCTACGCCGAGGGCGAGTACTTCCACTTCTCCGTGGAACAGATCGACTCGTACAAGGGCTGGCGCGTGGGCCTGCCGCCGCAGTGGTACCCCACCCACTCCAACGCCTACTACACCGGCGTCACCGGCCTCCCCTTCACAGAGGTCTCCTGCATGGCCATGCCCAGCATCGTGGAGAAGTTCAAACCAGCCAACAACCGCTACAAGAACCCGTTCGCCACCGAGATCGCCCTCTTCCGCACCGCCGACGGCGGCATGGCCCGCATGGCCGTGAGCTGGGACACCCCCGGCGACAGCGGTGAGAAGGGCCGCATCCGCACACAGCAGGGCAGCTTCTACGGTAACTTCGCCACCGAGGGCCGCGACATCAAAGTGCCGGTCATCGCCCGTCCGCCGCTGCCCCCGGGCGTCGAAGCCGGTGGCCACGGCGGATCCCACGGCTACCTCATGGCCGAGTTCGTCGAAGCCATTCTGGCCAACCGCAAGCCGCTGGTCGACATCTCGCAGGCGCTGACCATGACCGCGGGCGGCATCGTCGCGCACAAATCCGCGCTCAAGGGCGGCGAGCTGATGAAGGTCCCGCAGTACCCGCTCTAGACCGACCAGCCACGGACCGACACGGACGGCGCCTCTGCATCCACGCCGTCCGTGCAGGTCCCGTGCCCGTCCGTGTGCCGTGTCCGTGCCGCCGTCATCCGGAGGTGCCGCCCGATGCTCGCCCTGCCGCCGACTGCCGCCCCGCCCGTGCCCGCGCACACCTACCTGCAGCTCCGCTCCACGAGCTACCCCACGGGCGCGCGCCTGCCCAACGGCATACGCAAGCCGCGTCCGCGCCCCGCCGACCTCCCCGCCGATGCCGCGGGCCGCTTGCCAGAGGGCGCGCAACTCCGCCAGGTCGTCGCCGACGCTCAGGGCATCCTCTGGGCCGCCGCCGGTAACGGCATCTATATCTACAACGGCTCCGACGGCTGGCAGCGGATGGACCGCGCCGACGGCGTGCCCTACGACGACATCGCCTGCCTCCACCTTGCCGCCAACGGCGACCTCTGGGCCGGCACTCCCGAGGGCGCCTGGCGTCTCCGGGCCGGGCGATACAGCTACTTCCGGGGCAAGCGCTGGATGCCCGGCAACCGCGTCGCATCCATCTGGAGCGAGAGCGAGAGCCGCACATGGCTGGAGACCGACGGCGGCTACGCCTGCATCGAGGAGCGGCCCACCACGCTGGCGGAGAAGGCCGCCCACTTCGACCGCATCACCCAGGAGCGCCACAACCGCCGCGGCTACATCGGCAACATCCACCTGAAGCGGCCCGGCGACCCAACGGGCGGCTGGTACCACGAAGCCGCCGACAGCGACGGGCTCTGGACCGGCTATTACGTCGCCGCCATGTCGCTTCGGTACGCCGCCACCCACGATCCTGCGGCCCGGCGCCAGGCGAAGCAATCGATGGAGGCCATGCTCGAGCTGGAGCGCCTCACGGGCATCGCCGGCTACCCGGCCCGCTCGGTGGCCACCGATGCCGAGATTCGCGGGGGCATCAGGGGCTACGATCCCAACTCCACCGTGCGCGTGGCCGGCGAGATCGACAAATACTGGGTCCGGTCGCCCGTGGAGCCTGGCGTCTGGTGCAAGTCCGATACCTCGTCCGACACCATGGACGGCCACTACTTCGCCTGGTACATGTACTACACGCACGTCGCCGACGCGGCCGAGAAGGCGCGCCTCGCCGCCCTGGTGCGCCGGGCCACCGACCACATCATCGACAACGGCTATGTGCTCATCGGACACACCGGCCGCAAGACGCGCTGGGGCGTCTGGGCCCCGAAGTACCTCAACGGCGACCCCGAGTGGGCCGAGCAGCGCGGCCTCAACTCGCTGGAGATCCTCTCGCACCTCAAGGTAGCCCGGTACATCACCGGCGACGCCAAGTACGATCTCGCTTACGATGACCTCGTCGAAAAGCACCACTACCTGCAGAACACGCTGCTCCTGCGCCGCGGCAAGCTGGGCGAGTGGCGCACCATCAACCACTCCGACGACCAGCTCGCATGCATCGCCGCCTACCCGCTGCTCATGCTGGAGACGGACCCCGCCCGCCGGCGCATCCTCACCCAGGCGGTCGCCCGGACGTGGGAGGGCGAGGAGCGGTCCGAGCAGCCCATCCGCCTGCAGCGCAGCAGCTTCTACAACTTCGCTTACGGCGCCATGACGGGCAACCCCTGCGCCGTGGAGGACGCCCTGGCCGACCTGCGGGAGTGGCCCTGGGACCTGGTGGACTGGGCCGTGGACAACAGCCGCCGCCACGACGTACAGGTGCGCCGCGAGGAAGGCCTCGACGACCCCGTGCAGTTGGACCGCGTCGTCTCGCCCGGCGAGAGGTTCCTCAAACGTTGGAACGGCAACCCCTGGAAGGCGGCGGGAGGCTCGGACGGCGCGGTCGAGCACGACGGAAGCACGTGGCTCATCGCCTACTGGCTTGGCGTCTACCACGGCTACATCCCACGCTGAGGCGGGCGAAAGCCCTACAGGCGCAGCCGCAGCAGCGCCCGCGCGGCCGCCACGCCCAGATAGACCGCCCCGAAGCCCGCCGCCACGCTCCCCGCCACGTTGGCGGCGGCAGCCCGCCAGCGGCTCCCCTCGGCGATGAGCTGCAGGGTCTCGTAGCTGAACGTGGAGAAGGTCGTGTACGCCCCGACGAAGCCGATGGCCACGAGCAGCCGCCACTGCTCGCCCCACGTCGTCCGCACTGCCAGCGTGGCGAAGAGCCCCAGAATGAAGCAGCCGCTCACGTTCACCAGCAACGTGCCGTACGGGAAGCCCGGCCCCAGCCGCTGCTGCACCCATCCGCCCACGATGTAGCGGGCGTTGGCGCCCAGGAAGCCGCCCAGACCCACGGCAAGGTACTTGGTCAGATCCTTCATGGCAGGCCGGCGGCCCTCCCCTCAGCGCGTTGCACAGGCGCCCGATTGGCGCTCGACGCCCCCTATAGGGTACAGCACCCGCACGGCATTGGCTCGCGCGTCCATGCCGGTCGAGCCGATTCGTGCGTATCATCTATCAGGAGGGCAGCCGCCATGGAGCCCCACGCGTTGCCGGACGCCGACCTCGCCCGGCTGGTAGAGACCGACCAGCTTGCCGAGAGCCATATCGAGGCCGCCGTCCGCGAGGAACGCGAGCGCCTGGCGCAGGAGATCCACGACACCCTGGCGCAGGCCTTCACGGGCATCCTCCTCCAACTCAGGGTGGCGCAGCGCATCTCCGCCCAACGGCCCGACGACGCCTGGCGCCTCATCGACCGAGCCGCCGAGCTGGCCAAGCAGGGCCTCTCCGAGGCCCGCCGCGCCGTCTGGGCCCTGCAGCCCGACGCCGCCGAGTACGAGCGCCCCGACCTCGCCCTGGCCGCGGCCGTGGAGCGCGCCCGCCTCGATACGCCAGTGGAGATTGCCCTCCATATCGCCGGAACGCCCCGCCGCGTACCCGCAGACGTGGGCCTCAGCCTCGTGCGCGTGGCCGAAGAGGCCGTCACCAATGCCATCCGCCACGCCTCCCCGCACCTCGTCTGGGTCGATATCTCTTTCGGAGCCGCCGACGTGCGCCTCCGCGTCCAGGACGACGGCTGCGGGTTCGACGTTGAGCGCCAGGGCGACCAGGGCGGCTTCGGCCTCCTCGGCATGGGCCAGCGCGCCCGCCGCGTGGGCGGTAGCCTCACCATCACCAGCCGGGCCGAGCGCGGCACCGAGATCTCCGCAATCCTGCCCACAACCGAACGGAGGACGACGCCATGAGCGACGCCAAACCCATCCGCGTGCTCATCGCCGACGACCACCCGGTGGTGCGCGCCGGCCTCGCGCTGATGCTCAAGTACGAGGTCGACATGGAGCCCGTCGCCCAGGCCGCCAACGGACGTGAGGCCGTCGAGATGTACGCCGAGTGCCGCCCCGACGTGGTGCTCATGGACCTCCGCATGCCTGAGATGGACGGCGTCGAGGCCATCGAGGCCATCCGCAGCCGGCACCCGCAGGCGCGCATCATCCTCCTCACCACCTACGAGACCGACGAGGGCATCTTCCGAGCCCTACGCGCCGGCGCCCGCGCCTACCTGGTGAAGGACGCCCCCTGCGAGGAGATCCTCGACACCGTCCGCGCCGTCCACGCAGGCGAGCGGCGCATCACTGCCACCGTAGGCGTCAAGCTGGCCGAGCGGGCCGAGTACCCCGAGCTCACCGAGCGCGAACTGGACGTACTCCGCGCCCTGGTAAAGGGCAAGACCAACGCCGAGATCAGCGCCGAGCTCTTCATCGCCGAGGGCACCGTGAAGTTCCACGTCAACCACATCCTGGCCAAGCTCGACGTGGCCGACCGCACCCACGCCGTTATCGTCGCCCTGCGGAGGGGCCTCGCGACCCTCGACTGACCCCAGTAGAGCCGCCCCCGACCCGGCCCCTGGGTCGGCTCCCGCCCGTCCCATACTCCGGCGGAGGACGCGCCCTCCGACCGGCGACAGCCGGCCGCGCCGGGGCTACCATGGCATCGTGCGTTCGAGCGAGGAGCGGCTCCTGTCCGTAGCCCGCGAACGCCGTGGGAGGGTGAAGTGACCGATACTCCGGCGGAGACCGCCGATTTCCGAGCCTGTCCCATCTGCGGCAGTTCGTGCCGAGCCGCCGCCATCCGTTGCGGCAAGTGCTGGTCCGAGCTACGCCCCATGAAGCCCGGCGACGTGGGCGTGGAGACCCGTGTGATCAACGACGGCAGCAGCCGATGGGACAGCGCCGAGATGCAGCACTACCGCAACGCCCCTCGTCGAGCCTGCCCCAGGTGCCAAAGGCAGGTAATGGCCGCGGCCACCACGTGCGGATTCTGCTGGGTGAAGCTGACGCCCGTCAAGGCATGTCCGTAGCGCCGGGGCTGCGGTCCGCAGCCGTCCTGACGGCCCAGCCCATGCGCCACGACGAGCACGCGCTGGGCGCGGATCGAGTCGGCCGCGTGCGGGCCGACCCACCAGCAGGTCGATCGGGCTCGCATCGCATTCGGCGATAGGCTACGCTTCGTCTACCGCCACTTCGCCGTCACCGAGCTACACCCGCACTCGCAGCAGGCCGCCGAGGCCGCCGAAGCGGCCGCCTCGCAGGGCCTCTTCTGGCAGATGCATGAGCGCCTGCTCTCCGACGGAGGGGTGCTGGACGCCGGGCGGCTGGTGGAGCACGCCTGCGAGCTGGGGCTCGACACCAACCGGTTCCTGCGCGAGCTCAGCGGGCACGTCCATGCCGAACGCGTTCGCGAGGATCTGCGCTCCGGCATCCGCAGCGGCGTGGGCTCCGCGCCCGCGCTCTTCATCAACGGCGACCCGTTCGCCCTGGGCGCCATGCCGGGCGACGCCCTGCTGGACGCCGTTGGCCGGGCCATGCCGTAGGACCAGACCCGGCCTAATCGCCGGCTCAGGACTGGGCTCAGGTCCAGCGACAGGGGCGGTAGTAACCGTCACAATGCCACAAGCGGTTCTGGGCCCATCCTGTGGCGCCCAGTGGACGACAGTCCAGCCGCGGAGGACGCCCGCAGGCATCCGGCCTGCAGGCGCAACGACGTACCATGGGAGATTGCATTGGCCAAGAGGATTTACGTGGGGAGCCTTCCCTACAGCATCGACGACGCCCAGTTGGAGCAGATGTTCGCGCAGCACGGGCAGGTCAGCAGCGTACAGGTGATCATGGATCGCGACACGGGCCAGGCCAAGGGCTTCGCCTTTGTCGAGATGGTTAACGACAACGAGGCCGAGGTGGCCATCAAGCAGCTCGACGGCACGCAGCTCGGCGGCCGGACCATCGTGGTGAACGAGGCCAAAGAGCGCCAGCCCAACCGCGGCGGCGGCGGCGGCGGCGGCGGTCGACGCTGGTAGGTCGGCCACGGCGCGGCCGCCCGGGTGCGCCGCGAGTGCATCGCGGTCCGTGACCCGGTCGGTCGGGGGCGCAAGCCCCCTGGTCCGCAGCCTGGGGTCGGCGTGTGCCGAGCCTCAGGCCGCGGAGCTTCCTCCGGGGCGTGCCGGGCGCCAATCTGGGCCTCTGGGCGCGAGCCCCCTACCCACCACGGGTCCCAGCCTGCTAGACTCTCCTATGCGTCCGCCGTTCCGCGGGCGAAGGAGAGGCCATGCAACCTTCAGACGCGTTCTTCGCCGGTTCCACCTACGCCGTCTTCGGCGCACGGGCCTCCGGCCGCATGCAGGGCCCCGTGCTCATCGCCGCGCTCAACAAGGCAGGCAAGCGCGCCGTGGCCGTTGAGCCCGACGGCGCCGCCGTGAAGGGCGCCTCGAGCGCCCCGACGCTGGCCCAGGCCGGGCCCGTTGACGGCTGCGTGCTACTGCCGCCCTCACCCTGGAACGCCTCCGCCGCGGCCTTCGCCGCCGATGCGGCCCGCCAGTGCGCCGCCGCAGGCGTCTCGCGCCTCTGGATCTACACCGACGGCAACCCGGCGGCCGCCCTTACCATCGCCCGCGAGCAGGGCCTCGATCCCGTGGCCGGGCGATGCCCCTGCCTCCATATCCCCGGCGCGGGCTTCCCGCACGGGCTCCACCGCTGGATGCTGCAGATCGCCAAGCAGCTCTGACACCGCCCCAGGAGGTCGCCATGCCTTCCGCCGCCGCCTGCGCCCTGTGCGCCGCGTTCGTCGCCCTGCTCGCCGCCGCGGCCTCGGCCGCACCCACGCCCGACGAGAGGCGGGACGCCGCCGCCTGGACCCGCGCCCACCTCGCCGGTCCCGCCGCCGCCGCGCCCTTCTCGTTCACCTACAACGGCAATCCCTCGCGCCAGTCCATGGCGGGCTGGAAGGCCACCCGCACGGTCCGCCGCATCGACGCCCGGCGCACCGCCATCACGCTGACCTGGCAGGAGCAGCCCACCGGCCTCCGCGTCCGCATGGAGGCCGTGGCCTACCCCGCCTCCGCCGCGCTGGAATGGACCCTCCGCCTGGACAACACCGGTTCCGCCGACACACCCATCATCGCGGGCCTCCAGGCGCTGGATGCCGCCCTCACCGGCGCGCCCGGCGGCGCCCTCACCCTCCACCGATCCCTGGGCGACAGCAACTCGGCCGACAGCTTCCGGCCCGTCTCCGAACCCATTCCGACCGGCGACGGCCTCGGCTTCGCGCCGGTGGGAGGCCGCTCGTCCGACGGTCACATGCCCTTCTTCAACCTGCAAGGCGGCGACGGCGGCGCGGCGCTGGCGATCGGCTGGAGCGGGCAGTGGGCGGCGCGCTTCCGCAACCAGGCCGGCCTGGCCCACGCCACCGCGGGCATGGAGCTGACCCACCTGCGCCTCCACCCCGGCGAGGAGATCCGCACCCCGCGCATCCTCCTCGTCTTCTGGCGCGGCGCCGATCCACTCCGCGGCGCCCAGATGCTGCGCCGGACGCTCTTCGACTTCAACACACCCCGACGCAACGGCGAGGTGGTCTTCGCGCCTATCTGCGGCTCGGTGGGCGAGGTCGACCCCGACGGCTCCTACGAGGGCCCGCACATCCGCGTGATGAAGCCCCTGGCCCAGCGCGGCGTCGAGATCTTCTGGTCCGACATGGACCCGCAGCAGTGGTACCCCGGCGGCTTCCCCGCCGGCACCGGCACCTGGGAGCCCGACCCGGCCAAGTACCCGCGCGGTCTCAAGCCCGTGGGCGACGCGGCTCGCGCGGCGGGCCTCGGCTACCTGCTCTGGTTCGAGCCCGAGCGTGTGGCCGCCGGCACCCAGATCGCGCGCGAACACCCCGAGTGGGTGGCCGGCGGCGCGGGAGGCGGCCTCTTCCGGCTCGACCTCCCCGAGGCGCGCCGCTGGATCACGGACAAGATCGACACGCAGATCGCCCTGGCCGGCCTCGACTGGATTCGCTGGGACTTCAACATCCAGCCGCTGGGCTACTGGCGCGGGTGCGACGCCCCGGACCGTCAGGGCATGACCGAGATCCGCCACATCGAGGGCCTCTACGCCATGTGGGACGAACTGGCGAAGCGGCATCCCGGCCAGCTCATCGACCTCTGCGCCAGCGGCGGGCGGCGGCTGGACATCGAGGCCCTGCGCCGGGGCCTGCCCCTCTGGCACAGCGACCTCCAGTGCGAGGGCGCCCACCCCGAGGCCGACCAGCTTCAGAATGCGGGCCTCTACCGCTGGCTGCCGCTCCACGCCTGCGGCCTCTTCGGCCTGGAGCCGAGCTACGCCTTCCGCAGCGCCGCCACCACCGGCAACGTCCTCTGCCTCGCCGCCCACGCGCCCGAGAACGAGGCCAGCGTGCGCCGTAGCGTCGAAGTGCAGAAGAAGCTCCGCCCCTACGTGCTGGGCGACTTCTACGCCACGTTGCCCCACACCGCCGATGCCGGCCGCTGGTTCGCCTACCAGTTCCACCGCGCCGACCTGGACGCGGGCTACGTCATCGCCTATCGCCGCGCCGCCTGCGCCGGGGAGCAGGAGCTACCCCTGCGCGGCCTCCGCCCCAAGGGCCGGTACGAGGTGACGTTCGAGGACACCGGCGAGCGCCGCACCCTCACAGGCGCCGCCCTGGCCACCCTGCGAGTCAGCGCCAAAGAGGCGCCAGGGTCCGTCCTCGCCACCTACCGCAGGGCGCCGATCAGGTAGGAAGTCGAAAGGGGACAGTTGGAAGTCTAAAGTGGAAAGGCGAAAGTCGAAAGGGGACGGCATGGGTTGCCTCGCCGTCGGCGCCGCCGCCCGGCTCCGTGTGTCATCATAACGCTGGAGGAGTCCCGAACCCATGAAGCATCTTCGATGGCTCGCGCCCGCGCTGCTGGCGCTGAGCATTGCCTCTTGTACCGCCGCGCCCAGGCCCCGCAACGTCATCCTGCTCATCGGTGACGGCATGGGCTTCGCGCAGACCAGCCTGGCCAGGCTCTCGTTCGGCAAGCCGGACGCGACCCTCAACATGGACGCCATGCGCTACGCCGCCATGGTCAAGACGCAGTCCGCCGGTCCCGGCGCCCTCTACGGCGTCATCACCGATTCGGCCGCCGCGGCCACCGCGCTCGCCACCGCCAACAAGACCAAGAACGGGATGCTCGGCGTCCTGCCCACCGGCGCGGCCGTGACCAGCATCGTCGAGGCGGCCATG
>JAPLCQ010000070.1 GCA_026392115.1 Armatimonadota bacterium | reverse complement strand
TCGGGCGCTTCGGGCGCTTCGGGCGAGGCTTCGAGTTCGGCCTCGTCGAACACCAGCGCCATCTGGGCGGTGGGCGCGGCCTCGCTGGAGGCCCCGAACTTGCGGTGGTTGGCGAGGCCGAGCTTCTCCTTGAGCCGCTGGATCTCGATCCACGAACGCAGGTACTCGAGCCTGAGGGTGTCTCGGCTCCAGCCGGCGGTGTTGGGCGGCGTATCGGGTGTCGTCTTCATAATGTTGGTAAATATAGTATACCACAAACGGTCCCCTGCCCGGCGCCGTTTACGCGGCGATCTGCGGGTGAAATGCCGGGTGCGGCTTGCGCTGCTCGAGGGCCAGGCCGGCCAGCAACCACTGGAACTGCCTCGGGCTGACGGCCAGCGTGGGTCCTTCGCCGTCGCCGGGCCAGCGGAAGGTGCCGCGCTCCAGGCGGCGGTAGTAGAGCCAGAAGCCGTTGTGGTCCCAGAAGAGGATCTTGAGCTTGTCGCGGCGGCGGTTGCAGAAGACGAACAGGCTGCCGTCGCAGACGTCCCGGCCAAACGTGAGGGAGACGATGGAGGCGAGGCCGTCGATGGACTTGCGCATGTCGGTGCTGCCGCGCGCGAGGTAGACGGGCGCGTCGTGGAGGGCGGTCATCACCGCGGGTCCGCCAGGGCCTGGACCACGCTTCGGAGAATCGCTCCAGCCGCTCCCGCCACGCAGCCTCCACCAGAGCCCTGCTCGCCATGTCAACCTCCATGCAAGTGATGGAGGCATTATCCGGATGCGAGACGGCGAAGGGAACGTGGGGATGGTTTGACGCTTACACGGCACCGTCGATCATCATGTCATTCACTTCCTTCCGTATCGGATGGCGAAGGCCTCGGGCGCGGCGGCTGAGGTGAGGCGCAGGCCCTTGGCGGCCAGTTCGCGGCCCGACACGGTGGTCTCGATGCCCGTATCGAGGTTGCGGACGGTATAGGTCGCCTTCGGGTCGATGCCCTTGAGCTTGAGGCGGATGTCGGCGTCGGGGCATTCGTTGCGGCGGAAGGCCTGCACGGCGCCTTCGCCCCTCTCGGGCAGGTCGAACTGCCAGGCGATCCAATCCCTGGGGTCCTGGCTCGTGGCCGTCAGCGGGTAGTAGTCGCCGGTGTAGCACTGGCTCAAGTCGCGCCAGGCCGCCAGGAGCTTGCGGAGGTGGTCGTAGTCCAGGTCTGGTTCTCGCACGTCGATGCCGGAACCGAGGCTGGGGGCGGCGTTGGACCAGAACGCATAGGGCTGCACGGGCGTCTTGCCGCCGCCGTAGTAGGGCGCGCCGTCGGAGGCCACGGTGCCGGTGCCGTGGTACGGCAGCCACATGGAAATGCCGTAGGCCATGCACTGGTGGCCGACGGCCTCGTAGGCGTAGTCGCTGCGCCAGAGGGGCACGGAGCGGCGCATGGTCTCCAGGTCGTTGCGTCGTCCGCCTGAGGCGCAGGAGTCGATCAGCATGTCCGGATGCCTCCTGCGCAGCTCATCCCAGTAGGCCAGGTAGCCCATGACGTGCTTGATCTCGGTGATGCCCTGCCGGTCGGGCTCGTCATTGGCGCGCCAGAAGCCCAGCGGGTCGAGGTTGAAGTCCTGCCGGTAGAGGCCGATGCCGTTGTCGGTTATGAGCTTGTCGACATGCTCCACGAGCCACTTCCAGGCATCAGGATTGCCGAGGTTGAGGAGCTTCTGGGCGCCGTCGGAGCCCCGGGCGCGGACGGTGTTGGGCCTGAATGCGGCCGCGTCCGGCGCGGGACCGGACGGCAGCCAGCCATAGCTCCAGGCGCCGTTGGGGTTGCGGTCATACGAGAAGCCCCGGGCCGCCTCATGCACGCTGCCGTCGGGACCCGTGAGCCTGGCCTCGAGCCCGGTGGAATCGCACTGGTGGGTCCCGTTGCCCCAACCCACCACGAAGTCCAGCGCCTCGCCGGCGCCAAGGCGCACGGGCCGGCCGTGCTTCGCCTCGCGTCCAGCGCCGTTCAGTCCGATGAAGCCGCTGAAGAGAGGCTTGCCGGCCTGCAGGATGTGGACATCGGTGGTCGTCTTCTCGTCGATGCCGAGGAATGTGGCGTCGAGGCGGTACTCGCCCGCCGCCGGGCAGGTCCAGCGCACCACGCAGTACTCGCCCTTGGGACCGGGGTGGAAGGAGAGGCGGCCGGGCTTCCAGTGGATGCCACCCATGCGGATGTCGCGGTCGGTGCTGTTGAGGGCGACGCCGGGGTCGGGGCCTCCGAGGTCGGAACGCCAGGCCAGCAGGCCCGCCATGGCGTCGGCCTTGCCCGGCTCGGCGGAGAGGAGCCACTCCGGGTGCGTCTCGTAGAGCCAGGTGCCGGGGGCGACGCGCTCGGGCTCGAACCAGACGAGGATGCGGCCGCCCCGGTCGCGGGCGCGGTCGCTGATCGGCTTGAAGCCGCGCGGAAAGCGCTTGGGATCGACCTCCCACGTGCCCACCTGCGGCCAGCCCTGCTGCTGCACGTACCATCCGGCGTCCATCCACCAGTAGTCGAGCTTCAGGCCCAGCTCGGCGTAGCGGTCGATGTGCATGATCTGGTTCGCCTCGTTGGCGCCGATCATCTCCTCATAGGCACGGGAGCTGCTGGCCACGAACTGCGGCGGCGGGAGCTTGCCGCCGGGCTTCGGCATGCTGTGCGCACCCATCCAGCGGCGCCAGAGGTTCTGGCCGCGCACCCAGTCCTCGCCCTTGCCGGCCTGCCACCAGAGCAACGCCGTCAGCGGCGAGCGGACCTCCTCGCCGGGGTGGAGCACGAAGCGGGTGAGCTCCTGGCCGGCGCGGAGGCGCACGGCGCCGGCCTCGGCGTGGGTGAAGTCGGCCGACCACTGGCCCGGCCAGCCCACGGCGGCGATGAGGCCGCGGCCTCCCCACTCCAGGTTGAAGTAGGACATGTCGGAGTTGGTGGGCCGCCCGCCCGCGGCGCCGATGCGCTTGGAGGCGCCATGCGGCAGCGGCGTCACCAGCGGGCTGTAGTCCGACTTGTTGGCCGGCGAGCCGACGTTGTGGTGCAGGATCGGCTCGCCCGACGCGCCCTCGTAGGCGGCGTCGATGGCGTTGATATCCTGCAGCAGAGCCGTGTCGGAGCCGCCCTTGTTGGCGAACCAGAGCGTCCACTCGACCACCGGGTAGTCGGAGTAGGCCACGGCGACGCAGCGCACCTGAAGGCCGCCGGCGGGATCGGTCCAGGTGGTGGTGGTTCGGGTTCGGTCGCCCTCCAGCTTCTCGGCGACGCGCTTGCGCGGCCACGCTGCCAGGAGCCGCGCCGAGGGCTTGCCGCCGTAGGTGAAGGAGAAGGGCAGCGCCTCGGCGCCGGCCTGGAGGTGCGCGCGGGCCCAGCCCCGTGCCGCTGCCGTCTCGGTGCGGCGGGGCGTCACGGCGCCGGCGGCGACGGCTATGCATACCAGCAGGGCCGGCAGGATCAGTGTCGATGGGCTCACGGCTCTCCTCCTTGCGCCGGGCGCGTTCACTTGGCGTTCACCTTGAGGTTGCGGCCCACCAACCAGACGGGCTCCTCGGAGGCGCGGGCGGGAAGGCTCGCCAGCCGGTTGCCCATCATATCGAGGGCGGCGGCCTTGCCGGTCACCTTCAGGCCCGCGGGTCCGCCGGGGCTCCAGACCAGCAGCAGGTCGTCCTGCCCGCGCCGGTACCGCGCGCTCCAGACGGCTCCGCCCGAGGCCAGGCCCACCGGCTTGGCTCCAGCGGTCTGCCGGGCGAAGACGCTGAAGGCGGCCACGGCGGGCTTGGGCGCGCAGTTCAGGTCCTGGTGCCGGATCACGCCGAAGTTGTGTTCGTTGTAGGTGGGCTCGGCGCCGTCGTCCTTGAGGTCGTACCAGTAGAGACGCTCCACGGAGCCGCAGGTCTGCAGGATGGCCGCCGTTCGCACGCAGAGCGCGGCCTGTGCGCCCTCGTCCACGCCTGCGCGGCCCAGATGCGTGGGGTAGCCGATCTCGGTGGCCCACATGTGGCGGGGCGCGCCACCCTCCACAGCCGCGTCGAGGATGCGCCGCACGTCGCCCGCGAGGTCGGAGGTCTCGGGCGGCGACGGGTAGCGGTATGGGTGGATGGAGAAGGCGTTGAGCGCGGGCGTGGCGCCGACGTCGAACATGCGGGCGACAACCTTGCCGCAGTCGGGGCCGTACTCGCCGCCCACGCCGCAGATAGCCGCGTCGGGCCGCACCGCCCGGGCCGCCTCGGCGGCGGGCTTCATCAGCTTGCCGTAGGCTTCGGGACCATGGTCGCCGGGCTGACCGCCCATGCCGCAGCCGCCGATCCACTCGTTCCAGATTTCAAAGTCCCGCACGGTGTCCCGGGTCGCGCCGGCCAGGGCGCCGCAGTAGGCGGCGAAGCCGGCGATGGCCTCGGGCGAGTTGGGAAAGCCGCCGCTATCGTAGTTTTTGTTCGCGTAGTCGAAGATGATGAGCGGCTCCAGGCCCACCTTCCGCGCGTGCTCGAGGTACTTCGCGGCGTAGTCGGGCAGGGCGAGGCTGCCCTTGGTCGGCTCCATGGCGCCCCAGCTGATCTCATCGCGGAAGCGGGTGAAGCCGTAGCGCTTCATCAGGTCCATGGTCTCCAGCGGGTAGGCGTTCTGGCCGTAGTGGGTGCAGAGGCCCAGGAAGGGGTTGCCTGCCGTCGCCGATGTGGGGAGGACCGCGTAGCGGAACTCGCGGCCGCAGCGCACGCCGTCGGCGCCGGCGACCTCAAAGCGCACGGAGAACCAGCCGCACCGCGTGGCGGGCGGCTCCACCACGGGACGCTCGGCGCTCCCGCGCGAGGAGCCCAGGATCTTGCCCGCGTGGTCCAGCAGGCTCCAGGTCATGGGTTCGCCGTTGGCGTAGGCGCGCACGCGAATCTTCTCGCCAGGGGCGTAGACGTTGCCGAAGCGGCTGCCGGCCACCTCCACGGTGATCGCGTTGGGCCGATCCACCAGGCTGCAGGTCGCCAGGTCGGCGAGGCGGACGGTGGCCTTGCCCTTGAAGCCCGCGTTGGGCCGATCGAAGACGAGGCCCGCAACGGTGAGGGCGCCGTCCAAGCGACCGTTGCCGTCGCCGGCCCAGGTCTGGCCGCCCTTCAGCAGGTAGTAGATGCGGTGCCAGCCGCGGGAGGTGTCCTCCTGGCCGTAGAACTGGTGCACCTCGCCCGACGCATCGGCGATGCGCAGGGCCGGCACGATGGACGGCAGGCTACGCTCGGAGAGGTAGCAGAGGCCCTGGATGCCCTCCGGCAGGCGGAGCGGCTTGTTGAGGTCAACGTACTCGAGGCCGGCCTTGCCCGAGAAGTCGGCGTCCACGCGGAGCGCGGTGCGGCCGCCCTGCGTCTCCACGCGGACCGTGGCCCGGCAGTTCTGCTCGCCAGCCAGCGGCTTCCACTCCAGCGGCGAAGCCGTCAGCGAATCGATCACGGCGCCCACGGCGTGGCGCCTCTCGGCGCTGTTGGCCGGCTCCGGGCAGGCCATCGGCTTCCACGTCTGGGCCGAAGCGGCGGCGCAGAGGCCGGCGAGAAGGACGACGGCGGCGAACCTGGGCATGGCGCACACTCCTTGCGTATTACAGCCGGAGTCTACCTGCCCACGGTTACGGCTGCGCGGGTTCGGCCTCCTCGGTATCGACGCCCCGCGTGTAGTTCGTGCTCAAGCCGGCCGAGGCCAGGACTTTGCCGCGCATGGCATCCAGCAGCGCCTGCCGGGACACGTCGGCGGCGGGCATCGACATACGGAGCGGCTCGGAGAGCGCGTAGAGCGTCAGGATGTAGGTCTTGGCGCCCGGGCCCTTGGAGTGGGGCGGGGCGTAGGCGGTCTTGCGGTCGACACTGTTGTTGCCCGCGATGCCGACCCCGGCGCTGCCCTTGGTGAGGCTCCGAACGGTGGCCGGGATATTGTAGAGGGTCCAGTACCACTTGGTGTTGCCCTCGGGATCGACGTGGTGCATCGTCAGGGCGTAGCACTTCGTCGCGGCCGGTGCGCCGGACCACTCCAGCGGAGGGCTGGCGCTTTCGCCGTCGCCGGTGAACTCGACCGGGAGCACGCCGTCCGCGCCGATGGCGGGGCTCCGGAGGACGAAGCCGGCCTGCTGCTTCGGCGCGCTCCGGGCCGGCCCGGCGGAGCCGCCCGAAGGCGACCCCGCGCTCTTGGCCGGAGCGAAGAAGAAGTGATCCGTGGACGGGATCGGCACCGCGGCCCGCACCGGATCGGAGTAGATGTAGGCCGGCGCGCTGGTATAGCCGTCCAGATTGCGAAGCCGCACCAGTTCGGCCCGCTGCTCGGCGGTGAGCGTCTTGCCGGCCGTGGCGAATGCCGCCGCGTAGAGGTAGGACATGGCGCCGTCCAGTTCGCCGTAGCGGCGTCCGAGCGCCACCACTTTGTCCTTGCTCGCCTGCCCGCCGGCGAGGAACTTCCGGAGCTCCTGGGCGATGGCCTGGCGGACGGTGACCACCTCGTTCATGTCCTTGCGCTGCAGGTCGGGGATGGCGACGATCGGCCGGCGCTGCTCCTGGGAGAGCGCGGCAAGGAAGCCCTGGCCGCTGTCGCCCGTCACCGACGTGCTGATGTCGTAGTCGCGCTTGCCCATCGCCGGCATATCCTTCATGTAGAAGCCGCCGAAGTAGGTGCCGTGGCGCTCCGGGCAGAAGTAGACGTCCGCTTTGACCGATCCGGCGTACCAGCTGAAGAACTCGCTGGCGCAGCTCATGTAGGCCACGTTCACCGGCTTCTCGGTGCCGCGCGGCAGCTTGTAGCCGGAGACGTCCAGGTCGGGCCAGGTGTTGAAGTCGCCGAACTTCATCTTGCCTAGGTACGCCTTCTGATCGGCCGTCAGGGAGCCGGCGATCCGACCGAAGACCCGCGACCGCTCGTAGCTGATCTCAGCGTCGAATGCGAAGATGTCACCGACCGCGCGCACGACCGCGGCCTTGTTGAGCCCGGAGCTACCCGATGGAATCTCACCCTCCAGGTTGCGGCAGAAGGCCTTGATGAGCGGCAGGCGCATCAGCGCCAGCTTGTTCATCTGCACGGCCTCCTGGCGAGCCAGGGCCTCGAGCATCTGCTTCTGTGCGGGCGTCATGGTATGCAGGACGTTGGCCACCACCCGGTCGAGGAACTTGGGGTTGTGCCCGGCCTGCGCGGCATCGATGTCGCGCATGTACTGGAACCCGAAGTAGTCGCAGACCTTGCCGGGCGGCAGGAACGTGCAGGCGCCGTAGTCGCCCGTGATGAAAGCCAGCCCGCTGAAGGCGATCGTGTGGAGCTGGGCGTTGTCCGAGATGGCCTGCTCCAGCGAGTATGCCTGCGGGCCGCCCTGGCCCTGGCCCCGCGGGCCGCCCTGACCGTCATCGCCCGGTCCGCCCGGTCCGCCGGGCCCGCCCTGCTCGTTGGGCCCGCCCTGGCCCTGCTGCTGCCGGCTGCCGGGCCCGTTGCCCCGCCCCCCCGCGCCTTGGGCCGGGAGGTTGGCCTTGTTCACGAGCTTCAGGTCCTTGGCGGAATACTGGTAGAGCACGTTGCCGACCAGTATGTAGACGTAGTCGCTGTTGGCCACGACTACCGCCTGCTGCTGCGCCGGTGGCCGCCTATCGTCGGTCCGGCCCTGCTGCGCGTTGGCGCCTCCGCGAGCGGCGCCTGACGCCCCGGCTTCGGGGCGGTCCTGCGTGTCGCCGTCCTGGGCGCAGGCCCCTATCACCCCCGCCGTCAGGGCGCAGGCCGCCAGCGCACTCCAGCCGGCGCAACGTCTGATGATCCATCTCGATCTCATGGTCTACTCCTCCTCTGGAGGCGCCTGGCGGTTGGTCCATCCTCCCACCAGGCGTCTACCAGTCTCACTCTATCAGGCGCAGATGACGCCTGTGTGAAGGCAAGGGGCGTTCTCGCCGGATCGGCGAAAAAGCGCCTCCATCGGCCTCACTTCACCTGGAAGGGCGCACTATCGACCGTTTGCAGTCCGGTTGCGGTAGCGCGCAGCGTGTAGGCGCCGGGCTTGTCGATGCTGATTCCCGGGAACGTCGCGATACCGGCCACCGCGGCGACGGAAGTCACGCCGCGGAGCTTGGCGCCCGTCCTGTTGATGCCCAGGTTCAGGCTGACCACGGTGGTGGCGGTCGTGACCACGTTCCCTGTGGCGTCGAGGACCGCGATCCGCACGGGCGGGTTGATGACGGCGCCGACGCGCGTTCCCACGGGCTGTACGGATACCGCCAGCTTGGCCTGGACGGACGGCGCCGCGAACAGGTAGTCCGTGTTGGCTATGTACGGCGCAAGGAGCGACACGTCCGTGATGACGGCGGAGTAGAGGAACGGCGTCGTGCAGACCGTAAAGTTGAACGGCGTCCCGTCGGCGTACGTGCCGCACAGAATCTGCGCCCGGAGCGCGGCGAGCTTGGCCTTCTGGGCGTCCGTCAGCGAGCGTCGGAGCTGGGCCATGGTGGTGGCGTACCGGACCTCGTTTTCGCCGTCGAGCTCGCCATAGACCGCCGATTTGGCCAGCACATAGGCGCGCACCTGCGCCAGGTACGCTGCGGTGGGCGGAATTGGGGTGACGAGGCTTCGCAGCGCGACGGCGATGTCGGTCCGGGCCTGCACCATGTTGACGGCGCCTGCGTAGAGGTTGTTGCGCTGGGCGTCCACCAGTTGGGTGAAAAGGGCCGCCTGCGCCTCCGTGACGTAGCCGAGGCGGCTGTCGCATAGGGCGCTGCCCGCGTCGGCCGTGAGCGACTGCGAGATGCTGTAGCCCTCGTGCCCGATGGCGGGCGCGTCCTTCATGTAGAACGAGCCGAAGTACGTTCCGTGGCGCTCGGGGCAGAAGTAGACGTCGGCCTGCACGGAGCCGGCGTACCAGCTGAACAGGTCGCCCGCGTAGGTCATCACCGCCACCGACTGGTCGTGCGCGAGGCCGCGGAGCCTGTCTCGGACCTGGTCGCCTGTGATGTCGGGCCACGATCCCCAGCCCTCGCGCGCCATGGCGTCGAGGTAGGCGACCTGCGCCGCCGTCATGCTCCGGTAGATCTCGGCGTAGAGGACCGCACGGTCGAAGCTGATCTGCCCATCGATGATGTAGAGGTCCCGGGACGTGGACTTCACGGCGGCGAGGCTCAATCCCGGCGACCCGGCGGGCCCGGTCCCGTCCACCAGCCTGCGGAACGCCTTCATCAGCGGGTAGCGCTTGTATCCGTACGCGTTGATCAGGTCCACCTGGCCGGTGGCCACGGCCTTGAGCGCCGCCAACTGCGCGTCGGTGAGGATGTAGAGCACGTTGTCGGCCACCCGGCTCAGGAAGCTGGTGTTGTGGCCCATGTTGTCCGGATCGTTGTCGCGGAGGTACTGGAAGCCTGTGTAGTCCGCCACCTTGCCGGGCGGGAAGAACGACTGCGCCTCCAGGTTCCCGGTGATCATGCCCAGGCCGCTGAACGCCAGCGTGGTCCGTTGCGCCTGGTCCGAAATGGCCTGCGCCAGCGTGTGGTCCTGCGCGGCCGCAGGCATCGCCGACCAGAGCAGCATCGCGGCGGTGAGCGCCGCGACCCTCAATCCCTCTCTCATACCACTGACCCCTCTCTACGGGCAGCCCGCGGCGGCGCGGGGCGTGTACCTGCCGCGCATGGATAGCGGATGGTCGAACACCGCGGCTGCCCGTGGATGTCATGCTATCAGGCCCAGATGACGCTTGCGTGACGATCGACAAATCCGGCGATTTTGCCCGGCAGCCGCCGTCGTCATCAAGCCTTCACACAGTGCTGGTAATCTCGCAGCAGGTGGATCAGTACCGTGTGCCGAACCGCCGCGGTAGGAGGGCGTCGCATGCGAATACTCGTCGTTGAGGATGAGCCGGCCATGGCGCAGGTCATAAGATGGGGCCTGGAGGACGCCAAGTATGTCGTCGATGTGGCTTCGGACGGTGCGCAGGGCCTCCAGATGGCCACCGAGAACGCCTACTCGCTGCTCGTACTGGACCTGATGCTGCCGCGCATGACCGGATGGCAGGTCTGCGAGGAGCTGCGAGCACGGTGCAACCGCGTGCCGATACTGATGCTCACCGCTCGGGGCGCCGTGGACGACCGTGTCCGCGGGCTCGACCTGGGCGCCGACGACTACCTGGGCAAGCCGTTCGACTTCACGGAGCTCCTCGCCCGCGTTCGCGCACTCTTGCGGCGGGACAAGGTGCATCGGGCTCGGGTGATCCGCATCGCCGACCTGGAGATCGATACCGCCGCACGGCGCGTCACCCGGGCCGGCGTCGAGATCGGCCTGAGCTGCCGCGAGTACGACCTGCTGGAGGCGCTGGCCACGCGGGAAGGGCAGGTCCTGACGCGCGAGGTCATTCAGGAGCGCATCTGGATGGACGACGAGTCCTACTCGAACACCGTGGACGTCCGCATCGGCCATCTTCGCAGGAAGGTCGATGCCGGGCATTCGGTGCGCCTGATCCACACGGTCCGAGGGGTCGGGTACACACTTCGCCGGACGTACACCGAGGACGAGGAGTGAGCCCCCGCCTGCGCCTGCCCGTGCTGCCCCGGCACTCCATCCGGACACGCCTGATGGTCTGGAACATGTTGACGCTGGCGGTCCTGCTCGTGGCGCTGGGGATCGTCGCGCTGCACCTCGTGCGAACCATCATGCTGGCCTCCATCGACCGCGAGCTCACCAAGCGCGCCATGCGCTTCGCCGAACAAGCCGACCTGCGGGAGCCCCCGCCGCCCGGTTCGCCGAGGCCGCAGGCCAAGGAGAAGCCGGACCCCTCCCGCTCCGACTCCGGCTTTGACCGCCCACAGATCATCGACCTGCACGGTCGCGTCCTGTCGCCGCCCGATGCCGGCGCTCCGTGGGATGCACGGGCGAGCGAGGCGGCGGCGCACGGCGACGAGACGCTGTCGACCATCACCGCGGCGGGCTACCCGTTCCGGGTTATCTCGAGGTCGTTCCCGCCCGGACGGCCGCCGCAAGGGGTGGTGCAGATACCCTATCCCCTGGCGGAGATGAACCGCGCGCTCACGGGCCTGGGCAGGGCTCTCCTGCTCCTGCTCCCGTTCGCCCTGCTCGGAGCCGCGGCGGGCGGCTACCTGCTGACGGCCCGCGCCCTGGGACCGGTCCGGCGGATGGCGCAGGTCGCCGGCCGCATCGGGGCGCAACGGCTCTCGGAGCGCCTCCCGGTGGCTGGCAAGGACGAGTTCTGGCACCTGGCGGGCGTGATCAACAGCATGCTCGACAGGTTGGAGGACGCCGTGCGGCGCGAGCGCCGGTTCACGGCGGACGCATCGCACGAACTGCGCACCCCGCTGGCGATCATCAAGGCGAATACCAGCCTCTGCCTATCGGGCTCCCCGTCGCCCGCGCACCTGCTGCGATCGATCAAGGCCATCGACGGCGCGGCGGACTCCATGGCGCATCTGGCGCAGGACCTCCTGCTACTGGCGCGGTCCGATGCCGGGCAACTGGTGCGGCAACAGGTCGAGTTGCCCGCCGGCGATCTGGTGCGCGAGGCCGTGAAGAGGACCTCGCGGCCCGAGCGGCTTCGAGTTCAAATCGACGTTGCCGACCCGTCGCTGTGCGTCGTCGGCGATGAGGACGAACTGGTGCGCGTCTTCACGAATCTGCTGGAGAACGCCCAGCGCCACACGCCCGCCGATGGGAGCATCTGCGCAGGCGTGGAGCGCCGAGAGGGCATGGCGCGGTTCACGATTGCGGACACAGGGGTCGGCATCGCGGCGGAGCACCTGCCGCACCTCGGCGAGCGCTTCTACCGGGTCGACGCCGCGCGGTCGCACGCCGACGGCGGCGCCGGGCTGGGGCTGGCGATCGTCAAGAGCATCGTGACGGCGCACGGCGGTCGCATCAGCTTCGAGAGCTCGCCGGGAGCGGGCACAAAGGTCTGCGTCCTGCTGCCGGCGCGACCTGGAGCATGACCGTCGGCGGGCTACCTGCCAACCGTCACAGGCGCGCCTACCCGCGACCGCACGGCGCCCGCGGATGAGCGCACGGTGAACGAGCCTCCGTCGACGCGGATATCCAGCGTGCGACCGCGTATGCGCAGGCCCCTCAGGGCCATGCGCGGCGAGAAGGCCGGCGGGTGCGGGTCGACGGTGACCGAGCCGTCGGCGTGCGCCTCGATGCCGAAGAGGCCGAAGATCACAGCCTGCGCGCCGGTGGCGCCGTCCAGCGTACACTGGAGCGGCGTGTCGCGGCGGTAGTCGATGCGCTCCGCGACGATGCTGTCTCCCCAGTAGGGGAGCCGCTCGCCCCACCAGAGGATGCGCTCCAGGATATCGGCGGCCTCGGCGGGCCGGCCGGCACGGCAGAGCTTCTCGATGACCTGCGGCGGGAAGCAGGTGCAGGCGCCGGGGCCGCCGTTGTCCACATCCGCCGGGTCGTAGGCCGGGTCGCCCTTGGCGAGGCTGTGCATCCCGTAAGCCGAGAGGAACTCGCGGTCGTTCAGGTGGCTCAGCAGCCCCTCCTCCTCCTCGGCGTCCAGCACGCCGCTACCGAAGAGCTTGTACATCTGGATGGTCCAGCGCAGGTCCCTCTTGCCGCCTGCCACGAAGGCGAACCAGCGGGAGCGAGCGTCCCACATCTCGCGCTTGAGCAGGGCCTTGAGCCGCGCCGCGCGGTCGCCCAGCCATGGGCGGGGCTCGCCGGCCAGTTCGCAGAGCGATTGCGCCCAGAGGTAGCCCTGGTACCGGCGGCCGTTCAGGTCCGGCATCACATGGTTGTAGGGGTAGCCGCGCCGTAGCTCCAGGTGGCTGTTGGAGGGGCCGTAGTCGATCATCGCCACCGGCTTGGCCGGGTCGTCCAGAACGACTGCGTGGTGGACCACCCACTCCAGCACGCTCCGCCCGTTCACCCGCTCGCGCAGGAGAGCCGCGTCGCCGGTCAGCCGCACGTAGTGGTGGATCGAGCCGAGGATCTTCTCCTGGTTCACCGGATACCAAGGGCCGAACGCCGCGCCGGTGACCGGGTCGAAGGCGAAGTGGGTCGAGATATCGCACTTCAGGTAGTGGAGGATGTGCGCCCGGGCCGCGGCGGCGTCTGCGAGAGGGAGAATCTCCCAGACCTCGCCGTAGTTCCAGAGGTAGCAGCAGACGCAGCCGCCCTTCACGCTCCCGGTGGAGTAGTAGGGCCGCAGCATGAACTCCGGCACGTCCCAGCGGTTGGTGAGCAGGTGGACCAGCGAGCGGTTGTAGAAGGCCACGAGGCGCGGGTCCGACGCCTCCAGCCGGGGCAGGCTCTGGAACAGCGCGTCGGCCCGGCGCGACCAGTGGCGGCGGGTGGCCTCCATGGCCCGGTCGGGATCGGCCGCCAGGCGGGCGCACTCGGCGCGGGCCTCGGCCTCCGGGCCCAGCGCAAGCACGGCCCAGACGCGTCGCACCTGCCCGGGCCGCAGGCGCACGGACGCGCTCCAGTGCGACCCCCCCGCATCCCATGTTCCGGCAACGCCCACGGTGCGGAGCGCCATGGCAAGGCCGGCCGCCACGCGCTCCACGCCGCCCGGGGCCGGGCGCGAAGGCGCAGGCGTGGAGCTGGCCGGGCGGGCGAACTCCCAGGCGGGGCTCTTGTCCAGCGTGCCGGAGAAGGCCAGCTCCAGCGGCACATCGACCGCCGCGGAGCCGTCGTTGCGCATCTCGGCCTCCAGGGCCAGCGATCGCGAACCCGTCGCGGCCAGCGTGGTGGCCGTGACCGCGACGCCGCCCCATCGCCCGTGGCGCACCACCTGCATGGGCAGCCACTCGTACCGCTCGGCGGGTAGCGACCGTCCGAAGAGCCGAAGGTCCAGCCGCAGGTCGGAGGAGACATAAGGAGGCGCCCAGACGCCCCGTAAGGCGCTCAGGTCGGAGTGCGCCACCCCGCACGAGAGCCGCCCGCCGACGATGCCGAAGTGCTCCTCGTCGAGGATGCTGCGCGCGCCATCCATGCCGAAGACCCGGAGCGACGGCGAAATGGACGAGGCCGCCACGGCAGGCGAGGCCGCCGCAACCACCACGATCGCGGCCAGGGCCGCCGCAAGCCAGGGCATGGTCTCGTGAACTCCCGGAGAGGTTTGAGAGCAACATTCGGCGCGGGGCGCGGGGCTTCCTGCAAGGGCGGGACGGAGCTACGGTGAGATGGGACGGACGAGACGCGTGGGACCTATGAGACGGATGGCATGGCGCAACGCCGGTATGCGCCGCGCCGCCCGTTCGGCACAGGTTCGCGTCCCTGGCGCGTACAGTGATGTATGCCCCTCTCCTTCATAGCGCCGCCGGTTTGAGACGCGCCTCCCGTTGGCCCTGGCGCGCGCTGGGCGTGCTTGGCTGCCAGATCGCGGCGGTTGGCGGTTGCGCCGGGTTCGCCATCTGGGTCTCCCTGCTGGTCGGAACGCCCGCATGGTTGCCTGCGCTGGCCACCGGGCTGGTGGCGGCGCTGGTGCATGCCGTGATGGCGGGCTCGGCGGAGCGGACGCGACGGACCCAGTCGCGCCGGCAGGGCTTCCACCTCTGCTTCCCGGCGGCCCAGCGAATGGCGCTCCTCTCGGGCGTGGCGATCCGCGGCGTGACGATTCTGAATGACCCCGCCATGAACGCGGCGGCCCGGTGCGCCGGCCGGATTGAGCTCACCTCGGGCCTCCTGAGCGGTTTGTCCGCCCATCAGCTGGACGCCGTCATCGCCCATGAGGCGGGCCACCTGAGCCTGAAGCGGCCCATCTCGGCCCTCGCGGTGCGCCTCCTCAGGAGCCTCGCGCTGGGACTCGGCGCAGGCGGCACGGTGGTTGCCGCGTCGGTGGCGGCGGGGTGGCCGCCGCTGGTGGCCGAGACGGCCGCCACCGTCGTGACGGTCGCCGCGCTGGTCCTCGGCTACGGAGCGGGCGCCCGAGCCCGCGCGGCGGAGTATGCCGCCGACCGCTTCGCCGCCCGCGTGCTCGGCGGACCCGAGCAGATCATCGGCGCCCTGGAGGCGATGCACGCCGCCGACGGCCACGCGAACCACCTCTCGCGCCTGGAGGAGTCGGTTTCGACGCACCCTTCGCTGGACAACCGCCGGCGCGCGCTGCGGGATTGGTGGGGTTCGCACGGGCCGGTGTAAGGGACCGGCGGACGGACGGGACGCCGTCGCCGTTACTTCCCGCAGGAAAACCCGCTACCAACGCCGAATGGTGCGGCAACAATCCGTGTTGGAAGGGCGCACACCATGACCTCGCGGTTCACTCGTCGAAGCTTGCTGGCGGCCGCCGGCGCGGCGTCGGTCGGAGCATCGGCCATGCGCGCGCGGGGACAAGGCCAAGCGGTCCCCGGCCCGCTCTTTACGAACCCGCTCGATGTGAAACTCGCCGATCCCTGCATGATCCGGGCCGGCGGAACCTACTACCTGTATGCCACGGCATCCATGCCCGAGGATGCCGACCAGGGCATGCCCGTCTGGTCATCGCAGGATCTGGTCCGCTGGCAATGCCACGGTTGGGCCTTCCGCAAGACATCCAACGGATGGGGCACGCACTGGTTCTGGGGACCGGACGTGCACCGTTTCGGCGATGCCTATCTGATGCACTACGGCGCGTTCCGCAAGGCGGATGGCAAGGCCGTCGGCCGCATATGCGTCGCCCGGAGCGCTTCTCCGCTCGGCCCGTTCACCGACGTCAAGGCGCCGATGTTCGAGTGGACCGGACGGGGAGACGCCATTGACGCCTTTGTGTTCGAGGAGGCCGGCGGCGCGGCGATCCTCTACTTCACCGATGCGTGGAACGGGCGCAACACGATCTGGGGAGCCAGGCTGACGGCCGACCGCCTGAGCCTCGCGGAGGCGCCGAAACTCCTGCTTGAGCCCAACCAGCCCTGGGAGGTGGAGCCCGTCAACGAAGGCGCCCACGTATGGAAGCACGGCTCGACCTACTGCATGATGTTCTCCATCAACGACTTCCGCAATCCCGCCTACGCCATGGGCTTCGCGACGGCCCCTGCCCCGATGGGACCGTGGTCCAAACGGACCGAAGGGCCGGTGATCCGCCAGGCGCCGGGACTGCCCGGGCCGGGATGCGCCGGCCTCATCGCGTCGCCGGACGGCAAAGAGACATGGGCCTACATGCACGTGCATCTGCATCCCGACGGCAATGCGCGGCAACTGGCCTTGAGCCGAGCCCGCCTCACGACGACGCCGGGCGGGCAGGCGGACCTGCGCATCGAGCCGCTCACGGTCGCGCCCCAGCCGGCGCCGTCGGGCGCGCCTGCGCGTCGCGAGCCTCGGAGCGACGCCTTCGGCGGCGATGCCCTTGATCGGTCCCTCTGGACGATCGTCGACGAAAGCGCGGAGCACTGGCGCAAGGAGCCCGGCAGGGTCGTGGTCACCGCGCTCGACGGAGATATGTGGAAGCAGCGCTGCGACTACCGCAACCTCTTCTTGCAGGGGCCGGCGGCGGGCGACTTCGAGGTCGGCATCGAGGTAGAGGCCGCGCTGCAGGGGAACTACGAGCAGTGCTTCATCATCGCATGGCAAGACGCCGGCAACTACGTGCGTCTGGGGATGGTGCATGCAGACGGACCGAAGTTCAGCACGGCGATAGAGTTGAACGGTGTCTACGAGGAGCTGATCACGCCGAACAGCCTCGGCTCGAAGGTGGGGCTGAGGCTGGTTCGCCGCGGCGATCTCTGGAGCTTCGTCGTCGGCGCGGGAGGCCGATGGACGCCGGTCGGCGCTTCGCGCGAGGCGCGCCTCGCCCTGCCGAGGATCGGTTTCGGAGCCGTTGCGCCCGGAACCAAGCGGCCCTACGCGGCAACCTTCCGGAACTTCACCGTGGCGCGAAATGCGAAGTGACGCCGCGCCGCCGTCCCTTTCGACTTTCGACTCGCCCCTTTCGACTTTCGACTCACCGCTTTCGACTTCAGACTTGCCCCTTTCGACTCTAGACTTGCCCCTTTCGACTTCGCGCTTCCCCGTCCGGTATGCTTTGGCCGGCCCCAACGCGGCCGCGGGAGGTCCTCCATGCAATCCCTTCTCATGTTCTGCCTGGCTCTGACGGCGGCCTGCGCCGCCATGGGGCAGGCCGCCTTGCCGAAGAGCGTCAATGCGCGCGACTTCGGGACCGTGGGCGACGGCGTCGCCGATGACACGGCCGCCATCCAGAAGGCGCTGGATGCGGTGCAGGGCGCCCCCGGCGTGGTACACCTGCCGGCGGGCAAGTTCCGCATCAGCGCCACGCTGCTGGTGCGCGATGGGGCCACGCTGCTGGGCGAGGGCGCCCGGTGGGAGAACGCGGCCACCCAAATCCTTATCATGCAGCCGGGCTTCGCGGCGGTGCGGCTCCACCACGCCTCCGCGCTGAAGGGCGTCTGCCTCTCCTACCCCAACAACCGCAAGAACGTGCAGCCCGTGAAGTACCCGCCCGCCATCTTGCTGGGAGGCATCAACCCCGCCGTCGAGGATGTCACCTTCGATTGCGCGTGGGACGGCGTCTCCACGGTGCCGGGCATCCAGACCGGCCAGTCGCTCTTCCGCAACCTGACCGGGCATATCCACAACGTGGGCATGCACCTCTCGGGCATCCGCGACGTGGTCCGCGTGGAGAACGTCCACTGGTTCGTGGGCGGCGACCCCATCGACGCCACGGCCTACTACACGCGCAACCGCGTGGGCTTCGAGCTGGGCGACGTGGACGGGCTCATCATGAGCAAGTGCTTCGTCATCGGGGCCAGGACCTTCTTCCACCAGCTGCCCACGAAGGACACCACCGACGGCACGAAGCAGCCCGCGCACTCGCTGGGCCTGCACATCGACCAGTGCTGGATCGAGGATGTCGATAACGGCTTCATCTTCGAGGGCACGTCCGGCTTCGTGCTGGAGAGCACGAACATCCTCGTGCGCAAGGGCGGCGTGGGCGTGCGTGTGGACGCCGATCACCTCTTCTACAACGCGGTGATCACCGGCGTGCAGGTGCGGCCCTTCGACCAGCCGATCCGCGGCTTCGAATACCGCGTGAAGAACCCCCACGAGCGGAACCGCCTCAGCATCGCCGACTGCCAGGTGACCATGGGCTCGCCGGCTGTTCGCCTGATGAAGGGCGCCATCCGGGCGAACATCCACGACAGCCACTTCAAGAGCGTGCCCGGCCAGCCGGCGGTGCAGATCGACGAGGGCGTCACCCTCTTCACGCTGACCAACAACATCCTGACGTCGGCCGTGCCGATCCGCGACCAGAGCGGACCCAAAGCGCAGAAGACCATCACGGGCAACCTGGTGGAGAAGCCCTGAGGGGCGGGCGCGCGGGCCGGGCGAGTACCATAGGCTGTGTAGCGCGAGCCGCCGGGCCCAGGTGGAGGGCGCCGCACTGAGCCCGCTGCGCATGGCGGTGGACGTGCTTGTGACCGACGAAAAAGCCTTGACCACTTCGTGGGCCGACTTCCCCGGCTCCTGCCTCTACGATGCCCTGCGCGAAGGGAAGGTGCTCTATGCCGTGGACCGACCAGGCGCGACTGCTGATTCGCAAAGCGCAACACGACGCGATCATTGTTCAGCGCTCGGTAAATGATCGCCAGATCGCGGACGATGTGACCGTTTCCCACGTGCAGCAGCCCCGCGTCGCCGTCGTTGCGGTAGCCCCAATCCCCGGCGTACATGTACGGGTTGGCGCTGCTGCCGGTGGTGCCGACAACCTGCCCGAAGGCCTCGTAGTTAACCGAGCCGGTGACGGTCTGGCTGGAGTTGGTGACCGTTCGCTCGGAGCCGTGGCGCAGCGGTACACTGAGCACACCGTCACTGTACCTTCGCCGCATATGCCCAAGAGGCGCCAAACCACAGGATTCCAAGCAGGGGAAGCAGTGGCCGCTGCGGATCGGCGAGCAGGCTCCACAGCGATCCAACCATACCGAGGATCGCGCCAACCCGGATAAGCCTGAGACCTACCCGCGGCGCTCTGCCGACCATCGCATTGTTCATACGGTCGTCTCCATGGTTTGCACGTGCCGTGACACGCGCTGCATCGATTGTCCCCGGCCGACGCATCTCCACCGTCGCCGCCGCCATGGGTAGGTCACCGGGACTGCGAGAGCAGCGTCACCACGGCCTGCGTCGCAATCGGTACCGATAGCGAGCGGAACCGGATGAACTGCGCTGCGTAGACCAGGCCTGCCAGCAGATGTGTGGCTGTATTTGCGTTGTCTCTGGCCAATCCTGCTGACAGCATGGCCTTGAACACCACGGCAAACGCCATTCCGCCGAACCGCTGCATCACCCGTAACACGGAGTACTGCAGGAGGTACTGACTGGCGATCGGAAACAGCAGGCCGACTTCGACAAGCCGTGCCACACGAGGCCACTCCCAGATTCCTCCAACGACCCCTAACGCCAGGGAGGGCCGGAACCACGGCCATGCGACGATGGCCACGCCGACAACCACAGCCGCGAGCCGGAGCGGGAGCCCGCCATCTGCGGCCGGCTGGCCCCCGGATGGGCTGCCGCTTGGCGGACGCGGGATGGCCGGCAGACCGCCTACCTTCGTGACTCGATAGCCCGCCCAGAGCATCGCCAGACTGAAGCTCAGTGCCGCCAGGTGCCTGCCAGTCTCCTCCACATCGGGCCGTAGCAGGGCCCCGAACGGGTTGCGTGAGGCCGCCAGACCCGCGGCGAGCATGGCGGTGTCCCCGAAGAGCGATAGGAAGAGTGGCGCCAGGCAGAGGCCGGCGCAGAGCCAGGCCAGCGGGGAAGGCTTTGAGCTCCGTCGCCGCCGACCGAACATCCATAGGGCCGCCCAGGCCAGGGGAACCAGACACGCGGGCGCCACAGCATCACGGTAGAACGGAGCACGCCACCGAACGAAGTTGCCGGCTGCCGATCGCCAGTGGTGCTGACCGGCCTCAATGGCGCACCGTCGCTCCTCAAGCCACCCTTGGGGTGTGCTGTGCCGCAAGGCAACCCGGCGCGGGTCGTTGACTGCCCAGTTGGCAGCGGATGCGAGTGCAACCGATGCGCGCGCAGGATCTCCGTATGCCCTCCAACCGTCAACCCGCGCACGGCACAGTTCAGCCACCGCATTGGGCCGGCCGCTGAGGGCGCTGGAGGCCGCAAGGCGGTCCAGGCTCATCAGTAGCTGCTCGGCGCGATCCCGATCCACGCAAACGCCGCGCACGAAGCAGCTTGCCAGTTCGGCCCGCCAGTTCGCCGTTACGGTATCCGCCGCCTGGCCTGCGCAGGCGACGGACCATACCAGCAGAGCTGCTGTTAGTGCCGTGCAACACGCCCGGGCGAACCGGACGTTGCGCCGGCCCCGGGGCGCCTGCTGCAGCGGGCGCAGGCGTGGTCGCGGAGACAGGACCCAGCCCGTCGACCCTGGACCTCGCCCGGGCTCGGGAATGCTAGTGAATCCCATTGGTCGAACCTCCGTACCACTTGTACTCGTTTGAGATCTCACTGCTTGGAGCCGTGAACGGCAGGGTGGGGTCCTTGTAGGTCTCTGGCGTCGTTGAGCCCTGCCACGGCTCAACCGGCCACGTTCGATTGAAGCCACGCGGCGGCTCGTAGGTGGGCAGCCTCGGGTTGAACGGGGAGTCGACCCAATCTGGGCCGATACCCCATCTCGGTTCCGTCGGCACGACGGGCGGTGCCGGGCTCGGGTCTGGGTCTGCGGGCCCGCACCGCCCAATCAGAGCTGCTCCGACGATGACAATTGCCGCAAGCAGGAGGACTGCAAAGTGCCCACTCGGGTCCACGAATCCCACCGGCTCATGCTCGCAGTAGAGGTACGGGTGCTCGCTCAGCACCGTGTCGCGGGTGATAAACCGTCCCACCTGCGCGTCGTAGTATCGGGCGCCCACGTGCATGAGGCCGGCGTCGCCGTCGTTGCGGTAGCCCCAGTCGCCCGCGTACATGTAGGGGTTGGCGCTGCTGCCGGTGGTGCCGACGGCCTGCCCGAAGGCTTCGTAGTTCACCGAGCCGGTGACGGTCTGGCTGGAGTTGGTGACGGTGCGCTCGGAGCCGTGGCCGTCGAACAGCGGGTACTCGGAACTCCTCCGGAGCAGGCCGTTGGCCTGCGTGTAGGCCTGGGTGTAGCTGCCGCCCTGCTTCTCCAGCGCCATGCCGCCCGCGCCGTAGACGAACTCGGTGGTCGTGCCGCCCGCCGTGCGGCTGAACCAGTGATGTGCCCTGCGTGGTCGGCGCATCGAACTGATCATTCGCTGCCTTGTTCTACTTGTGGCCGCCCGGCTCGTTTCCTGCCCAGTGCGGGGCGAGCCAGGCGGCCGTTCATCGCGGTGTCCTGCGCGCCGCCCGCACCGCTGGATCTCTTTCACTTGATGTTCGTGTGAAGGGTGGACGAGTCGACTGCAACAGCTCATGGACCAGGGTGATGCCTGGTGCTGGTACGGTCACCTGCCGTGATTCCGGCCACGGCGGGCGGCAACCACCTCTCGGCCCCTGGCTGACCACCGGCAAAAGCTGCCGTAGCGGAAGCCGAGGACGACCAGCGCCAGCCAAGACACGCCGACAAGGCATCCAATGATGAGCCGTAAGGGTCCGGGCAATCTGAGCAAGCCTGTGTCATGAATCCACTCGATCCCGACCGTCATGAAAAACAGCGGCAGCGAAAGCTCGGCCACGACGAAGCGGAGGCCGCCACGTAGGCGATGACGGGCGAGAGTAAGCTGCAGTCCCGAGAGTCCGACCAACGCGCATCCCATCAGGCCAACTACGGTTTCGTTCATGCGGGCCGCCTCAAGTCAGAGTTGCGGCCACGCACGGACGGAGCAACGGCTCTCTCAGGGCCCTGTGGCCCGGCATCGCGGGTGATCCGAGCCACGGTCACAGTATCTTCTCTCGGCCATACCAGAACCTACGCAAGTGCTTGGAAAGCCAGTACGAGCCGCCGCCTACTGCTATGAGTCCAACGACCACCGGCAGAATAGCCGGACTAGCGACTACCGCAATAGCGCCTGCACCAATCACACCGATATCGCCAAACACCATGCCGATGTTGGTGCCAAACTCCCACCCTTGGTCATCAGCGGCGTTGCCGAACCAGTAGCTGACGCCACCTGCCACTGCAACGGCAATAGCTAGTGGCGAATCACCCGACGGGTCCACCGCCCCCACCGGCTCATGCTCGCAGTACAGGTAGCGGTGCTCGCTCAGCACCGTGTCGCGGGTGATGAACCGTCCCACCTGCGCGTCGTAGTATCGGGCGCCCACGTGCATGAGGCCCGCGTCGCCGTCGTTGCGGTAGCCCCAATCGCCCGCGTACATGTAGGGGTTGGCGCCGCTGCCGGTGGTGCCGACAACCTGCCCGAAGGCTTCGTAGTTCACCGAGCCGGTTACGGTCTGGCTGGAGTTGGTGACCGTTCGCTCCGAGCCGTGCCCGTCGAACAGGGGGTACTCGGAGCCTCTGCGGAGCAAACCGTTGGCCTGCGTGTAGGCCTGGGTGTAGCTGCCGCCCTGCTTCTCCAGCGCCATGCCGCCCGCGCCGTACAGGAACTCGGTGGTGGACCCGCCCGCCGTGCGGCTGAAGCGTCGGCCAAGCGCGTCGTAGGCGAAGTCGGTCGTGGTCTGCCCCTGGGTGATCTGCGTGAGTTGCCCGTCGTAGTCGTAGCTCAGCGAGTAGGCGGTGCCGCCCAGTGTGCGGCCGGTCTGCTCGCCGTTGGCGTTGAAAGAAGAGGCGTGAGCCTGAAGCGCGGCGGTTGAAACCGCAGCAACGAACGGCGGGAAGTCGCCCTTCGGCGACTCGGCGACAGCCGCGGCGCCGTGGGCGGCCGGGAGTGCCCGCAGGGGCGCTTCGTGCCGTTCGTTGCTCGCGACTTCAGTCGCCGGGCCCCGAGGCCAACCTCTGGTTCGGTCTATAGTTGGCATCCCGTTTCCTCGCCGCAAAGGCAGGAGAGCGGCCCGGCCGGCCATCGTGCGAAGCGCTGAAGTCTGCGAACGGAACGGCTCGTTTATTCCCTCCTTCAGGGCGGTCGGCCTGAAGGCGTAGCCGGTACAATAACGGCGTACCCCTTCAGGGGTTGGCCGCCCGGTCCAGCCACTGCCAAGGGGAGGGGCCGGGCGGCCCTTGTTGTTAGTGCTGCTTCGGACGCTCCGGTGGGTCCGTGTGCGTCCGTGCGGGTCCGTGTGGGTCCGTGTCCGGTGGGAGCCGGACTTCGCCACGGACACACACGGACGGACACGGACGTCCACGGACTGCCGAGGCGACGGCAAGGGCGGCGCCGGCGTCGGGGCCCTTCGCGTTGCTCAGGGCGACCGCAAAGGCCCGCGAAGGCCGGCCAGGTAGGTGGCCTGCGAGACGCCGTTGGCGTCGGTCTCCCGCACCATCATGCCGTTGTCCAGCATGTACTTGCGGATGGTGCCGTTGACGTTGGAGGTGCGGCGCAGGCCGTCTGAGCCGTACGTGAACTGGCTGACCGTGCCGCCGTAGACGCACTGGCGCAGGCGGTTCTGCGAGTCCCATGTGTTGACGCGGCCGCCGCCTGTGAGGGTGTTGCCGTTGAAGTCGTTGGTGTAGGGGTTGCCGTCGAGCGACAGCAGCATGTTGGCGTTGTTGTAGGTCGAGACGTGCTGCTGGGCATCGGTCATCGTCAACCGATTCCCCATCGGGTCGAACGTGTAGCTCTGCGTGAGGCCGTCGCCGTAGTTCACACCTGTCAGCCGGTTCAACGCGTAGCTCCTGCTTCTGTCCCCGGTCATCTGCCTGTTGTTAGCATTGTAGGACCTGAGACCCTGCGCCGTCAATAGCCGAATCCGGCTACTCGTCATGCTCCACCGGCTCGACCCGCAGCCAGCCCTGCTGCGCCGCCCATGCCGCGAGCTGAGGCGTCGTGTGCAGGCCGGTTCGCCGCCTGAGCCGGTCCAGGGTCTCGTCCACCGTGTGCGGCGAAAGGCTCAGGCCTTCGGCGGCGCCGCGCACGGAACCGCAACGCACCACCGCCTCCAGCGCCCTGCGTTCGGCAGGCGTCGCCGTCACTCGCACATATCCTCGGCGGGGCGCGTGTCGTGGTTGCGCGGGGCTGAGCGCGCCGCCTCGCGGGCTGCCGCGTGCAGGGCCGCCACGGCCATCCGGGGGCAGTGCTCTTTGTCGAACGGGAGCTTGCCCAGCGCCCCGGCGAGGTCCTCGGGGCCCAGGGCGTGGACGTGGGCGATGTTGCGGCCGGTCGCCCACGCCGTCACGAAGCTCCCGCACGCCACGGCTACCGGGCAGTTGTGCGTCTCGAACCAGGCATCCGAGATGCAGCGACCGTCTAGTTGCAGGTAGACAGTCACAAACTGCCCGGCGTCCGGCACGCCGACCCGCCCGACCGCGTCGGCCAGCGGCAGCGAGCCCCGGTGGTGCGGGTGCTCATATAGCCGCTGTACCATTGCCGTCATCGGTTGTGCCGCCTCAGGGGCGGGTCGTGGCCGGTCCATCGTTACCATGTTCCTAAGGCCTTTCTGAGCGAAGGAAGGGCGCCGTCCAGCGGGCCGCGGGGCCTTCGGACGGCGCAACGAGACAGACAGATAGACAACCATTGGGGAGCTACGGGTTGATGGTCACGCTGCAGACCGAGGTCGCTCCGTCGGGCCTGGACATGGTGATCGTCACGGTGATGGATTCTGTGACCGAAGTGGTGGTGGCCGACCAGCCGGCGGAGAGGCAGCCCTGCGGCACGAGGACGCTGGAGGGCATGTTCACGAAAAGCCCGGGATGGTCGGTGGTAACGGTATAGGTCGTGTCCTGCGCGGCGGGGGCGCCTGAGCCGACGCTGAACGCGGCAGCCTGGCCTCCGACCACGGCGGGTGTGCTGGTGTTGCAGAAAATGGGCTCGACAAGGGGGTGCGGCACGTTGTCGTTCGCGGCGCAGGCCAGGGCCGCCATCGTCGCCAGGATCATGAAGAGCATTCGGAGCGGATGTCGGCCGGCCCGGAGTGTGCGTACGTCGCTCATGTTCCCTGTCCCCTCCTCAGCGCACTGATTCGGGGCGATGGTGTCCCGACTGCGCGCTTCGATGGCGACATTGTCCGTGCTCACCGCTGCATCACCGCTGCATGGTTCGTGCTTGGATAGGGACAGGGGAGTGCAGCGCTGTAAATCGTGCGTCGGTTCTTGAGCGCTGGGCCGAACTGGTCCGGTCGGCCGGGCCCCGGGGGCGGGCCTACGCTTCGGCGGGCGGGGTTGGGGCGGCCGGCTGCGGCGGGACGGCGGCGATGGCGCGCCGCCTGGAGGGGAGGATGGCGCTGCCCAGGGCGTAGCCGACGCACTCCGCCGGCGGCATGGAACGCCCGTCGGCGGTGCGCCGGAGGTAGGCGCCCGAGGGCAGGGCGCGCCGCACGAGGTCGCGCACCTTCTCGTCCTCGGAGATGTCGGCGGGCAGCATCTCGGCGCCCACGGCGTGCCGCACGGCATCGGCCGCGCCCAGCAGCGTGGCGGCCCGCTCAGGCGCTCCGAGCTGCAGCGTGACGCCGGCGAGGAGCAGCAGCGAGGCGGGGATCTCGACGCGCTCGCCGACCGCCCAGCGCACCTTCAGGCTGGTCCGCAGAAGCTCCTGGGCCTCGACCGGATCGCCACAGACGCGCGCGGCCTCGGCCATGTTGTGCAGCGATACGGCAACGCCGCGGCTCTGGCCCAGGCGCTCCTTGCAGCGCAGGCTCTCTTCCAGGAGCGCCCGCGCTTCCTGGGGGCGGCCCTGGTAGAGCAGGATGCTGCCGAGGTTGCCCAGCGCCGTGGCGGCATGGCCGGCCGCGCCGAGCCGGCGGAAGAGCGCAAGCGCCTCGCGGAACCCGGCCTCGGCCTGCTGGAACTCCTCCGCCGACGTGGCCGCCACCGCGAGGTTGTTGACGGCGGCGGCGAGCGCCTCCGTGTCGCCCAAACCGCGTATGAGGTCGACGGCCTCGCGGGCGCCGGCGAGCGCGGCGCCCGTGTCGCCCTGCGCGGATGCCAGGACCGCCATGGCGCTGAGGCCACGCGCCCGCAGCTCCGGGTCGGCGCCGCCGGCTCGGCTTGCGGCCAGGGCGCGCCGCAGGCAGGCGCGGCCTACGGTGAGGTAGCCGCGAACGAACCAGAACTGGGCCAACGCCGCCGCCATGCGGAGCGCGGCGGCGGGCTCGGCGCCGGTGGCCCACTCCAGCGCCGCGGCCAGGTTGTCGCGCTCGGTATCGAGGCGGCGGACCCAGTGGGCCTGATCGCCGGACTTCATGCCCGCGCCGGCCTGCTCGGCCAGCGACGCGAAGTGGTTCGAGTGCCGCCTGGCCAGGACCGGCGCGTCGGCGTCGGTCACCTTGCCGGCGGCGAAGTCGCGCACGGCCTCCAGCAGGCCGTAGCGCATCTCGCCGTCGACGTCATGGGCGGTGATCAGCGACCGCTCCACCAGGCTGTCCAGCAGGGGATAGGCGGCGGCATCGGTCCAGAGGGAGCCCACGGCATCGCCGGTCCAGCCTCCGCGGAAGACCGACATGGCCGCGAGGAAGCGCTGGGGCGGGGGCGGCAGCAGGTCGTAGCTCCACTGGATCGCGGCGCGCACGCTGCGGTGGCGGGGCGCCACGTCGCGGCTGCCGCTCTCCGGCAGGCCCAGGCTGGTGGTGACGCCGGAGAGAATCTGGCGCGCGGAGAGCGACCGGACCAGCGGCGCCGCCAGCTCGATCGCCAGCGGCACGCCCTCCAGCCGGGCGCAGAGGTCCGCCACGTCCTGAGCGTTGCCGGCGGCCAGCGCGAAGTCGGGCCGCACCAGGCGGGCGCGATCCATGAAGAGCCGGACGCTCGGGCACAGGGCCAGATCGTCCAGGTTCGCGTCCCAGGCCGGGATCTCCAGCGGCGCCACGGGGATCTCCTGTTCGCCGCTCAGAGCGAGCCGCTGCCTGGAGGTGACCATGCAGGTGAGGGGAGGGCACTGGGCGAGCAGGGCGCCGACCAGGTCGGCGCAGGCGTCGATCACATGCTCCGCGTTGTCGAGGATCAGCAGGCTCGGGCCGCCGCCCAGTGCCGAGGCGATGCCGGGAACGAAGTCGGGGCCCGTCGGCGGGTGCGGGCTGACGGCGCGAGCCACGGACTCGGCCACGGAGCCGGGATCGGCGACACCGGCAAGGGGCGCCCACCAGACCGAGCGCGCGCCCTGCTGGGCCACGCGGCGGCCGCACTCCTGGGCCAGCCGCGTCTTGCCCGCCCCCGGCCCGCCGGTGAGCGTGACCAGCCGGGGCAGGTCTCCTTCCAGCATGGCGAGCAGCGCGGCGATCTCATCGTCGCGGGCGATGAAGCTGGTGCTGGGCGCCGGGAGCCGGTTGGCGGCGGAGGCGGCGGCGGGCGGCTCCGGCTGCCGGGCGGGCTTCGCCCGCGCCCGGACGCGCCTGGGCGGCGCGGGTTCCGAGCGGCGGCCCGGGGCCGGGGGCAGCTCCTCCAGCAGTTCAAGGGCGGCCTTGCCCAGGGGGATCTCGAGCTCATGCTCCACGGCGTGGCGCATGGCGGCGCCCTGTCGCGCGGCGTCGGCGTTGCGGCCCGCCTGCCGGTAGAGCCGGATCAGCCGGCACTGGAGCTCCTCGGCGGAGGGGTCCACCTCGACCGCCTTCTTCGCCCAGTGGATCGCGTCCCCGATGGCGCCCGCCTTGTGCTTCAGGTCCGCGAGATGGGCCAGCGCTTTGACATACTTGTCGGCCAGCAGCTCGCGCTCGCGGATCACCCAGTCGTGGTAGTGCCAGGGCATCAGGTCGCCCTGGTACGCCGCGGCGGCGCGTTCCAGACAGGCCATCCGCTCGGGGGCGGATCCGGCGGCGCTGGCGGCCGTCAGCTCGGCGTCGAACAGAGCGGCGTCCGAGCCGATGGCGCCGGGGTTGACCCGTGCCACGAGCCTGTCCGCGTCGATGACGGCGACGCCCAGATCGGCGGGCTCCAGCTGCTTGCGGAGGGAGGCGAGCACGGCGCGCAGGTTCGACTTGCCCGCCGCGGGCCTGGAGCCCGGCCAGAGCATATCCACCAGCACATCGCGTGCGTGGACCGCGCCCGGCTTATAGGTCAGGAAGGCGAGCAGGAGCGCGTGCTTGCTCGTGAGGAACTTCGTGATAACGCGGCCGCCGGGACCGTAGACCCGGACGTCACCGAGCAGTTGCATTTGCCACATGGGCTGAAGCATGGGCGGTCCAGTCTGGCGGCCGGCGCTGCGGCGAACCGGTCACACACCCGGCATACTACCGGCGACGCACGGGCGTGTCAATGGCCCTCGGTCGGCCGGGGCGACGAGAGGCGCCGTTCGGGCGCGTAGACGGCCTCCAGCGCGGCCCAACCCTCGGGGTCGTAGGCCTTGAGCCAGCTGGCCCCGGGCCGCGGGCGTGGCTCGATGCGGCCCGGATCGCCTCGGGCGCCGAAGCGCCACATGGTGAGCTCGGCGAAGTACTCGCCCTCGTTGGTGAGCGCGTAGGCTCCGGGCCAGAGGCCTGCGTCGCGGGCATGCCGCCAGGCGTCGCGGATGCGCGCGCGGCCTTCGGGGGTGAGCCCGTACTCCATCAGCGTGTGTGCGAACTCGTGGCTGCAGATGTCGCGGCCGGCATACCGGTCGCCGGGCAGGCGCAGCAGGTTCTCCTCGCCGCACGAGGCGTGGAGCCCGCCCACCCCTCGCGTCCGCTCGTCGATGGTCAGCGCGCCGTCGAAGGGCTTGCCGCGCCAGGCCCGGTGGTCGGGCAGGTCGGAGGTGACCTGGTCGCGGCCGATGACGTGCAGCTCCACGCCAGCGCTCGCCATGCGGGAAGCGGCATCGGGCAGGCGGGCGAGCATGGCTCCGATGCGCCGCGCGGCCTCGCGCAGGGCCGCGTCGGCGACGCACTCGTGGGCCTTGACGACGATGCCCCGGGCCACGAGCCGCTTGCCGAAGAAGCCCTGCTCCGGCGGCGCGATCCGCTCGATGCGCGGCCCTGCGCCGGCCTGCGCGGCGACGACCAGGGAGAGCAGGGCGATGCGGGCTATCCGGGTGGTCATGGCCCTCGGGCCGTTACCTCTTCCCGAACTCGATCATCCCGAACCGGTCGGGGTTGGCGTGCTGGATGGTCAGCGTCGGCGACCAGCAGCTATAGACCGCCGGGCCGCCGCAGTAGCGGTTGCGGTAGAAGTTGGCGGCGATGGCCCGGCCCTCCATGGGGCCCGACAGCCCGAGGTCGCGGAAGGGGATGCTCACCTCCAGCACCCAGCGGTTGGGCTCGCGCCTCGTGACGGCGGCGGCGGCGCTGTTCCAGGCCAGCTCCATGCCGGGCGCGCCGTCGCGGGTCCGGGCGTCCCATATGAGCCCGTCGGCGTTGATGATGAACTGGCGGTAGTCGCCGCGCTTGGCCGGGTCGGGCGAGAGGAAGATCTCGATGGAGTCGTCGTCCCACATGCCGGGCGCGTAGTCTTGGTCGCGGCGGGCGGCGCGGGCGGTCAGCTTGCCCATCTCCGGGTCGTAGTTCGAGAAGGCGAGAACGAGGTCCTCCGCATCCCACGCCGCATAGCCCCAGGTCTTGTACGGGGCGGCCTCGCCGTCGTTGGTGACGAACGCGAAGGGCTCCGCGTCCTTCCATGCCTCGTCGTCCAGCAGGCCGTCGATCCGCACGGCAGGGCCCGGGCCCTTCAGCGACAGCCTGGGCGGGTTGACGACGAGCGCGTTGGAGAGCTTGCGCCGGGCGGGCGTGAACTCGTCGCGGATCAGCTCCACGCGCTTCCGGTAGTCGGATCCCCCGGCGGTGGCCGCAACGGCCTGGTCGAGGCACGAAGTGAGGCGGGCCAGGTCGCCGCGCGTGTAGATGTTGATCGGGCTGCCCGACGCGCCGCGGGCCGTCCAGGCCTCCTCGGCCGCGGTCCAGAAGGCCTTCATGGGCCTCCGCGCGGGGCCGTAGAACGCGGAGTAGTACTCCTCCAGCAGCGCATCGACGCTCTGGTCGGCGCGCCACATGAGCCTGGCGGTCAGGTAGAGGTTCAGGTGCGCCATGCCGGGGCAATCCATCCGTGTCGTGCCGCCGACGCCGCTCTCGGCCTCGATGAACTCACCCCGGCTGACGCCCTTCAGGCTCGCCATGTCACGCGCAAGCAGGTGCGGGAAGAAGACCGGGAAGCCGCGCATGGGAGGCCAGCTGAAGAGGTAGTACTCCCAGAGGTAGATGCGGCTCGCCCGGGTGCGCCAGCCGTCGATGGCCTTCCTGGCTTCCGCCCGCCGCCTGGGGTCGACGAAGGAGCTGCGGCTCTGGCAGATCATGACCGCGACGTTGGGGCTCAGCCGGGCCAGCCGCGTGGGCGGCGCGTTGTAGCGCTCGTAGGCGATGGCGCCGACAAACTTGCCGGGGCAGGCCTTCGCCACTCCGCGGGCGACCTTGTCGACGAACGTCCAGACGAGGTTGGAGAACTTGCCCGCCTCGCCCTGGCCCGGATCCACCTGCTTCCGGCAGTCGGGGCATTCGCATACCTTCGTCATGCCGTCGTTGGGCGAGAGCGGGAAGGTCGACTGGCCGGGGTTGGCGCGGAAGTAGTCGCGGATGTCGGTGACGCACTGCGCCACCAGGCCGGGGTTCGAGAGGCAGAGATTGCCGCCCCCGGTGATGCAGGAGAGGTTGGTGAAGTCGCGCTGCCCGCCGATGAGGGCGAAGTACTCCGGGTGCGCCTCCTTATGCTTCAGGAACATGGCGAACGAGTCGATGCACTGTGCCGGCGCCGGGGCGCCGAACCCGGCCCTGCGGAACCATCGGGCGTCGTCCTCGGAGTCGGCGAAGTTGCAGAACCAGGGATACCGGTACTCGAAGTCGGGGGAGACGCTCAGGCTGATCCGGCCGGTGTCGATCGTACGGCGCGTCGGGATCACCGTGCCCAGGTCGCCGGGCATGTACCAGCGGATGCCGCACACATCCTCCAGCAGCCGGTAGACGCCATAGAGCGTGCCCGCCTCGCCGAACGCGCCCAGCTTCAGCCGGCTGTTGATCACTTCGACGGCGCGCCAGGGGTTGCGAATGCCGGAGATCGGCGGACCCGCGGCGTCGCGCCCCACGACGGCCACCCAGCCGGGCCCCGAGGCGATGCGGAAGCCGTCCGGCCTGAGGCCCCGCACGTTCAGCCCCAGCTTCCGGGTCCAGGCGCTCTCGCCGACGTAGAGGCACGCGCCGGGGGAGGCGGCGGCGCGGATCGGCAACCGGGCCCCGCTCACCTTCTCGAGATAGCGCTGCAACTCGTCGGCCGCATAGCGCACGCTGTCCGGCGCCGAGGCGGCCAGCACGATCGTGGCCGCGGGACGACCATCGCGCACCAGCACGGCCGCAGTGGAACAGACCGGAGCCAGCACGACCCATGCCGCCAGCGCCCCAAAGGGTAGTCGTCGCTCACCTGCCACTTTCGACTTTCCCCTTCCGACTTTCGACTTGCAGCTCCCCCTCCTCAACCTCCAGCGCGGGCAGCGCGCCGTACAGGTAGATCACCACCCCGGTCGGCTGCATCTCCGGGTTGCCCGCGGCCTCGGCGTCGATATCGCGGAAGCGGTACGTGCTGTAGCGATTGCCCTTCCAGAGGTCGGCCTTCGCGCAGGCAGTGACATCGAGGCGGCAGGGCCGGCCGGCGTCGCGCCGGACGGTGATGGTCCCGACGACGTCGGCGTCCTTGTTGACGGTGTCGATGCCGCCCAGCGAGGAGGCGTCGTACCGGAGGTGGCTCACCTCGATGCGGCGGGCGGCGGCCTTGCCTGCCACGGTCTCCACGCGGAAGGTGAGGGCGGCGGCGCGGACCGGGGCTTCGGCGACCGGCGGCAACAGGTAGGGCGCCAGGTCGAAGCGCACCAGCGCCCGGTCGCCGCGCGCCAGGCCGTTCGGGTGGCCCACGAAGACGCCGACCTTCGGCCCCGGCCCGCCGGGGCTGTACCAGTCGGTCTGCGCCGTGGCGCCCGAGCCGTAGTCGGCGGTAGTTCTGGGCGTGAGGGTCCGAACGGTCGGGCCCACCGAAAGCATGGCGACGAGACCCAATGTGGCGACCATCAGCATATGCGTTCCCTCGCACGGTCGGCGCCTGCGCCGCGCCCGTGGTGACACCGCCAAGGTTCGCCGCCGGGGAGCGGATCGCCTGCCCGGCGCGGTAACCTACGGGCATGATGCCACGAAACCGCGCCGCACGCCTCTGGGCCCTTCTCCTTTGCCTGCCGGCCCTGCCGATCGCCGCCACGGCCGACGCGCCGCCGATGCGCTGGCTCTTCCGCGAGGGGAGCGGGAGCGTCGTTCGGGAGGCATCGGGCGGTTGCGGCCTGACCATGGCGGGCGGCAAGTGGGTTCGCGGCGTCGCGGGTCCGGCGGTGGAGCTGAACGGGCGGACGGACCACCTCGAGGCGCTCGATGCGGCGGCGGCCAACACCAGCGGGGCCTTCACCATCGCGTTCTGGATGAACCCCGCCTCCTGGTCCGACCAGTACTCCGCCGGCGTGGTGAGCAAGAAACGCTCGGACGCCACACCGGGCTACGTGATCTACGGCGACGGCACCGCGCCCACGAAGATCACCCTGAGGATCGCCGGGACTGCCGGGGGCCACGCCATGCTGACCAGCGCCTCCGACGTGGACGAGGACGTCTGGCAGCACTGGGCGGTGACCTACGATCCCGCCGCCAGGGCCGTGACCTGGTACAAGAACGGCAAGCCGGATAAGCGGTACGAGGGCATCCTCATCGGCGATACCAGCAACGACACGCCTCTCCGCGTGGGCCACGCCCATACCTGGAACGGCCACTTCGACGGCCTCATCGATACGGTGGAGATCACCCACCGCGCCTGGTCGCCCGCGGAGGTCCGGCGGGAGGCCGCGTCACGCTCGGCGTCGATCCGGCCCGCGCCCGGGGTGGCCGCCCGGTGGCGGGTGGTGAAGCCGCGCTTCGCCACGGCCGACCTGGTCGTCGCGCGCTGCACGGTGCGGGATGCGGGCGCGATGGGCGACGGCGTCACCGACGACACGGCGGCGTTCCAGGCCGCCATGGGCGCCACGTCCCGGGCCGGAGGCGGGACCGTCTTCGTGCCGTCGGGCCGCTACGCGCTGCGCGGCAACTTGCGCGTGCCCACGGGCGTGACGCTGCGCGGCGAGTGGGAGCGGCCCCGGCCCGGCGCGCCCGTGCGCGGCACGGTGCTGATGGCCTACCCCGGCCGCGGCGAGGCCGACGGGCGGCCCTTCCTCGCGATGCGGCAGTGCACGGGCCTGCGCGACCTGGCCATCTGGTACCCCGAGCAGAACCCGGCCCGCATCGTCCCCTATCCGTTCTGCATCGAGCAGATGGGCTCGGCCAGCGCTTCGGTGGAGCACGTCACCCTGGTCAACGCCTACCAGGGCATCCGCACCAACTACGGCTCGTACCTGCACTACTTCCACGGCATCTACGGCAGCCCGCTCTCCATCGGCATCGAGATCGACTTCGTCAGCGACACGGGACGCGTGGACGAGGTGGACTTCGGTCCCGAGCTCTGGAGCGCTTCCGGCCTGCCCGGATCGCCGGCGAACGGCGGACCCCACGCGGCGTGGATGCGCGCCAACGGGACCGGGATGCTCTTCCGGCGGTACGAGTGGATCTACAGCGCGTTCGTGAGCCTGCGCGGCTACCAGACGGGCATCTGCATGGTGAACTCGGACACGTTCGGCGAGACGAACGGCCAGATGTACAAAGTCCGCGTGGAGCGGTGCGGCATCGGCGTGGACGTGTTGAACGCCAACTTCGCGGGCCTCTCGTTCACCCGATGCACGCTCTCCGGCGACGAGTTCGGGATCGCGACGCGCCCCACATTCAACTCGCGCCTGCTCCTCCACACCTGCACGCTGACCGGCGGTCGCCGGGCCGCGCTGCTCGACGGCATCGCGAACCAGAGCATCCTCATGCAGAAGTGCGCCCTCACCGGCGGCGTCGAGCGCGTACGGGGCGACCTGGTGATGCTCGGATGCACCCTCGGTTCGTTCGGCGAGCACCTGCGGCTGGGCCGAGAGGCCGCCACGGTGAAGGTCGCCGGGACGACCTACCGCGAACCCGCGCGCATCGTCAACGAGTGCGCGTCGGGCCGGGTGACGCTCTCCGACGAGGCCGCGGCGTCCCTGCCCGCGCCCGATATCGCCATGCCCGAAGATCGGCGCTTACAGCCGTCGCGGCCCCTCCTCTTCGTCGTCAAAGCGCGTCCGCGCGGTCCGAAGCAGGGCCTGCCGGGAGACGACACCGCGGCCATCCAGGCGGCCCTCGACCGGGCGCGGGCGGCGGGCGGCGGCGCGGTGCTGCTGCCGGCGGGCATCTACTCGCTGCGCGGCGGCCTGACGGTTCCGACCGGCGTGGAGCTGCGCGGCGTCTACGACGTGCAGCACCATACCAAGGGTTGGGGCAGCCTGGTGCGCGTGTTCGCCGGGCGCGGCGACGAGAAGGCGCGGCCCGCCGTGGTGCTGCAGTCGGGCGCGGGCCTTCGGGGCCTCACCTTCTACTACCCGGAGCAGCGGTTCGAGGCCGTGACGCCCTACCCCTACCTGGTTCAGGGTCGCGGCGCCGGCGTCTACATCGTCAACGTCACCGGCGTGAACCCGTACCGGTTCATTGACCTGGCCACCTACCGGTGCGACCGGCACGCCGTGCAGTACGCGGCGGGCGCGCCGCTCCGCGTGGGCATCGCCGTGGGCGGCGGGTCGCGCGGCGGACAGGTGCGGAGCGTGCAGTTCAACTCACACTACTGGGCCTGGTCGCCGCTGCCCGACTGCCCCGGCGTCGCCCCGGGCAAGGGCAATCCGGCATGGCAGTACCAGTACGACCACCTCGAGGCGTTCGTGCTGGGGAGCTGCTCGAACGAGTTCCAGTACCAGAACACGGTCTTCGGCTCGCGGATCGGACTGCGCTGTCTATCGGAGAACGGCGCCGGGCCGGGCGGGCTCATCCTGGGGCACGGCACCGACGGATCGTTGATCTCCATGCAGTTCGACGGCGCGGCGCCCGGCGGGATCGACGTGGTGAACTCGCAGCTTGTCTCCATGGACTGCGCCGGGCTGCCGTTCTCGCTGGACAAGGCGTACGTGCGGTGCGGCGCCGGGCTTCGATCCGAGGTGCGGATGATCAACACCACGCTCTGGGGCTCGCCGATGCACTCGGCGGCGGTGTACGGCGGCGCTCTCACCGTCGATCTGGCGAGCTTCTGCCAGTTCGGCACGATGCTCGTGACCGGCGGATCGTTCCGAGCCACGGCCGCCTTCTTCGGCCAGCCGCTCAACCCCCAACCGGAGCTCGACGTCCGCCCGCCGGGCCGCGCCGCCGTGACCGCCTGCCTCAGCCCCTTCGGCCTGCACCGGAGCATGGCCACGCCGGCCGGCGCGGTGGAGGAGGCGCTGGGCGGCGGCGGATGACGGGCGCGCCGAGGCGGAGGGGATCAGCCGTGCGACGCTCAAGCGCGTGAAGCAGCAGATGGAGGTCCAAAGCGCCAGGGTAGCCGATGGCTGGCAGTGGTCGGTGGAAGCCCAAGGGATTCACTTTCCCAAGGCAGAGAAGTGAGCCCCTTGACGCGCGCCGCATGCCCTTGCCGTCGCCCTGAACGGAGGGGCGGCTCAGGCCGGGGGATCCTTCCGCTTCGCGTCAGGATGACGTCAAAGGCACAGGCGCCCTGCCCCCCGGGCCGTCATCCTGAGGCCGCCGTCTGGC
>JAPLCQ010000003.1 GCA_026392115.1 Armatimonadota bacterium | reverse complement strand
TAGCCGCCGGCGCCGTCATAGACCCGCACGTCGGGGCCGATCAGGGCCACACCGGATTTGCCCGCCCGCACGGCGCCCCAGCCCGCCACGGTGAATCCCTTCGCCGATCCTGTGATGGCGCCGGACTGCCGCGGGTTGCCGCCGCACCAGTCGGTGAACCGCCTGTCGGCGAAGTTGAACTCAAGGAAGTGGAGTTCGTCCCAGCGTTGGCCGCCGTCCTGACGCACCTCGGCGTTCACCCAGCAGAGGGGCCGCTCACGGAAGTAGTACCAGTCGTACACGGCTCGGGCGCCGCCGGGCGCGGGCGTCCCGTCCTCGCGGCAATAGCGCGCCGAGACCCTGACCACGGTGCAAACCGGGCCGGCGGAGACGACCTCGGCCCGCGGCGTCGGATCGAACCGGAGGTTCCAGCCGCCCAGGGCCGCCGTGTAGACGCGATCGTTCCAGGTGAACTTCTCAAGGGCCTCTCGCATGCCGGCCACGGTGATGGCCCTGGGCGCGGGGTAGGCGCCGCCCTGGCCCAACGTGAAGGTTGCCTGCTGGGTCTGGACCGCCTGCGGCACGTCCGGCCGGCGGGGCAGCGTCTCGCCCACCTGAAGGCGCAGGTCGCCTGTGATGCCATCGCCGACGAGGCTGACGATGGAACCCGGGCGTCCCGCCGCCATGGGCGGTACGTACTGGGCCGTGATGCGTTTGCCCGCGCCCGGCGCCGTGAGCCATATCTCGCGCCCCGCCAATGCCCGCTCGACCGACGGCGGCGCCGGCAGCATGACGATGCCGTGCTCCGGTCGGCTCTGGAGCCGCACGATATGGCCGGTCGGCTGCGCCGTCGCCGCCACCGCCAACCCCAACGCCGCCAGTCCCCACAATCCCGAAGCCATGGCCATCGCCCCTTTCGGCCGCATCACCGCGCGCCACTGCATTCTAGCGGCCGCGGCGTCGCCGGTCAAGCGATATCGCGTCTCGGTTGCCGGTTATCGCCCGTAGCGGTCTATAACCTGTTGAGGCCAACACGCCCAGGAACGGAGTCGCACACCCATGAGAGCATTCGCGGTCCTCGCCGCCATTCTAGTTCTGGTCGGAGGAGCCGTAGCGTGGCGCGTCCGAGCGAAGGGCGCCGAGGCGGCCGCCCAGTCTGAGCAGCGGAAGGCGCGCTCGTCCAGCGCACCGAGCGTCGTCGTGGGCAAGGTCGAGGTGCGCGACATCGTCAAGAGCTTCGAAGGCGTGGGCACCATCGAGGCGCCGACGCACGTGAAGTTGGCGGCCAAGGTCAGCGGCCGCATCGCGACCCTCCAGGTGGAGGAGGGCGACCATGTGAGCGCAGGGCAGGTGCTGGTCCGGCTCGACGCTCCCGAGGCCGAGGCTCAGGTGCGGAGCCAACTCGCGCAGGTGGCCGAGGGCCGCGCCAAGCTCGCTCAGGCGGAACTGGGGCAGAACCCGGCCGACGTCTCCGCAGGCAGCTCGGTTCGCCAGCAGGAGGCGGCCGTGGCGAGCGCCCGGGCGGATAACGAGCAGGTGCGGAAGACCGTGCAGGCCCAGACCGCCGCCGCGCAGGCCTCCCTGAGCGACGCCCAGGCCAAGATCGACAACGCCACGGCCGCCGTGGGAGGCGCCGAGGCGGGTGTCCGCAGCGCCCAGGCAAACCTGGCCAACGCCAAGACGCGCCACAGCCGGGTGGCGGACCTCTTCAAGCAGGGCTTCATCGCCGCGCAGGACGTGGACGACGCCCGGACCGCGCAGGATGTGCAGGCGGGCGCCGTGGAGGTCGCCGCAGGACAGCTCAACGTCGCCCGAGCCCAACTGCGCTCGGCTCAGGCCCTCGCCGAGTCTGCCAAGCAGAACGCCGAGATCGTGGCGGGGAAGGGCAAAGCCGACATCGCCGCCTCGGACGCCAGGCTGCAGCAGGCCGCCGCGGCGCTGGACGCCGCGCGGGCCAACAAGGCCCTGCCTGCGGCGTACAAGCGCGGCGTGGAGGCCGCCAGGGCCGCCGTGGCCGCCGGCGAGGCGGGCCTGCACAACGCCCGGGCGCAGTTGGCCAACGCCGTGCTTGTGGCGCCCGTCAGCGGTCGGATCACGGCCAAGCTGATGGACCAGGGCTCCATGGCGACGGTGGGCGCGCCGATCGTGGAGATACAGGCTGTGCAGACGGTCTGGGCCACGGCCGCTGTGCCCGAGGAGGCCGCCGTGCGCATCCGGCCCGGCCAGCCCGGCGCGGTGACCGTGGACGCATGGCCTGGGCGCGAGTTCAAGGGCAAAGTCACGCAGGTGAATGCCGCCAGCGACATCGCCAGCCGGCAGGTCACGGTGCGGGTCGCACTGGACAACGCCGACGGGGCCCTGCAGGCGGGGATGTTCGCCAAGGTGAAGCTGGTCACCCAACGGCTGATGCAGGTGCTTGTGGCGCCCCGGGAGGCCCTCCAGCGCACCAAGGGTGGCCCGGCGCTGGCCGTGGTCGGCAAGGACGCGAAGGTGCGACTGGTCCCCGTTGAGACCGGCGCCGCAGACGCGGCGGGCATCGAGGTGAAGGGCGACGTGGCTGCGGGCGACCGTGTCGTCACCATGGCCGGCGGACCCGTCAAAGACGGACAGGCCGTTCGGCTGGGCGGCAAGCGGCCGGCCAAGGGCGGCGCCCGATGAGCATCGCCCGCGCATCGGTTCAGCGGCCCATCGCCGTCACCATGCGGATCGCGTCGCTGGTCCTCCTGGGGGCCATCTGCGCGACGCGTCTGCCCGTAGACCTGCTGCCGAAGGTGACGCTGCCCACCATCGCCGTGGTCACCCGGTGGCCCAACGTGGGCCCGGAGGAGCTTGAGACGCAGATCACGCGGCCCATGGAACAGGCCGTGTCGGCCGCCCCAGGCCTCTACCAGGTTCAGTCAACCACGTCCGAAGGCTCCAGCATGGTCCGCATCCAGTTCCAGTGGGGCACCGACATCGGCCAGGCGGCCGTGGATACGCTGCAGCTGGTGCAGCGCGCGGCGCAGAGGTTCCCCACGGACCCCACGCTGCAGACGCCGCTGGTCTACAAGTTTGACCCCACCCAGTTCCCGATCCTGATCTTCGGCGTCCGGGGCGACGATGACCCGGTCAAGCTCCGCCAGTTGCTCGACAACCAGGTCTCGCCGATCATCGAGTCGGCGGACGGTGTCGCCTCGGCCTCCATCACCGGCGGCTTGGCGCGGTCGATTATCGTCAATGTGGACCCCGAGCGGCTCCGGGCGCACCGGCTCTCGCTCGCCGATGTGAGCCGTAGGATCGCGCAGGAGAACCTGAACCTTCCCGCCGGCATCGCCAAGCAGGGCAACACCGAGTACACCATCCGAAGCCTCGGCTGGCTCCAGAGCCCGGACGAGATCGGCGCGATACCCGTGGGGACGTCGAACGGCCGCCTCATCGCCCTCTCCGAGGTCGCCACCGTCCGCGACGGCGCCCAGGAGCTCCGCCTGCATACGCGGCTGAACGGCGAGCCCGCCGTCGGCATGGTGATCAGCAAGCAGAGCGGCGCGAACACGGTCACCACTGCGGCGTCGGTGCGGGAGAAGATCGCGCAGGCGGTGAAGCTCTACCCGAACCTCAAGTTCGACGTGGCCTACGATCAGGCCAAGTTCATCTCCAACTCGATCACCGACGTGCAGACCAGCGCGGCCATCGTAGGCCTGCTGGCGGTGCTGATCCTGCTCTTCTTCCTCCGCAACGTCCGTAGCACGCTGGTGGTGGCGCTCTCGATCCCCACCTCCATCGTCTCCACCTTCGCCCTGCTCTACATGTGCGGCTTCTCGCTGAACACCATGTCGCTGGGCGGCCTGGCGCTGGCAACGGGCCTCATCGTGGATGACGCGGTGGTGGTGCTGGAGAACATATTCCGGCACATAGAGCGCGACAAGAAGGATGCCCGCGAGGCGGCCGTCAGCGGCGCCGATGAGATCATGTCAGCGGTTGTGGCCAGCACCATGACCGTGATGGTCGTCTTCCTGCCGCTCCTCCTCATCAAGGGGCAAGCCGGGCAGATGTTCACGCAGTTTGCGCTCGTGGTCATCTTCTCCATCGGCGTGTCGCTGCTCGACGCCGTGACCGTGGTGCCCATGCTGGCGTCGCGGCTGATCCACGGCGACGCACACCGCGAGGCGCACAAAGGCGACGGGCCGGGCGCCCGCCTCTTCGCGCTCTTCGGCAAGTGGCTCGAGGCCCTGGACGCCGCCTACCGGCGCGGCCTGACCTGGACGCTGCACCGGCGCTGGCTCGTGCTGGCGGCGGCGGCGGCGGCCTCGGGCGCGAGCCTGCTGCTGGCTCCGATGATCGGCTCCGAGATGATGCCGCCGTCGGACAGCGGCGACTTCACGGTGACCCTCAAGCTGCCCGTCGGCACCGCCCTGTCCGTGACCGACCGCATGGTGCAGCAGGCCGACGCCATCGCCCGGAAGCACCCCGACGTGGAGACCGTCTTCAGCGCCTCGGGCACCACGCTGAGCACACGCGGCACCACGACCTCGCTGACGCCCTACCAGGGCTCGCTCACGGTCCGCTGCAAGCGCGAACGCAAGAAGAGCACGCTGGACGTGATGGCCGATATGCGGAAGGCGCTGGGCGCCCTGCCCGCCGTGCGCGCCCTGCCGAACCAGGTGGACGTGGTGACGCAGATCATGACCGGCGGCGGGCAGAATGTCTCCATCGATATCTTCGGCGATGACCTGCCGACCCTGGCGCGCCTCTCCAAGGAGGTGATGCAGCGCGTGCGCTCGGTACCCGGCCTCGAGAACGTGGACGTGAGCTGGCAAGACGCCATGCCGGAGATTCAGTGGCGCGTCGACCGGCGCAAAGCGCTGCAGATGGGCGTCTCCTTCTCCGACGTGGCTGGCGCCATCAACACCGCCACCAACGGCACCATCGCCAGCTACTACCAGCAGGGCGGCTTCCAGTATCCCATCATCGTGCAGCTGCCGGAGGCCAAGCGGAAGACCGTCGATACCATGGGCTCCATCCCCATCCGGAGCATCATCGGCGAAGGCGGCGTTTCGCGAGACGTGCTGCTGAGCCAGGTGGCCACGCCGGTGGAGGACGTGGGCCCCAGCCAGGTGACCCGGCAGGACCGCCGCCGCTACATCTCCGTGCAGGGCCAGCCCCAGGGGCGACCGCAGAGCGAGGTGCAAGCCGATGTGGAGAAGGCGCTGGCAGGGCTGGACTTGCCGCAGGGCTACTACTGGGACTGGGGTACCAGCCAGAAGCGGCGCGGCGAGGAGTTCGCAGGCATGGGCCTCGCCGTCTTCCTGGCCATCGCGCTCATCTACATGCTGCTGGCGTCGCAGTTTGAGTCCTTCATCTACCCGCTCGTGGTGCTGACGTCGGTGCCGCTGTCTGCCATCGGCGTGGCCCTCGCTCTCTTCCTCACCGGGAGGGCCTTCGGGCTGACGGCCTTCGTGGGCCTGCTGATGCTGGTGGGCATCGTGGTGAAGAACGGCATCCTGCTGGTCGACTACACCAACGCGCTGCGGAGGCGCGGGATGGAGCGCGACGAGGCCGTATTGACCGCCGGGCCGACGCGGCTCCGGCCGATCCTGATGACCTCGTGCGCGGCGATCTTGGGAATGCTGCCCATCGCCATCGGCCTGGGCGAGGGCTCGGAGACGCAGGCGCCCATGGCCACCGCGGTCATCGGCGGGCTGCTCACCTCCACGATGCTGACGCTCTACGTGGTGCCCATCGTCTACACGCTGTTCGACGACCTGGGCAGGTTCATCACCCGACGAAGGAGCGCCGCATGACACGCACCCACGCACTGCGAGCCGCGCTGGGCGTCGCGCTGGTTGCGATGCCGGCCGGGGCATCCCTGGCGCAGGAGCCCTCCGCGGCTCCGCCCAAGCTGGGCGCCCCGGCGAGCCGGCCCAAGGGCCTGCCCGACCGGCCGATCTCCGTGGGCGAGGCGGTCCTGCTCGCGCTGGTCAACAGCCCCACAGCCGCGGCAGCCGACGCCCAATGGCAGGGCGCCGCGGCGCGCTGGCGTCAGGCGCGCTCGGGCCAGCTACCGCAGGTCAGCGCCACCGGCGGCTACACGCATGTCAACCAGCTCGCCGGGGCCGCCTCCAGCAGTTCCGGCGCGGGCTACACCGGTTAGATCACCCT
>JAPLCQ010000036.1 GCA_026392115.1 Armatimonadota bacterium | reverse complement strand
TGCCGACGCCGGGAGGGCCTACGAAACAGAGGATGGGCCCCCGCATGGCGTCGCCGGCGAGGCGCCGCACCGCGAGGAACTCGATGATCCGCTCCTTGGGCTTGGAGAGGCCGTAGTGGTCTTCGTCCAGCGCCCGCACGGCCTCCGCGAGGTCGAGGCTGTCCTCGGTCTGCGTGGACCATGGCAGTCCCACGAGCCAGTCGAGGTAGTTTCGAATGATGCCCGCCTCGGGAGCTGGCCCCGGCATGCGCGTCAGCCGCTGGAGCTCCTTCTCGGCGCGTTCGAGCGCCACGCCTTCGAGTCCGGCGGCCGCGATCTTCTCGCCGTACTCGGCCATCTCAGCCGCATGGTCGTCGACTTCGCCAAGCTCGGAGTGGATGGCCCGCAGTTGCTCCCGCAGGATAACCTCGCGCTGGTTCTCGCCCATGGTCTGCTCGACCCGCTCGCGGATCACGCGTTGCAGTTCGGCGACCTCGGTCTCGCGGGCAAGGACCGCGGCCAGCTTCTGCAGACGCTCGTCGGGGCTCAGCGTCTCCAGCAACTCCTGCCGCACCGCGATGTCGGTGTGCCGCAGGTAAGGGACGATGGTGTCGGCGACTTCGCCGGCCACGGCGCCGTTCATCACGGCCAAAAGGGCTTCGGGAGCGATCTGGTGGCTCGTATGCACCAGCGTTTCGAACTGCGCCTTCACGAGCCGCATACAGGCCTCGGTCTCCGCTCCCGTGGCCGGTAGCTCGTCAGGGCGCACGACCAGGGCCAGCGTGTGATCCGTGATCTCGTCGTCGATGCTCAGGACGTTGACGCGGTCCACGCCCTCCAGCACCACGCGCAGGGTTCCGTCGGGCACGCGCAACACCTGCATGACGGAGGCGGTGATGCCCACGTCGAAGAGGTCCTCGCGCACTGGGTCCTCAACAGACAGGTCGCGCTGCGCCAGCAGTACCAGCTTGCGGTCGGACTCCATGGCGGCCTCGACCGCCCGCACCGAGCGGTCGCGCCCAACGAGGATCGAGAAGATGCCCTGTGGAAAGTAGACCTGATCGCGGATCGGGATCAGCGGCAGGACGATCTCGTCGCGGCGGAGTCGGCTGGAGGCGTTGCGACGCGCCCGAGGCTTGCGCGCGGGCTTCGGGGTCGGCGGGGCGGGGTCAGGCATGGGATGCGCCTCCTATCGGGCGGCCGTCTTCAGCAGGAGGCGCCCGGCAGGCTCAGGAGGCCTGCCGGACATCGTCCGAGTACTCAATACGCGGGTCCTCGCGGTTCACCACGGTGCCGCGAGTGACGGTGCATTGGTGCACGTTCTGAAGGGAGGGAATCTCGTACATCACGTTCGTCATCGTCTCTTCGATAATGGTACGCAGGGCGCGTGCGCCGGTGCTCCGCTTCATGGCCTCGGCGGCGATGGCGGTAAGCGCCTCCGGCTCGAAGACGAGGTTGACGTTGTCCATCTCGAAGAAGCGGGAGAACTGCTTCGTCAGGGCGTTCTTGGGCTCGGTAAGGATGCGCACGAGGTCGTCCTGGTCCAGCGGGTCCAGCGTGGAGACCACGGGCATGCGGCCGATGAACTCGGGGATCAGCCCGTACTTGAGCAGGTCCTCGGGCATGACCTGAGCCAGGGCCTCGCCGACCTCGGCCGGCTTGCGGTCCTTGCTCTCCAGCTTCGCTCGGAAGCCCATCCCGCGGTGGCTCAAGCGCCGGGAGATGATCTGGTCGAGGCCCTCGAAGGCGCCGCCGCAGATGAAGAGCACGTTGCTGGTGGTCGCGCGTGATGGACGGGTTGTCCGCCTTGCGCGAGATTTTGTCGATCTCGTCGATGTAGATGATGCCCTGCTGGGCCGAGCGGACCGTGTCCTGAAGGCTCGACCCGGTGTCCGCCGCCTGGAGCAGCTTGAGCAGGATGTTCTCCACGTCCTCGCCGACATAGCCCGCCTCGGTCAGCGAGGTGGCGTCGGCGATGGCGAAGGGAACCCGCAGAATCCGCGCCAGCGTCTGCGCCAGCAGCGTCTTCCCGCAGCCGGTGGGGCCGATGAGCAGAATGTTCGACTTCTGCAGCTCCACCTCGCTCTTGGGCGCGGCGATGCGTTTGAAGTGGTTGTAAACCGCCACTGCCAGGACCCGCTTGGCGCGCTCCTGACCGATTACGTACTGGTCCAGGACCTTGTGAATCTCCCTGGGCTTCGGTACGCCGGCGACCGGCGGCGCGACATCCCCGGACGCCTCTTCGCCTCGCACAATGCGGTCGCACATAGCTACGCAGTCGAGGCAGACGCCCCCGAGCAACCCGACGATGAGCCGGACCTGCTCACGGCGCTTCCCGCAGAGTACGCAGCGCTTATCGTTGACTTCTGAGCTCTTCAATGCGGCGAGGCTCCTTGGCGGACCCGGTGACGGCTACCGGGAGCCCTTCTCCATAACGTGGTCGACGATGCCGTATTCCAGAGCCTCCTGGGCTGACATCCAGTAGTCCCGGTCGCAGTCGGCGCGGAGCTTCTCCTTGTCGTGGCCCGTGTGGGTCGCCAGGATGCCCATGAGCGTGTCGTGCGCCTTGTTCATCTCTTCAAGTCGGATGCGGGCGTCAGTGACCGTACCCTCGTACCCGCCGCTGACCTGATGCAGCATGACCCGCGAGTGGGGGAGGGCGTAGCGTTTGCCCGGCGTGCCGCCCGCGAGGAGGATGGCCGACATGCTGGCGGCCATGCCCACGCAGATCGTGGCGATCTGGCATTTGACGATCTGCATGGTGTCGTAGATCGCAAGGCCCGCCGACACGCTCCCGCCGGGGCTGTTGATGTATACATCGATATCCCCGTCGGGGTCGTCCCGCTCCAGGAAGAGCAGCTCGGCGATGATGAGATTGGCCAGATGATCGTCCAGCGCGTCGCCCAGGAAGATGACGCGATCCTTCAGCAGCCGGGAGTAGAGGTCGTAGGCCCGTTCCCCGCGGGCGCTCTGCTCAACCACCATGGGGATGACGGAGCGGATGGGCGCTCCGGCCGAGGCAATCTCATGCACCATGTTACGCCTCCGGCGCCGCGGCAGCGTCTGCCGCCGCAATCGCGCTGTAGGTAGGATCGTCGGCGGCGGGCACCTCGGTGACGGCCACGACCCGGAAGAGGGCCTCGTGGAGCTTCCGCTGGGCCACGGCATCGCCGATGCGGCGGCGTTGCTCCTGGCTCTTGCTCAGGCGCCTGGCGGTCTTGTCGTCCAGGTCGGCGCCGGCGAGCGCCTCGGCCAGGTCGCTGCTGATCTCCTCGTCCGATACGGTCAGCTCCAGCTTGGTGGCCAGCGCCCGGAACATGAGCCGCGTGCGCAGCCGGTTGTACGCCACGCCCTGCATTTGAGCCCAGTGCTCCCCTTCGGTCTGACCTGTGCGGTTCAGGTAGGCCTCATAGGTCTGGCCGGAGCGCTCCAGGGCTTGGTGCAGGCGAGCCAGGTCATGGTACGCCTCATCCTGCACGAGGAGGCCGGAGACCTCGATGGTGGACCGCCCCATCACCGCCTCGATGGCGCGGCGCTGGCACATATCCTCGCTGAACTCGGCGGCCTGCCGCATCAGGTCGGCACGGACGCCCTCGCGCCAGTCGGCCACGTTCTGGAAGGGGCTGATGGTAGCGACCCACTCATCGGTGACTTCCGGCAGCACCGGCTCGTTGATCTTGTCGAGCACGAAGACGAAGTCCGCGTTCTTGCCGGCGCGCTCCTCCTCGTGGTAGTCATCGGGGAAGCGGAGCGTGAAGCGGCGCTCTTCGCCGATCGCCTGCCCCAGCAGGGCGTCGTCCAGGCCGGGGAGCGTCTTGCCCATGCGAACCAACGAACGGCGCGGCTGGGCGGGCTCTTCGTCGCCCTCAACCGTGATGGCCAGGTCGCCGGTGAGCACATCGGTGGCCTCGACGGTGCGGTCGCTGACGGGCACGAGCCGGCTGTACTCGGAACGTACGCGCTCCACGCCGCCATCGACCTCGGCGTCGGTAACCTCAACGATGGGCTTGTAGACCGACAGGCCCTCAAGGTCGCCCAGCTCGACCACGGGCGCCAGGGCAACGAGGGCGTCAAAGGTCGCAGGCTCATCCTCGGTCAGTTCGGGGATATCGGCTTCAGGAGAGACATAGGGCTGAATCTGCTCGATCTTGAGCGCCTCGCGGATGCACTTCTGCGCCAGCGACTGCCGTGCCGCCCGCCGTACATCCTCCTGATCGACATACTGAGCAACGACGGCGCGGGGAGCCTTGCCCGGGCGGAAGCCCGGAACGCGGGTCTGCTCGGCAAGGCGGCGGAACGCGCGCTCAAAGGCGCCGTTCACCTCCGCGGCGTCGGCTTCGATCTTCAGCTTGACGGTACACGGATCCAACTGCTCTCTGGTGACCTTCATGTGTCTCACCCCGGTGGTCGTCCGACTAGGAGGCGGCCAACCTATCCCATAACAATGCGGATACAAGGCCGCGGCCCCTGCGACCGCCATGCCCCGCATCCGCCTCGATACCTTCTCTCGCAGTCCAAGCGAAGCAGTCTACCCCTGCTGCATTTGGGGTGTCAACGACGGCCCGGGCGCCGCGGGCCCGGTTGGGCGGTCGCCACGGTCTTGCCCGTTGGCGTCGCGGCCGGGCCGATGCTTGATTCTACGGTGCGGTTGGGAGTATAATCCGCGCCGTTAGCAGTCGACTGCCAAGAGTGCTAATCTCTTGGCCGACACCGGTGTACCCGCATCGCGGGCCGCGCCGAGCGCATATCATCAGGAGGCAAGACAATGGCGCTGAAACCTCTCGGTGACCGTCTGATCGTTAAGCCGACCGAAGCGGAAGAGAAGACCGCCGGCGGCATCGTTCTCCCGGACACCGCCAAAGAGAAGCCGCAGCAGGGCGAAGTGATCGCCGTGGGACCCGGCAAGCTTCTGGACAACGGCAAGACCGCGACCGTCGAAGTTGCGGTTGGCGACGTCGTCTACTACGCCAAGTACGGTGGCACCGAGATCAAGCTCGGGGCCATCGAGTACGTGATCCTCCGCCAGGACGATGTCCTTGCGGTTCTCGACAAGTAGGGAGATCGCTATATGGCAGCCAAGGTTCTGAAGTTCGACGAGGATGCGCGTCGCTCGCTCGAGAAGGGCGTCAATATCCTCGCCGATGCCATCAAGGTGACCCTGGGCCCCCGCGGCCGCTTTGTGGTCCTTGAGAAGAAGTACGGCTCCCCGTCGCTGGTCGACGACGGCGTCACCATCGCCAAGGAAGTCGAGATCGACGATCCGTTCGAGAACATGGGCGCCCAGCTGGCCCGTGAAGTCGCCTCGAAGACCAACGACGTCGCCGGCGACGGCACCACCACCGCCACCGTCCTGGCCCAGAGCATCGTCCGCGAGGGCCTCAAGACCGTCGCGGCCGGCGCCAACCCCATGATGGTCAAGAAGGGCATCGACCTCGCCGTCGAGGCCGCCGTCGAGTGCATCAAGTCCGTGGCCACCCCCGTGGACGCCAAGGACGCCATCGTTCAGGTCGCCACCAACTCCGCGAAGAACGCAGTCATCGGCGAGCTCATCGCCGAGGCCATGGACAAGGTCGGCAAGGACGGCGTCATCACCGTCGAGGAGAGCAAGGGCACCCAGACGAGCCTTGAGCTCGTCGAGGGGATGCAGTTCGACAAGGGCTACATCTCGCCCTACTTCGTCACCGACACCGAGCGCATGGAAGCCGTCGTCGACGAGCCCATGATCCTCCTCTACGAGAAGAAGATCAGCGCCATCGCCGATCTGATCCCCGTGCTGGAGAAGGTGGCCCGCATGGGTCGCCCGCTGGTGATCATCGCCGAGGACATCGAAGGCGAGGCCCTTGCCACCCTGGTTCTGAACAAGATTCGCGGCACCATCAACGCCGTCGCCGTCAAGGCGCCCGGCTTCGGTGACCGCCGCAAGGCCATGATGGAGGACATCGCGATCCTCACCAATGGCAAGTTCATCACCGAGGATCTCGGCATCAAGCTCGAGAACGTTGACCTGACCGTGCTGGGCAGCGCCAAGCGCATCACCGTGACCAAGGACGACACCACCATCGTCGAGGGCAAGGGCGCCGGCGCCGCGATCCAGGGCCGCGTCAGCCAGATCAAGCGCCAGATCGAGGATACCGACAGCGACTATGATCGCGAGAAGCTGCAGGAGCGGCTGGCCAAGCTCTCCGGCGGCGTGGCGGTCATCAAGGTCGGCGCCGCGACCGAGACCGAGCTGAAGGAGAAGAAGCATCGCTTTGAGGATGCCCTCTCCGCCACCCGGGCAGCGGTCGAAGAAGGCATCGTGCCCGGCGGCGGCGTGACGCTCATCCGCGCCATTGCCGCGGTGGACAAGCTTGTGACCGAAGGCGACGTGAAGATCGGCGTCAACATCATTCGCCGCGCTCTCGAGGAGCCGACCCGCTGCATCGCCGACAACGCCGGCGTTGAGGGCTCGGTCATCGTCGAGTACGTCAAGAACGCCGACGGCAACATCGGCTACAACGCCGTCACCGGCGAGTACGAGGACATGCTCAAGGCCGGCATCGTGGATCCCGCCAAGGTCACCCGCTCTGCCCTGCAGAACGCGGCCTCCATCGGCGCCATGGTGTTGACCACCGAGTGCCTGGTTGCGGAGAAGAAGGAAGACAAGCCTGCTCCCGCACCCGGCGGCGGCGGCCCCGGCGGCATGGGCGGCATGGGCGGCGGCATGTACTAAACCGCGCATCTGTCGCGGTGACTCAAGCGAAGGGCCGGCTCCGAGCGTTTCGGAGCCGGCCCTTCGTCAGTCTCGGGGCGGGGCAGGGAGCGGCTACTTCCCTGCAGGCTCCTCTGACTTGCGCCGTCCGAAGCGGTTCTCGGTACCGTTCATCAGTCGGCGGATGTTGGACCGGTGCGTCCAGAACGTCAGTGCCGCACCGCAGATGGCGAACGCCAGGCGCGGCATGTCGCCGGGGTAGAAAAAGGGACACGAGCCGACCATGCTTCCTGCGCCCACAAGCGTGCCGACCGAGACGTAGCCCGTAAGTCCTACTACCGGGAACCAGAGCGCCATGGCCACCAGACCCACCTGCCACATGGTGCCAACCATGACGCCGAACGCGGTCGCAGCGCCCTTGCCGCCTCGAAACCGCAGGAAGGGGGAGCACGAGTGGCCAAGCACGGCCGCCATGCCCGCCGCCACCTGCCAGCCCACCGAAAGGCCCAGCAAGCGGGCGGCCACGGGCGGCAGGCAACCCTTTGCCACATCCAGCACCCAGACCGCCACGCCCGCGGGTTTGCCCACGACGCGGTAGACGTTGGTGGCGCCGATATTGCCGCTGCCGTGCTCGCGGACGTCGATGCCCGCCACCCAGCGAGCGATCAGCAGGCCGAACGGCACGGCTCCCAGCAGGTACCCGCCCAGCAGGGCGGCTGGTCCGGTGATCATATGGCGTGAGGCTCCTGTCGCGTCTCCTGGTAGAAGACGCGCTCAATGATGGCTCGGGTCTCGAGCATCTCGTCATGGACTCGGCCGAGCAGCCGCTCTCCGGCGGGCGTGGCGGGCAGGTCCGGGCAACCCATGCCGATGGCCACCTTGCGCAGGGCGTCGGCTCCGTCGGGTAGGAGATCCGTGGCCCCGCCGCCGAGCAACGCCAATCTGTTCCGAAGGGTCATCAGCGAACGGTAGTTGTCGGCCAGCCGAGAGGCGTCGGGAGCGCGCAGCCCCCCGTGGCGGGCCAACGCCAGGAGAGCGCCCACCGTGCCCGGCGCGCGGGCCGGCGGGTAGGCGCTGCCATGGCGGAGTTGAAGGAGTTGCGTGGCGAACTCGATGTCCGACATGCCTCCGTGGCCCAGTTTCAGGTCGCGATCCCGCATCTCCGGCTTCAGGCGCTCTGCTTCCATTCGGCGCTTCATCTGGCGGACCTCGTCGGCCTGGGCGTCGGGTAGCGGCGCGCTGTATAGCTGCTCCCATACGAGGCGCATGAACTCCCGCCCGCAGCCGGCGTTCCCCGCACAAACGCGCGCCTTCACCAGCGCCTGCCGCTCCCAGGTCTGCGAGACGTCCCGGTAGTAGGCGGCGTAGTCGGAAAGGGGCCGGACCAACGCGCCGAACCGCCCTTCAGGCCGCAGCCTGGCGTCAATCTCCACCGGCGCCCCCGCTTCGCTCAGGCGCTCCGCCATCGCCAGCTTGCGGGCCCGCTCCAGCAGGATGCCCAGGACGGCGTCTGCCAGCGCCGTCAGCTCGCGCCGCACCTTGGCCGCCGTGATGTCACCCCAGAGGTCCCGGGCAGCGGTCCGCAACCGTTCGCGCTGGATATAGAGCGCGAGCGACTGCCAGAAGGACTCGCCCAGGTCGGCGCCGGGCCGATCCGGTCGAAGGCGGGTAGTCAGCTCCGAAGTGTAGAGCTCCGGGGCCTTGGGCTCGGCGTCAAGCATGCTCTCATCGACAAGCATGTCGAGCCACTCGGGCCTGCGGGCGAGGATGCGGGCCATGCCGGGTGAACCCGCGCCCAGCCTGCAAACGCGCTCCAGCAACTCCGGCGCCTGCGCCAGCGAGCGGTAGATTTCCGCAGGATTTGGCGACGCCTCCGCGAGTTCCAGCGTTGCGGCCAGCGCTGCGTCGGGGTCGGGAGTCGCGCCGCAGCAGGCCAGCAAGCTCGGCATCAGGTCGCCCATCGCCTGGCGGGTCGCCGGCGACGCCATGCCGTAGTTGCCGCCGATGGTGGCGTCGCGTAAATGGCGGAGCGCCGATGCAGGATTTACGACACCGGTCTCGGCCAGTAGCGCCTCCAGTTCGCCGCTGTCGGCTCCGGCCTCCATCCCTTGCACCAGCCTTCGCGCGATCTCCGGCTCGTGTCGGTTTGGCGTCCGGTTCTCGAGGAATATGGCCGTATAGTGCGCGTGGTTCCGTTGCGTCCTGCGGGCGTACTCGCGCTGGAACGCCGGGCCGTCGGGAAACCCGAGCCTGTGCGCGAGCAGCTCGACTTCGGCGGGCTCCGCGGGCAGGGCCTGCGTTTGCCGCTCGTAGAGCAACTGAAGCCTGTGCTCGACGTTGCGGAGGAAGATGTAGTCCTCGGCCATGTCGTCGGCCTCGGCCAGCCTCAGGATGCCCGTGTGCCGCAGCCTGGCAAGCGCCTCCAGAGTGTTGGGAGTTCGGAGCCACGGGTTGTGGCATCCTGCAACCAACTGACAGAGCTGCACGGAGAACTCCACGTCGCGAATGCCGCCGACACCCACCTTCACGTCCGACGCCGACCGGCCCTGCGCGGCGGCCTGTTGCTCGATCCTGCGCTTGTTGCCTCGGATGGCATCGATGAAACCTTCCGTTACGTTGCGCCTGTAGACGAATGCCTTTGCCATGCGCATGAAGGCTCGGCCCAGTTCCGCGTCCCCGGCGATGGTCCGCGCTTTGAGCAGGGCTTGCCGTTCCCACGGCTCGGCCCAGCTCTCGTAGTAGAGCGCATAGGAGGAGATGGATCGAGCAAGCGATCCGAAGCGGCCCTCGGGCCGAAGCCGCATATCCACGCGGAAGAGATGGCTGTTCTCCATGCGCTTGGAGAGGCCCGATACGATCAGTTCGGCCAGCCGCGTGGCGTACCTGGCGGCCCGCGGCGTTGCTTCGGCGTCCAGGTCGGCGTAAACAAACATGAGGTCGATGTCGCTGGAGTAGTTCAGCTCCTCGCCGCCCAGCTTGCCCATGCCGATGACGCAGAGCGGGACGCGGTCCTCGGCGGCGAAAGTCTCGGCCAACTCCTGCTCGGCGATCTCAAGGCACTGCTGCACGCACGCATCGGCCAGATGTGAGAACTCGCGGGCAGTTTCGGGCATCGTCGCGGACCCGAGGATGTCGCGGGCGCCGATGCGAAGCACCTCGCGCTGGCGAAATCGCCGCATGGCTTCGAGCCGGAGTTGCGGTCGGCTCAACGCCCCGGTGAACTGGCCCAGCGCGGCGTGCATGTCCGCCGCGGACCTGCCCTGCGCGATGAGGTTCGGGTTGGTCAGGATTTCCAGGTACTCGGGATTGCGTACCAGGATGTCCGCAAGGAACTGGCTCGTGCCGAGAACCTGAGTCAGCATCGGCAACGCGGTGGGATGCTGCCCGAGGTAGCGGAACTGGGTAATGCGCCCGGTCACGGACTCCAGCAGGCGGCAGATGTTCGTCAGCGCCCGGTCCGGATCGGGCGCCGCGGCCAGGGCGGCCAGCAACGCCGGACGAAATGTCTCGACGTCATCGTCCGTTACGCCTCCGCCGGCCAGGCCCACCATGAGCCGCTCAGCCCGCGCCGGATCCGCGAAGGCGGGACGGCTTGCCGTGTCGGGAGGTTCTGAGGTCATGGATGTGGCCCTGGTGGCCGACGCCTAACGGTCTTCGCCGAAGTCTTTGGTGCCGGTTGTGCGCATGGCATCCTGCCGCGACTCGGCACGCCGGGGGCGCAGGATGAGCGGCGTGCCTTCGTAGCGATAGACCGCGCGGATACGGTTCTCAAGATAGCGAAGGTAGGAGAAGTGGACCATGTCCGGGTCGTTGACGAACATCAGCACCGTCGGGGGCTTTACGCGGGGCATCGTGGCGTAGTAGACCTTCAGCTGCTTGCCGTGTTCCAGCCTTGGGTGGTCCTCGACCGCATGCCGGATGATCCGGTTCAGTTCGCCGGTGGACACTCGCATGGCGTGCATATCCACGCACTCCAGGGCCACATCGACCACCTGCGAGACGCTGAAGCGGTGCAGCGCGGAGCAGAAGACGATCGGCGCATACTGAACGTACGGCATCTCGTCGCGAATCTTCTCGGTGAACTCCAGCACCTTGACGCGGTCGGGGTTGCGCCCGTTAACCACCGCCTCGTTCACCAGATCCCACTTGTTGACCGCGATCACGCAGGCCCGTCCGGCTTCCTGGGCCATACCCGCCACGCGCTTGTCGCCGTCCGAAAGCCCATCGTTGGCATCGACCACCACGACGGCAACATCACAACGCTCGATGGCGGTCTTGGCGCGCAGCACCGTGTAGTACTCGACGCTGCCCTGAATCTTGCCCGCACGCCGGATTCCCGCGGTGTCGACCATAACGATCTCGCGGCCGTCGCGGACCAAACGGGTATCGATGGAGTCGCGCGTGGTCCCGGGGATCGGGCTCACGATCACACGGTCCTCGCCCAGAATGGCATTCGTCAGCGAGGACTTGCCCACGTTGGGACGCCCAATGATAGCGATGCGGGCGGCGTCATCGTCGGCGTCCTCGGGCTCCGTTGCGGGCAGGGCCTCGACGATCACATCGAGCAGGTCGCCGACCCCGTGTCCGTGGATGCTGGAGATAGGGAAGACCCCGGCGTACCCCAGGCTGTAGAACTCCACCGAGGTCTGCATCACCTTGGTGCTATCGGCCTTGTTGGCGGCAATGTAGACAGGCACGGGCGATCCGCGCAACGCATCGGCCAGCTCCAGGTCCGCCGTGGTGACACCCTCGGCGGCGTCGCAGACGAAGATGATGGCGTCCGCCTCATCCATGGCCAACTGCGCCTGCAGGCGTACCTGCACCGTGAGCGGGTCGCGGTCGTCGAGCACGATGCCGCCCGTGTCGATGATCGTGAACGTGCGGTTAAGCCACTCCACCTGGGCGTAGAGGCGGTCTCGGGTGACTCCGGGGGTGTCCTCGACGATGGCGAGGCGTCGACCGGTGAGCTTGTTGAACAGCGTCGACTTGCCGACGTTCGGCCGCCCGACTACGGCGACCACTGGAGATGGCATGGGGTTACCTCCCGGATTCTGGGCACGGGCGCCCTCTCCGTGTTGCGGATTGTACCACGCCTCGCAGGGGGCGGGCGCTCAGGCAGCGCCGCGCCCGATGCGGTCCAACAGGATGGCCACGGCGGCCACGGCGGCGGTCTCAGAGCGAAAGACGTACGGGCCTATGGAGACGACCGCAGCCATCTGGGACAGCGGCACGGGCGGCAGGATGGCAGGCACGGAACCTCGCCCCGATTGCTCGGCCGCGCCCTTTGCCACGGCCTGCCAGCGCGCCGTGCGACCCTCGGCATCCTTGGCGTCCAGGCGCACCACGCCGCGCTCCGTCAACAACGGCACAAAGGCCCAGGCGCCTGCCTCGGTGCCATGCTGCACGACCTCGGAGAAGCGATCGCCTTTAGGGGCGGCTTGAGCTACCGTAAGCCGCACCGGCGGGTCCGGCGGGCACCGATCTTCCGCGCCAAGGCTCAGGCGGGTCTCGCTACGGCCCACATCGGCGACAGTCGCCCGCCTGGCGCCGCCGGAGCCGTCGAGCAGCGTCAGCGGATCACCCTTTCGCGCCCTCAGGACCAGGGAAAGGTGCCGATGGTCGGGTCCCGTGATGGTGACGCTCTCCTCGGCCAGCGAGCCGGGAGCTACGAAGAGCCTGCGCGGAGCCCTTTCGTCAAGAGGCATGCGGGGCCGGACCGGCCTGAGCGATGATGCCCCGCCAGACTTCGTCCTCCACCACGTCGAGAACTGTCAGGCCCTGGCGCCCGATGGCTTCGACCACATCGGCGCACCGCTCTTCGACGATCCCGGATGTGATGAGCAGGGCGCCGGGAAGCAGCTTGGGCGCGACATCCGGTAGGAGTGGAATGATCACGTCCGGCACGATGTTCATCACAATCAGCTCGTACCTGGTGTCCATCGCCGCGAACTCGCTATCAGACATGATGGCGATCTGGCTGCGGTATGGACTACCGGCCACGTTCTCCGACGCGATGCGCCGAGGCAGGGCGTCGATCTCCGAGGCGTCCACATGCACCGCGCCCAACGCGGCGGCCGCCATGGCCAGGATGCCGCTGCCGCAGCCCACATCGGCAACGCGCATCCCGGGTGTTACGAGCCGCTCCAGGGCCACCAAGCAGAGGCGTGTGGTGGGGTGGCCGCCGGTGCCGAAAGCCATGCCCGGGTCCAACTCGAGGAGGGCTTGAAGTGCTTCTTCCACTCGTTGGCCCAGTCGCGCTCGTCCACGTAGTCCAGCGAAATCTGGTCTACTGCCGCCAGCCCGCATTCCGGCAGTCGGGCGCAGGCCTCCTGAACAGAGCGGAGCGCGGAGTGCTCGTCGTCGTCCGGGGCCACGAAGCCCTTCACGACGCAGGGCCTTCCGGTCACTTCCGCCACACCGGCGCATCCGGCGGACGTGAGCGCGACCGATACCGCCTCTGTCGACTCCTCGGGGGCGAGCACGGTGATCTGCGCCCAGCGCATGGTGTTAGTCACCTCCGAACAACCGTGCCCAGAAGCTCTTGGCTGCGGGCTTGCCCTGCGAACTCGACGTGCCGCCGGTCAGGGTCGCGTGGAAGCGCTCCAGCAGGTCCCTCTGCTCGCCGGAAAGGTCCTTCGGTACGTCAACATAGACAACCACGTAGAGGTTCCCCTTGCCGCGCCCGTTGAGGTCCGGCATGCCCTTGTCGCGCAGGCGGAACTCGGCTCCTGCCTGCGTACCGGCGGGAATGGTCAGCCGCTCCTTACCGTAGAGCGTGACCACCTCTACATCGCCGCCCAGCGCGGCGGTGGGAAAACCGATGGGGAACTCGCAGAAGAGGTCGGCCCCGCGCCGCTCGTAAATCTCATGCGCGGCCACCCGCACCACGACGTAGAGGTCGCCGCTCGGGCCTCCGCGAAGACCGGCGTCGCCCTCGCCGTTCAGCCGGATGCGCGTGCCGTTGTCCACGCCCGGCGGAACCTTCAGCTCCTGCTCCTTGGCCTTACGCAGGCGCGCGTTGCCGGTGCAATGCTTGCAGGGCGTCAGGTTCACTCGCCCGGCGCCGCGGCAACGGCCGCAGGTCGAGCTGGTCTGGACCGTGCCCAGGAAAGTGTTCTGCGTGTGCCGGACGCTCCCGGCGCCTCGGCACGTGGGGCAGGTCTGCGGCGTGGTGCCCGGCTCGGCGCCGCTGCCTGAGCAGACATCGCAGAGTTGCAGGCGGTTGAACCGAAGCGTACGAGTGGCGCCGTGCGCGGCCTCTTCCAGCGTGATCTCAATGTCGTACCGCAGGTCGTCCCCGCGCTCGGCGCCTCGCGGACCCGTCTGGCGCCCACCGCCGCCGAAGAACGCGTCAAAGATGTCCGTGAACTCAACGCCGAAGCCGGCGCCGCCCGGACCGCCGGGACCTCCGCCGCTGAGCCCCTCCGCTCCGTACCGGTCGTAGACCGCGCGCTTCTGCTCATCGCTGAGCACGTCGTAGGCCTCGTTCAGTTCCTTGAACCGTGCGTCGGCGTCGGGGGCCTTGTTCACGTCGGGGTGGAGCTTGCGGGCAAGCCCACGATAGGCCTTCTTCAGTTCATCGGGGCCGGCGCCCTTGGGAACGCCAAGGACCTCGTAGAAATCTCGTTTATCTGACATTCGTATCTGTTAAGCCTGTTCTTCGTTCGGCGGCTCTGGGGCATCGGTTTCGCCGACCGTAGTCGGCTCTGGAGCACGGGCCTCGGCGGTGGCGCGGGCCAGGGCATTGGCGCTCTCGCCCAGCGCGTCGGTGGCCTTACGGATAGCCTCCACGTCCTCACCGGCAAGCGTTGTCTGGAGGTTCAGGATGCCTTCCTCTACGGTGACGGTCAGGTGCGGGTGGCGATCGCGGTCAGCTTGCAGGAGGGCGCGTCTTGCGGCGTCGATGGCGGACTCGGCGCGGATGCCGGCGTCGAGCCGCTCTATCCTGGCGCGGTCCTGCTCCGCGTTGGCCTCGGCCTCGGCCACCATACGCCGGATCTCGTCCTTGGAGAGGCCCGAGGCGCCGGTGACGGTGATGCCCTGCTGCTTGCCGCTGTTCTGGTCCTTGGCGGAGACGTGAACGATGCCGTTCACGTCGATGTCGAAGGTCACGTCGATGCGGGCGGATCCTCGCGGCCCCGGCGGGAGGTCCCGCAACTCAAAGCTGCCGAGGCGCTTGTTGTCCGTTGCCATCTGCCGTTCGCCCTGGCAGACCTTGATCTCAACGCTGCGCTGGTCGTCCGCGGCGGAGGTGAAGGTCTTCGTGTGGCTCGTGGGGATTGTCGTGTTCCGGTCGATGAGGCGCGCCATGCGACCGCCGAGAGTCTCGATGCCGAGCGACAGGGGAGTGACGTCCAGAAGCACGATGTCCCGCACATCGCCGGAGAGCACGCCTGCCTGAATCGCGGCGCCGAGGGCCACCACCTCGTCGGGGTTCACGCCCCGGAAGGGCTCTTGCCCAAAGATGCGCTTTGCCAGTTCCTGCACGGCGGGCATCCGCGTACTGCCTCCGACGAGTACCACGCGGTCGATCTGCTTCACGTCCAGCGAGGCATCGGTCAGCGCCTGCCTGGTGGGCTGCTCGAGCCGCTGCAGCAACCCGGCCGTCAGGTTCTCCATCTGTGACCGGGTGAGGGTGGCATCCATGTGCAGCGGGCCGTCGGGGCCGGATGAGAGGAAGGGGAGCTGGATCGTGGTCGTGACCACGTTGCTCAACTCCACTTTGGCGCGTTCGGCGGCCTCGCGCAGCCGCTGCATGGCGATGGGGTCTTTCCGCAGGTCGATGCCGTTGGCGGCTTGGAACTCCTGGGCCAGGTGGCTCGCGATGGCCGTATCCCAGTCATCGCCGCCCAGCGCCGTGTCTCCGTTGGTGGCCTTCACCTCGAAGACGCCGCCGTCGAGGTCCATGATGGAGACATCGAACGTGCCGCCGCCGAGGTCCCAGACCACGATGGTGTGCAGGTCTTCCTTCTGGATGCCGTAGGCCAGGGCCGCCGCGGTAGGTTCGTTGACGATGCGCAGAACCTCGAGGCCGGCGATGGCGCCCGCGTCCTTGGTGGCCTGCCGTTGGGCGTCGCTGAAGTAGGCGGGCGTGGTGATGACCGCCTGCGTCACCGGCTCGCCAAGGTAGGCCTCGGCGTCCGCCTTCAGCTTGCGGAGGATCATGGCGGAAATCTGCTGGGGAGTGTAGGTCTTGCCGTCGATGGCGACCTTGTAGTCGCGCCCCATCTGCCGCTTGATGCTGGCGACGGTGCGGTCCGGGTGCGAGATCGCCTGCCGCTTGGCGGCGGCGCCCACCAGCTGCTCACCGGCCTTGTTGAAGCCCACGACCGAGGGACAGAGCCTGCCGCCTTCGGCCAGCGGGACCACAACGGGCTCAGAGCCTTCCATGACGGCGACGACCGAGTTGGTCGTTCCGAGGTCAATACCGACTACTTTGGGCATGGGTCGCTCGCTACTCGGCCTCGGGCGGCCTAGAGGGTATCGTTGTCGACGTCGTCCTCGCCGGCGCTCTCGTCATCCCCGTCCAGGCCGCCGACGGAGCCGTCTTCTGCGGTGGCGCCCATCTGGTATCCGTTAGAGTCATCTTCGACGCCGTCGGTGTAGATCACCTCGTCCACCGGCGCGGCGTCGTCCTCATGGCCGGAGTTGTCTTCGCCGATGTCCAGGAAGTCGGCCAGATGGGCGGCGGCCTCGGGGTCGAGATCGTCGAGCAGGCCGGACAGCACGGGGATGATGGGAGCGGAGCTGGGGACATCATCATGAATGAGGGTCTGCTTCATGATGATCTTGTCTTCGGCGATCTCCTCAATGGCCGTGGTGAGGGGATTGGTCGATTCCTTGGGAACAAAGATGCGCGCGCCGTCCTTGATCTGGCGGGCCCGCTTGGCGACTACAATAACGAGGGCGTACTTGCCGGCCTCGAGGGAATCCAGCTTGTCGGGTGACGGGTAGATCATTCAGGGCGCTCCTGCGGGACGGAATGGGCGCGTCGTCGGCCGCGGCCTCGGGGTTGACGCAATACAAACACGACCCGGAAGACGCAGGGTCGTCCGCATAGTATTGACCATAACGGCCGCCACTGTCAACCTCAGGCGGACGGCTGGGCGCGTCCGGGCGCAGGTATACTCCGCGCGAACCTACGGACCGCCCTGAACCACAGGGGACGGACGCTGCGGAGGGATTCCAATGTCGAGTGAGGGCCTGGTGCGGTTGCCCGGGTTGCGTTCGGTCGCCGAGTTCGCCGCGGCGTCGGCCGAACTGGGGCTCAGCCTGCCCATCGATACCGCCGAATCGCCGGACACCTCGGCACTCGCGGCTCCGATCCCGCTGTACGGAAGGCAGGCGCCCAACCGCTTCTGCATTCAGCCCATGGAGGGCTGGGACGGCACGCCGGACGGGCGTCCCACGGACCTGACATCGCGGCGGTGGGAGCGCTTTGGTCGGTCCGGCGCCGGGCTGATCTGGGGCTGTGAGGCCGTGGCCGTGCGCCACGACGGTCGGGCCAACCCATGCCAACTCGTCCTGCGGCCGGAGACGGCGCCTGACCTGGAGCGGCTCCTGGAGCGACTGCTGCGGGCCTACCGTGATGCCACCGGCGGCGACGGGCGTCCGGTGGTCGGGCTGCAGCTCACGCACTCCGGCCGATACTGCCGCCCCACCGCATGGGACCGGCCGGAGCCCCGCATCGCCGCGAACCACCCGTTGCTCGACGCCCGCATGGGCCTCACCGCGGATTACGCCCCGGTGACCGACGGCTGGATCCGGTCCCTCATAGAGGACTACGCCCGAGCCGCGGCGTTGGCCCAGCGCATCGGGTTCGACTTCGTGGACCTCAAGCACTGCCACGGCTACTTCGGCCACGAGCTGCTCGGCGCGCTGTACCGGCCCGGCGCCTATGGCGGCTGTTGGGAGAACCGCACTCGATACCTGCGGGAACTGGTGGATGCCGTGCGTTCCTCGGCGCCCCGACTGGGGTTGGCCGTGCGTTTCAGCGCCTTCGACACCGTACCCTACATGCCCGATCCCTATCGGAGCGCACCGGGCAGGCCGGGACCAGGCATCCCCGTGCCGCACTGCCACTGCATGCCCTACGTGTACGGCTTCGGTGTGGACCGTGACGCGCCCACGGACATCGACCTGACCGAGCCCGCTCGCTTCATGTCGCTTCTGAGTGAACTGGGCATCGAGGCCGCGAACATCACCGGCGGCAGTCCATACACCAACCCGCATGTTCAGCGCCCGGCCCTCTACCCGCCAAGCGACGGCTACGCTCCGCCGGAGGACCCGCTCGTCGGCGTTGCCCGGCACATGCACGTCACCCGCCACCTGAGGGGCCTCGCCGCCGGCCCGCTCGTGGTTGGGACGGCCTACACCTACCTGCAGGATTTCGTGCCTCATGTGGCTGCCGCCGCCGTCGCCCAGGGCTGGACCGACTTCGTTGGGCTGGGCCGCATGGTCCTGTCGTACCCCGGGCTGCCGCTCGACGCGCTGCAGGGGCGCCTGGAGCGCAAACGCGTCTGCCGCACCTTCAGCGATTGCACGACCGCCCCGCGCAACGGTCTGCCATCGGGCTGCTACCCATTGGATGAGCGCTACAAGCGGTCGCCGGAGGCGCGCCGGCTGGCGGAACGCAAGTCATCTGCGCGGAGTTCGCGCTAAGCGCCCCGGCTGCGCCACCGAGCGATGCGGCAGTCCGTCTTGTAGAGTGAATGTTCGGGTGTCGCGGCGCCACCGCCGCCAGCCGCCACGGAAAGGAACCAGAATGAGAAGATACCGAGCCACGGCTCTCGTCGCGCTGGCCGCAACCGCACTCCTCAGCGGCGGCCCCGCCAAAGCCATCGAGACCGACATCCGCAGCTACGTCTGCAGCAAGCTGGACGACTTCGTCGCCACGATGAAGGTGGTCAAGGCCGACCAGCGCGCCCTGAACAAGATCGGCAAGGACTTTGGGATGCTCTACCGCTTCAACGACGTGCAGATGCGCTACAAGGAGCCGAACATGGTGCGCGTCGAGGGCACGGTGGAAGGCACCAAGGGCGTCTACATCGTCAGCGGCACCGTGCAACTCGTCTCCATCCCCAAGATCGGCATGAAGACCCGCCGCGACTTCGGCAACTCTCCCGGCAAGCGCAAGTCGCTCATGGACGTGGGCCTCGTCTCCGACTACTACCTCACCTACGCCACCGCGCGGTTTGTCCGGGAGGGCACCGTCGAGGGCACGCCGGTAGCCGTCTTCGACTTCACCTACAAGGACCGCGACGAGGACACGTCGCACCATATGATCTATATAGACCCCAAGACGAAGGTCGTTCGCCGCCGCGATTCGTACACGCAGGACGGCAAGTTGCAGGCCGTCTACACGTTCAAGAACGTGACCCTGGTCGCCCCCGGCATCTGGTTCCCAACCCGAGTCGAGGTCCAGACGACAGACCGTGTGCTGGCAGGCGTCAGCGAGTACACCGACATCAAGGTGAACACCGGCATGTCGGACTCCATCTTCCGCTAGACCGGCCCGGCAAGGAGCCGTCATATGGGACAACGGTTGGTGACGTTCGGTGAGGTGATGGGCCGGATCACGCCTGTCGGTGCGCTTCGCTTCGCGCAAGCGTTCCCCGGCGTGGTGAACTACGCCTACGGCGGCGGAGAGGTGAACGTTGCCGTCGCCGTGGCTTCGCTGGGTGGATCGGCCTCGTTTGTCACGGCATTGCCCCAGAACCCGCCCGCCGACGGCTGCATCCGGTCTCTCCGCGGCTTGGGCGTGGGCACGGATGAGATCGTGCGGACATCCCATGGACGGCTGGGCCTCTACTACCTGGAGGCCGGCGCCAACCAGCGCGCCGGCGTCGTCACCTATGACCGCGACGGCTCCGCTGTGTCTCTTGCCGAGCCGTCCGTGTACGACTGGCCGCGCATCTTCGCCGGCGCCTCGTGGTTCCACGTCACAGGCATCACGCCCGCCATCAGCCGCCACGCGGCACAGGCGGCGCTCGAGGCCGTGCGGCGCGCCCGCGAGTGCGGCGTCTCCGTCTCGTGCGACCTGAACTTCCGCAAGAAGCTCTGGAACTGGGAGGCGGGCGTCAAGCCGCGCGAGTTGGCGGAGCGCACCATGCGCCAACTGCTGGAGTGCGTCGACCTCGTCATCGCCAACGAAGACGACGCCGAAATGGTGCTGGGCATCAAGGCGGTCGGCGCGGACGTGGAGGCAGGCAAGCTGGACGCCCGGACCTACACCGAAGTGGCGGGGACGATCTGCTCCCAGTTCGGCGGCGTCTCCAGGGTGGCCATCACCCTCCGCGAGAGCGTCAGCGCCGACCACAACAACTGGGGCGGCATGCTCTACGACCGCGCGTCCGACCGGTGTTTCTTTGCCCCGCTGGACGCCGACGGCGCCTACAGCCCGTACGAGATTCGCGACATTATCGACCGCGTGGGGGGCGGCGACTCCTTCGCCGGGGGCCTCCTATACGCGCTCATGGACGAGAGCCTCGCCGATCCGCAGACAGCCATCCGCTTCGCCGTGGCCTGCTCGTGCCTGAAACACTCCATACTGGGTGACTTCAACTTCGTCTCTCGAGCCGAGGTCGAGGCGCTCATGGGCGGTAGCGGCACCGGTCGCGTCGTGCGTTAGGCCAACAGGAGGGATCAGATGCTGAGCAGAAGCGATGTCGTCAGGTGGATCGAGGCGTGCGGGCTGGTGGCGATCGTTCGCGCCGCCGATGAGGAGCAGGCGCTTAGGACGGCGGCAGCCTGCCTCGAGGGCGGTGTCACGGTGCTGGAAGTGACCTTCACCGTTCCGCGTGCGGCGAGCGCCATCGAGCGGCTCAGCGCCGAGTTCCCGGGCGGGGAGGTCATCATCGGCGCCGGGACGGTGCTGGACCCCGAGACCGCCCGCGTGGCGATCCTTGCCGGCGCCCGGTTCCTCGTGAGCCCCTACCTGAACCCTGACGTCGTGCGCCTCGCCAACCGCTACGACATCGCCTGCCTGCCCGGCGCGCAGACGGTGGGCGAGGTGGTCGCATGCATGGAAGCCGGGGCGGAGCTGGTGAAGGCCTTCCCCGGAGAGGTGCTGGGGCCGGCGTTCGTGAAGGCCGTGCGGGGTCCACTGCCCTACGCCAAGCTGGTGCCGACCGGCGGCGTGGCGCTGGACAACGTGGGTCAGTGGGTCAAGGCGGGGGCCGCGGCCCTCGGCGTCGGCGGCAACCTGACCGCGGGGGCCAAGACCGGCGACTACGCCAGGGTAACCGCCGTGGCGCGGCAGTTCGTGGGGGCCGTGGAGGCCGCGCGGGCCTCCTGACAGGCGCTAGATGAAGCCAAGTTCCAGCCGTGCCGCGTCGGTCATCATCTCCGGGGTCCAGACCGGTTCCCAGACGAGGTCGATGGTGACGTTGGTCACGCCGTCCACCGAGCGGACCTTCTCCTCTACCTCGATGGGCAGGGACTCGGCCACGGGGCACATCGGCGAGGTAAGGGTCATCCGGATCGTCACCTCGCCGCCGTCGGCGATCTCGACCGCGTAGACGAGGCCCATCTCGTAGATGCTGACCGGAATCTCCGGGTCGTAGACGGTCCGGAGCCGCTCGATGATCTCGCCTTCGAGCAGCATCTTGCTGAAGGGGTTCGGCCGCGCCGCGCCGGCGCCTTCGGCGCTCATTCGGTCGACACCGTCGTCGGACCTTCGGTGATGGCCGCCTGCAACGTGTGCCACGCCAGGCTGGCGCACTTCACGCGGGCCGGATACTCGCAGACGCCTGCGAAGGCGGCGAGCTTACCCAGCGCCTCCGGCTCCGCGCCCGCCACGCCGGTCACCATGTCGTGGAAGCCCTCGAAGATCACCTTGGCCTCGTCGATGGTGCGCCCCTTTACGGCCTCGGTCATGAGCGAGGCCGACGCCTTGGAGATCGCGCAACCCGCGCCCTGAAAGCCGATGGTCTTGATGACGCCTCCGTCAAGCTCGACCAGCACGGTGATCTGGTCGCCACAGAGGGGATTGTGTCCCACCGCGGTATGGTTGGCGTGGGCAGGAATACTGAAGTTCCTGGGCTTTCGATTATGGTCCAGGATGATCTCCTGGTAAAGATCCTGCATCTCAGACATTACTGAAACACCTCTTTGACCTTGTTTACGGCGCGGCAGAGGGTGTCGATCTCCTCCTGCGTGTTGTAGAGCGACAGCGAGGCCCGCGCCGTGGCGGGCACACCCATGCGGACCATCACCGGTTGGGTGCAGTGATGCCCCGTGCGGATCGCCACTCCTTCCATGTCGAGGATCGTGCCGATATCGTGCGGGTGCGCCGTGTCCAGCGTGAACGCCAGGATCGCCGCCTTACCGGGCGCCGTGCCGATGAGACGGAGCCCCGGTATGGCCTGCATCTGCTCCGTCGCCCGCTCAAGCAGCCATGTGTCGTACGCGTGGATGCGGTCGAGGCCAACCTGCTCGATGAAGGATACCGCCGCGCCGAGCCCAACCGCACCGGAGATGTTGGGAGTGCCTGCCTCGAACTTGGCAGGGGCCTTGGCGTAGGTCGTCTTCTCGAACGTGACCACCTCGATCATGTCGCCGCCGCCCTGGTAGGGAGGCAGCTCGGCCAACAGCTCCTGTCGCGCCCAGAGCGCGCCGACGCCGGTCGGCCCCATGAGCTTGTGGCCGGAGAAGGCGTAGGCGTCGCAACCGATCTCTTGCACGTCAACGGCCATATGCGCCACGGCCTGGGCGCCGTCGACCACCGCCACGGCTCCGACCTTGTGGGCCAGGGCGCAGATCTCACGGACCGGGTTCACGGTTCCCAGCGAGTTGGATACGTGTACCACCGAGACGACGCGCGTACGGTCGGTGAGCATCCGCTCCACCGCACCGTGCTCCAGCTCGCCGTTGTCGGTGATGGGAACCACCTTTAGCGTGGCGCCGGACTGCTTGCAGGCCATCTGCCATGGAACGATGTTGGAGTGGTGCTCCATGTGCGTGATCAGCACCTCGTCGCCGGGACGCAGGCGGCAGTGCGCCAGGCCGTGGGCGATCAGGTTGATGGCCTCGGTGGTCCCGCGCAGGAAGACGATCTCGGACGCGCTGGGCGCGCTCAGGAAGCGCGCCACCGTCGACCGCGCCTGCTCGTAAGCCTCCGTCGCCCGCACGCTGAGAGCGTGGACGCCCCGGTGGATGTTCGAGTTGTCTTCGGCGTAGAAGCGCGTCATGGCCTCCAACACCACTCGGGGCTTGTGGGTGGTGGCGGCGTTGTCCAGATAGACCAGCGGCCGACCCCTCACGCGCTGGTGCAGGGCCGGGAACTCCTCGCGCAGGCGGAGCATGTCGGCGCGAAGGTCGGCGGCGGTCTCGATTGGCTGCGCTCTCTCGGTCATGGGTCTTCTCGCTTGTGGCGGTCTTAGGTGAGCCCGGTTCGAAGTGCGTCCCGCACCAGAGTGTCTACTGTGCCGCGGAGGGTCTCGTCGGCGATACGCTCGACCACGTCGCCCGCGAAGGCGGCGACCAGCATGGTGTGAGCCTGATCGGCCGGGATGCCCCTGGCGCGCAGGTAGAAGAGCGCGTCGGAGTCCAAACGACCGATCGTGGCGCCGTGCGTGCACCTGACGTCGTCCGCGAAGATCTCGAGCTGCGGCTTGGTGTGGATCTGCGCGTCGTCGGAAAGCAGCAGGACCTGGTTCGTCTGCTTGGCGTCGGTCTTCTGCGCGTCCTCGCGGACGAGAATCTTACCGTTGAAGACGCCCCGGCTCCGCTCGGCCAGAACCCCCTTGTAGAGTTCGTGGCTCTGACAGTGCGCGACGGCATGGTCGATGTACGTGTGGTTGTCAATGAGCTGGGTGCCCGACGCGATGTAGACGCCGTTAAGGGTGCACTCGCCGCCGGAGCCGAGCATGCTCGCGTTGCCGTCATACCTCGCCACGGCGGACCCCAGGCTGATGTTCGTGCTGGTGAAGCGGCTGTCCCGACCGACCGTGGCATGGCTCAGCGAGAGGTGCGTGGCGTCGCATCCCTCAGCCTGGATGCGGCAGTGCTCAACAGCGGCGCCATCGCCCAGCCAGAACTCGATCACGGCGTTGGTCAGGTAGGCGCCGGCGTCGGGGCCCTCGAACGTCTCTACGATGGCGGCTCGCGCGTTGGGCTCCGCCACGACCAGAACCCGCGAGGCGCTGGCCGACGGCCGGCCGGCAGGCAAGGCGCAGTGGCGGATGTGGAGCGGCTCAGCCGAATCGGCAGTCACGTGCAACACCAGCGCGTCGTCGTGCAGGGCCAGGTTCAGTGCGGCGAAGGGATGGCTGTTCAGCGAATAGCTCTTGCCCAACCGCCGCATCACAAGGGCCTGCTCCTGTGGTGTGGCGGCGGAGACAAGGAAGGAGGAGACGCCCTCGACCTGCCGTCGACCGCCGGCGAGGATCGGCGCGCCGTTGACGATCTCGATCTGGTTGCAGCCCAGGCCTCCCAGGGGACCTGCCGCTGCCGGCGCCGGCCCGGTCGGAGCGGGGGCGGGTTCATAGGCCGTAGCGGCCAGTGCGGTCAGCGGCGTCGAGCGCCACTCCTCGTGGCCGGTGGTCGGGATGCCCTGTAGGCGGAAGGCCTCCAGACCGGCGCGCCGAGCTTCGGCCAGCCAGCCGGGTTCGGATGCCCGCGCTGGCGCGGACAGCTCCAGCATCGCCTCAAACGCGCGGAGCGCGTTGCTGCTTTCCATTGCGCGCTCCTCAGGCGTGGCCCGGCTCATCAAGCCAGGCGTAGCCCTTGTCTTCAAGCTCCAGCGCCAGCTCCTTGCCGCCGGACCGGATGATGCGGCCGTCGGAGAGCACGTGCACGAAGTCAGGCACGATATAGTTGAGCAAGCGCTGGTAGTGCGTCACCACGATGGAGGCGCGCTCGGGCGACCGCAGGGCGTTCACGCCGTTGGCCACGATTCTGAGCGCGTCGATGTCGAGGCCGGAGTCGGTCTCGTCGAGCACCGAGAGCATCGGCTCCAGCACCGCCATGTGGAAGATCTCGTTGCGCTTCTTCTCGCCGCCCGAGAACCCCTCGTTCACGGGCCGGCTGAGAAGGGCGGTATCCAGGTCCAGCAGCTTGGCCTTCTGCCGGATGAGCGCCAGGAAGTCCACCGCGTCCAGCTCCTCCTCCCCGCGGGCCTTGCGTACCGCGTTCAGAGCGGCCTTGAGGAAGTAGGAGTTGTTGACGCCCGGGATCTCCACGGGGTACTGGAAGGCAAGGAAGACGCCCTTCTGGGCCCGCACCTCGGCTTCCAGATCCAGCAGGTTCTCGCCGCAATAGGTCACCTCGCCGCCCGTGACCTCGTAGTCCGGGTGGCCCGCCAGCACTCGGGCCAGAGTGCTCTTGCCTGAGCCGTTGGGCCCCATGATCGCGTGCACTTCGTCCGGCTTGACGCTGAGGCTGATGCCCCGCAGTATTTCATTGCCCCCCACGGAGGCATGTAGGTCACGGATTTCGAGCATACCAATCTCCTGAGACATGAGGTGCGGCGGGCGCGTCAGCCGACGCTGCCTTCGAGGCTGATGCCCAGCAGCTTCTGCGCCTCCACGGCGAACTCCATCGGCAGTTCGCGGAAGACCTCCTTGCAGAAACCGCTGACGATCATGTTGACGGCGTCCTCCGTCGAGAGGCCGCGCTGACGGCAGTAGAAGATCTGGTCCTCCCCGATTTTGGACGTAGAGGCCTCGTGCTCAACCTGGGCGTGCGGCGTGCGAACGTCGATGTACGGGAAGGTGTGCGCGCCGCAGCGGTCGCCGATGAGCAGCGAATCGCACTGCGAGTAGTTGCGCGCCCCGGTCGCTCCCGGGTTGACGCGGACCAGGCCGCGATAGGTGTTCTGCCCCCGACCCGCCGAGATGCCCTTGCTGACGATGGTGCTCTTCGTGTTCTTGCCGATGTGGACCATCTTGGTGCCCGTGTCGGCCTGCTGGCGGTTGTTGGTCACGGCGACGGAGTAGAACTCGCCCACGGAGTCGTCGCCCTGCAGGATGCAGCTGGGGTACTTCCAGGTGATGGCCGAGCCGGTCTCCACCTGCGTCCAGGTGATCTTGCTGCTGTGGCCGCAACGGCCGCGCTTGGTCACGAAGTTGTAGATGCCGCCCTTGCCGTCCTTGTCGCCGGGGTACCAGTTCTGCACCGTGGAGTACTTGATGGTGGCGTTGTCCAGCGCCACGAGCTCTACAACGGCGGCGTGCAACTGGTTCTCGTCCCTCATGGGGGCCGTGCAGCCCTCCAGATAGCTGACCGTGGCGCCCTCATCGGCCACCAGCAGCGTCCGCTCAAACTGACCCGTGTTCTGGGCGTTGATGCGGAAGTAGGTGGAGAGCTCCATGGGGCATCGGACGCCCTTGGGGATGTAGCAGAACGAGCCGTCGGTGAAGACCGCCGAGTTGAGCGCGGAGAAGTAGTTGTCGGAGTAGGGGACCACCGAGCCCAGGTACTGTTGAACCAGCTCGGGATGCTCCTGAACCGCTTCCGAGAAGGAGCCGAAGATGATGCCCATCTCCTTCAGTTTGGTCTTGTACGTGGTCGCCACGGAGACGCTGTCGAAGACGGCATCGACGGCCACGCCTGCGAGGACCTTCTGCTCGTCCAGCGGGATTCCGAGGCGGTCGAACGTGCGCCGGAGCTCCGGGTCCACCTCGTCCAGGCTCTTGGGCGCATCGTCCTTCGACTTGGGCGCGCTGTAGTAGCTGATCGCCTGATAGTCGATGGGGTTGTACGATACGTTGGGCCAACGCGGCTCGGCCATAGTGAGCCACTTGCGATAGGCCTTCAGCCGGAACTCGAGCAGCCAGTCGGGCTCGCTCTTCTTGGCCGAGATGATGCGTATGACCTCTTCGCTCAGGCCGATCGGGACGGTGTCGGCGTCGATATCTGTGATGAAGCCATATTTATATTCTTGAGTTGCGAGAAGCTCGATGGTCTCTTCGGTTGCGCTCATGGCGTGTCGCCTTCGTTGCGGGACCGGCTCGCGCCGGCGCGTCTGGCGGCGGCGGGAGCGGAATGATCGCGCGCGACCAGCTTCACCAGTTCGGACTCCGCCGATGCAGGCGTCGCTCGTTCGCGAATGTCGCGGATCGGAATATGGTTGAGCACGTCTTGGACGCGCTCGTTCACGAAGCCCAGCGGGCCGCGAATCGTGCAATTGGCCCACTGCTCGCACCCGGAAGCCTCGGGGGATTGCATACAATGGGTGAGAGCGGAGCCGCCGTCCACGGCGCGGACCACATCGCCGACGGTGATGCTGGTATCGCTGACGGCCAGTGTGTAGCCCCCGGAGGGGCCGGGCGACGAGGCGAGCCAACCCATTTTGGCCAATCGCTGCATCACCTTCGCCAGGAGCTCGGCCGGGATGGCGAACCTCTCGGCGATCTCCTTGGTGCGCACCGTCCGGCTCTCGCCGTTGGTGGCCAGGTAGGAGAGGGCGAGCAGCGCGTAGTCGCTCTTCTTTGATAGGCCAAGCACGTGATGGTTCCTGTTCGCCCGTTGCCGGGGTCGCCGACTGTGCAGGTCTCCGACCTCGTTGGTCGGCATTAGCTTACCATACGGCAGCCATGGTGGACAGGTTCCGGTCGTCAAACACAAATATGGGCCGCCGGCGTTGCGGCGCAGGCGGCCCTTGGTCCAACCCATAGCCCGGAGGCTATGTGAGTTGCATGGGCATCAGCACGCACAGGTGCGTATCGTTCGGTCCGGCATCCGGCTGTACAGGGCGCAGCACCGCGGGCTTCAGTGAATCGGTGAGGTCCAGATAGATGCCCTCGGCGTCGATGACGCCCAGCGCCTCGGCGATGAACTTGGCGTTGAACGCGATCTGCAGGGACTCGCCCTGGCAGGTCGCCTCCACATCTTCCTGCGTCTTGCCCTCGTCCTGCGCCTCGGCCACAATGGTCACCACGCCTTCGCCGGTCGTCAGCACCATCCGGTCGGCATTGGTTCGGGCGATGATGGCCGCGCGCTTGGCTGCGGCCAAGAGGGGCTGCGTGCAGAGCATCACCTGCCTGCCGCTCTCCTGAGGAACCACGCGCCGGTAGTTGGGGTACTGCCCCTCGATCAGGCGCGTCTGGACGCCCAGTCCGCTGGGCAGGCGGAACAGCGCCTGCGACGCGCTGACGTAGATCTGCACCGGCTCGGGACCGTCCGTCAGAACGCGGAGAAGCTCGTTCATGGCACGGGCAGGGATGATGGCCTTCGCGGCGCCTGTCGCCTGTTCCACGGGCATACGCCGAACCGCGAGTCGGTGCGTATCGGTGGCAACCAGCGTGACGGTATCCGCCGTGACGTCCATGAGGACGCCCGTCAGGATCGGCCGGGTCTCATCGCCGGAGGCCGCGAAGGCGGTCTGGCGGATCATCGACCGGAGCGCCCCCTGCGGAATGGAGACCTCCACGGCGTCGCCCAACTCGGGCAACGGGGGGTAGTCCTCGGGCGGCAGACCTACGAGTCGGTAGGATCCATGGCCGGCGATCACATGGGTGGAGTGGCTGCGGTCGTTGCGCAGTTGGATCGACTCGTCGTTCAGCGACCCGAGAAGCTCGGCAAAGAGCTTGGCCGGGACGCTGAGCGCGCCGGGCGAGCTGATGCTGGCGGGAATCGAGAGCGATATGCTGAGGTCGACGTCGGAGCCGAGGACGCGCAGGCTCTCCATGCCTTCGGACGTCACCATGAGGTTCTTGAGCATGGGCAACGGATGGTGCCCGCTCACGGCGCGCGCGGCGGTCTGTACGCCGTCGGTAAGGTCTTTCCGTGAGCACCTGGCCTGCAGGGTGGTTTCGCCGGTCCAGACTTCAGGGGTTTCTGTCAACGTCCGTTTCCTCCGTGTCACGGGTGAGGGCGCCGCAGGAGCGGGGGTGGCGCGGGCCCAGCGATTCAGTATAGGCCATGATCGGCCCAGCGGTGCGCGTCGACGCGCCAATGGCGGTTACAGGCTGTCTTGAGGGGAGGACTCCGGCCCGGTCGTGGCCAATGTACTGGCGACCGCGTTGGGCACGGGGGCCGGCGGCTCCCCCGCCGCGCGGAGCAGGGCTGACGGCAGCCCGGGGAGGCGTCCGCAGGCCCTTGTCCAGACTCTCAGATTTCCTTACCGGCCTGCGCGCGTTCCGGTTCGGGTTGCCGGCTGCGACCGACCCGGTCGTGCGCCACAACTGGCTCTGCGATGTCGCCGCGGGTCTCTTCTCCGGCATCTATCAGGGCTGCATCTGGACGTTCGCCCTGCAGATCGCCCGCGGCGAACTCCACTCCACGGGCTTCCAGATGGGCCTGGCAACGGCGGCCCCCGCGGCGGGTTACCTGTTCGCCATCCTCTGGGCGCGCCAGATGGAGGGTCGCTCCAAGCTTCCCTTCGTCTCATTCACGTGGGCGATCTCGCGTGGGCTCTTCATGCTGACGCCGTTGCTGGTTCGCGGCGATCATGGCCGCGAGGCCTACATCCTGCTCCTCTGTGTGATCCCGATCATCTTTTCCGTTTCGGCGCCGGCGTACACAGCCATCATGAAGGAGATCTACCCCGATCACCTTCGGGGTCGCCTGATGAGCCTCGTGCGGAT
>JAPLCQ010000085.1 GCA_026392115.1 Armatimonadota bacterium | reverse complement strand
CAGCTCGACCTGCTCGACGCCGCGGCCCACATGGGCGGTAGCGCCGCTGGGAGCGATGCTGGCCGTGCCGGAGACCTGCAGGCGGGTCACCACGCCGTCGGTCAGCTCCATGGCCCGGCTGAAGCTGGAGCCGTAGTCGTGCGCGGAGCACTGGAGGGGCGAGCCCACGCGGAAGGGCGTCACGCGGCCGTCCAGGGCCTCCACGGCGGTGGCGGCCATGACGAGGGTCTCGCCGCGGGGGTTGGCTCCGGCGATGCCCGTGCTGGCGGGCACCAGTCCGTCGAAGACGCGGCGCTCGGTGAAGAAGCGGTTGCGGGCGCGGTTCAGGTCGTCGTAGCACTCCAGCAGCTTGTCCACGAAGAGCCAGGTGCGCGTGATGTTACCGAAGCCCATGCCCACGCCGGACAGGGCCTCCTCGACCGCGGCCAGGGCGGAGTAGACCTGATCGCCGGCCGGAGCGGCGCCGGACGCGGGGCCCACGTCGGCCAGCGAGACGTAGCGCGCGCGGTCGTCGGCGTAGAGCGAGCCCACGGGGCGGCCGCCCTGGACGATGGGCGTGAGCGCAAGGCCCTCAACAAGGTGCGCCTGGGCGCCGGCCATGGCGGAACCGTCCAGCGGATGGCCGTCCAGCGCCATGAGGGGCCATGCGCGCCGGCCCGTCTCGCCGTCCAGCGTCGCCGCGGCGGCGTCCACGTCCCGCCTCCGGCCGAAGAGAGCGGCATCGGCCACGGAGCCGCCCGCGGCGGCGCAGGCGACCGCCAGCCGCCGGGCGAGGGCGGGACCGTCCTCGCCTGGGAGGGCCCGGAGGGTGAGGTGCTTCTCGGTCCATCCTTCGTGCCGAATGATCGCGGTGTCGACGAACTCTCCCCGATCCAGGGCGACCCGCGCCGTCAAGGCCGGGGAATCCCAGCCCATCGGGCTTTTAGTGCTTTCAACTCTTCCTCCTGCGCCGGGCTGAAGTGCCCCTGGCGCTGAGCATAGGTGTCCATCCAGACGATGAGCCGGCGGCGGTCCTCCGGGTCGGCGAGCAGGCGACTGTGCGCCGCGTCGTTGCCCAGGTACCGGAGCAGGGCGCTGGTCTGCGCGGGGCCCTGGCCGGGCAGGGAGCGGCCCCGCCGGTAGGTCGAGGTCACGACGTCGCGCAGGCTGGGCGCGCCGTACTGCACGAGCGAGTTGTAGGAGCGCGCCGCCGTCAGGTCGAACTTCGCGCCGGAGCCGCCGGGCTGGTGGCACGAGGCGCACCGGGTGTCGAGCACGGGCTGCACCAGGCGGCTGTAGTCGAGAGGCCAGGAGCCCTCGGGGCCGGGGGTCAGGCGGCTGGGCGGGCGCGACGCGGCGAGCGGGCGCAGGTTCTGGGCGGTGCGCGTTCGCGGCTCGTGGCATCCGCCGCAGGCCGCGGTGCGGCCCGCCTGCACGTAGGTGAGGCTCCGCATGGTCTGCACCGCCATGCCCTGGTCGTCCAGAGCCTGCAGGAAGACGGGCACGTTGGCGGGCAGGCTGAAGTGGGCCGAGCCGTCGGCCTCCACCGGCGCGGCGCCGAGCACGCACTTGCCGGGGTCGTCGGAGGTCTGGCCGATCGTGGGCGTGTTCATGTGCGGCTGCGTCTTGGTGGGCATGGCCACCACGCGCACGGACTTGATGCTCCCGCGCGGCACGCCGGTCAGGCCGTGGTAGACGTCGCTGATGAGCATGGCGCCCTCCTCGGTGGGGCGCTTGGCGACCATGGCGCTGATCCCGGCCGGCGGCCGGCTGCGCCGCACGGGGATGGGGCTCAGCGAGGAGATGCCCGGGTCGCGGTAGAGCAGCTCGAGGTTGCCGTGGATGTCGTACAGGTAGACGCCCATGCCCGCCTCGGGCGGCATTCCGCCCTGCCCCGTGAGGCCCTCGCGGCTCCATGCCACCAGGAAGTAGCGGTCGGAGAGCGGCCAGGGGCTGGAGTAGTAGTGCCGGGGCCAGCCGTTGATCTCGGGATAGGCCACCTCGGGCGTGATGTTCTTGATCGGCTCCTGGCCGTCGGCGCCCAGGCCCGGGTCGAGGATATCGATGGCGCCGCCGGTGGTGGCGTGGTGCGCCGAGGCGGTGAAGACGATCTTGCGGGTGCCGGGGATGACGCGCGCCTCGAAGGCGCAGTGCGGGCGGGTGGTGTAGTTGCCCCAGACGATCTGCGCCTGGGTGCCGTCGGCGTTGGTCGACCAGAGCTTCATGTAGGGCATGTTGTCTCGGTCGACGTAGTCCCACCGGGCGTACAGAATGCGGCCGTCGGGCGCCACGCTGGGCGTCCACTCGAAGCTCTCGAAGGGCGAGATGGCGCGAACGGTGGCCTGCCTCTTGTCCAGCACGTGGAGCGTGTAGACGGGCACGGGGCGGTAGTTGTCGCCGCCGCACCGCACGTAGCTGTCGGGGTTCTCGCCGCCGGCCGCCACGGGCACGCAGGTCGAGCCCGCCGCCAGCGTGGCGCCCCGGCGCGTGGAGAGGAACGCCACGCGGCCGTCGGGCAGGTAGCGGCCCGAGAAGTCGTCATGCTTGCCGCTGGTGAGCTTCCGAAGGCCCGTGCCGTCGATGTTCACCTCATAGAGGTGGTAGAAGCCGTCCTCGGGGAGCCGCGCCTTGTCGGTCTTGTCCGCCGTTGTGGAGAGCTCCGGGTGGTACCGGCACCAGGCGAAGAGGACGCGCTTGCCGTCGGCGGACAGCTCCGGGTCGAGGCAGCTCCCCTCGGGCAGCGACGCGGTGAGGCTGCGCACGCGCGGCGCGCCGGTGCGGAAGCCCTCCAGCAGGCAGACGCCGCCGCCGGGCCGCGACCACCATCCGTAGTTCTGGTCCGACATGTGGCTGAACGTACCGAGCTTCCGCTTCACGAAGACGATCCGGTCGAAGCCGAGCAGCGGGTTGGCCAGCGCGGCCCGGCGGACGGCCCAGCGGGCGCGCAGGTAGGCGGCCTTGCGGTCGGCGCCCGGCGCCTTGAAGGCGGCATCGGCGGCGCGGAGTTCGGCCAGGCAGGGGCGAACGTTCACGCCCATGCCCGCCAGGTCGGCGCAGAGGGCGCGACCCCGGCGAACGACAAGGGCCATGGGCATGTCGCCGGCCCGAGGCATGGAGTGCGCGACCGACCACTGGCTGAGGCTCGACTGGGTGCAGGGGCGGCCGAGGGCCACGTTCCGCGCCGGTTCGGCGGCGGCGTAGACCTCCACCTCGTCGAGGTTGAGGAAGCCGCCGGGCTGCTGCAGGCGAACGTAGCGCGCCGTCTTGCCCGTGAGGTCCACGGCCAGCGGCTTGCCGTCGGTGAAGCCGTAGAAGAGGGCGCCGTTGTTGCGGTAGGCCTCGGTCCACGCCTGGCCGTCGTCGGAGAGGAGCAGCCGCAGGGCGGTGGTCCGGTCGGGCGTATCGCACCGGTTGAAGAGGAGGGCGCGCCCCAGGGCCGTGGGCGCGCCCAGATCCACCTGCCACCAGGGATCGGCCTCGGGGCCCGTGTGGAAGCCCCACTTGCCGTCCTTCACGCCGTCCGCGGCGCCGGCGGCGTCCAGCGCGAGCGTGACCGCGGTCAGCGGGTCTCCGCGCAGGCGATCCTGGGTGAGCCAGTCGTCCTCAACCTGCCGGGCGAAGCTCTGCTCGCCGGCGCCGGACGGCCCGCGCAACGCGAAGCCGCCCAGCGCCGCCGCGGCGGCCAGAACGAGGAGGCGGACCGAACCTGGGTGTGCCATCGGGGTTCCTTTCCTGGTTGCGCCTACAGCGACAGCAGGTACGCCTCCAGGGCGGCGACGTCGGCCTTGGAGAGATGCGACGTCGCGCCGTGCTTGTCGCCCTTGTTGAAGACGGTAAGCACCTGTCGCAGGTTCGTGGCGCGACCGTCGTGCATGAAGGGCGCCGTGCGCCAGAGTTCGAAGAGCTTGGGGCTGGTGAAGAAGCTGTCCTGGTCCAGCTCGCCCCGCGTGCCCACGTCGTGCCGCTTCTGGTCGGAGAGGAGCGGGCCGATATGGCAGTCGGTGCAGTGCGTGCGGGGGCTGTGGAAGACCGCCTTGCCCTTCTGGGCCAACGCCGTGAGTTTGCCGCCGACGAGGTAGGGCGAAGGCAGCGGGCGCAGCGAACGGAGGTAGGCCTGCACGGACTCGACTTCGCCCTTCTCCGGCTCGCGGAAGAGGATGGCGCGGAAGCCGGCCCTGGAGGCCATCTCCATGCTCTCGCGGACGCCGTGCCACATGAGCGGATGCATCTTGTAGGAGTTGACCAGCGAGCGGGTGTTTTTCGGGTTGCCGATGCCGTCGTTCAGCAGGTCCCAGTTGAGGCCGTCGGCGCGGGTCTCGGGGTGGCAGGTCAGGCAGCTGAGCCAGTGCTGGAAGCAGAGGGTGCCGTCGGAGAAGTAGCGCTCGCCGCGGCGCACGGCCGTCTCGGCGGGCTGTTTGCCCAGGCTGAGCGTCTTGCGGCAGGCGCCGGTGGCCGGGTCCAGCAGGCCCACGTTGCCGGCGAAGTAGGTGGCCACGGCGACGCTCTTGCCGTCGGGCGACACGGCCACGCCGCGGGGTCCGTCGCCGGGGTACTCCTTCCGGTCCAGCGCCTCGGCCACATAGAGGGCGGAGAGGTCGTTGGCCAGCTCGGCGCGCTGCTTGGGGTCCTTCTTGATGTCGGCCCAGAGGTTCCGCGCGGTGACCGCCCACTCCTCGGAGACCTTGATGAGCGGGCTGTCCGCGGCGATGTCGCCGGCGGTGTACTTGTGCAGCTTGGCCAGGTCGAGCCGAGCGATCTGTCGGGCGCCGGAGAGGGAGACGAAAGCGGTCGAGCCGTCCGGCGAGATGCCGATGCCCCACGGGTCGGCGGCGCCCTCCATGGGATGGTCCAGCAGCAGCGCCACGTAGAGCGAGCGCTTCTGGAGGTCGAGGATGGTGAAGGCGTTGGTGTTGACCCAGCCGCGGTCGAGCTGCGTGGTGGGCAGGTTGAAGCGGCCCAGCGTGTGGGCGATGTAGGCCCACTTACCGTCCTTGGAGATGCGGACATGCCGCAGGTTGGTGGAGCCCGCCACCAGGCGGATCGTCTTGGCCACCTTGCCGCCGCGAAGGTCGATGATGCAGGCCGAGGCGGCGTTCTGCGGATCGCGGGCGTCGCCGGCGGCGGTGAGGTAGCCGGCGACGGCCGTGGAGCCGTCGCGGCTGACGTCGACGCCGAAGGGTCGTCCTCCGGTGGCGATGCGGGCGGTCTGCCGGCCCGTGGCCATGGCCACCACCGAGACGTCGCCGGAGTGGCAGTTCGCGGTGAGCACGATGCCCTTGGCGGGGCAGACGGCCACGGTCTCCGGCCCGGCGCCCACGGCGGTGCGGCGGACCACCGCACCCCGGCCGGCGTCGTACTGCGCCAGGCGGCCGCCGGCATTCTCATCCACCCAGATGCACGGGCCGGACCAGGCGATGCCCGCCGGGGTCGTCACGGCGATGCGGCGGACCACGGCGCCGCTTGCCGGATCGAGGATCACCACGGCGTCGGCGGTGCGGTCGGAGACAGCCAGCCGCTTGCCGTCCGGCGACCAGGCCACGTCATCGGCCGAGTGGTAGATCGGCTCGGTGGCGGCCTGCGCCGCCTGCGGGGATGGCCCCACGCGGAGCTGCGGCGCCGCCAGCAGCGCCAGGGTCGCCGCCGCCGCGGCCAGTGTCAGGTGCATCGCTCGTATTCGCATCAGGGCCTCCCGACCGGTCATGGGCTGGTTCGTAGTTGGGCATCAGGGCGCCCGGCGCGCGCGCCGAGCGGTTCGTCGCCTAGTTTCGCGAGCGTGCGCGGGTTATCCTGCCGACGGAGCCCCGACACGGCGCTCGGGGAGGATATGACCCGGCGTTTGATGAATGTGCGCATGGTGGGGCCCCGCCTCGCCTCCCTGCGTGAAAGGATCACCCTATGCTTGGAATGAGAGACGCCGCCTCCCGCGGCGGGGCGCTGGCCGCGCTGATCATCGGCCTGACCGCCGCCAATCCCTGCGCCGCCGAAGTGCGGCTGCCCAAGGTCTTCGCGTCGCACATGGTGCTGCAGCGCCAGATGCCCCTGCCCGTATGGGGATGGGCGAACCCCGGCGAGACCGTCACCGTGCAGGTCGCCGGCGAGTCCGCCAAGGCCCAGGCCAACGCCAAGGGCGAGTGGAAGGCGACGCTCCCCGCCCTGAAGGCGGGCGGGCCGCATACCATGACCGTCAGCGGCTCCAGCGTCGTCAAGCTCGAGGACGTGCTGGTCGGCGAGGTCTGGCTCTGTTCCGGCCAGTCCAACATGGAGCAGGGCATCGGGATGTGCAACAACGCCCAGCAGGAGATCGCCGCGGCCGAGAACCCGCAGATCCGCCTGCTGCTGGTGCCCAACCGCTTCACGCCCCGTCCCATGACCGACATGGAAGGCGCTTGGAAGCCCTGCAACCCCAAGACCGTGGCCGAGGACGGCTGGAGCGGATTCTCCGGGGCGGCCTACTACTTCGGCCGCGAGCTGCAGCGCCGCCTCTCGGTCCCGGTGGGCCTCATCGACGCCACCTGGGGCGGCACCGTCATCCAGACCTGGACCCCGCCCGAGGGCTTCGCCGCAGTGCCCGCCCTGAAGGGCGACTACGACCGCGTGCTGCTGGCCGATCCGAGCACGGCGGCCTACCGGCAGCAGCTGTCCAAGGTGATCAGCGACACCGAGGCCTGGCTCGCGGGCACGCGCAAGGCCATGGCGGCCAATGAGACGGCCCCGGCCATGCCCACCTTCCCCGCCGAGCTCCTGCCGCCGAGCAACGTGCAGCACTCCACCGCGCTCTACAACGGCATGATCCACCCGATCCGCCCCTTCGGCATCCGCGGGGCCATCTGGTACCAGGGCGAATCCAACCTGGGCGAGGGCAGGCTCTACACCGAGCGCATGAAGGCCCTCATCGGCGGCTGGCGCAAGGTCTGGGGCGAGGGCGACTTCCCCTTCTACTTCGTGCAGGTCGCGCCCTACAACTACGGCAACAACCCGGCCACCGAGCCCGAGTTCTGGGAGGCGCAGACCGCCGCGCAGGCCATCCCAAACACCGGCATGGCCGTCATCAACGACATCGGCGAACTGGCCGACATCCACCCGAAGAACAAGCAGGACGTGGGCAAGCGGCTCGCCTTCTGGGCCCTGGCCAAGACCTACGGCAAGTCCGATGTCGTCTACACCGGCCCCACGTTCAAGAGCATGGCCGCCGAGGGCGCCAAGCTCCGGGTCGCGTTCGACAACGCCGCGGGCCTGAAGAGCCGCGACGGCAAGCCGATCAGCTGGTTCGAGATCATCGACAAGGAAGAGGGCGGCTTCGTGAAGGCCGAGGCCGTCATCGACGGCTCCTCGGTGCTCCTCTCCTCGCCGGAGGTGAAGAACCCCGTGGCCGTGCGGTACGCCTGGCACATGCTGGCGGAGCCGAACCTGAGCAACGGCGCCAGCCTGCCCGCCAACTCGTTCCGCGCCGGCGACGTGCCCAAGCGCGACCTGCTGGCCATCAACGTGCCCGAGGCCAAGCAGTACAGGCTGCTCTATGACCTCGACCTGGGCAAGATGGGCGCGGACATCCGCTACGACGTCGACAACCGGAAGTCCATCCAGGGGCCCATCGCCCGCGTCGCCTACTTCCTGGAGCTGACCGGGCAGGACGGCTTCGCGCAGTACCTCTACGTCTCCATGGACGCGTTCAGCCAGGAACTCGGCAAGCTGGGCATCCCCACGCCCGCCTCGGGCGCCAAGTTCCAGCAAAACGTGACCAACATGAACGTGATCTCCAACGTGAAGTCCATCGTGAACGGCACCGGCCTCAAGGGCGGGAACATCGAGTTCTGGCCCCACAACTACGGCCCGCCCAACAACGCCAGCGTGCCCAACGCATCCGGTGCAGACTGGGACTTCGGCGATGAGCCCGTGGAGCCCACGGACGGCTACGGTTGCATGCAGGTTCACAACCACGACGCGAAGCAGACGCTCTTTGCGATCAACAACTGGAAGTCGGGCTCGGGCGGCGACCTGGGCATCGGCACGCGGGCGGCCAAGGAGCTGGACTGGACCTTCGCGGCCAACGCGGGCGCCTACCTGACCAAGCGCCTGCGGGTGCTTGTGCTGCCCAGGCAGTAGCCGCGCAACCGCGCCGCGCGGACCGGCGCGGAGGCAGCCAGAGGGCCCTCCGCGCCGGTCCGCGTCACTCCGTCGGGTAGCGGTTCCAGATGAGCCAGTAGTAGCCCAGCGTCTTCATCAGGTCGACGAACTGGCCGAAGTCCACCGGCTTCACGAGGTAGCTGTTGGCGCGGTAGCTGTAGGCGCGGGCCACGTCGGACTCCGCGGCCGAGGTGGTCAGGACCACCACCGGGATGGAGGACAGGTCGTCGTCCTCCTTCACCTCGCGGAGGACCTCCAGCCCATCGAGCCTCGGCAGGCGCAGGTCGAGGAGGATCAGGCCGGGGCGCGCGGCATCGGGGTACCTGCCTTTGCGGCGCAGGTAGTCCAGCGCCTCCTGCCCGTCGCCGACGTGGACGAGGCGATTGGCCAGGTGCGACTGCTCCAGGTTGCGGCGGACGATCTCGGCGTGGGCCGCGTCGTCCTCCACGAGCAGGATGGTGATGGGTGCTCCGGTCATGATGTGCGCTTTGCTCCTTGGTCATCGGGCGGCGTATCGACCGCCCGCTCAGTCGTCCACGCCAGCGGCAGCGTGAACGCCACCTCCGCGCCCAGGCCCGCGCCCTGGGAGGCGAACGCGGCCGATCCGCCGTAGCTCTCCACCAGCCGCTTGACCACGGCCAGCCCCACGCCGGTGCCCTCGGTGGCCGGGTCCAGCTTCTGGAAGAGGTCGAAGACCTTCTGCTGCAGCTTGGGCTCCACGCCGATCCCGTTGTCGCGCACGCTGAAGCGGGCTTCGGGCCCCGAGCCCTCGACCTCGATCCAGACGGTGGGATCGGGCCGCTCGCCCATGTACTTGATCGAGTTCTCGATCAGATTCTGCCAGATCTCGCCCAGCCGCACGCGGTCGCCGTAGAGCGTGAAGTCGGCGGGGGCGACCCGGATATCGACGCCGCTGTCGTGGATGCGGCCGGCCAGCGCACCGACCACCTCGGCGATCAACGCCGCGTAGCTCACCGGCTCCGCGCCGGGGGCCAGCGCGCCCACGCGGGTGAAGTGGAGCAGCGCATCGAGCAGGGCGCTCATGCGAGTGGCGCCCTGGCTGATGAAGTCGAGATCCTGCCGCACGCGCTCCTCGTTGCCATTCGCGATGTCGTCTCGCACGAAGCCCACGAAGGTGAGGACCGTGACGAGGGGGCTCTTCAGGTCATGCGAGATCGTGTAGGCGATGCGCTGGAGTTCGGCGTTGCGGATGCGGAGCTTCGCCTCGCTGGCGCGCAGGGCCTCGGCGCCCATGAGGCGCTCCCGGTAGAGCGCAACCGCCTGCAGGCGGCGGATCCAGGCGAGCACGGCGCCGCCGGCCAGCAGCAGGGCGCCGATGAGAGCCGCCATCCCCATGCGCCGGGCGCGGATCGGCGCGTACGCCTCGTCCTTGTCGACGCGCGCCACCAGGGCCCAGGGAGACCCCGGTATCTGCAGCGTGTGCGCCAGCACCGGATGCCCGCGGTAGTCCACGCCGTCGATGGGGCCGCTGTGCCCGAGTGCGGCGCGTGCGGCGGGCATATCGGGCGCGGCCGCCAGGGCCCGGGTCTGGAACGCGGGACCGACGCCGAACCGCAGGCCGCTGATGAAGCGGACCTTGTCGCCCTCGCGCCGGACCAGCAGCGTCTCGGCGGTGCGGCTGGCCGCGGGCCATTCGTGGAGATAGGGGTAGATGAAGGCGTCCGCGGGCATGCGCAGGAGGACCGCGCAGCGCCGCTTGCCGCCGGCGACGGCGGCGCTGGAGGCCATGAAGACGCTTCCCGAGGCGTGCTTGTGGAGATCCTGCAAGGCGGGCTCGACCGTAGCCGCGGCGGCCAGCGCGGCCGCGTCGTCCCAGGGCTCGGCGCCCGGTCTGGCGCAGGCGATCAGCAGCCGTCCCGCGCCGTCGCGCAACTCCACGCGGTCGTAGGCCTGGTACCGCAGGTAGTTGCCCAGCCAGGCCCGCAGAGCGGCCCGCGAGTCGGTCCGCCCGGCCGCGAGGCCATTCGCCTCGGCCTGGAAGACCGGGTTCTGGATCAGGGCCGTGATGTCGGAGACGCGCTCCTGGCGCCATCGCTGCAGGCCCTCGGCCTTCAGCGCGGTGGCGGCCTGCAGCTGCCGGCGGATGACGCCGACGTACTCGTCCTCGTACCGGGCCGACGAGACCAGCCCCGAGAGGACCACGATGAAGGCGAGCAGGCCGTACACGGCCGCCGCCGCACGCGGAGTCATGCGGGAGAGATCCGGACGCAGACGCACGATCAGGCGATCTCGGCGCGGGGCGCATCCAGCGCGCTGCGCACGGCCACCGCGATCTCACGGACGGGGATGGGCTTGGTCAGCACCGCTGAGACGCTGGCGGCCCTGGCGGCGTCGGCGGCCGCCTGGTCGCTGAAACCGGTGCAGACGATGGCGCGCATCCGGGGCTGCGCGGCCTTGGCCTGAGTGTAGAGCTCCAGCCCGCTCATCTCCGGCATGGCCAGATCGGTGACGAGCATATCGAAGGTACCGGGTTCGGCCCGCAGGCGCTCCAGCGCCTCGACCGGCGACGTGTAGGCCGCCACCCGGTATCCGAGCCGTTCCAGGCTCCTGCGCGACGCCTTGCAGATGCCGGGCTCGTCGTCCACGTACATGAGCGTCTCGGAGCCGGTGGGCGGCGCCACCGCCGCGAGGCTGACGAGGGCCGCCGCGCCGGCCTCGTCCTCGGCGGCGGCGAAGTAGATCGAGAAGACGCTGCCGGCGCCCGGTTCGCTCTGGACCGTGATGGCCGCATGGTGCGCCCGGATGATCCCGTGAACCACCGCCAGGCCCAGGCCCGTGTTGGAGATTTCGGACTTGGTGCTGAAGTAGGGATCGAAGATTCGGTCCAGGTTCTCGCGCGGGATGCCGGCGCCCGTGTCCTCTATCCGGAGCACCACGAAGCGGCCGGGCACGATGGCCGATGCCGTACCGCCCGCGGCCGTCTCGCGCACGTTGGCGGCGCCGAGGGCGTCGAGCTGCTCCAGGGACAGCGACACGGTGACCATGGCCCGCTGTCCGCGCGGCACGGACTGGCAGGCGTTGGTGCAGAGGTTCATGACGACCTGGTGCAGCTGCACCGGATCGGCCACGATCCGGCAGGGCGCCGGCGGGAGCACGGCATGGAGGCTCACGGAGGCCGGCACGGCGCCCCGCATCAGCCGCAGCGCCTCGGAGATCAGGGGCGCGGGATCGATGGCCTCCAGCCTCTCTTGCTCCTCCGAGTGGGTGAAGATTCGAATCTGGCGGATGAGCCCTCCGGCTCGCCTGCAGGCCTCCAGTATCGACTCCAGGTCCGTCCCGGCGGGGCTCGCCTCGGGCACGTCCGACAGCGAGTTTTCCGCCATGGTCATGATGTTCTGGAGCACGTTGTTGAAGTCGTGGGCGATGCCCGCGGCCAGGGTGCCCAGGGCCTCCAGCTTCTGCCCCTGGCGCTGGGCGCGCTCGGCGAGAACGTCGTCGGTCACGTCGCGCTTGACGGCGGCGTACCCCACGAGTTGCCCGTCCCCGCCGAGCAGCGGCGAAAGGATGGCGTCCTCGTGGAACAGCGAGCCGTCCTTGCGCCGATTGATGAACCGCCCCCGCCAGGTGCGCCCTTCGCGCAGCGTGGACCAGAGGTCCGCGTAGAACCGGGCGTCCTGCAGCCCGCTCTTCCAGATGCGCGGGTTCCGGCCCATGACTTCGGCGCGCGTATACCCCGATATGCGCTCGAAGGCGGGGTTGGCGTAGACGATGGAGCCGTCGGGCTCGGTGATCATCACCGATTCCGAGAACTGATCGACGGCCGCGGCCAGCCGGGCCATTTCGGCCGCGGCCGCCTTCGGCGCGGTGATGTCGCGGACATAGCCCGCCACGCCCGTGCGGCCGTCGGTGAGGCGGACCGGGAACTTGCGGGTCTCGTACTCGCGGCCCTGGTGGGTCGTCTCAAAGGTCACGGATTCGCCGGTCGCCAGCACGGATCGGTCGATGGCCGCGAAGGCCTCGGCCTCGTCGGGCTCCATGAACTCGGCATCGGTCCGGCCCATGAGTTCTGCCGCCTCCATATCGAGCCGGGTCACGTGAACGGCATTGGCGAGCACGTACCGGAGGTCGGGGCACTTCACGAAGATGCCGTCGCCCGTAGCGTCGAGCAGCTCGCGGTACTGGGCTTCGCTGGCGGCCAGCGCCTCAACGGCGACCCTGCCGGCCTGCATGTGCCGCCACTCGCGGAGGGCGGCCCGGATCGTCCGCCCGATGTCGGCGAAGACCTGCGGGGACTTCACCAGGTAGTCGTGGGCGCCGGCGCGGATGGCCGCGGCGGCCATCTCCTCGGAGCCGGCGGCCGTCATGATGATGACGGGGAACGGCCCATCTTCGGCGGGCGATGTGAGGAGTTCGGTGGCGAGCCCGTCCGGGAGGTTCAGGTCGACGATGGCGACGGAGGGAGGGGTCTGGGCGATGATGGCCCTGGCCTGGGCCAGGCTCGCGGCGGCGACGGCGCGCATGGCGCTGCCGCGGCCCTCGATCTCGCGAACCAAGATGTGCGCGTGGGCGGCGTTGTCGTCAACGACGAGCACACTGATCCGCGATTCGGGCGGCGCCGAAGGAACCGTTCCCTCAGGCCGATCACTCATATTTGGCTCCATCCGGCTCAAGACGGCGCAGACTGGGCATAGCGGCGACCAACGGGTCAGCATTCCATTATACTGGATTCGGCGGCGGGGGCCGGCCATCCGTTGCGGCGGCCGACCCCAGGGGAGCTTCGGAACGGCGAGCGGCTACTTCTTGGGCATGGTGAAGAGGGCGTCGTCGACCGGCACGTTGTTCTTCACGGAGTTCAGCGTCACCACCATCTCGGCCGCGCCGCCGATCTTCTGGCGCATGGAGAAGGGCACCTTCACGCCGTCCACCGGGCGGTAGTCGCCGATGGTGGTCTCGATGGCCATCTTGCCCTGCGGGCCTTCGAAGGTCATGTCCATCCGCACCATGTAGAGGGTCCTCTGGTCGAAGTACTGCAGGAGCGGCTGGCCCACCTCGGGCGCGAGCTTCACCACGTAGCAGGCAACGCCGCCGATCTTCTTGTCGGGCAGCAGGGCCACCTTGGGGAACGCCTTGCGCCAGTTGAGCTGCGTGTTGAAGACCGCTCCGCGGGCCACCAGCTCGGCTTCGGGCCCGCTGAGCTTGCGAAGGCCCTGGAGGGGATCCTTGGACCAGGCGACCTTGCCGTCGTAGCCCTGCCGGGTCTCGCCGATGCCGCTGAGCGTCTGCACGGTGAGCATCTTGTTGGGGTACTTGGCGTAGATCTCCATGGGCCCGCCGATGCCCTGGGCCGCCAGCTTGGCGGTGGCCTTGGTGACCGTGGACTTGATGCGCTCGTAGGCGGCGCGTCCTCCGGTGGCGGCGACGTGCTTGTCCAGCTCTCGGTCACTGGGATATCGGGTTGCACGCCACGGCCCTCCAGCAGGACGCCGCGGGGCGTGCGGAAATCGGCCACTGCGTACTGCAGGCGGATGCCGCCGGGCAGGCGCTCGACCATGGATGGGAGCACCATGCCCGCCGTGCGGCCGCCCACGGTGCGCGCCCGCTTCAGGTCCTGCAGGCCGCCGGCCATCACTTCGGACGTGCTGGCGGAGAGTTCGTCGGTCAGGATCGCCACGGGGCCCGCGTAGGCGTCTTCACGCGGGAACATGACGAAGTTGATGGCCCCCGCCCTCATGCGCATGGTCCCCAGGCTCTGCTGCGACCTGGTGAGGCTGGAGCCCGCCGCCGAGGCCATGCCGCCGATGCCGCCGGGGTTGCCGCGCAGGTCGATGATGAGCCCCGGCGCCCCGGCCGCCTCGGCCACGGCCTTGCGGAAGGGCTCCAGAACCGGCATCATGAAGACGTTGAAGCCGACGTAGGCCACGCCGGAAGCCAGCCGCCGCGTCTCAAAGCGCGTGTACATGGCGGGCAGTTCGCCGAACTGCACGGGCTCGCCGCTGGGCCGCCGGCGCTCCACCTCCACGGCCCTGGTCTCGCCATCGGGCGTGCGGAAAGCGATGGCGCCGGAGTCGCCCACCGGGGCGCTGAGCCGCGCCGACAACGCCATGCGAATCTGGAGCCGCTTGCCGGTCTCCGTGAGCTTGGGGCGGGCCATGACGGCGTCGATCACGGGCTTCACGGGCTTGCCGGCGATCTCCACGATCTCCCAGCCCGGTTTCACCCCCGCATCGGCGGCGGCCGATCCGGGCTCCACCGCGCTGACCAGAGGCAGCCCCTCGATCATCCGAGCCGTGATGCCCGTGACGCCCAGATGGTGCGCCCCGGCGCGTTCGTCCTCGGCCAGGTACTCGTCCGGCGGGATGACGCCGAAGTGCGACTGCTTGAGCTCGCCGACCATCTGCTGCAGGAGGCCGTAGAAGGCGGCATCGTCCTTGAGCCCGGCCAGCCGGGGGCGGTAGCGCAGGCGGACGGCGTTCCAGTCGACGCCGTTCATCTTGGCGTCGAAGTACTTGTCTCGGATCTTTGTCCAGATGCTGTCGAAGACGGACCGGCGCACGGCGGGGCTGAGCCCCGGCCCCGCGATGCAGGGGGCCGGGGTCAGCGCCAGGGCGCCGAACGCCGCGCAGGCGGATAGGGCCGCCGGGAGGGCGCGGCGATGGGCTGGCATGGGGCAGGTTCTCCTACAGGCCGGCTTTGGCCCAGACACCGCGCAGCGCGTCGGCGGCCCAGGTGGCCGGGTTGCCGAAGGGCTCGGGCGTCACGGGGCCGTCGTAGCCGATCCCGTCCAGCGCCCGCAGGAAGCCCGGCAGGTCGATGACGCCGGTGGCGCCGGGGAGGCCGCGCTGGTTGTCGATATGGTCTTCAAGGGCGACGCCCACGGGCGCGTCGTTCACATGGACATATACGACGCGCTTCTGGTCGAGTTTCGTCAGCTCCTCCAGCGTGCCGCCGGCGGTGTACCAGTGCCAGCAGTCCAGCAGCAGGCCCACGTTGGGACCGATCTGGTCGCCCATCTCCAGCATGCCCGCCATGGTGTGGACGAAGCGGTGCGCGAAGCCCTTGTAGATCGTCTGCGGGCCGAGGAACTCCAGGCCCAGGCGCACGCCATGGTCGTTCAGCACGGCCGCGATGGGAGTGAAGCGCTCGACGTGGAACGCCAGGTTCTGCTCGAAGGTGCGGTCGTTGGAGCCGGAGAGGATCCAGGTCATGGTGCGGTCGCAACCGAGGGCCTCGGCGGCGGCGGCATAGCCCTTCAGGGTCTCGACGCCCTGCTTCCACTCCTCCTCGGGGCCGCTCCAGGCCACGGGAAGGCCCCAGGCCGCGGGCTTGACCCCGGCGTCGTCGAACAGGGCGCGGACGGCGGCGGCGCCTTCGGCAGCGATGAGCGACTGCACTTCGTGGATCGAGATCTCCAGACCGCCGTAGCCGGCCGAGGCCGCCAGGGCGATGCCCTCGTTGAGGTTGCCGACCGACATTCCGAGCGCGCCGGGGCTCAGGGCCGTGTACATGGTTGCGTATCCTCCGCGTGATTGATTAGGAAATGCCATCCGGCTGGAAGCCGGTCCTGCTGTTGGCCTCGTCCCGAAGCGCCGGGTTGCGGGCCAGCCAGTCGTCCCAACGGCGGCCGAGGGTGATGCCCTGCGCCACCAGCGGGTCTGCGTCGCGCCCCGTGCGGACCAGCTCGGAGGCGATCCACGCCTCCAGCTCCCGCTCCATGGCTTCGGCCTCGGCGGGCCGGGCGTCGGCCAGGTTGCGCGTTTCGCCGGGGTCGTCGGCCAGGTCGTAGAGCTCGCGGCGCGGCGTGCCGTACCGGTCCGGCTCGCGGGAGAGGATGAGCTTGCGCGCCGCGGTTCGGAGGCACCACTTGGCCTGCCACGTGGCCTCGCAGCAGACCACGGCGGCCCGCTCCGGCGCTCCCAGGCCGGGGTCCGGCACGGAGAGGTCGATGCCCGGCAGGTTGGCGGGTATCGGCGCCCCGGCGAGGCCGAGCAGGGCGGGCGCGATGTCCATATGGGTCACCATCTCCGGCACGCGGGCCGGGGCGCGGCCGGGGATGCGGGCGATGAGGGGCACATGGATGTTGTCCTCGTACAGCCCGTGGTGGTCGAAGTAGATGCCGTTCCGCGCCATCACCTCGCCGTGGTCGGCGGTGAGGAGGACCACCGTGTCGTCGGCGATGCCGGCGTCTTCCAGCGCCTGGAGCAGGGCGCCGACGCCCTCGTCGGCATGGCGGACCTCGCCGTCGTAGAGCGCGGTCACGTAGTCGGCGTCGGTGATGGGCCCCAGCTTCTTGAACCAGGTGTCGCCCCACATGCCCCAGAAGGGCGTGCGGCGGATGCCGGCCAAGCTGGTGTGCGCCGGGTCGAACGGATCGACGCCGGAGTAGAAGGTGCGGAGCCGCCCCGGAGGCAGGTAGGGCGTGTGCGGCTCCCAGTAGTGGACGAAGAGGAAGAAGGGCTCGGCGGCGTGGCCGCGTATCCACTCGACGGCGCGGTGGTTGACCTCTTCGCAGGTCATCAGGAGCCGCATGCGGTGCTTGTGCGACGGGTTGATGTAGAACTCGTAGCCCCGCGAGAGCCAGGGCTTCAGGTCGTACAGGTTGTCCACCGCGCAGGTGGTGTAGCCCGCTTGCTGGAGCAACTCGGGCAGCACGGGGAGGTTGCGCGCCAGGTCGGCGGAGCCGCCGTGGCAGACGATGTTGTGCTCGATCGGATGCAGCCCGGTGTAGAGCGTGGCGTGCGCCGGCGTGGTGGGGATGCCCGGCGCCAGGCACTGCTCGTAGACCGCGGAGCCGGCGGCCAGCGCGTCGATGGCCGGGCTGGTGGGCTTCGGGTACCCGTAGCAACCCAGATGGTCGGCGCGGAGCGTATCGACCAAGACGACGACGATGTTCACGTGCGGAGGCCCGCCTCGGCGCGGCTCACCTGGGGGCGGCCGGCGCCGGCGGTGCGAAGAGCGCGCCGGACTCGGGGGGCGCGGGCATCTCCTTGTAGCCCTTGGGCGGCTTGTAGGCGAACTTCGCGTCCGGAATCTCGGCGTCGAAGACCTCCTTCTCCACCATGAGCGCCGAGGTCACGCGGTTGAGGCCCACCATGCTCTCCTGGACGATGCGCTTGATGCGGAGGACCGTTGGGTCGATCTCGATCCGCGCCACGCTGCCGTCGGCGCGCCGGGCCTCCAGCACGACGTAGGCCTTGCCGGCCACCGTGGCGTCGGGCAACCGCCTCACGTCGGAGGCATCGGGGATCTGCGGGAAGAAGTGGAGCGGCGCGATGCGCGAGCCGGCGGGGAAGGGCACCTGGAAGTAGACGCTCTCGCCGGCGTTGACGAAGCAGGCGGTCGTGCCGTCGATGTTCACCGTCATCTCGGGGAGCGGGGTCTCTTTGGAGCCCTTGGCGGTCTTGCCGCCGGGCGCGGGCATCACGCGGAAGGTGAGCCGCGAGGGCGGCTTGGCGCGCACCTCCAGGTTCATCTTCTGCACCTCCTCGCCCTTGGTGAGCGAGTAGGACCAGGTCGCCTGGTAGGTCTTGGCCGCGGCGTAGACCTGGAGCACCTTGCGCAGGCCGTCGGCCGCCTCGCCCGCGGCGGGTGCGGGAGGCGGCGGGGTCTGCGCCTGCGTCGGCGTCTGTGCGCCGGCCGCGCCGATGGCCAGCGCGCAGGCCGCCAGGGCGGCTGCCCTATGCAGGATCGGACCGTGGTATGGCATGGTCGTCCATCTTCCTTCCCGCGGCGGCGAGCCGTGCGGCGCTACAGGCCCTTGCGGCCGGTGCGCTTCTCTTCCTCTACGGACCGCAGCACCTGTGCCCGCGCCTCCGCCAGGATCTCTTCCACGTCCGCCATGCGGAATGTTCTCTTCTCGAATGGACGGGAGCCGACGAGGTCGAGAAACGCCTTGAACTCACCGAAATACGACCCGTAAATGTGAAACGAATCCGCCATGTGGGTGTACTGCCCCGGGCGGATGGTGCGTCCCAGCGTCGCCGAGAGCTTGCGGGCCAGCTCGGCCTGCAGCTCGGTGAAGGCGTACATGTTCATAAACGCAGCCTTGAAGGCGTCGTTGCTGCGCATGTGCACGTTCATCACCAGTTCGTCGCCGAAGACGCGGCACCAGACGCGCTGGAGGCAGGGCGGGTCGACGATGCCCATGTCCTCCCACGGCTTCCAGAGGATCGCCTGGGCGCGGCGCGTGTGGGGCGCCTGGGCAAGGGCCTGGACCATGCCGTCGAGCTGGTCGGTGGCGGCGCAACCGGGCGTGGTGTAGTTCACCAGCCGATCGTGGTAGGTGTACTCCCACTTGCCGGCCTCGGGGTCGACCCAGTGGTCGTGGATGCCGTCCACCACCTCCTGGCGGTAGGCCTCGAGCTGGTCGATGCCTCCGGGCAGGCCCCGGTGGATCCGCGGGTCGGCGAAGGGGTCGCGTACCACGATGGCGGCGATGGCGTCGCGACTGGGCGGGTCTCCGTCGGCGTCGTACTGCGTCGCGATCTCGGCGCCGGTCTCCCAGGTCTGCAGCACGGCGCGCTCCCAGGCCTCGGGGAGCGTATCGGCGACGACATGGACCAGCGGAAGGGTGAGGCTGCTCATGGCGCTCCTCCGGCTAGGCCACGACGACCCTGGTGAAATCGGCCAGGGTCTTGAAGAGGCTATCCACGAAGCCCAGCAGCGCCAACCGGTTGCGGCGCACGGCCTGGTCTTCCGCCATGACCATGACGGCGTCGAACAGCGCGGACACGGGAGCGCTGAGCTCGCCGAGGATGCCGTAGAGCTTCTCGAAGTCGTACGCCGCGGCGGCGTGGGCCACGCGGGGGATGGCGTCGAAGGCGGCCTCGTAGAGAACCTTCTCTGTGGGTTCGGCGAGGCTGTCGGTGCGGACCCGGCGGGCTTCGGTCTCCAACATGGCCACCGAACGCGAGACGGCGTGGTCCGCGCCGCCGAGAACGGCCTCCTTGCCGGGCAGTCCGGACCGAACCGGCGCAGAGTCGGCGGAACGGAGGATGTTGGCCACGCGGGCGGCGGTCTGCACGGTGGGTACGAAGTCGGGCCGGGCGCAGAGCTTCTGGAGCGTCTCGGCGCGCCGCATGGTGCAGTAGACGATGGTCGTGGAGCTGGGTCCGCCCGAGAGGGCCGCGGCCACGAGGTCGTGCCGGAGGCCGCGCTCCAGCAGCGTTCCGGTGATCCGCTGCTCGAAGAGACCGCGCAGGGCCGCGCAGAGCGCTTCCACATCGAACGTGAGGCCGTTGACGCGGTGGTAGGCGTCGGCCGCCAGGATCGCCAACTCGGAGATGCCCGGCATGGCCGGCTCGCCCGCAAGGATCTGCACCACGCCCTGGGCGGCGCGGCGCAGGCCGAAGGGGTCGCTGGAGCCGGAGGGCATGATGCCGATGCCGGCGTACCCGGCCAGCGTATCCATGCGGTCGGCCACGGCCAGGAGCCGCCCGACGGGGCTCGCGGGTATGGCGTCGCCCGAGGAGCGGGGCATGTAGTGCTCGGCGATGGCATGCGCCACGGCGGGGTCGGCGCCGCCGGCCAGCGCGTACTCGCGGCCGATGATGCCCTGCAGCGCGGGCAACTCGATCACCATGCGCGTCGTCAGGTCGGCCTTGCAGAGGCCGGCGGCCTGGAGCGCCCGCTCGCGGTCGGCGCCGGACATCCCGGCGGCATCGGCCAGCGGACCGGCCAGAGCCTGCAGGCGGCGGCGCTTCTCGGCCAGCGTGCCCAGCTTCTCCTGGAAGAGAAGGCGGTCCAGGTTGTCGATGAAGCGGACGAGCGGCTGCTTCTGGTCGTCGGCGTGGAAGAAGGCGGCGTCGGCGAAGCGGGCGGCCAGCACGCGCTCGTTGCCCGCGCGCACCGTGTCGAGATGGTCCGAGCCGCCGTTGCGCACGGAGACGAAGCAGGGCAGCAGCGCCCCGTCGGCGCCCTCAACGGGGAAGAAGCGCTGGTGCTTCTTCATGGCCGTCACCAGGACGGGCCGCGGCAGCGTGAGGAAGCGCTCCTCGATGGCCCCGCGCAGGGCCGTGGGCCACTCCACGAGGAAGACGTTCTCGTCCAGCAGCTCCTCATCCCAGGGCACGCGGCCGCCCACTTCGGCGGCGAGCGCCTCGGCCTGGGCGCGGATGGCGGCGCGGCGCTCGGCCGGGTCGAGCATCACGAAGCGCTCGCGGAGGAGGGGCGGCAGCGCATCGGCGTCGGCCACCTCGAACTCGTCCGGAGCCAGGTAGCGGTGCCCGCGCGAGACGCGCCCGGCGGTGATCCCCGCCACCTGCACCGGGCAGACCTCGGAGCCGACCAGCGCGAGGAGCCACCGGATGGGCCGAACGTAGCGGATACCGCCCGAGCCCCAGCGCATGAGCTTGGGGAACGTGAGCGAGGTCACGGCGGCGCCCAGCGGCGCGGCCAGGGCCTCGGTGGCGGGCTTGCCCTTGTCCACAACGGTCGCCTGCACGTAGGTTCCCTGCGGCGTCTCGATCCGGACCAGCGACTCAGCGGGCACGCCCTGCTTCCGCGCAAAGCCGATGGCGGCGCCGGTCGGCGCGCCGTCGGCACCGAAGGCCGCCTGCGCCGAAGGCCCCTTCACCTCGCGGGTGACGTCGGGCTGGTGGGCGGGCACATCCTCGGCCACCACCACCAGGCGGCGCGGCGTGCCGTAGGCGGTCACCGCCGAAGCAGGCAGCCGGCGCTCGGCCAGCAGGCCCTCCACGGAGGCCCGAAGCTGCTCGATGGCCGAGCCGATGGCCCCGGCGGGCATCTCCTCAGTGCCGATTTCAAAGACTAGCTTGGGCATGGCGCGACCTCGGTAGCAGGATAGTGCAGGCGTAGACAACCCCCAGCAGGGCAGACACGCCGAGCGCCGTATGATAGCCGCGCACCCGCTCGGAAGTCAACGCGAGGAGTTCGGGGCCCGGCGACTGAAGTCGCGGCAACGAACGGCGGGAGGCGCCCCTTCGGGCGCTTGGCGACGCATCCGTCCGCCGTGGAGTCGCCGCAGGGCGACTTCCCGACTTTCGTTGCCGCGGTTTCAACCGCCTGGGCCCCCTAACCGCCGCCTGGAGGCCGGGAGGCCCGGACCCCTAACCGCCGCCGGGAGGCCCCGGCGACTAAAGTCGCGGCTACGAACGGCGGGAAGTGCCCCTTCGGGCACTTGAGAGCGGGCGAAGCGGAGCGCCCATCCGCCGTGGAGTCGCCGCAGGGCGACTTCCCGCCGTTCGTTGCCGCGGTTTCAACCGCCCGGCCCCCACCCGCCCCCCAAACCGCGTGCGCCCCACATCCCCAGCTAACCGTAGTATCCCGCGTACTTCTCCATGGCGTCGGCGAGGGCCCGGGCGTTCTCGATCGGCGTGCCGGGGTACATGCCGTAGACCATCATGAGGCCGCCTTCGGGGCTCCCCAGGGTCTCTACCTCGTGACGGATCAGCGCGTCTACCTCGGCGGGCGTGCCGAAGCGGGTGATGTCCTGACGGTCGATGTCGAGGTCGATGCAGGCGCGGCCCTTGAATCGGTCGCGAATCCAGTCGATCCCGTTCACCAGATCCTGCAGGTTAACCACCTCGACGCCACTGTCTACGAGGTCGTCCACCAGCGTCCGGATATCGCCGTCGGAGTGCATGTGGATGATGCAGCCGGCGTCGCGTGCGGGCCGCATGAGCCGCTGGTAGCCGGGCTTGATGTACCGGCGCAGGTGCGCGGGCGAGAGCATGGGGCCGACCTGCATTCCCAGGTCCTCGGGGTAGCCCATCAGCTCGGCGCCCCGGGCCAGCGCGCACCGGACGATGGCGGCGTTGTACTCCTCCAGCGTCTCCAGCAGGCGCACCAGGTGCGGGTCGCCATCGGCCATGCCGCAGATCACGGCCTCATAGCCGCGCAGGTTGCAGGCGAGCAGGAAGGTGTGGCCGTGGGGCAGGCCGCCGTAGATCAGCTCTCCGGCCTCCTCGGCGCGCCGTCGGTTGGCGGCGGCCAGGTCGGGCGTGGCCAGTTCCTCGGGCGTGAGCGACGGCGGCGCGGGCGGCGACCAGCGCTCCATGGCGTCCCAGTCCGCCAGGGGATGGCTCACGGCTACGGGCGCGATGCCGGGCTCCGGCGCTCCCATGGTCACGCCCCACTCATCGACGTACGAGACGGGCGACGTTGCCGGGACGGGCGCGGGCCGGGACGGGCGCTCGTAGCCTGGGAAGAGGAGCGGGTGGCCGGCCTGCAGGTCCTCCAGCGCGGCCGCCGGGTAGTGGGCCGCGCAGGCTCCGTTGATGGCGAACGTCATCGGGATGCGCTCGGGCTTCTCGAAGCGCACGGCGCGCAGCATGTTCTCGCGGCGGGTCATCATGGTGGCGGCTCCTTTGGCGACAGGCTACCCCACGCGCCATAATGTAAGGGGTCGTCCGACGGCCCGCCGCGTTTGCGCGTAGCCCGGCTGCGGCCATGCAGTCGCCCGGCTCCAGGAGTCCCCTTGTCCATCTCTGAAACCGACCACGCCGAAATCCGCCGCCGGCGCACCTTCGCCGTCATCTCGCACCCCGACGCGGGCAAGACGACCCTCACCGAGAAGCTGCTCCTCTACGGAGGCGCCATCCAGCTCGCGGGCTCCGTCACCGCGCGGCAGAACCAGCGGAAAGCCACCTCGGACTGGATGGAGCTGGAGAAGCAGCGCGGCATCTCCATCTCCTCCACGGCGCTGCAGTTCGAGTATGGCGGCTGCATGCTCAACCTGCTGGACACGCCCGGCCACCAGGACTTCAGCGAGGACACCTACCGCACCCTCATGGCCGCCGACAGCGCCGTCATGCTGCTGGACAACGCCAAGGGCGTTGAGCCGCAGACCAAGAAGCTCTTCCACGTCTGCCGCCGCCGATCGATCCCCATCTTCACCTTCATCAACAAGATGGATCGGGCCGGCCTGGAGCCGCTGGCCCTCATGGAGGAGCTGGAGGAGGTGCTGGGCATCCGCTCGGTGGCGATGAACTGGCCCATCGGCGACGGCACGGCCTTCCGCGGCGTCTTCGACCGCATGACCCGACAGGTGCTCCTCTTCGAGCGGACCCAGCACGGCGCCTACCGCGCCCCCGTGCAGGTCTCGTCGCTGGCCGACCCGTCGCTGGAGAAGCTGATCGGGCCGCAGGCCGCCGAGACGCTCCGGCAGGACATCGAGCTGCAGGACGAGGCCGGCGAAGAGCTGGACATGGACCGCGTGCTCCGAGGCGAGCTGACGCCCCTCTTCTTCGGCTCGGCGGTGACCAACTTCGGCGTGGAGCCCTTCCTCAACACGTTCCTGTCCATGGCCCCCTTCCCGACGCACCGCAACGCCGAGGAGGGCGAGGTCAGCCCCTTCGAGCCGGACTTCCGGGGCTTCATCTTCAAGATTCAGGCCAACATGGACCCGCAGCACCGCGACCGCATCGGCTTCATGCGCGTGGTCAGCGGCAGGTTCGAGAGGGACATGGTGGTGACCAACAGCCGCACGGGCAAGCCGGTCCGCCTGTCGCGCCCCATGAAGCTCTTCGGCAACGAGCGCCTGCTCATGGAGGAGGCCTACCCCGGCGACATCGTGGGCCTCACCAACCCCGGCGCCTTCACGCTGGGCGACACGCTCTATACCGGCTCGGCCGTATCGTTCCACGAGATCCCGCGCTTCCCGCCCGAGCGCTTCGCCATCCTGCGGAACACCCGGACCGACAAGTACAAGCAGTTCCAGAAGGGGATCGACCAGCTCACCGAAGAGGGCGTGGTGCAGACCTTCTACGAGCCCGAGGCCGCCCGCCGCGAGCCGATCCTGGGCGGCGTGGGACGCCTGCAGCTCGAAGTGGTGCAGTACCGACTGCAGAGCGAGTACGGCGTCGAGACCACCATGGAGGAGCTACCCCACAACGCCGCGCGCTGGGTGGCCGCCGGTCCCGACGGCGTCCTGCCGGAGAAGTGGCTGGCGAGCATGCGCTCCGTGGTGGACTGCGACGGCTCCCGCGTGGTGCTCTTCGAGGGCGAGTGGTCCATACGCTACGTGAAGGAGCTCCACCCGAACATCGAGTTCCTGGAGTCGCCGCCGCCGCCCGCCGCCGCCTGATCGGCCCAAACCCAACCATAGGAGCGCCGCCATGATGCGCACCGCCCGACGCCTCGCCGCACTTCTGGTCCTGCTCGGCCTCTGCGTGGGCGCTTTCGCCGCCCCTCCGCCCGCAGTGCCCAATGCGGGCTTCGAGGAGGCCGGCCCCGACGGCTGGGCTCCGGGCTGGATCCGGGGCATCGGCGGCGGCGCGAAGGCCACTATTGCCGTGGATGCATCGGTGGCTCGCTCGGGCTCGCGGTCGCTGCGCATCACGGACGCCACGCCCACCGAGGCCTACAAGTACGCCCTGGCCAATACCGATTGGCTGCCCGCCGAGCCACAGACCACCTACACGGTGCGCTTCTGGGCGCGTGGCCGCAACGTGGGCAAGTGCTTCGTGGGAGCCACGTTCGAGAAGGCCGGAGAGCAGCGCCAGCCGCTGCCCGCGGGCGACTACGAGTGGCGGCCCCTCAGCTTCCGCTTCACCACCCCGGAGACGAACCAGCGCTGGTCGTTGCGCTTCATCGCCGACGGCGTCAGCGACGGCGTCTGGGTGGACGACATCGCCGTGGAGCGCTGCCCGGTGCAACTGGCCAACGTCGCCGAGGTCCGGGAGCCGCGGCCCTACGCCGACTGGTTCCCGCGTACGCCCGGTCCCATGCCGAAGCAGCTCGTCGTGGCCGACATCTCGAAGGAGGCCACGGACGTGCAGGCGGCGCTGGTCGCCCTCCAGGGCCTGGCCAACCGGAAGGGGCCGCGCCTCTACCTGATCAACCAGACCAACCCCCAGCGCTACGACGACCTCTGGCTCACCTACATGAAGGAGAAGGGCTATACCGGGCCGGAGCGCCGCCTGAAGCAGCCGCTGGAGGCCCTGAAGCTCTTTCGCACGGCTGTGCGCGGCGTGGTGGTCTGGGACCCCGAGATGCCCGGAACCATCAACGTGGCATGGATGCTCGCCGGGGTCATGGACGCCCTGCCCGCCTCGCCGGACTCGGCCAAGCGGCTGGGCCTGCCCGTGGTTCAGGACCTGCGCGGGCGCTGGAAGCGCAACGTGGACGCCTACCGGTGGGTCTACGAGCGCTACTGGAGCCGTATGTCGCACCACCTGCTCGCATGGGAGTACCCGCTCACCAACGCGCTCAGCAGCCGCGACGTCATGGTGCAGCACCGGGTCTTCCTCTTCTGGGTCTCGGCGCACACCGACCGCGAGAAGGGCGCCGACCCGCAGGCCGAGATGGAGTTCGTCGAGGAGATGCTGGCTCGGACGCCCGGCAACGTGCCCGTCATGGGCTGGCCCATGTACAACGACAAGGGCGTGGAGGAGTACAGCGCCGTCCGGCTCCTCTCCGAGTACGGCAAGTGGGTGCCGGGAACGGGCTACAACTCCAACGTCAGCGTCCACAGCGCCATTCGGCCCAACCCGGCGATCTTCACCCGCAAGGCGCCCGAGCCGCCGACACCGCCGCTCCGGGCCGACCGGGTCTACGTCACCACCAACATCATGGACAGCGGCGACGCGCACTGGTACTGGCAGTTCCACCAGCGGCGCATCTGGGCCGACCCGGCGCGCGGCTCCGTGCCCATAGGCTACGCGATGAACATGACCACGCTGGACACACTGCCGCTGGTGCTCCAGTGGTACTTCGAGAAGCGGACGCCCAATGACAGCTTCTTCGGCCTGCTCTACATGAACGCCCCGGTCTACGGCTCGCGCTTCCGCGCCGCCGACCGAGAGCGCGTCTGGTCGCAGTACGTGGCCCTCTTCGACCGCTACCGGCGCAAGCTGGGCATGGACGGTCTCGAGCTCTACAACGGCGGCTCCTCGGGCCCAACCGCGCCCGACGCCCTGCTCCGCCGCTTCACCAAGGGGATGCCCGGCCTCCGTTACATCCTGGCCGATCTGGGACGGCATACCGACGTGAACGCCGCCAACGCCAACACCACGCTGGACGGCGTCTCCATCTTCCGCACGCTGACCAACTTCCGGGTCTGGACCACCTCCGAAGAGGTCGCCAACAAGAAGATGGAGGACGAGAACCCGTGGCTCGTTGGCGAGATCACCACCAACGCTCCGAAGGCCCGGCCGGGCTTCGTGAGCACGCTGGCCATCAGTTGGTGCTACTTCCCGGCATGGTTGGTGGACCTGAACCGGCGGTTGCCGGCCGACTTCGTCAGCGTCAGCCCGGGCGCACTGGACCGCCTCTACCGCCAACAGACCGCCGGCCAAGCGCCGGGAAAGGACCGACCATGAGCACCGAGAGCTTCGGCAACACCACGCTGGCCCAGGTGGCCCTCGTCGTCCACGACATCGAGGAGGCCTGCCGACGCTGGTCCGACCTGCTGGGGCAGCCGATCCCCGACGTCATCATCACCGATCCGGGCGACCAGGTCGCGATGACCTTCCGCGGCGCGCCCTCCAACGCGCAGGCGAAGCTCGCCTTCTTCAGCCTGGGGCCGGTGCAGTTGGAGCTGATCGAGCCCATGGGCGGCGAGAGCGTCTGGCAGGAGGCGCTGGACCAAAAGGGCGAGCATGTGCAGCACCTGGCGTTCTGGGTGGAGGGGATGCAGAAGTCGGTGGACTTCCTGGGGGAACGGGGCATCCCCATGTGCCAGCGGGGCGACATGGGTCCGGGCCAGTACGGCTACTTCGACGGCCAGGAGCGGCTGGGCGTGACGCTGGAGCTGCTGGAGCAGAAGCGCGAGGCCCGCGCCGAGGGCGGTGCGGCCTGCCGTTGAAGCGGTCGTGAGGCGGTGGCTTGACCGGCAGCGTGTGCGGGGGCCTGTCTGGTGGCCCCGTCTGGCGGCTCACGCCGGGGGGTCCTTCCGCTTCGCGTCAGGATGACGGCAAAGGCTTGACCGTGTTGACCGTGTTGACCGGACTGACGGCGCCGCCCGCCGCCCCCGCCGCCTCCGGCGGCTCACGCCTGCGGGGGTAGGGGCGGCCACGGGGGCCGCCCATATGGTCGGCTACTTGGGCGGTTCCAGGGCGGCCAGCGCCTCCTTGACGGCGTCCGCCAGGAACTCGCGCATCAGGTCGTTGCCGCCTGTGGGCGGCTTGGCGGCCAGGGCGTGGATTTCGGGTAGCAGGTCGCGCTCCTTGCGGGCCGCGGCCGCCTGCACGGCGCGCATGGCCAGCATGACGTCGCCGCCCTTCAGCGCCGCACGCAGCGCGGTGGTCACGGCCGGGTCGGCGGTCTCCACCTTCGCCAACGCGCTCAGGGCCGCCAGGCGCAGTTCCCTGGGCGACGAGGCTGCCGCGCCCTCGGCCAGGCACTTCAGCCCCTCGTGGGAGCCGGCGGCGGCCAGGGCCGATGCGGCGTCCACCCTCGCCGAAGCGCGCAGCGTCTTCATGCGCGCGGCCCGCAGCAGCGCGGCGTCCTTGCCGGGGGCCTTGGAGTCCTTGATCGCCGTGATGGCGGCCTCAACGATGGGGCCGGGCTCCTTGGCGTCGATGAGCGCCGCGATGCGATCCTGGTCGGCCGGGTCGGCAGGCATGGCGGCCAGCGCCCGGAGCGCCGTCGTGCGATGCGCGGAGGACTTGTGGTCGAGCAGGGAGCGATAGAAGGCGCGGTGCTCGGGTCCGGAGGCGGCATCGGTCAGGCCGCCCAGCGACGTGAAGGCCGGGAAGCGGCCCGTATCGGCGGCGACCGCGTCCATCGTGGCCTTTACGGCCTCAGGCGACGGGCTGTCGGCGAGCAGGCGGTAGGCGGCGGCCTGCCGGTCCACGCTGTTCGGAGCGAACTTCACGATCTGCGGCAGCTCGCTTGGCGCCCAGTGCGTCCGCATCTCGCGGAGGTAGTCGTGGTCCGGGTCGAGCAGCAGCGCGTCCGGCCTGGCCGGCGCCGCGATGCGCAGCTCGGCCTCGGCGGTGGAGACGCGGACCTTCCGGCGCGTCATCTTTCCGTCCGCGATCAGCCCCACGGTGAGCGGCAGGTCGTAGATCGGCGTGCCCGGCGTCGTGTCCTGCGTCTGCTTCACGGTGAGGACGGCCTGGCCGGCGGCGGCGTCCCAGGTCCAGGAGTAGTCGAACACCGGATGGCCGGGCCTGGTGATCCACTGGTCGAAGAAGGCCTCCATGTTGACGCCGGAAACCTGCGTCAGAGCGCGCGAGAAGTCCAGCGTCACCACGGGCTTGTGGCGGTTCTGCTCCAGGTAGAGCTTCACGCCGGCGAAGAAGGCGTCGTCGCCCAGCAGGCGGCGCATGGAGTGGAGGAGCACGCCGCCCTTGGGGTAGGCGTGCTGGTCAAAGAGGGAGTCGGCGCTGCCGTAGAGCTTGGTGGCCAGCGGGCGGACGTAGCGGCGGCTCTCGTTGAAGTAGCTCTGGCTCTTGGACTCGATGTCCTGGTCGTAGCCGTCCTTGCCCCGGCTGTGCTCCATGTAGAGCGCCTCGAAGAAGGTGGCGAAGCTCTCGTTGAGCCAGACCTGCCCCCAGTCCTCGCAGGTGACGAGGTCGCCGAACCACTGGTGCGCCAGCTCGTGGCTGTTGAGCGAGGCCATGGGGCGCGTGCCGTCGCTGTTGTTGGTCAGCGAGCCGCTGCCCAGCGTGGTGGCGCTGACGTTCTCCATGCCGCCGCCGAAGTCGTACATGGCGCTCTGGGCGTACTTCGGCCACGGGTACTTCACTCCCGTGATCTTGGAGAAGTAGGAGAGCATATCCGGCGTGTCGCCGAACGAGCCCTCGATAAGGTCGGCGCTGCCCTTCGGGACGACGTAGAGCAGCTTCACGCCCTGCCACGACGACCAGGCGGTGTCCAGGGGACCCGCGAGGAGGGAGAGCAGGTACGTGGCGTGGGGCTGCGCCATGCGCCAGTGGAAGGTGCGCGTGCCCGCCGCCTTGTTGGCGCGGTCGGAGACCAGAGTCCCGTTGCCGACGACGAACCAATCCATGGGCACGGTTGTCGTGGTTTCGGACGTGGCGAAGTCGTTGGGGTAGTCCCAGGTCGGGGCCCACTGGTGGTTGTTGTCCTCCTCGCCCTGGGTCCAGAAGCCCACGTGGTTGGGATCGGCCGCCGTGGCGCGGATCCAGTGCCAGCCGCCGCCGCCCATAAAGCCGCCGCCCTGGCGCATCTTGCCGCTGGTGTAGGTGAGAGTGACATCGATCGGCTTGCCCCGCGCCGCCGGGGCCGCCAGCGCCACGGTCAGTTCGTTGCCCTTGCGGGTGAACTGGGCGGGGCGGCCGTCCACGGTGCAGGCGCTCACCTCCAGCGCCTCGGCGCAATGGAGCAGCACCTCGCGCAGGCCGGCGCCCAGGGGTGCCAGGGTGTTAGTGACGGAGCCGGCGAAGGCTTCGGCCTTGGCGTCCACGGTGAGCGTGACGGCCACATGGCGGAGGTCGTAGGTGCGGTCCGGCGCGTACTGGATATGCGCGGCCGGCGGCAGGAACGGGTTGCCGCCGCCGCCGCCGCCCATCTGGGCCTGGGCCCCGACCGACAGTGCGAGCAGCAGTGCTGGGATGAGCTTGCGGAAGGACATCATGAAGCCTCTCAGACGCGAACGACGGCGCCCCGGCCTCGAAGCGCCGGGGGCGCCGCCGTTGGCGCACAGGTTACTGGGTTGGGTCTACGCCGGCGAGTCGGCCTTCAGGTCCAGGTAGTCGAGCTCTCGCTGCGTCAGCGTGATGTCGAGGCCTCCGGCGCTGGAGGCGAATTCGGCGCCGTTCTTGGGGCCGACCAGTGCGAAGACGCGCATGGGCTGGTTCATGATGAAGGCCATGCCGAGCTGCGGAACTTCGACGCCCTTGGCGGCGGCCAGCTCCCGGACGCGGTCCAGGCGGTCGAAGCTCTCCGGCGAGCCGTAGCAGCGGACGGCCTGCTCCTCGTAGCCCTCTTTCCAGTCGGCGGCGTTCTCACGGGTGATGCGCCCGGAGAAGAAGCCCGCGCCGAGGCTGGACCAGGAGAGGACCGAGATGCCGCACTGGGCGTAGTACTCGCGCTCCTCCTCGTGGCCGGGGCCGCCGAGGCTGATGCACTCGTCCCATGGCTCCTGCCGCTGCGGGGCCAGGCTGTACTGCGGGTTCGTCACGGCGAAGGGGATGAGCCCGTTGGCCGCGGCGTACTCGTTGGCCTCGCGGATGCGGGCGCCGGACCAGTTGGAGCCGCCGAACGCCGAGATGCGGCCGGCCTTCACGTGCTCGTTCAGCGCCTCCACGATGGGGCCTGCGGGCACGGTTGGATCGTCGCGGTGGAGCACGTAGAGGTCGAGGTGCTCGTAGCCCATGCGCCGCATGGTCTCGTCCATGTCGGCCTTGATGTCGGCGGCCGTCACGCGGCGCCGCTCGGCGTTGTGGTGCGCGCCCTTGGCCAGGATGACCACCTTGTCCCGGATGCCGCGGCTGCGGATCCAGTCGGCCAGGAACTTGTCGGTGGGGCCGTAGACGTGCGCGGTGTCGAAGGCGGTGCAGCCCTGCTCATAGACGGCGTCGAGCAACGCGAAGCCCTGCTCTTCGCCCATGCCCGCCGCAACCAGCGCGCCCTGGATGAGCCGCGAGACCGGCTTCTCGATGCCGGCGATCTGTCCGTACTTCACTGCTGCTCCTCCATCGGGTAGCGCACGCCCCACTGGGCGCGCAGGGCGTCCATCGTCTCCATGACGTCGATCGTCTCGTCCAGCGGCAGGATCGGGCTCTCGGTCAGCCCCTCGCGCAGGCAGCGCCCGGCCTCGGCGGCCTGGTACTCAAAGCCGCTGGCCGTCTTGGGCACGCTGAGCTCCTCGGTCTGGCCGCCGCTCTTGATGATGAGCCGCTCGGGCACCCACCAGGGCGAGGGAATCTCCATGCTGCCGTCGGAACCCATGATGTAGGCCACCTGCGGCGTATTGACGCGGACGCCGGTCGACAGCGCGGCCATGGCGCCGCCGGGATAGGCCAGCGAGATTACCGCGGCTTCGTCCACGTTGGTCTGACCCAGATTCGCCAGGCCGGTAACGCGGTCGGGCTTGCCGAAGAGCATGGAGGCCAGCGAGATCGGGTAGACGCCCACATCCAGCAGGCCGCCGCCGGCGAGCGCCGGGCTGAAGAGGCGGCTCTCCGGGTTGAAGCCCGCGCGGAAGCCGAAGTCGGCGTGCAGCAGAAGCGGCTCGCCGATGCGGCCCGACGAGGCGACCTCGCGGACCGTGGCCATGAGCGGGAAGAAGCGCGACCACATGGCCTCCATGAGGAAGAGGCCCCCGGCCCGCGCGGCCTCGACGACGCCGCGCGCCTCGCCGGCGTTCACCGTGAAGGGCTTCTCGCACATGACCGGCTTGCCGGCCCGGAGCGCCAGCAGAGAGCAGGGCGCGTGGTAGGGATGCGGCGTGGAGACGTAGACGATATCCACGTCGGGGTCGGCCACCAGCGCCTCATACCCCGTATAGCGGCGCGGGATGCCCCACTTCTCGCCGAACGCCTCGGCCCTCTCGCCGTCGCGCGAGGCCACGGCCAACACCTCGGCGTCGGGCAGGGCCTGCACCCCCTTGACGAGGTTGTTGGCGATGCCTCCGGGGCCGATAATGCCCCAACGAATCTTCTCAGTCATGGTACGGGTGCCTTTCGGTTCGGGATGGCGGCGCCTGCCGCCGATGTGC
>JAPLCQ010000015.1 GCA_026392115.1 Armatimonadota bacterium | reverse complement strand
CTGGACTCCTCGACGCCATGGCGTTTGTCAAACCGTTCTTCACCTGATGCGATCCTTTCCGCCCTCGATCATCCTGGAGGGAATGGAAAGTGTCTCACTCCATGTTGACACAGAGGGTGGACTACCGTGCCGGCTCACTCCTTGGACCGGGAGGTAGGAGGGAAGCTTCACAATTGGTGGAACAGCCAGGAAGGCCGGACCCGCCTGTGCGGTCGGGGCGGGTATGGGGAGTGGGCCAACCCGCCACCGACCGCACGGGGCGCGTTCGCCGTCGCGCTGTTGCGGTGGCGTGTTTCGCGCTCGCATCGGCGTCGCCTGTCCTCGGAAGACCAGCCATTCGCCCGTGCATCTACGACTTCAGAGGCCAGGAGCACTATACGGTCGCGTTCCAGGGGCAGGACGGCATCGTGCCAAGAGCATCGGGCATCGAGGTCCGGTGGCGCGATCGTGGCAACCTTACGAGCCAACGGCTACCATTGGGAGATTACCGGATCTACACGACGGACGACTACCTGCATGCGCTCGTATACGCATGGCCCGCCAGTGACCTCCCGCGCATCATCGTACTCACGTATCGGTCTGGCGGCGGGATGGAGGCGGTGCCACGCATAGCGGAGAAGGCGGGCCGGCGTTGGCGCTGGTTGGATACCCCTACATGGGACGACGGGACATACAAGACAGCCTTCTCAGACGACAAGGGATGGTTCTCGGCGACGCCAACTCGGCTCCTCGTGTGGACCAACCACAGCTGGAACGCACCCATGGCGGCGGCCCAGAGATACCGGCTAACGGAGTTCACGTTGCGCGGTGGAGCCCTACGCACGGCGCGGGAGCGGTACACACGCCAGGTCTACCAGGGCCCTGGTGATCGTCTGGAGCGCGTTCGGCGGCAGGACGACCCTTTGCGCGAGTTCGGCATGCGCTGGACCTGGGTGGTTTCGCGCCCAACGGACGGCAGCCGAATGGTCGACCCGCGCTGATGCAGTACCATCGTTTTCGGCCCAGCCCGGGAGGGAACGCTCCGACGTGTACGAGCCGTGAGCCCGGGGAGCGCGGACACGAAGCGGTATGACCAAGGAACCTGAGGAGAACGCTGCACTTCGCCCACGCCGACAGCCCGGGCCGGGTCGCACCTGGCCCGGTACCGCGCCACCGAGCATGGCGAACTCGCGAATGCCCGGCATCGGCGGCACGGGGCGCGTTCGCCGTCGCGCTGTTGCGGCGGCGTGTTTCCGGCAAGCATGCAGAGCACAGGGCCAGCCATTGCGGATCATGTGGCTCGCGCCGCCCTCGGACCTACCGCTTCGGAGTTCCGGTTGGGCGGCTTGCTGCGGTCCGCGTCGTCGCGACGACCCAGTCGCAGACCAGCTTCAGCGCCGAGGGCGAGACCGTCTCCTTGATCTCGCCGTAGAGGCTCGGATTGCCGGTGTCGCAGGTCTGGAACAGGTGGTTCAGACCCGGGAGCCGGACCAGTCTGGCGCGGCGATTGCCGGCGGCGGCCAGGGCGCGCCGGATCGGCGGCAGATTCTGATCCGGGAGGACCTGCAGGTCGAGTTCGCCGTTGAGCGCGAGGATCGGGCAGCGCACCTTGCGCAGCGCCGTCGTCGGATCGTGCGTGAGGAAGTGGACGAACCAGGGGCTGGTCACCTGCTGGATCTGCGCGGCGATGCCGGCCTGAGGATCGCCCATGGCCTTGCGCTGGTCCTCGGGCAGGGCGTCGAAGGACTCCGTCAGCGCCTTCCGCAGAGCCTCGGCGGTCTCGATGTCGCCCTTGCGCGCCTTCACGATGGAGTAGATGGTGGAGTTGGTCTTGTGGGCGGCCCTGAGGGTCTCCTCGGGCAGTCCCTGGGCGCGCCCGATGGCCTCGGCCTGCGCCAGGATGACCTGGTCGCCGGTGACGCCGGTGCCCGCGAGATGCACCACGAAGGCCACGTCGGCCGAGCGCGACGCCGCCAGCGCGGCCGTACAGGCGCCCTCGCTGTGACCCATGAGGCCCACGCGGCGGGGGTCGATCTCGGGCCGCTTGCGCAGGAACGCCACGCCACAGAGGGCATCCCACGCGAAGTCGGAGGTGGTGGCCAGCGCCATACTCCCGCCGGACTTCCCCACCCCGCGGTCGTCGCAGCGCAACACGGCGATGCCGCGGCGCGTCAGGGCGTCGGACCAGACCAGGAAGGGCCTGTGGCCGAGCAGCTCCTCGTCGCGATCCTGGGCGCCGGAGCCGGTGAGCAGCATGACCGCCGGGAAGGGGCCTTTGCCGCGCGGCAGCGTCAGGGTTCCGGCCAGCCGAACCCCCGGCGTCTTCGTCGCGAAGGTGACCTCGACCTCTCGATAGGGGTAGGGCCGCTTCGGGTTCTGCGGCCGGATGGGCTCCGGAACCTTGTCGGGCTTCACGTCCACCGGCTTGCCGTCCAGCGACCGGTGCAGCGTGAGCGGCATCTCGGAGCCCATCTGGCGCCACTTCCCGGCCATGGTGTTGCCGCCCGCGTCGATGTCGCCCTCATACGATGCGCCGGCCATCTTCAGCCCCAGGGTCACGCGGCTGCCGGCCAGCGTGACGCTGTCCATGGGGATGTCCTTGGCGCCCTGGTCGGGGCTATCCATCGTCGCCTTGAACGCGCCGGGCTCGCCGGTGATGTGCATCACCAGGCGCAACGCCCTGCCGCCCACGCCAAGGGCGCCGTACCAGTCGCCCACAGGCGACGGCGACTGGGCGAAGGCGGACGGCGCGGCAAGCGCGAGCAGGCAGGCGACGGCGAAGAGATAGGACATGGCTGTTCCTCCTTACCGTGAGCCAATACGGCCCGGCGCGGCATCCGTTTCAGTCCGTCGGTTGCGGCCGGACCTCAGGCCTGAGGCCCGCGGGCCAGAGGGTCGCCTTGACGGCATCGGCCACCACAGGAGCCCCGGATGCGGCGGCGAGCCTGACCACGCCCGAGCCCTTCCGGAGCCGGAAGTCGCCGAGCTTGAGCCACCTGCCGCCGGTGCGGCGCTGGTCCACCTCCACGCGCGTCTCGCCGCCCTCGTGGACCACCGTGAAGGGTGCGGCCGGGGCGTTGCCGGGGTCCTGCTGGTACCAGACGCTCACCTCGTAGAGACCGGTGCGAGGCACATAAAGGCGCCACTCGGTCCGGGCGTCGCAGGCGGAGGCGAGCCGCGGCACGGCCGAGAGGGCCTCGGAGGCCGGGGGCGCCGCACGCCAGCCGCCCGTGCAGGAGATGGCGGGCGAGGCGGCATCTACCACCACCGCGGGCGGGCATCCCTTGTCGAGGCCAAGCCGGTCCAGCAGCATCTCCGCGAAGACGCCCAGGATCGACGAGCTGTGGATGCCCGGCTGCGACGGCTCAGAGCCGCCGAAGGCGTTGGAGAAGACGGCGAGGACCATCTCCTGCCGGTTGGGCAGGCGGATGTACGCGATGTCCTCGAGTGTATCGTAGGCCAGCCCGGCCTTGTTCAGGATGGTGGAGCCGGGCGGCAGGCCGCACCCGATGGGACTACCTATTGAGAGCCGCCGATGCGCCAGGAGGCCCCGCATGTAGGCGGTGGCCTGGGGCTCCAGGCGCCCGCTGACGATGCGCAGGCATAGCTCCGCCGACAGGTTGGGCTGCATGCGGTTCATGCCCCGAACCTCGCGGGCGCGCTTCTCGTAGGCCTCGGGCATCTCGCCGGAGTTGGTCGGGTAGGTCTTGTGCAGGATCGTCTGGTTGCCCAGCAGACCCAGTTCGCGCAGCCAACGCTCGGTGGAGCCGCGGCGCTCCAGCCACTGATCAAAGGGAGGGTCGCCGGTCTTGGAGCCGTCGCAGTTCGGCGTGCCAGTGATGGCATCGACCACCCAGCCCGTGGCCACGTTGTCCGAAACGGTCACCATGGGCCGGACATACTGGTCGAGCGCCGCGGACGGCTTGCCCTGAAGGCGGCACCAGCGCGCGGCGGCGACCATGTAGGCCATCTTCACGCAGCTTGCCGGGTAGGTGGCCTCCTCGCCGTTGACGCTGCCGCGCCGCCAGCTCCCGTCCGGGTTGGGCAGGAGCAGGGCGGCGTTGAGCGTCACCAGTTCCGGCTGGCGGTCGCGGCGCATGGCCAGGAACCGGGCGCGCACCTCGGCCATGGCGGCCGAGAGCGCCGGGTCCTCCACGATCCGCAGCGTGCGCTCGCGAGCGAGGTGGCGGCCCGACGCGGCGGTGAGGATCATCGCAGCCACAGCCCCCGCCCACAGCGCACGGCTAGCGGCGCCAGTTGTGCGCTTCATCGATCGCGGCCCGCAGGTTCGCCCACTGTGTGCCGGGCGGCACAGTGCAGTCGGCGGCCAGGATGAACCGCTCAGGCGCCGCGGCCAGTGCCTCGCGCGCGGCGGCCCGCACCTCGGCCTCGGTCCCCTTGGCCAGGGCGCCGTAGCGGTCCATGCCGCCCATGAAAGGCCTGCCGAACGCCGCGGATAGCCGCGCGCCGGTGTAGGTCGTGTCGCCCACCTGTGGGTTGATGTTCACCACCTTGCCGGGGTATGCCGGGAAGGGCGAAATATCATCATACGGGTCGTGATAGTCGCAGACATGGAGGATGCTGAACGGGCAGGAGCGGTCGATCTCCTCCATGATGCTCAGGTCGTAGGGCTTGACGCAACGGTGGAAGAGCTCCCGGGAGGCCAGCCGCCCGGCCTCGTAGCCCTGCGTGGAGTGGTAGAAGCCGTCGACGCCGATGCGGATGCACTCGCGCACGAAGAGGCGCAGGCTCTCGGTCACGATCTCCATGCCCTTGCAGGCCGCGTCCGGGTCCTCGGCCATGTGGGCCGCAAGCAGCTCGGCGCCGCCCACGTGGCCCGCGCACATGAAGGGCGAGTAGAGCGTCACGACGACGACCATCTCGGCCTTGCAGGCCTCGACCAGGCCGCGCACCACGGAGAGCTGCGGCTCGAAGTATTCGAGCGTCAGGGGCTTCACGTCGGCCCAGTCCGCAGGCCGCTCGACGGACGGGTCGGACGGGAACTTGCGCTCGTACTGGATCTTCACGAAGTCCATGCCGGTGGCTCGGACGAACTCCAGGTGCTTGTCGACGCCCGCCTGGCCGAAGTGGCAGGAGGGGTCGAAGTGCGAGAAGAAGGCGGCAGGGACAGGCCCCTGCGGGGCGCTGCCGTCAAGGATGGATAGGACGAGATCACGGCGCGACATATGCGTCTCCTATACGGCGAATGCACGGACGTAGGTGGTCAGCTAAGCCGCCCTGGGCGCTTCGACGCGGCTGAAGTCGGCATCGGGGTGGTCGCGCCGGGCCTCCAGCAGCACCTGGTCGAGTTCGCCCACGGTATCGTACGCGTAGCCGCTGAAGCGCACCCACTCAAGGTCCGCCTCCGCACAGCCGAGCATGGCGGCCAGGTCACGCAGTTCGTCGCCGTCTTGCGTGAGGTAAGCGACCATGGGCTGTGCCGGACGACTGGCGAGCGTGAGGCATTTCTGCCTGATGTCGGGGACCAGCGTCACGCGTACGCCCGCATCGTACAGGTCGATCTCGGCCGAGGCTATGGCCTCGTAGTAGGCGAACACGGGGTCAGGGCAGTTCCGGGGCGCCGCAACCAGGACCAGGCGGCCGTGTCGCTCCACGACCTCGTCGAAGCGGATATCAGACCGAAATCGATCCCCCGTCGCGGCATCCACGACCGCCGAGATCCTCGCCTGCAAGGAAGCGGGCACTTCGACATAGTGCTGCATACTCATTCCAGATACCTCCTCACAGAACAGGCAACCGCCGTTGCCTTCTGGAGAGCCTCTCGCGCCTGGTCCTCACTGATCAACTGGCCCGGGTTGTAGTCAGCGACCAGCCGAGCCTGGTACAGGGCCCTGAGACCTCGGCGCACTCCCGCACGAACACGCGGCGCCATGCCGGCGGCCATGTGCTCAGCCACCAGCGCCGCCAATGAGGCATGGTCGGGTCCCATGCGGCCCTCGCGAAACGTGATGCCGGCCTCCACCACGAGCGCAGCAGCCACGAACGAGTAAGCCGCGTAGTAGGCTCGGCTGACACTGCTCCGAAGGTGGTCTGCCGCCCGCAGCTCATTGGCGGCATCGAGTGCATCGACACCGGCATCGGCCCATGCCTGACTCAGCGTGCGCCGCCTATCCCTGTTCACGCCTTCATCTCCACCGTAGACACGAGTATTCCAACGAGACGATCAGCAGCAGCGGCCACCGGGGCGCCCCTACTCCCACACGCGCGCTACTACGGTTGCGTCGTAGCAGCGGCCCTCGCGAATCGGTAGATCATACCAGCGTAGGGGCCCAGACGGCAGGCGACGCCCTTGCCGGACTTGAGCGCAACGGCATCGCCGGTGGCGGGGTCAAGGGCCTGACCCGAGCCCTGCACGGGCAGGTCGAGAGTACCCGACCAGGGCTTGTCGCCGTCGTTCACGACGAGGATCACCTCCTGGCCGTCGATGCGCCGGTGCGTGATCCGGATGGGGCCATCGGGTGCCACGCGCACGGTCGCCGGCAGGCGCCGGTCGAGGATGCCTGCCAGCTGGTCCTCCTGCCCGATGGGCAGGTAGGGCGCGTTGGCCTTGCGCAGGGCCCGATCCAGCCGCCGAGCTTCGGGAGCCGGGAAGGCCGCCGGGGTGTTGGTCGGGCGTGCGCCGACGCAGAGCACCGTGCCGCCCGCGGCGTGAAGCTCCGACAGCTTGGCCCAGGCCTTCGAGGTCAGCGTGTCGGTGCAGGGCAGCACCACCACGCGCCAGGCATTGCTCCGCCACTTCAAGGCGCCACCCACGATGCGGGCGCGCTCCAGCAGGGCCGAGTCGATGACCGTGAACTCGCGGCGACCGCGGAAGAGCGCCTCACAGACGCGGCGCGAGGTGCGCTCGACCTCACGCGCCTGCGGCGAAAGCTGCTCGCACCAGACGGTAGAGGGCGTGAAGCGGGTCCAGGCGGTCTCGATGGGATAGACCACCGCCACGTCGGAGCGACGGAAACCGCCGGTCAGGGCCTCGCAGCAGCGAGCGACCCAGAGGTTCAGGTCGCGCCAGAAGGCATCGGTGCGATCCTGCATGCGGCAGTAGGTGTTGAACCGCGTGACGCCACCCACGACCAGCTTGGCGAAGCCGCCGCGCACGGCATCGTCGGTGAGCTTGATGGGCGGGTTGGCCATCATCTGGTGGAAATCCGTGGCCTCGCACATGACCAGCGAGCGGCCCTGCAACTCGGCTGCGCTGGCGGCCAGGCGGGCGGCATTCCAGGGCACATCGGAGCCCATGCCGGCGGTGCTGTCGTACCACGGCGTCGTGGGATCGAGGCTCAGGGCGTCGATGCCGGGCACGTCCATGGCCTGGAAGCAGCCGAAGAGATCGCCGTAGAGCGGCACGTGCTGCAGCAGGTTCTCTTCGAGCAGGGCGTGGCCGCCGGACGGGACGTTGTGCGCCTTGCACCAGTCGCGGATCGGCTGGAAGAAGGCCTCGCGGAACCGTGCGCCCACGAGCCCGTAGAAATCGCACCGCACTCGGGCGGTCCGCGGGCCCATGTCGCCGACCAGCGCCGGAAGCGCGGAGATCAGGTCATAGCCGCGGCGGGCGCGGAAGAGCTCCGGCATGGCGGGCGTCCAGGGCGCCACCGCGTAGGGCATCCCGGTGAAGTGGATGCTCAGAAGCGAGGGCTCGTCGGTGAAGGTCGAGCGGACGCGCTTGCCGAGGTCCGCACCGAGCCGCTGCGCGTACCGGTCATGCGTCAGGCCGATGAAGCGACGCGTGGTCTCGGGGTTGAGCAGGTCGACGTAGGGAGCCCTGTCCGGCACGCCGCTGACGGCGACCTGGGTCCCATCGAAAAGCCGTCCCTCGGTGAAGACGCAGACGCGCCATGCGCCAGGCGGTGGCGTCCAGCGCAACTTGCCGTCGGAGACGGATGCAGACAGGTCCCGCAGCCGGTCGGAGCCCTCCGGGTGCGCCGCGGCCAGGAGGAGCTTGCCCGGCGGCACGGTCAGTGCCACTACCGCGCCCTCGGTGCGGGCTGTGACCGAGAAGAGGCCCATGGCCTCGAGCTCCGGGTGGCCGTCCAGCACGAGGCGACCGGCGCGACCGGAGGGGTAGCCGGCTTCGTCGTAGAGCCACGCAGCGAGGCCCGCCTTCTCCATCAACTCCAGGCCGCCCGCGAGGGCCTGCCAGTTGGCCTCGGAGCCTGTGTAGCCGCCATCGAACGAGGCGTTCGTGACCGCGCCGCCGAAGCCCTGGCGCAGCATCTCGCCCACGGCTGCCTGCCGCGCCTCGGGCGTGCCCGGCCAGCCGTGGTTGATCCGGAGGATGCGGGCATCGGGCCCGGGGGTGCGAAACCGCTCCAGGAAGGAACGCGTCGGGGCAGGGCGAGCCGGCATGGTCACACTCCCGGTTGCGACGGCGGCCGCCGCGCAGAGCGCGACGGCCGCAGAGACGATCACCGACGGCAGCATCGGTATGCGCCTACTTGGTTCCAAAGACCTCAATCTCGGTATAGCGGTTCAGCTGGTCGCGGTACGTGCTGCCCTTGCTGTAGCAGCGGACGTAGCGCCCCTTGGCCTTGGTACACTCGACGAGCTTGCCCTGGCTCACTTCGAAGTACTCGCGGTCCTTGCCGATGCCCAGACCCGCGGTGTTGTCCTGATCGTTGTTGAAGACCGTGACGACGCCGTCCACGAAGTCGGGATCGTTGGCGACCTGGATCACCACATCGCGGTAGACCACCGGCTCCAGGTGGAAGTGCCAGAGAAGGATGACATGGATGTTGTACTCGGCGCCCAGGTCCACCTGCACCCACTGGAGGTTCGGGCGGAGCTCGACGGAGCTACCGTCGCGGGCTTCCTTGTCGCCGTCGGTCACCATGTCCAGCGTGCCGGAGAAGGGGCCCTTGCCGCTGCAGGTGACCTTCTTCTTCAGCGCCACGTTGGTCGTGCCCTTGGGCACCATGGGGATGGCGCGGGGCTTCTTCGACGGCGGCTCCACCGTCGTGCCCGGCGGCACTTCTTTGGGCGTGCCTGCGAAGACGGGCTTGGGCAGCTTCATCTCCAGCGGAACGAGGTCCGTGGCCTGAGCCAGCGATGCCATGGGCGCCAGGCCCAGAACGACGACCGCCGGAACGAAGGCGATCAGCTTCGACGCATTGCGCATTGACTGCTCCATCGTGTGTTAGATACTGACCGTCACGCGCGGGGCTGCAAGCAGGCCCGCCGGCCAGAGCATGTAGTCCAGGCTGAAGCCTGGGCCATTGGTGACGAAGTTGCCCGGCCCGTAGCCGGGAGCGTGGATCGGGTTCTGGTGCAACGGCCCGAAGGTGTTGCGGCGCGTGAGCGACAGCTCAAGCTCGACGCAACCGTCGGGACCGATCATGTCGGTCACGTCCGCCTCGAACGGCGGCCAGGGCAGCACGCGGCGACAGCCGCAACCGGCCACGGCCACGCAAGCGGCGGAGGCGTCCTCTACATGAAGCATGACGCGCCGGCCCGCTTCCGGGATCCCCACCTGCGCCTGAAGGGCGATCTGGGCCGAGTAGAACGGGAGCCCCTGCGCCGTGATGTCACCCACCGTCAGCGTGTCGGGCAGCGCGGTGAGGGTCTTGGCCCAGCCGTCGACGCGGACGCCGAAGTCGCCCAGGAGGTAGAGGGCCTCGAGGCCCTTATCCTCGCTGAAGTCGCACTCCAACCGCAGGAAGTTGGCGCCGAGCCGCAGGGCGCCGGTGGGCAACGCCACGCGGCGGAAGCAGACATCGACCCATCGGCCGCCGGGCGCGGCATCCACGGCGACGCCGTTGAGTGTCAGCGCGAAGTCGCCGGGACGCTCCAAAGCCAGTTCGACATCGCCGGCTGGCAGCGTCTCGACCTCGAACCCGAACTCGCAGGCGACCCGGCCCAGAGCGGGATGCTCCCGCTTGCCGGTGAACCAGGGCTGGAGCATCTCACCGCCCCGATGCGCCAGGCCGAAGCGGTCGCGGACGGCCTGGTCGGCCTTGAGCACCTCGAGGGCGGCGCCCGCCGGAGAGCCGTCGATGCTCAGATCGGCGATGTCCAACACGCAGATGTTCGGCTCGGCCAGGCGGTAGCGGAAGGGTCCCGAGACCTTATACGTCGCGCAGACCTCGCGCTCCCCTGCGGCGACGACGGCAGGGATAGAGGACGCATCGATGACGAACGCCGCCTCGCCCGCGGCGGGCAGGTCCAGGGCAATGACCGTCCAGCCTTCGCCGCACTCAGCCGCGACGGGGCGCCGCTCGCCGGTGAGGCAGTCCCAGCGCTCAACGCCGCCGGTCGCCTGGACGCGGAGCTGCATGGGTCCGGTGGCGGCCTCGCGGTTGGTGTTCAGCGCTACGACGAGGGTCCGGTCACCGTCTCGCCGCACCTGACAGAAGACCGGATCGCGCAGGGCCGCATCGGCGGTCAGGTATGCCGTTCGGCGCAACAGGCCGGTGCCGATTGCGTGCTCTACCGAGCCAGGCGCAGCAGGCAGGCAGCAGGCGTCGGCGGCGGCTACGGCGGCTCGGTCAGACGGCTCTGCGTCGACATACTCCGGCGCGTCGCCCAGGAAGAGGACCGTGCCGCCGGCAGAGCGGAAGGCATCCAGCCGGTCCAGCGTGCTGCTGCGGATCGTCGCCATGCCGGAGACCACCGCCGTGCGATAGCGCATCTCGCCCACGCGAAGCAGCGGCGTGCCGTCATTGTCCATCTCCACGGAGGCCAGGCGGCTCATCATCTCCTCATCGCCGTAGTCGAAGTCGACCTGTGCGGACTGGAGCCAGTTGAAGGTCTCGGCGAAGCGCTTGTCGAGATCGGCAATATGGGGGTCCAGCGGGCCGAGGAAGTTGGACCAGCCCTGGCGGACCTGCGCCCAAACGCTCTCCACGGGATGGACCACCAGCGTGTCGCACACGCGGCGCCCCGCGCTGAGGAGCACGCCCAGCCGCGAGAAGTAATCCTCCACGACGGCGTAGTCGCGCCACCAGGCGGACTGGTCGAAGATGCTGGCCGGGAAGTCGCGCTTAGCCTCGCCCTCCATGGTGTACCAGCTCAGGTGCTGGCAGCGGACGTTGACGCCGAAGAGGGCCTGCCAATCGCCCACGGCCTTGTGGCCCGCGAAAGGCATCTGCCAGCCGGTGCAGCCGTAGAGCTCCGAGAGGCGCCAGGGCCGGCCCAGCTGGTCGGCGGCGGACTGGAGCTGCTTGGCGACCCAGTAGGCGCGGTTGCCCTCGGTGAGGAGGTCGATGCCGGGCCACTCCATCGCCTCGTAGCAGCGCATCATGGAGCCGTTCATGCTGGTCTGCGCCGTCAGGCTGTCCTCGTGGAGCACGTGGCCGGTAAGGATGATCCCGTGCGAGCGGCACCAGTCGTCGACGGGGCGCAGGAAGTTGCCGAGGAAGAGGCGCAGCGTCAGCTCGCAGTAGCGCCACTTGAACGGGGACAGGCGCGCGCCGCCGGGCAAGAGGAAGAGCCAGGGCAGCCGATCCAGCAGGTCCTCGCCGAAAGCCTCGGCGTAGGCCGCGGGCAGTTGCTCGGTCCAGGGAACCTGATTCGGGCAGTCCATGGCGCCGCCGAAGGGGTCCATCAGCGCGCCGCGGTGCGGCTCATCGGTGAAGACGCCCTTGATGGAGCTCCCCAACCGTCCGCCGCAGCGGTCGGCATACTTCTCGTGGGTCAGCTCGATGAAGCGGTCTGTGGCATCGCGGCTCAGCGTGTCGACATAGGTGTAGCCGTTGTAGAAGCTGCTCTGGGCCATCTCCACGACGTCGAACGCGAGGAGCGCTTCGCCTACCGGCAGCGGCTCGGCGCCGGGAGCCGACGCGGGGCCGACGACGCCGGACGCGAGCCCCTCGGGCCGAGACAGCCGCCGGCAAGAGCGCAGGACCACGCCGTCGAGGTCGCACTGGAAGGCGGCCAGTGTCTCGGGACGCCAGACGTCGGCCTCGCAGCAGGCCACGCGCAGGTGGAGGAACTTCATCCGATAGCGGGGCTCGCTGGTGACCATGCCGCCGGCGGTGCCGCTGGGCCAGCGGTCCTCGTCGTAGAGCCACGCCTCCATGCCCAGCTTCTCGGCCTCGTCGGCGCAGGCGTTGATCAGGTCGAACCACTCATCGCCCAGGTACTCCGTGGCCAAGCCCGTCCGCGAGTGCATGAAGAATCCGCCCATGCCCATGTCGCGAAGGACGTGAATCTGGCGCAGCAACTCGGAGCGGTCCAGCGGGCCGTTCCAGCACCAGAAGGGCTTGCCCCGGAAGGCCGCGCTGGGCTGGGCGAAGAGGCCGGCGAGTTCGGCAGGTTGCAAGGGCGTGGGGTCCGATCGTGGCGTTGAGGTCGGCGCGCGCCGCCGCATCTATTGTGACACGATTTGCCGACCGCGCGAGACCCGTCGTGAGCCTCAGGCGCCGGCCGTTTCCTTCAGCGCATCGAGCCACCGGCGGCCGGTTCGCTCGTGCCCGTAGGTCTCGCCCAGACGCGACACGGGCTGCAGGTCGGCGTGGTAGTCGGAGCCGCCACAACGCCCTGCGCCTTCAGCGTCAGGAGCGCCTCCAGCAGGGCCGCGCCGGAGCGCTTCATGCTGAATGGATGGGCCAGGATGGGCAGGCCGCCGGCCTCGCGGATGAGTGCGGCGCCCTCCTCGGCCGTGATCTTGTCCTTGGGCAGGTAGGCCGGGCAGCCGGGGCCCAGAAAGCGGTCGAACGCCTCGGAGACGTCGCGGGCGGCGCCGCACCGGATCAGCGCCGCGGCCATGTGCGGGCGACCGATCTGGCCTCCCCCGGCCTCGGCGCGGACCGTATCCATGTCGATGGGCAATCCCAGGGCGGCCAGCTTGGCGAGCATCCGGTCATTGCGCGAGGCGCGGCGCTGCTGGAGGTCGGCCAGCCGCTCGGCCAGCCCCGGCGCGTCGGGCCGAATGAAGAGCCCCAGCATGTCCATCTTGCCCAGCGGCGAGTCGACAGATATCTCCACGCCGCGGATCACCTCGACGCCGTGCTCTTCAGAGGCGGCGGCGGCCTCGGCCTGGCCCGCCAGCGTATCGTGGTCGGTGACCGCCATGGCCTCCAGGCCCAGCGCGGCGGCGGCGGCCACCAGCTCGGAGGGGCGCAGCGCGCCGTCGGAGGCAGCGGAGTGCGTGTGCAGGTCGATGCCGTACCGGGGCGCGCCGCTCACAGGCTCAGCCGATCCAGCCCTGGACCGTAAGGTACTCCAGGATCTGCGCCACCGACTGCTCGGGCGTGTCGCTGTCGGTCTTGCAGCGAATCTCGGGGTTCTCGGGCGCCTCGTAGGGGTCCGAGACGCCGGTGAAGTTGGCGATCTCGCCGGCCAGCGCCTTCTTGTAGAGCCCCTTCACGTCGCGGGCGACCAGTGCGTCGAGCGAGGCATCGGCGAAGACCTCTACGAAGCCCGCGCCGTCGGCCAACGTCAGCGCCCGGTTCTCGTCGCGGATCGCCGTGTAGGGCGAGATGGCCGCCGTGATGGCGATGGCGCCGTTGCGGGCCAGCAGGCGGGCGACATAGCCGATGCGGCGGATGTTGGTGTCGCGGTCTTCCTTGGAGAAGCCGAGGCCCTTGGAGAGGTTGGTGCGCACCTCGTCGCCGTCGAGAAGCTCCACCTTGTAGCCGCGCCGGCGGAACTCGAGCACCAGCGCGTCGGCCAGCGTGGACTTTCCCGCGCCCGACAGGCCGGTGAACCAGAGTACAAAACCCTTGTGCATAGGTCATCCTTCTTACGGTCGTAGCGTTTGTCGCGCCGAGTATACCCGTGCGAAGCGGCCGAGCCGGGTAACGGGAGGGTACGCATGAGAGCATCGGTTTGGCTTGCCGCCTGCGCTGCCGCAGCCATGGCCGCACCGTCGGCGCGGGCCGGCGAGCCCGTCGTCTGGAAGGGCAAGACCTACGCACGAACCATGGACCGCACGGCTGCCTGGGAACAGGTGGGCGGCGATTTGATCCGAGGGTTCGTCAACATGTACCACCTGACGATCCTGAAGGAGCCCGCCAGGCGCGACTACCCCTACCGCGGCTGGTTCTTCGGCTGGGCGGCCGAGACCTGCAACCGGGCGCAGGGCCACGGCTGCGACATGATCTTCGCGGCCCGCGCGCCTCGCCTGGAGGGACCGTGGGAGGTCTGGTGCGGCGGCGACCGCTGGGACGCCGGCACGGACGTGGCGCGCTGGAAGCCCTGCCTGGCGGCGGGCAACGCCATCTACGACTCGTGGCACAACGGCGACCCGTCCATCGTCAAGGTCGGCAAGCGCTACCACATGGCCTACAGCGCCACCGGGCACAACAGGGACGGCATCCCGTTCGGGGCGCCCGGCGACACCGACTCCGACCTGAACTGCGTCATGGGCGCCACATCCGAGGACGGCCTGAACTGGACCCGGACGGCGGCCACCTTGCTCATCGAGCCCGCCAACATCGGCCAGGCGCCGGTGGAGCCGGGCAGCTACATGCATCCCACGGGGCTCTTCCACAGGCCGTCGCTGCGGCGGGAGCGGGGCAAGTGGCGCCTCTGGTTCGACTGCTACACGGGGACCGACATGCCCATGGGCTATGCCGAGAACCCCGGCGAGTTCGGCGCGCCGGACGGCTTCCGGGTCCTGCGCGGACCGGCCAACCCCGTTGAGCCCAACTTCCCGAACCCCGACGTGGTCGAGGTGCGCGGCGTCCTGTTCGCCTACGGCGACCCCGGCGGCCTGACGCCGCTGGAGCCGTCAGACCCGGCGCTGAAGGCGAAGATGGACCGGGGTTGGGCCTCGCGGAAGATCGTCGAGCTGATCTCGCTGGACGGCTTGCGCTGGGTTCCGCTGGGCTTCATCGAGCGCGACGCGGACATGCAGGCCGACCAGGTGCCGGCGGCTTACGTCGAAGGCGACACGATCTACCTCACCTATGGCGCCCAACCCTTCGGCGGCTACTCGTATGACCGCATCCGCATGAAGCGGCGCACGATCACGGCATCCGAAGCGGCCGAGGTCAAGGCGATGTGGCGCGGCGTTACCGGGCGTGACCGACAGCGCCCCTCCAAACCGTAGTACCTGTAGGAGGCCACAACAATGGACGCAATGATCCCTACCATCGCCAGGCTGACGCAAGAGGAGAAGGAGCTGCTCATCCTCACCAGCCGCATTCTGGAGGCCAAAAACAAGGGCGACGCGCACGCCTACAAGGAGCTCTGCGCCGCGGATATGTCTTGCTTCGAGGATGTCTGCCCGCACCGGATCGACGGCGTTGAGTTCCACACGGCGCTGATCCGCCAGATGGCGCAGTCCGCCGACTCGCCGCTGCGCGTGGACATCCTGGAGCCGCGCGTGCAGTTGCTGCCGGGGGCCGCCGTGGTGACCTACACGCGGCTGACCACCTACGACGGCGACGGCGCGGCGCGATGGACGGTCTTCAACGAGACGCGCGTGTTCGGACAGGTGGAAGGGGCCTGGAAGATGGTCCACTTCCACCGGTCCAAAGCGTAAGCCGCCCCTACGGCTCCGGCGTGCCGGGCGCGTCCACGTCCAGCCCCGCCCCACGGATGGCGGGCAGGGGCGCGTCCTGCATCGACCAGCGGGCGTTGTCGCGCGCGCCGGGTATGGCGGCCGGGTAGGTGTCTCGACCGCCCGTGTCCAGGAAGAGGCCCAGCGTGATGGCCCGCTCACGCAGGGTTCCCTTCACCGTGGCGTCCTTGGTCCCCGAGCCGAGCGTAACGGAGGGCGCCACCACATACGTATCGTCTCCGGCCACGTCCCAGAAGAGGCCGATGCCGTTGGCGTTGCCGCCGCCCAGCGATAGGTTCGGCGCCTCGTAGCGGTCGTTGCCGCCCCGGTCGAGCAGGAAGCCGATGCCGAAGTCGTGCCCCGCCCCCTGCGCCATGTTCATCGTGGCCTTGTACGTATCGTTGCCGCCGGCGTCGTCCAGCACGCCCACGGCGAAGTGCGCCTCGGCTCCCTGCACGTACCAGGCGCCGGTGTAGGTATCGTTCCCCGCGCCGGAGAGGAGCATCCCCACGCCGTACCAGTAACCCACTCCCTGGCCGAAGATGCCGCAGACGTAGCTGTTTGCGCCGCCGTCATCGGCCAGCACACCGATGCCGCCGCACAGCGAGTGGCCATCGGTGTAGTCGGCGCGGCGGCCGTTTCCCATGCCCTGAGCCAGGGTGGCGTTGTGCTGGGCCGACTGGGGCGACGGGAAGTCGATGACGGTGTCGTTGGCCTCGTAGGCATCCTTGTCGCCGCCCATGTCGGCCAGCAGGCCGAAGCCCTTGGTCTCGCCGTAGCCCTGCGAGGTGGTGAAGCACTTGTAGTCGTCGGCTCCCACCCGGTCGACGAGCACGCCCACGCCGAAGTGCGCGGAACCCTGGCCCAGCGTGTGGCAGTCGTAGCGGTCGTCGCCCGCCAGGTCGAGCAGCGCCCCGGCGCCGAACGACCCGAAGCCCTGGGTGCAGCCCGCCGAACGGTAGAGGTCGGAGCCCGCGCGATCCAGCACCATGCCGTAGCCCAGGACACCGCCGCCGAAGGCCGGAGCGCGGCGCCCCTTGCGGCCGGGAAGCCGGGCCAGCGGCGTGGCATCCATGGCGGGCGCCGAAGCGTAGCGGTCGTTCCCCGCCAGGTCGACGATGATCGAGGCGCCGTGCGAGGAGCTGGTGGTGCCTCCGCCCGCGCGGTAGGTGTCGGCGCCGCCGGTGTCGAGGATGAGCAGGTAGGCGCGCGGCTCGTAAGTGTCATCCTGCGAGCCGTGGATGGCGATGCGGCCCAGCGGCGTGTCGATGTCGCAGGCGAACCGCGCTGCCGGTTGCTCGGGCGATACGGCCGCCTTGTCGAGCCCGTAGGCCAGCAGCTCGGCGCCCACCAGCAGGCGCTTCAGGTCGATGCGCCGCTGGACCTCCTCGACGGCCTCGTCCTGAGCCGGATCATCCTCGTTGGTCGCGGGCGCCGTGATCGCGGCGAAGGCGCGGTCGAGGATGGGCTTGGGCAAGCCCGCCAGGGCCCTGGTGCGCCAGCGCAGGGCGCGCACCTCGGTCAATAGCAGCAGGGCGGCGAGCTTCTGAGTCTCGGCGGGCACGCCGGCCAGGGACCGGGTGATCTGGGCCGCCTGGGCCCCGACGAGGGGTTTGCCGCCGACCTTGGCAATCTCCATGACCACGGCCGCCAGCGCGCCGGGCTTGGACGCGGCCTCCGCCTCGGCCTTCAGCGGGTCGCCCAGCAGGTCGAGCCGCGTGCCCTCGCCGATGCGGAGCCCGGCGAAGGTGACCAGCGGGGCCAGCGAGCCGCCACCGCGGGCGATGGTCTCGCGCACGACGCGGGAGTGGTACGGGATGCGCAACGGGTCCTGGTGCAGCGCATCGAAGTAGGGCAACCGGAACTCGCCGCCGCCGTAGAGCGCGGCGTCCAGCGGATCGAAGCGGCAGGTGGCGCGGGTGAGCCCCGCGGCGGCCAGGACGGAGTCCCAGACGTTCGCGTCGCTCTGCCCGGCGGCCGGAACCGCCAGGAACAGCGACAACAGCGCCGCATAGGCGCCAAGCGTCTTCTTGAACATGGCTCTCCTCTCTACATCCAGCGGCAGGTTATGGGACGAAGGCGGGCAACAACGGGCGCGACGCCTCGAGCAGCTCATCCAGCATCGCCCCGGCCTTGTGGGGCCAGATGGCCATCTCGTCCACCAGCAGGGCTTGGAGCGCCAGGTTGCGGTCGCCCTTCACGGCGGCGTCGGCCACCAGCTCCTGCCAGACGAAGCGCTTCTCCAGCAGCCCCTTCAACACCAGCGGCGCGTCGCCCATATGGATCGGCCGCACGCCGCGGGAGTCGGTGACGGCCTCCACCTCCACCTCCGCGTGGTCGGGCAGGTTCGGGATGGCGCCCCGGTTGGCCACGTTGGCGATGCAGACGCGGCGCTTGCCCTCGGCCATGGCGCCCAGGATGGCGCCCACGCCCTCGGCGGCCACGCCGTCGTCGCGGGCGGCGGGCAGTTCCGCACGGTCCAGCATCTCCTGGTACTGGGCGAAGAAGCGCTCGCGGACCAGCGCGGGTTCGCCGGGCCCGGCGGCGCGATGCGCAGGGGCGTTGAACTCCCGCGCGCGGTCGGCCAGCGCGTAGGGCAGCGCCTCGGGGCCCGACGGGCACTGCGGCAGGAAGGGCGTGAACTCCACCACGTGGTCGTCCTCGGGGTAGACGATCTGGTAGCCGTAGGCCCGCGAGAGGAGCGCAGACATGGTCTCGCCTGGACCGGGCGGCTCCCGGCGGACGCGCCGCATGAGCTCGGGGTAGACATCCACGCCCCGGCGGCGCACCCGCGTGAACCAGTAGTAGTGGTTCGTGCCCACCCAGAGGCACTCCAGCTCCCCGGCCGGGACCTCCAGGATGCGCGCCGCATGGCAGATGCCGATCTGCACGCCGTGGCAGATGCCCACCACGTTGATGGAGGTGTACTTGCGCATGGCGCGGCACAGCACGGCCATGGGGTTGGAGTGGTTCAACAGCACCACGTCCGGGCAGCGCTTCTCCATCTCGCGGCAGATGGCGAGGTAGGCGGGCACGGAGCGGAGGCCCATCATCATGCCGGCCGGGCCGCAGGTGTCGCCAACGATCTGGTGGATGCCGTACCGGGCGGGGATCGCGATGTCCGCCGCATGCGTGGCCGAGGCGTAGACGTTGTCGCCGATCTCGGCCCCGCTGCCGCCGATGGAGGAGAGCGCGAAGTCGGCGCCGTCCACCGCGTCGGCCAGTTCGTCGGCCGCGCGCACCCGGAAGCCGCCGGCAACCACCCCGGCCATGCGGCCTCCCATGGCGGCCATGCGCCGGGCCTTCTCGGCGTCGAGGTCGTAGAGCACGATCTCCGATCCGGCCAGCTCCGGGCTCAGCAGCAGGTCGGGCAATGCGCGGAGGAAGTAGAGGCTCCCGCCTCCCAGACACGCGATCTTCTTGGCGGCCACGGCGCCCCTCCCCTGCCCCGGTCGAGGGGCCGCTAGTTCTTGTCCACCGGCAACGAGAGCCAGAAGTCCGTGAGCTGCGTGGGCGCGAAGCCGGTGCAGCGGACGCGGTCGGGCGGTTCGCCGCCGAACACCGAGGCCGGCGCCAGGCCGATCAGCTCGCTCTCGGCCACCTGGATGCCCTCTGCCTCGGCGACGACGCTGATCATGTCGAACAGGATCGGCAATGGGCTGGTCTCCGGCCGTGTAAGGTTCAACGAGACCTGGCTCATGCCCTTGCCGGCCAGCGCCAGGCCCAACGCGCGGACGGCCGCCAGTTCGGCAATCTCGCTTCGAAGCCGACGGATGGTCGATGCGATCCGCCGCGCGACCGAGGGATCGGCCTCCGCCAGGTTCACGTTGAAGGCGACCAGCGGCGCACGCGCTCCCACAACGGCGGCGCCCGCCGTGGGATGCACGCGGTTCGGTCCCACGTCGGGCCGCAGTTCAACCTCGCACGCTGCCTCGAAGCCGCCCCTGCGGAGCGTGGGCAGGTCCTGCGCCCGACCGGGCAATGCGCTGCGCTCGTAGAAGAAGACGGGGAGCTGCAGCGCGTCGGACATGCGCCTGCCGACCACGCGGGCCAGGCCGTTGGCGTCGTCCATGTTCATCTCGCGCAGGGGCGTGAAGGGGACCACGTCGATCGCGCCCAGGCGGGGATGGACGCCGCGGTGCGAGCGCATGTCGATGCAGGCCACGGCGGTGGCCGCCGCCGCCAGAATGGCCTGCGCCACGGCCACGGGTTCGCCCACCAGCGTGACGACCATGCGGTTGTGGTCGGCGTCCGACGACCAGTCGGCCACGTAGGCGCCGGGCCGGCCCGCGGCCGCCTCGACGATGCGGCGCACCACGCTCAGGTCGCGCCCCTCGCTGAAGTTGGCCGCGCACTGCACCAGTTGTCTGGGCATCCGCACGGGCGCCGCCCGCCGAAGGCCGTCTCCACCTTGCACCATAGGGGCCCACGCGGCCGGCACGCCAGGCTCGGCCGGTCCTTTCAGGGAGGCGCGCCTGCGGACGCGCTCACCCTTCATTATAGGTCGCACGAACGCCCTGTGCGCTACCTCGATGTGAGGCTCAATCAGCGACGCGAGAGTACCCGACCGTGGGGCGAGGCGGTGAGCCGCCGGGCCCGGGGACTCGGGCACGGAGCCCAGAGCCACCAGGGCAGGCCACCGGGCAGGCCGCGACCGCCGTAGTCAGTCGGGTCAACACGGTCTACACCGTCAAGCCGTGGCCGTCGTCGGTGGCTCCCCCGCCGCGCCCGAGTCCGACAGGGCCAGCCCCCCGGCAGCCCCCCGCCGCCGTCATCCTGACGCGAAGCGGAAGGAT
>JAPLCQ010000029.1 GCA_026392115.1 Armatimonadota bacterium | reverse complement strand
GCATCCTGGCCCTGGCAGGCGCCGATGGCAAGGTGGGCCGCACCGACTGCTCCGCTGGCGTGGTCGCCGCGCCGCGCTCGGGGCCGGGCGGGCGAGGCATGGCCGCGGTGGAGGTGGACGGAGCGCCGGGCTACCTGACTCTGCCCGAGCCGATGACCGACCTGCTCACGGGCCGCGCGCTGACCGGCAAGGTCGAACTGGAGCCCTACGGCGTGCTGATCGCCCAGACCGACAAGCCCTGACAGGCGAAGACCGAAGCAACGAGCCGGAGCGAATGTGCGCTCCGGCTCGTTGCTCAGTCTCGGGACCAGCCGAGCGGCCGTTAGTCGACCTTGAGGCCCAGCTTCTTCAACTCCTCCTCGACGCGCTTGTCGCCGTCCGAGAAACCCACCACCGAGGCGGCGACCTTGCCGTCCTTGCCGATGATGTAGGTCGTCGGAATGCCGCTGACGTTGAAGAGCTTGCCCGCGATCGACTCGGCGCCGCGGCCCGCGGGATCATACGCGAACTGGTAGGTGTACTTGCTCTGATTCTCGGGCACCCACTTCGTGTAGGCCTCTTTGCCGTCCCAGACGCACAGCGCGACCACCGCCACGCCCTGCTGGGCCACCTTCTTGAAGACCTCCTCGAGATGTGGCATCGACTTCTGGCACGGACCGCACCAGGTCGCCCAGAAGTCCAGGATGACCACCTTGCCGGCGTAATCGGAGAGCTTCAGCTCGCCGCCGCCCCACTTCTCGGAGGTGAAGTCGGGAGCCTTCGCGCCGGCGGCCAGCAGGGGCTTGCGCTCGGGGGCCTTGGGGGCCAGGTCCAGGGCGGGCTTGGTGGTGACATTCAGGGCGAGGCTGGAGCCGTCCGGCGCCACCTGAGCCTCGTAGACCTTGCCCGCGAAGTTGAACGGGGCGCGGATGTCCAGCGTGCCGGAGCTGTACTTGCCGTCGTCCGCCATGTCGATCCGCAGCCAGACCGGCCGGGTCTTTGAGGCTTCGTCCTTGGTGGCGACAGGCTTGGAGTAGACGCCATCGGAGTCATTCTCGATCAGCAGGGCCTTGTGGGCCTTGCCGTCGACGACGACGGTCCCGGTGCGTGCGCTCTGCCGGTACATGAGCAGCGCGTCAAGGTTGCTGAACCGGTAGAAGGCCAGGCCGTAGTCGGCGCTGCTGGTCTCGCGCTTGCCGCCGCGGGCCGGGTCGGCGTAGGATGCGCGAAGAGTGTACTCGTTGATGCCGTACATGGTGCGGCCGCCGGAATCCTTCTTGGCGGACCAAGCGCCGTCACCGTCGTCGGCAAGGTTGCCGTTGCGGTTGACATCCACGTAGATCCGCCAGTCGCCGCCCTGCGGCTCGTCCACCGCGATCACGTACTCGGCCTTGGGGCCATTGCCCAGTTTGAGGGTGGCGTAGCGAGGGGCGCCCACGTACGTGGGCTCCTTCTTGACGGAGGCCGGCTTCTCGGCCTTCAGCTCCACTCGAACCGGCATGTAGCCGACGCGCGCCGTGGTGGCGCCCTTCACATCGATGGTCAGCTTGTCCGGGGCAGCCAGGGCGGAGCCGGCCGCCAGTGCGGCGAACAGGCTCACGCAGACTGTCGTTTTGTGCATTCGATCGCTCCTGGTGTCACGAGCGCCGCGGGCCCCAACAGAGCCCGCCACGCTAGTCGTCGTAGTCCTTCACATCCCTGACCCATACGTTGCGGAACCGCACGATGGAGCCGTGGTCCTGCAGGCCGAGCCGACCCTTCAGGCCGTGCGCCTCGTACGTGGGAAACGTCCGGTGCAGGTTGCGGCCCATGAGGGCGGTCTTGTTGTGCACCAGCACGCCGTTGTGCAGCATGGTGACGTAGCCCGGCGTCTCGATCTTGCCGTCCTTGAAGCGCGGGGCGATGAAGATGATATCGTAGGTCTGCCACTCGCCGGGCTTGCGGCTGGCGTTCACCAGCGGCGGGTACTGCCCGTAGAGCGACGCCGCCGATCCGTCGGCGTACGTCGGGTTGCTGAAGCTGTCCAGCACCTGGACCTCGTAGCGGCCATCGAAGAAGAAGACGCCGCTGTTGCCCCGGCCCTGGTCATCGCCGGTGGGCGGCACGGCGCTGCAGAACTCCAGGTGAAGCTGCACGTCGCCGAACTCCCCTTTGGTCACGATGTCTCCGCCGCTGGGCTTGGGGCCCGCCGGCCGGTGGAACTCGCCGTTCTCAACCACCCAGAGCGGGTCCTTGCCGTCGCGATGCTGCCAGGCCGACAGGTCCTTGCCGTCGAACAGCACCGTGGCGTCCGACGGGGCGGTGCCGGCCCTCTCCTGCGTGCTTGCCACGCCGGGCGTCACGACGACCGGACTGGGCCGCTTCGAGTCATGGACGCGCCACTTGCCGCCGGGCAGCATGGGCGTATCGTTGTAGCCCTTGCCGGACCCGGGACGGGTGGCGGGCTGTTGGGCGCAGGCCGCGCAGGCGAGCGCCGCGGCGGCGAGGGCGAGGGGTAGCGAAGTGCGATGGATCACGGAGGCCTCCCGATGGTGGTTCTGCTGCCGCGCCTGATCGGCGGCCGGTTCAGGTTACCCGCTAGGCCGCGCTACTCGGCGGCGAAGGCGGCGGGCGCCACCCAACCGGGATCGGCGCAGGTCATCCAGGGCGGGCTCAGGCGTGCGATCTGGTCAAACGCCGGGCAGGAGCGCTCGTGGGCGTAGGGCAGGTAGCCGCTGCTCGTGAGGAACTCGCCGACCACCTCGGGCCCCATGAAGACGAAGGTGGCGCGGAAGAGCTTGACCCAGTCGGCGATCAGCCGGGGATGGTTCGCGGCCAGCCACCCGGCAAAACTGCCGTGGCCTTCGCGAAGGCCCTGGATCCGACGGGCGTTCTCGATGGCGGCGCGAACCTTGGCCCGGTTGCGGATGATGCCGGCGTTGCCCAGCAGACGCGCCGTCTCCTCGTCCCCGTAGGCGGCCACGCGGTCGATTGCGAAGCCCTCGAACGCATCGTGGAACGCCTCCGCCTTCTTCAGCACCGTCTCCCACGAGAGCCCGGCCTGGTTCACCTCCAGCATGAGCCGCTCGAAGAGGGCGTCGTCGCCGGCCAGCGGGAAACCGTACTGCGTGTCATGGTAGACGCGGTGGATGTTGTCGACCGGCAATCCCCGAACATACTCGCAGTAGGTCATCGGCGCTTCCCGGCGGGCTCGGCGCCCAGCGCATAGAGGCTTCGCATGGTGGCGATATACACCTTTCCGTTGGCCGCGACAGGCGCGCCGCTGACCGGGCCGTCGAGCCTGTCGCCGCAGAGCAGGCGCGGCGTGCGGCCCGCGGCGAGGATGGCCAGGTCGCCCTTGCGCGTGGCGACGTAGACCTTGCCGTCGGCCACCAGTGTGGAGGACCATATCTCGCCGTCCATCTGGCGCGTCCAGACGGTCTTGCCCGTGGCCGCGTCGAGGCAGTGGACGACGCCCGCCCAGTCGGCGGTGTAGAGCAGTCCGTCGGCGATGGCTGGCGTCGACATGGCATAGGCGTCTATGCGGGCGCTCCAGACCTGACCCGACCGGGTGATGTCCCCGGAGCCGGACGGGTCGATGCACTTCACCCAGCTCCAGGGCTTCCCGTGCCACGGATCGCCACCCGCCGTGACGTAGACCCTGCCGTTGTGGACGACGGGAGACGAGAGTATGGTGCTCGGCCCCTCCTTCCGGTTCTCCTGCCAGCGGAAGATGTCCACCTTGGGCCCGTCGGGGTCGCAGTCGAAGCGCCACACCTGCTTCAGGTCTGCGACGCGCTGCTGTGCCTTGCCCGCCGATGCATGGGGCAGGGCCTTGTAGGCGTAGCAGATGCCGTCGCCGCCGCCGAGCACCACCAGCGTACGGCCTCCCACCGACACCAGCGCGGGCGGCGACCAGTTGCAGTGGATGGTATTGGGTCCCAACCTCTCGGGGTTCCGAGCCACGATGCGACCGGTGGCCTTCTCCAGGACGACCAGCGCGGGAGCGTCCAGAGCGGGCGTCTGCAGGTGCCGGTCGTCCACTCCCAGGCTGGTGTTCACATAGAGGAATGGCCCATCGATGAGCGGAGAGCCGTGGGACTGGTCATGCGGATGCACCCCCGCCTGGGCGACCAGGTCGGTCGACCAAACGCGGCTGCCGTCCATACGCAGGCAGACGACTTCGTCGCGGTTGGTGACCGTGTAGATGCGGTCGCCCTCCACCGAGGGCGGCGCGACCATGCCCGTTCTCGGCCAGTCGAGGAACGGGCTCTCGCTCCGCTTCGTCGCGGTCAACTGCCAGATGAAGGCGCCCGTGGCCTCCGAGAGGCAGAGAAGCACGCCCCGGTCGCCCGTCACCTTGGGGTCGCGCGGCCGCTCGTTGTTGGTCCCGATGTAGACGCGGCCGCCCGCCACCACGGGCGTGGCATACGACTCCGTGCCCAGGTCCACGCGCCAGAGCAGGCCCTTGCCCTGCTCCACAGCCACCGACGCGGGCAACCCGCGCTCGGCTGAGGCCATGTTGCGGGTATGGAGCGCGCCGAACTGCCGCTGGTCCGCTGCCAACGCCACGCTCGAGGCCAATGCGGCCACCACCATAAGGGGCTTGATCATGATCAGAGATGGTATCCCCATGCCCCGCAGGAGTCAAGCCTCACTCGCCCATCTCCCCTTCGTCGACACCTGCCTAACACCCCTAGAGGGCTCGAATCCGCGACCTGATACGCGATTAGGCCAAAAGGCACCACATTTCCGGTGGGGCTTGGCACCCAAGAGCGTAGGACTGACCGGTTCGAGGCGGCTATGCTGTCATTGTGCGTGCCAAGCGCCAATCCGTTGCTTCTGCTGAGCAGGCCACTTGCCGGTGACCGCCACGATAGCGTGTGTGATCGGCCGCAATTCTGTATTTGAGGACACTTCAATGCGCAATCTTCCAATCCTGCGCGCCATGTGCGCGCTGATGCTGGCGGCTCTGACCGCGGCATCGACCACCGCAAGCAACGCCCAACTGACCTCTGGCTTCCCAGATGCAAACCCGAGGAGCGGACGGTTCATCAACGTCACGCGCGGGCTCTCCAGCATTGGCGAAGCCGGAACGCACCTCGGCATCACATGCCCAGCCGGTGCCGCCCAACTCAAGATCGGCGTCTTCGACGGCGACCTGGGCGGAAAATGGGACCCTGTGAACTCGCTGACGGTCGATACAGTCCGCTTCGCTCTGTACGCGGACCCGAGCGGCGTGATGGCCGCCACTCCAGATCGTCTCGTCGGCGAGTGGTTCTCCACGGCCATGCCGGACGATGCGTGGTTCGACATCGCCGTGCCCAATGTGACTGCGGCCCTCACAACGTCGGGCGTCGAGTACCGCTACTATCTTGCCGTCACCTGGCAGACGACTGGCCAGACGGATGAGCAGAACAACTTCAAAGTACGTACCAACGGCGTCGTGTTCGCCAAGGGCAACGCAAGCTTCGGTTTCATCGGCTACGGGCCGGTGGACCCGACCCCCAGCCTCTTTCCGAACACGACATACACGGGTGCATGGAGCTTCAACCTAGACGTCAAGACGGCACCCACGAGCATCGCGCTCTGGAACGGCGACTTCGACCGCGCCGACGACACCAGTGACCCGAACTCGCCGTCAACACCGGGGTTTCCCGTGGTCGTCAGTGCCAACCCTGAGAAGGGACTACAGCCCCAAGGTGCGCGTACCGGCGCACCGGCTGACGACGCACCCTCGGGGTCGTTACTGCGAATCTCACCCGCCATCGGCCAGAGCTTCACGGCGCCCGACGGTGCATGGACCGTCACAGACCCGAACCCGTCCGGCGACAAGGAGTGGGAGTTGCTGTCGGTTCGGCTAGACACAGGCGTTGCCGGAGCGACCTACGCCAATCCAACCGCACCCGCCGATGCCGACTGGAAGGTCCCCTCGATGCCCGCGGGGCTCTACCGCTGGCAGATCATCGGCGCCGACGGGCGCAATACGCTCTTCCTCCACCCGGAGTACGACCTGTACGGTATGTCGCAGGTTGGCGACTTCGTCTGGGATGATGTTAACGCCAACGGCATTCAGGACGCAGGCGAAGCCGGCGTGGGCGGCGTGACCGTCTCCCTCCTCGACGCCACATTCGCGGTCATCGCGACCACCACCACCAACGCCACGGGCGCTTACCTGTTCGATAATCTGGTCCCAGGCGCCTACTCCGTGCGCTTCTCTCTGCCCGCGGGCTATGTCTTTACGGTGGCCGGCGCCGGCACGAACCCCGAGGCCAACAGCCACGCTGACCTACAGACCGGCGCGACTGATGCTGTCATTCTGGCAGCCGGGCAGTCCGCCTTCTTCCTCGATGCCGGCCTCGTTCGGCCCGCCTCCGTCGGCGACTACGTCTGGGAGGATATGAACTACAACGGCGTACAGGATGCCGGCGAGCCGGGCGTCAGCGGCGTCAAGGTTGAGCTGCTTACCAGCGCCGGCGAAGTTCAGGCCACTGCTACGACTGCGACCGGCGGGCTCTACTCGTTCACCGGCCTCGTGCCCGGCACCTACTCAGTCCGGTTCGAGCCGCCCATCGGCTACCAGTTCACCCAACCGGCCACCGACCCCGACTCGGCGATCCAGAGCCACGCAGATGCGATCACCGGCGCCACCGAGCTCCGCGAAGTCCCTGCCGGCGGATCGATCACGATCCTGGACGCCGGTCTGGTCCGCGTGGCCGCACTGGGCGACCGGGTCTGGGTCGACGCCAATCGCAATGGCACGCAGGACACAGACGAAGTCGGCCTGGCCGGCGTGGCCGTGAGGCTGATGGATGCCGACGGCGTGGTGCTCGCTGCCGATACGACAGGAACCGACGGCCGCTACCTCTTCAGCGACCTGGCTCCGGGCGTCTACAAGGTCGCATTCACCGCTCCGGCCGGCTACACGTTCACCGCCCAGGCCGCCGGCACGGACCCGGAGGCGGACAGCGACGCCGACACGGCCACCGGCATCAGCGGCTCCGTCACGCTTGTCTCAGGCGAGAGCGTAACATCGGTTGACGCCGGCCTGATCGGCCCGGCGTCGCTTGGCGACAAGGTCTGGCTTGACACAGACAAGGACGGCATTCAGGATGCCGGCGAGACCGGCGTGGCTGGCGTCACGGTGAAACTGCTGAGCGCGACCGACGCCGTACTCACCTCTGTCGTGACCGACGCCGACGGCGAGTACCTCTTCAGCGACCTGGCGCCCGGAACCTACAGGGTCCAGTTCGTACTTCCGACCAACCATACGTTCACGCTCAAGGGAGTCGGCTCCGACACCGAAGCCGATAGCGACGCCGACACGACCAGCGGCATGACCGCAGCCGTGACGCTGGCCGCAGGTGACAATGTGACCTCGGTCGATGCCGGCCTCAAGCGCAACACATGCGTCCGGCCCGCGTCCCTTGGCGACCGGGTCTGGCTTGATGCCGACAAGGACGGGATTCAGGACTCCTGCGAAGTGGGTGTGGCAGGCGTCACTGTGAAGCTGCTCGACACGAGCGACACCGTACTGGCCACCACGGTCACCGGCAGCACCGGCCGCTACCTCTTCGGCAACCTGGCACCGGGTAGCTACAAGGTTCAGTTCGTCCTGCCGGCCAACTACACCTTCACGCTCAAGGGCGTCGGGTCCAACCGTGCAGTCGACAGCGACGCAGATACCGCCACGGGCGTGACTGCGGTCGTCACTCTCGCGTCCGGTGACAGCGTCACCTACGTCGATGCCGGCCTGAAGCGTTCGTGTGTACGCCCCGCATCGCTGGGCGACCGCGTCTGGCTCGACGCCGACAAGGATGGAGTCCAGGACTCCTGCGAAGTCGGTGTGGCAGGCGTCACCGTGAAGCTGCTCGGATCAGACGACGAGGTCCTGGCCACCACGGTTACCAGTTCCACGGGCGGTTACCTTTTCAACAACCTCGCCCCCGGAACCTACAAGGTCCAGTTCATCCTCCCTGCCGATTACGCGTTCACGCTCAAGGGCGTCGGCTCCAACCGCGCCGTCGATAGCGACGCTGACAGGACCACCGGTGTAACCGGCGCCGTCGTCCTCGCTTCGGGCGACAATGTGACATCGGTGGACGCCGGCCTCAAGCGCACCACGTGTACGCACCGCTACACCACCTACACCCAGGGCGGCTGGGGCGCCAAGCCCAGCGGCAACAACCCCGGGGCCCTGTTGGCAGCCAAGTTCTGCCGGGTCTACGGTTCCTGCGGCGTTACCATCGGCGGCTGCAAGACGCTGCGCTTCACCAGCGCCTCAGCCATCGAGGCGTTCCTCCCGCAGGGCGGCACGGCCCGTGCGCTGTCTTGCTCGGCGGTGAACCCGACCGGCCAACTCGGCGTGCTTGCCGGACAGGTCCTGGCTATGCGGCTGAACATCGACTTCTCGGCAGCCGGCATCACCCAGACCGGCCTTGGCAGTCTGCGCATCCAGTCCGGGGCATTCGGCGGCCTCACCGTCACGCAGTTCGCGGCCATCGCGAACAAGGCCCTCGGCGGCGGCGGCACCAGCGGCTATACCATGAGCCAGATCAACGACGCGGCAACGGCCATCAACGAGAACTTCGACAATGGCACGACCGACAATGGCTTCCTGAAGTAGCGCGTACCCTGTCAGCGTAGGCGTTCTGAGGCGGCCCCGGCGCACCTTGCCGGGGCCGCCTTTGCGCGACAGGCGCGCAACATTGCTAAGCATGGCCTGCAATGCCGGCGCGGCTGTTGACTCCTGCGGGGTTGCGGCCTAGAATGGACTAGCAAGTCCGCGTTCGGAGGCACGATCGAATGGGTTCAGGTTGGCAGCTGGTTTCGCTGGTCCTCTTCCTGGCCGCTGTGGCGGCCGCTCTCCCCTCTGCGGCGGCGCCTGGTGACCTCGACCCCTCGGTTCCGCCAAAGGACCTGCTGCGGTCGGTACGCACCTGGGCGGCCTCAGCCTTCGCCGGCGACGCCTCCAGCACGGTTCGCGTGCCAATGACGGTGCTCCGACAGGACCATAGCGCCCTCCGGTTCGGGCAGTCGGCCATCGGCACGCCCATCACGCTGGACGGCAAGCGCTTCAGCCATGGCCTGGGCACCCACGCTACGAGCCACATCCGCGTCGAGGTCCCCGGTGGCGCCGTGGAGTTCTCCGCGTCGGTCGGCGTGGATGACAACGAGGACACGCGCCGCGGCAACGCGTCCGTCGAGTTCGTCGTGGAGGCCGACGGCGTGGAGTTGGCTCGATCGCCCGTGTGCAAGGTCGGCCAGCCCGCGCTGAAGCTCCTCACGAGGCTGCCCAAGGGAACAAGCCACCTGGATCTGGTGGTCACCGATGGCGGCGATGGGCCCGGCTTCGACCAGGCGGACTGGGCCGATGCGCAGTTCGTGCTGGCCGACGGCGCCATCCGCTTCCTCGACGACAACCAGCCCGGCTCCCTGCTGCTGGATGAGGCGCCGCCTTTCTCCTTCGTAATCGGAGGCAAGCCGTCGGCCCAACTGCTGCCCGGCTGGAGCCGCAATGTGAAGTCGGCGGAAACCGGTGACCGCACCACCTGGACCGTCACCTGGAGCGACCCGGCCGGCGGCCTGCGCGTCGAAGCCGATGCGACCGCGTACAAGGGCTACGCCGCCTGCGACTGGGTGGTCCGCTTCACCAACACCGGCACGGCGGACACGCCCGTGATCGAGCAGATTCGTGCGGTGGACACACGCCTCCGCACCGGCCATGCTCGGACGCCTGTGGCTCTGCACCGCCTCCAGGGCGACGCCTGCGGCCAGACCTCCTTCCTGCCCATCGAGGATACGGTGGAGCCGGGGCGGCCTGTGCGCATGGCGCCATCGGGCGGACGTCCATCGTCGGTCTCAGCATTCCCCTTCTTTGGCCTGGAGTACGCGGGCGACGGCCTCTTCGCCGCCGTCGGCTGGTGCGGCCAGTGGTTCGCCGAGATCGATCGATCTGATGCCGGCCCCACCCGGCTCAGCGCAGGCATGGAGGGCGCCCGGTTCGTGCTGCATCCCGGCGAGACGGTGCGCACGCCACGCATCCTGATCATGGCATGGCGGGGCGACCGCCTGACCAACCACAACCGCTTCCGGAGGCTCATGCTGGCCCACTACTCGCCGAAGCTGGCCGGCAAGCCCGCGGAGCCGCCCTTCGCGCTTCAGTGCTTCGACCGCTATGTGGGCCGTCCCGATTGGTCCACCGAAGAGGGCCAACTCAAGGCCGCAGCCGTGGCAGCCGAGTTGGGCTTCGACGCCCTCTGGCTCGATGCGGCGTGGTTCCCCGGCGGCTTCCCCAACGGCGTGGGCACCTGGTCGCACCGCAAGGCGGAGTATCCGCGCGGGCTGAAGCCGGTGTCGGACAAGGTCCATGCGAATGGCGGCCGGTTCGTGCTCTGGTTCGAGCCCGAGCGCGTGGCTCCTGGCTCAGACATCGCCAACGAGCATCCCGAGTTCGTCCACGGCGGCAAGGCCGGCGGCCTCTTCAAGCTCGATGACCCGGCGGCCAGGCGCTGGCTGACCGAACTGCTCATCGGACAGGTCAAGGCCTACGGCGTCGATGTCTACCGCAACGACTTCAACATGGACCCGCTGGACTACTGGCGCCGGGCCGACGCGCCCGATCGGCAGGGCATCACCGAGATCCGCTACGTCGAGGGCCTCTACGCCATGTGGGACGAGATCCGCGCCAGATGCCCCGGCGTGATGATCGACAACTGCGCCAGCGGCGGCCGACGCATCGAGATCGAGATGTGCTCCCGCTCCGTTCCCCTCTGGCGCAGTGATACCGGCTGCAGCCCCGGCCATGCCGACTGGCACCAGGCGCAGGTCTGCGCGTTCGGCCTCTACGTCCCGCTGGCCTCCCTCTCCACGTGGACCACAGAGCCCTACGAGACACGCTCCAACGCCACCATGGGCGTCGCGGCCGAGTTCGACTACATGAACCCGGACTTTGTAAAGGCGTCGGCCAAGGAGGCCATCGCCGAGCTTCGGGTCAACCGGCCCTACTGGTACGGCGACCTCTACCCCATCATGGCCGGGGACACGGCGGCGGACCGCTTCGCCGCGTGGCAGCTCCACCTTGCCGAGAAGGACTCGGGCATCGTGCTGGCCTTCCGCCGTCGCGAGTGCAACCTGGCGGGCATCATCGCCGGCCTCCGCGCCGTGGACCCCGAGAAGACCTACGTCGTGGACCTGATCGATGAGCGGCGCAACTCCAGCCGCCGTCGCATGACCGGCGCCCAACTCCGCGAGGGTCTCACGCTGAAGATCGGCGCGCCCGGCGAGAGCCTGCTCGTCCGCTACGCGCCTGCGCCGCCCCCAAAGGCGGCGCGTCCCGGCGCGCGCGCGAAGGCCAAGCCATGAGGGTGCTGCTCACCGGGGGCGCCGGCAACATCGGCCGCGTGACGCTCGGGCGGCTTCTGGAGGCCGGCCATGAGGTCACGGTGCTGGATGCGGCGCCCCTGCCCGAGGGCCTCGGCACAGCGTCCATCGTCGCTGACCTGACGCAACCCTTCGCCCTGGACGCGCTGCCTCAGCCGCCGGACGCCATCGTCCATCTGGCGGCCATTCCCAACCCGTTCGTGGCAACATGGGACCGCGTGCTGGCCGTCAACATGCTGGCGACCTTCAACGTGCTCCGCTACGCCGCCGAGTGGGGTGTGCGGCGCGTCGTCTTCGGCAGCAGCGAGTCGGCGTCCGGCTGGGGCATTCACGGCAGGTTCTACCGGCCGGACTACCTCCCCATCGATGAGAAACACCGCGACCTGCCCTCGGAAGTCTACAGCTACTCCAAGTCCTTCGGCGACCAACTCTGCGCGGGGTACAGCCGCGAACACGGACTGACGACGCTGGCCCTGCGGTACACGTATGTCGTCTACGAACCGCACTACGCGGGTTTCCTGGGAGGCATCCGCGCCGAGGGGCGGCGAGACGCGCGGGGAGCGACCTACGCTTGGATCGACGTGCGGGATGTGGCCGAAGCCATCGCGCTGGCCCTGGTGGCCGACGTGCCGGCGGGCTCGCATGAGGCCTTCTACCTGACGGCGCACGACCAGTACGGCACGGTCTCCACTGGCGATCTGGCGCGCCGCAACTGGCCCGAAGACCCGCAGGTGCCACTCGACGAGACCTACTACGGTGATGAGCCCTTCCGTTCGTTCTTCGACATACGAAAAGCCGAGGCGCTGCTGGGCTGGACGCCCGCATGGGACCTCGGCAGACTGCTGCACGAGAGGCCCTGAGCCAGCCCAAACCGGGGCGCGTCGGGCCGAGCACCGCAAGGAGGCGCGACTATGAGCATGCATCTTCCCAGACTACTTCGCCGAGCCGCCGGCAAGCTGCTGCCGGTGTGCGCCGCCGCCGCGGCACTGCTCCCGGCCACCGGCGCCGCAGGGCAGCCGCAGAGCTACACCGAGCTGATCAAGCGCCTGACCGATCTCGACGGACTGACGCGGCTGCAGACAGGCATCACCGCGGGCCAGTTCTCAAGCTGGGACCGGAACATGACCAAGGCCTACGGGGCCAACGGCGACGCCGGCCAGTACCTGCGGGTGGAGCCCAACGGCGAGGCGGTGATGATGGATATCGACGGCCCCGGCTGCATCTGGCGCATCTGGTCGGCCAATCCACAGGGCAAGATTCGCGTATACCTCGACGGCGCGGAGAAGCCGACCTATGAGTGGGACTTCAACCAGATCTTCAATGGCGACATCCAACCGTTCGTGAAGCCGCTGGTCTGGCAGCGGGCCGATCGGCAGGCGTCCGACTCGTATGTGCCGATCCCGTTCGCCAAACACATCAAGATCACGGCGGACAGGGCGTACGGGCAGTACTACCACTTCGGCTACCACATCTATCCGAAGGATCGAGCCGTCGAGAGCCTGAAGCTGCCCCTCACCGGCGACCAGACCTCGGCCCTCTACGAGGCCGCGGCCGCATGGGGCCGCAAGGGCATCGACCCGAAGGAGCATATGGCGGGCCAGGTGACGATCAGTTCCCGTGTCGAGATCGCGCCGGGCGCCACCGTCAACCTGGCCTCGCTGCGCGGTCCTGGCGTCGTTCGAGGCATCCACATCAGCGCCGCATCAGAGCAGCGCTACGTCTGGCGCAAGGTGGTGCTGCAGGCGGTCTGGGACAAGGCGCCCTGGCCGCAGGTACTCACGCCGCTGGGGCCCTTCTTCGGCTTCGACTGGGAGGCGCCGGACTACGGCTCCGTGATCGCAGGCTGCAAGGGCAACCAAGCCTACAACTTCTACGCCATGCCGTTCCGGCGCTCCGGAGAAATCCAGGCCACAAACTACCTGGATCGCCCCGCGCAGCTCGATGTGCAGATCGACTGGGCCCCCGTTGAGGCGTTGCCGGCCGATATGTGCTACTTCTACGCACGATGGCGCAGTGAGCCGGGCATCGCCGGCTTCGACTATAGCTTCCTCGAGACGGCAGGCAAGGGCCACTTCGTGGGCGTCTCCATGCCGATCGACCACCCGCTGGGCGGGTGGTGGGGCGAAGGCGACGAGAAGGTCTGGGTCGACGAGGACGACTTCCCCAAGTGGGTCGGCACGGGCTCGGAGGACTACTTCGGCGATGCGTGGGGCATTCGGTACCTCTCTGGCGGCAGCTGGGGATGCTCGTCGCAGGTCGGGCATCGCACGTGCAACTACCGATGGCATTTCGCCGACTTCATCCCGTTCACCAAACGCTTCCGAATGGTCATCGAAAACTATGGGCCCAACGGCGTCGGCCCGCGCGGCCACTATGAGTTCACCTCCACCGCGTTCTGGTACCAGGCCGAGCTGACCCCGCCCTTCTCCGAACTGGCCAACGCCACGGTGACCGGCGGCCTTACGCCCAACGACCCGCCGAGCAAGGTGCGCTACAACACCCGCCCCTTCCGAGCGCTCGACGCTCAGGCTCTTCGGACCTACGGGTCCGGCGTCACGTTCGCCGACGAGGCTGAGGATGTGCTGCGCGATGCCGTACGGGCAGGGGCGGGATCGGTCCTCAGCGACTCCGGCCTGAAGGTGGAGTTCAGCCGCGAACGCGCCGTGGACTTCGGGCAGGCCGCGCAGGGCCAAAAGCTGGCCGACTTCACCCTCCGGGCTCCCAAGGCCGGCGTCTACTACCCGCAGCTCATCTCGGCCCTGCCCGACGCGGCGCCGCTGACGATGCTGGTGGCCGGTAGGACCCTTGAGATCACCGCCGCCACGCCGGGTGTCTCCGCACTGCAGGCGGTGGTCATCGACGGGAAGGGCGAACCCGCGTCCATCGTCACGGCGGCGGCAGGACGCGCCGTGTTGGACTGCGTGCGCCTTGAGCCCGCCTGGGCCGAGGCCCGCGCCATCGAGATCGAGGAGCAGAAGCTGAGCGCCTCGGCGGGCGCACCGCAGCCGGAGACGCGGTTCGGCGACCGATCGATCAGCGGCGGCCGCCTGATCCGATGGGCGGCTTCAGAGGACGGGCAGTCGCTGACCATCAGCCTGGCAGCGCCTGCGCCGGAGACGCGCGTCCTGGGCCTCAAGGCCCACGCAGGCCCCGCCGGCGGCCTCGTGCAGGCGTTCATCGACGGCAAGGCCATCGGGCCCGTCTTCGACCTCTACGCGCCCAAGGCCGGCCCCATGGCTGGCATCCTTCCGCTGGGCGTCATCCCCGCTGGAACGGCCTCGGTGGAGTTGCGGTGCGTCGGCAGGAACGCGGCATCGAGCGGCAGGACCGTTGAGGTCGACTACCTGCGCTATGAGCCGCAAGTGCTGGCGGAGGGCTCTGCCGATGGCGTCTGGATCCAGATCGGCGGCGTCAGCGGCGGAGGCTATGAGGCCCAAAACCTCGGGCCGGCCTACTCCGGCGGCCACCAGCTCTGGATCATGCCCAGCGGCCTCAACGCCGCCGTCGAGCTGCTGGTCCACGTGCCGAAGGAGGGGCAGTATGACCTGGCAGTGCGACTCACCACTTCGCACGACTACGCCGTCGTGCAGGCCGAACTGGATGGCTCGCCGCTCGGCCCACAGGTCGATACCTACACGCTGGACGTGAAGCGAGGGCCTGAGACCGCTCTGGGCAAGGTGAAGCTCACCGCCGGCGTGCACCGGCTCCGCTTCAAGGCAGTCGGCAAGAGCCCGGCATCCGACGGTTCGGGGTACCTGATGGGCATCGACGATGTGTCCATCAAGGCCGCACCGTAACAGCCGGGCCAACTGAGGTATGCGACCGGTTCTGGGCGCTCAAGGGCGCTCAGCCGGTTGCAGGCCGCGTATACAACTGCGTGCGGGTTGCGTCACATCGACGCTGCCCCGGATCGACAGGGTCTGGCCGGGCGGCGTTCGCCCTGGCCCAGGGAGGAATGCAGATGATTTCGAGCAAGATGCAGAAGCGACTGAACGACCACCTGAACCGGGAGTTCTACTCCTCGTACCTGTACACCGCCATGGCGCAGTACTGCGAGACGATCAACTTCGCGGGCTTCGCCACCTGGATGCGGGTGCAGTCGCAGGAGGAGCAGGGCCACGCCGCCAAGTTCATTCAGTACATGAACGATCAGGGCGCCACCGTCGAGCTGCAGGCGATTGCCGCGCCGCCGGTCCAGTTCCGCGGCCCGCTGGGCGTCTTCGAGGACACCCTGGCGCACGAGCAGGAGATCACCGCCCAGATCAACGAGCTCTACTCCGCGGCGATCGCTGAGAAGGACTTCGCCACGCAGATATTCCTCCAGTGGTTCATCACCGAGCAGGTCGAGGAAGAGAAGTCCGTCCGTGACACCGTCGAAGTGCTCAAGATGTCCGGCGAGCACATCATCGTCATGGACCATCGGCTCGGCAAGCGGGGCTCTTAGCGCTCCACCGGTCGGGGCCTCGGGCCACTTCGGGTGGTCCGGGGCCTTTCTGACCCGGGACGCCCCATGAATCGCTTCACGGGGCCGCGTGGCGACAGGATGTCGTACGATTGGTGATCAAGGCGTGCGGCCGCGGGCCGGCGCTTTCCCGCAGATTCAGCTGACCATTTGTGATAAGCCTGTGAGAGAAGAGAGGAACCGAAGAATGGGAACCCCACGAGGGCCGCTCCTGTTGGCGGCTCTGGCAGCGGCATACCTGCTGCCACAGGCGCACGCCGACGGTGCGCCGAGCTTCAAGACCAGAGTGTTTACACGGGACGGTGTCGCGGTCGTCGGCTACGCGCCACAGACACGGCTGCGGGTCACCACCTACGGCAGCAAGCAGGTCTGGAGCGGTTGGCTTCCGAACACGCGGGTCACACGCCTCGCCCTGAAGCCCGGCAACTATACGCTCGAGGCCGGCGACGAGTTCAAGGTGATCTCGGTGGACCTGGCCGCCTATGACCGCGGCACGGCGCCCCCCGCCAAGCCCGCAACGCGGCCGTCGGCCGTCAGCCGGGTGCCTTTTGTACTTACGGTAGTGCCGGTCCCCTGGGTGGCCGACGCCACGTTTGCCGACAACCCGCCCAGCTTTGCCAGTAGCCATGTGGTTTTCAACGGCGTGGCGACACGCCTGAAGGCCGTCATCAAGGGCGGGGTTGCACCCTACACGGTCGCCTGGAACACCGGTGACGGGTCGGTCACAGCCCCATATCAGACGAGCGATCCCGTCTCGGGCGCCGCTCTGCTGCATACGTACACCGGCCTCTCGGTCAACACCCAGATAGCCGCCGGCGTCACAGTCACGGACGCCCTCGGCGCTACAGGGTCCGCCCCATACTTCGTGGTCGTCGGCGACCCATCTGTGCGCTCGAACCGGGCCAACCGTGCAGCGGACGAGGGGCTCTGGTACTTGCACAGCATGCTGGTTCGCAGGGACGGTAGTTCGTATGACGGCCAACCGGCGGCAGACGACGCCTTCGTGCCGTACCTCTACAACGGCCCCGACAGCACGTATGCGTCGGTTGCCGGCTCCTCCATGGCCGCCATCGCGTTCGAGAACACCGGGCGATCCATTTCCGGGGGTAAGAACTACAGCAGCGACGGATCGAAAGACGCCTACGTTGAGGACTTGGACCTGCTGATCAACTATCTGACGCGGTCCGACAACCTGACGAAGGTGAACGTCTCGGGCAGCGTCATCACGTTCGCGTCGGGCCGCACGCTCAACCCCGATACCCATGGGCCGGGCGGAACACCCAACGGATTTGTAGCCAAGTCACCGTCCGGCACCTATGAGGCCGGCCCACAACTTCAGGCCCTCTGCCAGGCCGGCTACGTGATGAAGGCCATTCCAAACCGGTCCGACTACGCCACCTACTATGACCTGATCGGCGACGTCGTCGACGCGTTCCAGTGGTCGCAGGGCTACTCGGGCTACGCTGAAGGCGGATGGCGCTACGATCTCGCCTTCAACTACAACGACTCCGACGGTTCGACGGCCGCGTGGGCCTTCATCGGGCTTCGCGCGGCGGAACAGGCCCACACGTTCACGCCTGGGCCGCGCGCGCTCTACCCGCCGGCCATCGAGGTCTCGGCGGTCACCAAGGCCGAGGCGGCGATCTGGCTCACCAACGACCAGGTGGCCAACACCGCGACCGATACCTTTGGCATACCCGACTACCGTCAGCCGGGGACGCCCACGATCCAGACACAGTACGCAGGCGGGCTTGGCTACACCACGGGCCTCGAAGGCCCGAACGCAGCCAAGACGGCCGGCGGCCTGGCCGGCCTGAAGTTCATCGGCGCGGCCAATGACTCCGCGGGCGTCAAGGGCGCCATCAGCTTCCTCTACCGCAACTTCTTCAACCCGGACAGCCTCTGGGGCTGGTCCAGCGCTCGCGACGCCTATGGGATGTACAACGTCTTCAAGGGCCTCCGCGAGGCGGAAGTGAATGTGCTTACCGACCCGCTGGGCACGGGAGGCAACTCGCTTGACGGGCGGCCCTTGCAGCCCTTCGATTGGTACAACACGCTCGTGGACTGGATCGCCGGAGCCTCGGCCTCTGATCTGGGACACCAGAACTGGCACGGCACAACCGCCGCCGGCACGACCTACTTCTCGCCCGTTCCCGACGGCCACTTCGAGCCCTCCGGCTACCAGACCACGGACTGGCCAGCGGGCGCTTCCGACCAGAACGCGCAGGTCGGCCTGGTCACAGGGTGGGACATCGCCATCCTGGCCGGCGCCGTCTTCACTCCGTCACCGGTCGCCGTCATCGGCCACCCGGACGGCAACAACGGCGAGACCTACGTGCCGCTGCAGTCCAACGGGCAGGATCACTATGTGACCTTCGACCCGGTAGGCTCCTACGAGCAGAATCCCTCGGCCCGCATCGTTCGCGTGCGCTGGGAGTTCGGCGATGGCGCCGTGGACGAGTACAACCTTCCGACGCCGAGTTCGCTGGGTGGCGTCGTGCCGTCGGCTCCGGGCATCCACCCCGCCGGCAACCAGACCCGGCACCACTACGCCGCCGAGCGTGACTTCACCGTGACGCTGACCGTGTATGACGACGCGGGCAACTCCGGCGTCGCCACCGTGGTGGTCCATGTCATCCCGCCGCCGTTCCCGCCCGTGGGCCTGCTGGACATCGAGCCCGCCAACGGGTCCAAGCAGCTGGACGACACGTTCGGCGTGCTTCCCGACGGAACGTTGACCCTGCGCATCAAGGCGGACCGCTCATTCAACCCGCGTCCCGACGTGGTGGGCAGTCCCGCAGACGCTCGAGGCATCAGTGCGTTCGCGTTCGAGTGGCCCGCGAACCCGGACACGGGCTTCAACAACGGCCGTTCCGAGGTGCCAGCCTCGTTCGACCAGGGCGCCGACGCGGCGCTTGGCACGTACAACCTGGGCAGCAAGGACCCGGTGCAGACCTACACGTTTCGGTTCGATCCGGCCGCTTTGCCGAACGCCATGAGCATCGGTATCCGCGTTAAGTCGAACATCGCATCCGTGAACGGCGTCCCGCCGGACACGGTCACCGTACTCCGCCAGATTCGCCTGCGGCGCAACGCCGACCTTCGTGCGCCATCGCAGACCGTGGGCGAGGCCGTCACCGGCGCCCGCGGAGAGACCGTGAGCCTCAAAGCCACCGTCACTAGCGCCGGTGCGCCGCTCGCCGGCAAGACCGTGCAGTTCACCGTTCAGGGCGAGGCGGGCGCCGTCACGGCTCCAACCGGGGCCAACGGCGCGGCGGCCGCGCCCTTCACGGTGCCGTTGGCCAAGCCGATCGGCGATTTCATCATCACGCCCAGCTTCGCGGGCGATGCCGACTATGCGCCGTCGGCCGGCTCGGGCACGCTGACGGTCACCAACGACGAGGTCAACGTACAGACCGCCATCACCGTCCCGAATGTGCGGCAGATCTACGGTCGCTCGACCGACCTCACGGCCCGCCTGGTACGCGTTCGCAACGGGCAGGCCGTTTCGGGCAAGACCATCGTATTCACCGTCGGCGGCTGGCCCGCCGGCTCCGCGGTGACGGGCGCCGACGGCTGGGCGACCATCACCTACCAGGCCCCGCGCGCGTGGGGTCTGCGCGACAACCGCATCGTGGCGACCTTCGCGGGCGATGCCAAGTTCCTGGCCTCGTCGGGCGCCGGCACACTGACGGTGGCGGCCGCCACGGGCAATACGAAGCTCGTGGTCCGCGACGCTCAGGGGCGGCTGGGGCAGTCCGTGAACCTCCTCGCGTTCCTGAACGTGAATCGCACGAATACGCCGATCCGGAGCCGCACGATCGTATACCAGGTCGACTACGTGCAGATCGGCTCCGCCGTGACCAACGTCTGGGGTTCGGCGACGCTTGCCTACACAATCCCGTCGCGCACGCCCACTGGCATTCGCCCTGTGACCTGCATCTTCGCCGGCGAGGGCATCTACGACGCCGCCGTGGGCTACGGCAAGCTCACCGTATCGCCGTAGCGGACTAGCCGCAAACGGCCCTCAACGGCCGCCACAGACGCGCGAGGGCGCTCCCGATGCACCGGGGGCGCCCTCGCCGCGCGTCTGCCGGAATGGGCCGCATGCGGGTAGGATTCCGGCGGCGCCATGCCGCGCCACGGAGGAGCAACGTGCCATCTACGCATCAACCGGGACCGCCTGACGCCGACGAGTCGGTCGGCGAGGCCGAGCCCGTGACCCTCGATGCCCTGCCCAAGGGCGTCAACGCGCGCGTCGTGGAGATTCGCACACTATCCGCCCACGAGCGCAGCAAGCTCATGGCCCTGGGACTCACACCCCACACGGATATCAAGGTAAACCAACGCTTCCCTTCCATCGTAGTGGAGATAGGGTTCACTCAGATCGCCCTCGACATGGCCTCGGCATCGGCCGTGCTGGTGCGGCCCGACTGAGCGCCTCACGCCTACGGGGCCGTGGCGCGCCCCTGGCAGGTACACTCGCTGCGTCAGGTTATTGCCGGCGCCATCGCATGTCTAGGAGACACCCTATGCCTGTACCCGGACGGCTCGCCGCCGTCGCCATCGCCGTCGCGGCCACCTTCCCGCTGGTTGCCGCGGCCCAAGCGCCTCCCGCCGCCGCCGCGGCTCCCGCTGCCCCGACCGACAAGGTCGTCATGCGCTATCGCGCCCAGAAGGGGCAGATCATGCGGTACCGCAGTGAAGGCGTTATGCAGGTGGATGCCATGGGACGCCAGGTGACCATGGAGGTGAAGGAGATCCAGAAGGCCACCGTCGTCGATGTGGTCGCCAACGGAGACATCACCTCGGACACCGTGACCGAGGAGTCGGAGATGCGCATCAACGGTAACAAGATGCCCTCCTCCAACGATCCGGATAAGTCCACCGTCGTCGTGTCGCCGCTGGGACAGCTTGTCTCCAGGACGACCGCCAAGAAGGACCCGGAGGACGACAAGACCGGCGTGCGCATGTTCATCGCCACGCAGGTCATCTTCCCTGAGAAGGCCATCGGCCCCGGCGACAAGTGGGTGCAGGAGTATGCGGCGCGGCCCGACATCGGCGCCCGCACGGCCCATGCCGACTTCGAGGTCATGGCGTCCGAGCAGTCGGGCGGCGTCGACTGCCTGAAGGTCAAGATGGTCTACCACGAGACCGAGGGCAAGCCCGCCATCACGATCACATCGACGCAGTGGCTGGAGAAGACCACAGGCGACGCCGTGACCGCGGATATGGAGTTGGACGGCCTGGAGTTCGGGCCTCCCGGATCGGGCGCCGCCGCCAAGGGCAAGCTGCACAACACCCGCACCGAGGGTTCGCCCGTCCCGCAGGCAGGCGTCAAGGCTGCATCGGCGGAGAAGAAGGCCAAGGCCATCGACGATGTGGTCAAGGATTACGAGAAGCTGACCGGCGCCTTCACGGTCTACCGCAAGACCGAAGGCGGTCGCGAAACGATCTACCTGGAGGTCCGCGAGGACCAACTGGGCAAACTCTTCATGCTGGAGGCGACTGCGGCCTCGGGCACCTCCACTCAGGTCGTCGCCGGGTCCCCGATCAGCGATACGGTCTTCCTTCTGCGCCAGGTTGGCGACGACAAGCTGATGCTGGTTGCGCCCAACACCACGTTCCGAGCGCCGGACGGCACGCCGTTGGCCCGCTCCGTCAAGCGGTCAACCGCCGAGGCCTATCTGGAGCAGTTCAAGATCGAGGCCAAGCAGCCGGAGCGCAAGAGCCTCCTCATCAACATCAGCGACTTCTTCCGCGGCGACTTCGCGCAGATCAGCTCGCTCTTCTCGTCGCCCTCCATCTCCGGCGGCCTGGCGGCCCTCACGGGAGGCGGGTCATCCTACTCCATGGACCGCGAGAAGACGTCCATCCGCTCCTTCCGCGTTCTGCCCGAGAACCTGGTGGTTGAGACCGAGTACAACTTCACCGGCAGCAGCCGCGGGGCCGCCACCAGCGGCACGGCGGTGCTTGCCGACCCGCGGAGCATTCCGGTTCGAGTGGTTTTTACTCTCCTCCAGTTGCCCGAAGCCGGCTACCGTCCGCGCCTGTCGGACCCGCGCGTAGGCTACTTCACCGCCGACTACCTGAACCTGAGCCGCGACGACCAGTCCGACCAGACCAGCCGGTACATCCTGCGCTGGCGCCTTGAGAAAGAGAACCCCAAGGCCGCCATGTCGCTGCCCAAGAAGCCCATCGTCTTCTGGCTTGACAACGCGATTCCCGTCGAGTACCGCCCCGCCGTGCGCGAGGGCCTGCTCATGTGGAACAAGGCCTTCGAGAAGATCGGCATCAAGGACGCCGTTGTCGTGAAGCAGATGCCGGACGACGCCGACTGGGACCACGCGGACATGCGCTACAACACTATCCGCTGGGTCACGTCGGAGTCCGACGCCTACGCCGTGGCGCTCTTCCGGCCGAACCCGATCACCGGCGAGATCCTGAACGCAAGCATCACGGTGGACGGCAATATGGCCCGCGCCACCAAGCTCGAGAAGAAGGCCTTCGTGGATCCCTTGTCATGGCTTCAGGAGGCGCCGGCAGGCGTCGACCAGTGCCACGACGCCCGAAACTGCCGGTTTGCCCAGCACGCCGCCAAGCAGGCCTGGCTCGGCTTCACCGCGGCCCAACTGGCGCTGCCGGCCGGCGTGGCGCCCAGCGAGAAGGCCTACGTGGCCGCGTTCCTCAGGAGCACGGTCTGCCACGAGATGGGCCACATCCTGGGCCTGCGCCACAACTTCGCAGGCAGCACCGCCTACAGTCTCGAGCAGTTGAAGAACGCGTCGTTTGTGAAGCAGAACGGCGTCACGTCGTCGGTGATGGACTACACGCCGTTCAACCTCGCCGCCATAAGGCAACGCAGCGTCGACTTCTTTTCCACCACGGTGGGCAAGTACGACCAGTGGGCCGTGAAGTACGGCTACATGCCGGTCGCCCAGCCGACCACCGAGAGCGAGGCGCCGGTGCTGCGCTCCCTGGCTGCCCACGGCTCGGAGCCCGGCCTGGCCTACCAGAGCGACGAGATCGCCGACCAGTCCGACCCCATGGTGGTTCGGTTCGACCTGAGCTCCGATCCCCTGGCCTACGCGTCGCGTGCGCTCTCGATGGCCCGTTACCTGATGCTCAACCTGAACAAGCGCCTCCCCGAGAAGGGCCAGCCCTACTGGACCTACACGCGCGGCATGATGCAGGCATTGGGCTCGTACAGCCAGAGCGCCTCCATCGCGTCGCGATTTGTGGGCGGCATCCGCCAGAACCGGAGTCACCGCGGCGATCCGGGAGAGCGTCCGGCGGTGTCGCCGGTTCCCGCCGCAGACCAACGAAAGGCGCTGTCGCTGCTGACCCAGTACGTCTTCGACGAGGGCGCGCTGTCCCTGCCCAAGGGCCTTCTGGCCAAGCTGGGCACAGACCCCTACCCCGACATGATGGCGGCCATCACAGGTGGCGGCTCCTCGGAACTGAACGTACGGGATATGCTGGCATCGATGCGCACGAGCATCCTTAGACGTCTGCTCAGCGCCGCCGTGCTGCGGCGCGTCGCCAACAACGAGTTCCGAGCCGCAACGCCGGCCGACGCGTTCACCATGGCTGAGCTCTTCCAGAGGCTGGGCGGCTCCGTCTGGTCAGAGCTCTCCACGGGCAGGCCGTCGGATCCGATGCGGCGCCAGCTCCAGCGCGCCCACGTCGACGCCCTGGTGTCCATGGTCGTCAGCCCGGCAACGGGCCTGCCGGACGATGCCCGCACCCTGGCGTGGGACCAGCTCCGCTCGCTCAAGCTGCGCCTAGCCACAGCCCAGCGGAAGCCGAGCGCTGATACCTATACCTGCGCCCACGTCTCGGAGACTCTGGCCAAGGTGAACCGGGCGCTGGACGCTCGGCTGACCATCTCCGGCCCGGCGCCGGCCACCCCGAGCTTGATGCAGATGCTCATGGGCGGATCGCAGCCGAGCGCGCAGAACCCGTGACCTCTGCCGGCGGGCACGGCAGGCGCTCCTTGCCTCCGTGCCCGCCGCCCCTTCAGTGTCGCCGCTGGGGTATTATCCCCGCATGGCGCCCTACGTACTCAAGCGGCTCGCGCTGGCAGTTCCGACGCTGCTGGCTGTTTCGTTCGTCACTTTCTTCCTGGGCTACCTGGCGCCGGGCAGCCCCATCGACCTGCTCGTGGGGCAACACGCCGATCCAGCCATCCGCCGCCAGCTTGAGCACGAGTACGGCCTGGATCGACCGGCCATGGTCCAGTACGCCGACTTCCTCTGGGGCGCCGTACGAGGCGACCTGGGCCACTCTTTCGCCAACGGCGGGCGATCCGTCACCGACCTGATCGCCCAGCAGTTCCCCACCACGGCCTTCCTTGCGCTCCTGGCGATCTGCACGGCCTCCCTGCTTGGTCTGCCCGCAGGCGTGCTGGCGGCGCTGCAGCACAATCGCCTGCCCGACCGGGCCGTGATGACCCAGGTGCTCGTGCTCGTCTCCCTGCCGCCCTTCGTGCTGGCGCCCATCCTGATGCTCTGCTTCTCGCTCTGGCTGGGATGGCTGCCCACCTCGGGCTGGGAAGGGCCCTCCTACTGGGTGCTGCCGACCGTGGTCCTTGCGGCCCGGCCGGGGGCGCTGCTTGCGCGCCAGATGCGCTCGTCCATGCTGGAGGTGCTGCGCCAGGACTACATCCGCACCGCATCGGCGAAGGGCCTCACGGGTACCCAGGTGATCCTGCGGCACGCGCTGAAGAACGCCCTCCTGCCCGTGCTGACGGTGCTGGGCAACAGCTTCGGGTACCTGCTGACTGGGTCCTTCATCGTGGAAACGCTCTTCTCGATCCCCGGCATCGGCTATGAGTCGGTCCACTCCATCCTGGCGCGCGACTACCCTGTAATCCAGGGAGTGGCGTTGCTGGTGGCCTCGGTGTTCGTCGCGGTCAACCTTCTGGTCGACCTGCTCTATGTGATCGTTGACCCCCGCGTGCGACACGAGGCGGCACGGTGAGCGACGCCGCGGCCCGCCCCATGCCCGGCGCCGGCGCGCGGCTCATCCGCAACCCGGTGGCCGTGGCGGCGATCGCCGTGTTGGCGCTGCTCATACTGGCCGCCGCCTTCGGCCCCGCCCTGAGCCCCTTCAGCTATGATACAGAGGACCGTGCGGCCATCCTTGCGCCACCAGGACCCCGCCACGCGCTGGGCACGGACAACCACGGGCAGGACACGCTGACGCGCCTGCTGCACGGCGCCAGGGTGTCGCTCTCCGTGGGCCTGGTGGTGGAGGCCATCGAGGTCCTCATCGGCGTGGCGCTGGGCCTTCTTGCCGCATGGAAGGGCGGCAGGCTGGACCTGCTGCTCATGCGCGTCACAGACGGCATGTTCGCCTTCCCTGACCTGCTCTTCGCGATCCTGCTCGTGGGCATCATGCGGCCCACGACCGCGGCTGGCAGCTTCCTCACGGTCTTCGTGGCTCTGGCGCTCGTGAACTGGCCGGGCATGGCGCGGCTCGTTCGGGGGCAGGCGCTGGCGGTACGCAGCAAGGAGTATGTGGAAGCGGCGCGTTCTCTGGGCATTCCCGACCGCCGAATCGTCATGCGCCACGTGCTGCCCAACATCGTCAGCCCCATCGTGGTGGCCGCCACCGTGGACATCGCTCAGGTGATCTTGGCCGAGGCCACGCTGAGCTTCCTGGGGATCGGCCTTCAGCCGCCCTACCCGAGCTGGGGCCGCATGATCAGCGACGGACTGCCGTACCTCCGATCAGCGCCGCAGTTGATTGTCTACCCGGCGCTGGCATTGGGCACGGTGGTGATCAGCCTGAACTTCCTCGGCGATGCCCTGCGCGACGCGCTGGACCCGCGCATGCGGGGCTAAGAAGCCCTGCCTCAGTCCTCGTGATGCCGGCCGTAGGCGCGCTGGGCCTCCATGCGGGCCATCTCCTCCATGGCGGCCAGCCAGTCGGTGTCCTGCGTTGAGCGGACCACGGCGCTGCAGGCCTCCTCGGGCGTGTCGCAGAGGATCATCAGGTCCAGGTCATGGGCGCTCACCAGGCCGCGCTCCAGCAAGGCGCCGCGCATCCAGTCCAACAAGCCCTTCCAGTGAGCCGTGTCGTAGAGCACCACCGGGAAGTTTCGGATTTTGCCGGTCTGGATCAGCGTCAGCGACTCGAAGAGCTCGTCCATGGTCCCGAAGCCGCCGGGGAAGATGACGAAGCCCAGGGCGTACTTCACGAACATCGTCTTCCGCACGAAGAAGTAGCGGAACGTGACCTGCGTGTCGGCGTACGGGTTGGCATGCTGCTCGAACGGGAGCTGGATGTTCAGCCCAATGGAGCGGGCGCCGATATCGTCGGCGCCCCGGTTGCCAGCCTCCATGACGCCCGGCCCACCCCCGGTGATGATGCTGAAGCCCGCCTGTCCCAGCAACCGGGCCGTCTCTTGCGCCGCAGCGTACGTGGGATCGCCGGGCTTCACGCGGGCGCTGCCGAAGAGCGTCACAGCGCGGTTCACACGTGCCAGCGCATCGAACCCCTCCACGAACTCGCTGGAGATGCGCCAGACGCGCCACGGATCCTGCAGCGTAAAGTCCTCCGGCTGCTGGCAGGGACTGGCCAGGAGGTGCTCATCCTCGCACCAGTGGCGAGGCATCCCGGGCATGGGCGGGCAAGGTCGGGCGCGATGATTCTGGAACATACTCACTCCCCCGGTACGTCGCCCGCTACCAGTGCAGGACGACCTTAACGGCGCCATGTGTCCGGTCACGCACCAGCGCCAGAGCGTCGGCGTGCTGTCCGGCGCGGAACCCATGGGTGATCAGCTTCTCCAGCGGCAGCTTGCCGGCGGACACGATCTCGGCTGCCTCCGCCCAGGCGCCGGAGCCCGTGTTCGACCCCAGCAGCCTCACCTCGCCGTGCAGCAGGCGGTTCCAGGCGAAGGAGGCCGAAGCGCCACCGTAGTCACCCATCACCAGTACGCTTCCGCCTGGGGCCACCGTCGCAACAGCACGGTCGGCCGCATCGGCGGAGCCGGACGCCTCCACCACGAGCGCGGGGCTGCCGAAACCATTCCCAGCCAGTTGCGCGGCGATCTCGACCGGCTCGGCGTGATGGCTCACGGCCACATCGGCGCCCAGCTCCCGAGCCAGGTCCAGCCTGGAGGGCCTGCCGCCCAGGAGCGCCACGCGGAGCCCCGCCGTCCGGCGCAGCAGGAGCAGGCTGATGAGCCCGATGGGTCCGTCGCCCACGATCAGGACGGGGCTGCGGGGCGGCTCGACCTTGCGCAGGCCGCGTAGGCATACCGCCAGCGGCTCGGCCAGCGTTGTGACGCCAGCGTCGAGCCCGGCAGGCAACCGGTGAAGGTTCGCCGCCTCGGTGACGAAGTAGGACGCATAGCCGCCCGGATGCTCGAAACCGACCTCGCCGCCATCGGCCAGGACGTTGTCTCCCACGCAGGTCGCCCCACGCAGCGACGGGTCGACACCCGGCCCCGCCTCGGCCACCTGCCCGCACCACTCATGGCCGGGGATGGCCGGGAAGCCGGTGCGTGGCCAGCCGGCGATCATGTGCAGGTCCGTCGCGCAAATGCCCACGGCGAGGGTGCGGATCAGCGCCTGGCCCGGACCCGGCGTCGGCATCGGCACGTCGAGCAACTCGAGAGCGCCCGGTCCGGTATTCACCAGCGCCAGCATCGTCTCCTTGCCGTACATGGCCTCCCCTACTCCACCGTGATCCGCACGCCCGCGCCGGAGACCGGTAGCACCCAATGGCGCGCCGCCAGGCCCGCGTCGGCGAATGCCGCCACCATGGCCTGGCCGATGGCGTCGTGTCCGGTCCGTGCGAAGGCGACCAGCCCCGGACCGGCGCCCGCCAGGCAGACCGCGATCGAACCCTGGTCGTAAGCCGCGGCGCGCGCAGCCTCGGCGCCGGGGATGCTGGGCAGGCGGTAGCGCTCGTGCAGCCTGTCGTGCAGGGCGTCGGCCAGCAGGTCGTCGTCGCGGTTGCGGAGCGCCTCGATCACGAGCATGGCGTGGCCGATGTTGAAGACGGCGTCGGAGTGCGGGATCGTCTTCGGCAGTGCGGCCCGCGCCTGGTTGGTCAGATAGCGGTAGCGCGGAACGCAAGCCACCACGCGCGTGGGCGGCATGGGGATGGCCCGGCTCCGGTACTCGGCGCCGCGAGTGTAGACCACCTGCAGGCCGCCGAGGATGGCAGGGGTCACGTTGTCGCCATGCCCCTCCAACTCCACCGCCTCCGAGAGCAGGTGCTCCAGGTCGATCTCATGCGCCTTCGCATGCCGTCCGGCGTCGGCTGAGAGACGCACGGCCTCGGCCAGCACCAGGCCCGCCACGATCGCCGTGGAGCTGGAGCCGAGCCCGCTGGCGGACGGCACGGCGTTGCGGCAGGCGAGCCGGAGTGCAGGCGGCGCCTGCTGCCCGTGTGCGCGGAGGGCGCCGAGGAGCGTCTCCACGGTCAGGTGTGTGCGGTCGGCGGGCAGTTCGCCGGCGCCCTCGCCTTCGATCGTGACATCCAGGCAGGGCGGCCCATCCTCAACCGTCAACTCGAAGCGGTTCCAGAGGTCCAGCGCCATACCCATGCTGTCGAAGCCCGGGCCAAGGTTGGCCACCGTAGCCGGCGCCTCCACCACCACGCGGCGCAACGGCGAGGCTCCCGGTCGCACGGCGCTATTCATCCGATGCCGCCTCCAGAAGCGGCTCGAGGCGGGGCTCCACGGCCACGCAGGGGCGCGCCGACGCCATGGCGGCATCGGGATCCTTCAACCCGTGCCCCGTCAGCACGCAGACCACGACCTGGCCCGCGACGCTGATGGCCCCCCGCGCCACCTCGCCAGCCAGCGCGGCCAGTCCCGCAGCCGATGAGGGCTCGCAGAAGACTCCCTCGATCTGCGCGAGCATCCGGTAGACGCGGAGGATATCGATGTCCTCAACGGCTGCCACCAGACCGGCCGACTCATCTATGGCGGATTGCGCCTCGGTCCAGCGCGCCGGGTTGCCGATGCGGATGGCCGTGGCCACCGTGTCAGGATGCTCCACCGGATGGCCCAGGACCAGGGGCGCCGCGCCTGCCGCCTGGCCGCCCACGATACGCGGCAGCGCGCCAGTTGCGACCTCCTCACGGAAGCCCTTCCAGTAGGCCGTGATGTTACCGGCGTTGCCCACCGGCAGGCAGAGCCAATCCGGCGGCCCGCCCAGGGCCTCGCAGACTTCGAAGGCGGCGGTCTTTTGGCCCTCGATGCGGGCCGGGTTCAGTGAGTTCACCAGCGCGATGGCGGACGCCTCCGTGGCCTCGCGCACGAGCCGCAGGCCGTCGTCGAAGGACCCATTCACAGCCACAACCCGCGCGCCGTAGGCGACGGCCCCGGCAAGCTTGCCCAACGCCACCTTGCCGTTGGGCACGACAACGACGCACCGCATGCCCGCACGGGCGGCATACGCGGCGGCGGAGGCAGCCGTATTGCCCGTGCTGGCACACATAACGACTTTCGCGCCATCGGCGGCCGCCTGCGTCATGGCGGCCGTCATGCCTCGGTCCTTGAACGAGCCCGTGGGGTTGAGGCCCTCGTACTTGAGCTGCAGATCGCAACCCAAGCCCAGTTCGCGGGCCAGCCGCGGCGCGGGGATCAGCGGCGTGCCGCCCTCGCAGAGCGTCACCGGGGCGTCGATGCCGTCGATGGCCATGCGGTGGCCGTAGCGGGCGATGACGCCTCGCCAAGCGGGTTCGGGCATCAGGCGCTCCTTTCGGGTTCGGCTGGTAACGCTGCGAGCGGCTCCATGCCCACCTCGAACATGGCGAGCGCGTTCTCCACCTTCACGTCCCAGTGCAACTCGGTGCTGGATCCCATGAAGTACCCTACGCCGCCGGTCGCGCGGACGGCGGCACGACAGGCGTCGCGGACCTGGTCCGGCGTCCCGAAGACGAGCAGGTCGCTGACATCGATGCCGCCGGTGAGGACGAGGCTCGGGTACTTCCGCCGCAGCAGGCCGGGCTCCATGCCCGCCAGAATCTCGAGCGGGTTCAGGCCGTCGATACCGGTGGCGACCAGGTCGTCCAACACGCCCCAGAGGTTGCCGTCGGAATGGAAGACGCAGAGGGCGCCGCGCTCGTGCCAGGCGTCATTCAGGCGCTTCAGCCGCGGCATGAAGATGCGCCGGAGCCACGCCGGCGAAAACAGGGCCCCGGCCTTGTAGGCGATGTCGTCGGCGGTCAGGACCAGCGGGATCAGGTCCGCGTCAGCGATGCAGGCCACGCGCCTCAGTTCGGCCTGCGTCAGCGCCTCCAGCCACTCCTCGGCAAGCCCCGGGGTGTCCGCCAGAAGGTAGGCGAACATCTCCTGACCCGGCGCGGAGTACATGTGCGTGAGACCGGGCAGGCTCTCCACGATGAGCACGGCCGGGTCGCCGTCGGGGTCGCCGGCCGCAAAGCGCGCCTGGCTCTCGCGGATGTGCGCATGGAAGGCATCCCGGTGGTCGGCGCCGTAGCGGACCTGTTCGGCGCGCTGGATGTCCTCCTTGATCCACGAGACCAGACCGGCCATGTCGGACCACGGGCGGCGGGTGATCCATGAGGTCCACCGCTCCTGCCGGTAGGCGAGCCCGTTGCCCGCGTCCACCTCGCCGGGCGCCTCGATGGGTCCGCCGGCCATGCGCGTCATTTCCAGGCATCGGCCCACGGCCAGCCCGGTCAGCCGGGCGCCGTTGCCGGGGGAGAGCCTCTCTCCGGCCAGCCGCTCGATGATGCCGTCGTTCTGCAGGATGTCGTAGATCGGGACGCGGTCCGTCTCCTGGAACCGCATGGTGCGCATCACCCGTTCACGCTTGGTCATCGACGCCATGTCACGCCTCCCGATCAGACTGCCTGGCCGACCCCGGCGCGCCACGCGGCCAAGCGTTCGCGCAGGGCCGCGACCCGCTGCGGCTCGGCGGACGCCAGGTTGCGCCTCTCACCGGGGTCGGCTTCGAGGTCGGCCAGATGGACGGGGTCAGCCTGCCCGTGGGTGAAGTCCAGCTTGCCGTCCAGCACCAGTTTCCACCGTCCCTCGCGCACGGCCGTCTGGCCGTTGTAGGCCCAGCAAAGGCATGCGTGGGGGGAGGGGACGCCCTCGCGAGCCACGCCCAGGATGGAGCGGCCGTCGATGCCCGACGGACCTTCGACGCCGGCCATCTCGAGCAGCGTTGGGACGACGTCCATCATGGCGCATGGCTGCGACCGGACCTCGCCCGCCGGGAGCCGACCCGGCGCACAGAGGATCGCGGGCTCGCGGATGCCTCCCTCGAACAGGCTCGCCTTGTGCCCCCTGAACCGACCCGCCGAACCGCCGTAGTAGGGGTCCTGTGTGCCGTCGAGCCAGTTGCGGCTCTCGGTGGAGGGCCCGTTGTCGGCCGAGAAGAAGATCACGGTGTCTTGCAGGCGGCCGTCCACCTTGAGCGCCGCCACGATCCGGCCAACGCCGTCGTCCACCGCCGAGACCATGGCGGCCATGATGCGCTTGTCGGCGGGCAGGTCTCTGTAGCGGTCGAGGTACCTGCGCGGCGCGTGCATCGGATAGTGCGGCGCGTTGTAGGCCACGTAGGTGAAGAAGGGCGCGCCGGCGGGACGCGATCGGATATAGTCGACCGCCTTGTCGGTGATCAACTCGGTCAGGTACTGGCCGTTGTTCCAGACCTCGGCCTCGTTGTGCCAGAGGTCGTGGAGAGGGTTCCCGCCGCCCCAGTAGAAGATGTGCGAGTAGTAGTCCACGCAGCCGGCCATGAAGCCGTAGAACTCGTCGAACCCGTGGGAGTTGGGCCGGCACTCAGGCGTGAGGCCCAGATGCCACTTGCCGAACAGGGCAGTGGCGTAGCCGTGGGGCTTGAGCAGCGATGCCAGCGTATGCTGGTCCGGCGCCAGGCCCGCGCTGCCGCGCCCGCCGCCCAGAATGTTGGTGACACCCGTGCGCTCGGGATAGCAGCCGGTGAGCAACGAGGCGCGTGACGGCGAGCAGACCGGCGAGTTTGAGTACCAATCGGTGAAGCGAACTCCCGAGGCCGCCAACCGGTCCAGGTTTGGTGTCCGGATAGTCTCTGATCCGAAGCAGCCCAGGTCCCCGTACCCAAGGTCGTCGCAGTAGATGACGACGATGTTGGGTCTGCGGCCCGCCTCGCGCGTCGCGGCTTCAGGCATATTCGATCCTCCCATCAGGGCTGCCGCGGCGGCGGCGCCCACGAAGGTGCGGCGGGTACACTTCGCCCGCAGGTCGCTCCAGCCGTCCATGGCGCCTGCCTCCCGAACGATAGGGTTACCCCTGAATGGTAAACAACCATGCCGTCTAGTGCCCTGGTATTGGCGCTCCGATTGGGCCGGCGATCAGCAACCGCCGCGATCTTCACCGCCGGCGCGGTCATGCTCCCGCACACGTTGGCTCGGCGCACCTACGGCGACCACCGCGTCGATGCGCCTCTCGATGCCCGGGCGGCACAGGACGCCGTCGAGCGATGCATCGACGACGCCCTCGGCGCCGCTCAGGCGCCTGCGGGCTCCATCGCGGCGGTGGGCGTCTGCCTGCATCGGCCGCGGCAGACAGACGGCGCCGACACGGAAGTCTACCACGCCCCGCTGGAGGCGCTGGCCCGCACACTGCCCGCCATGGCTCGTGACCGGTGGCAGGAGCTGGCCGCCGCTGTCTGGGCCCCGCCGGCATCCGACCGCGCCGCCACCACCGTGGGCGCCGGTTGCATCGACGCCACACGCATGTCGCTGCACCTTGGCGCGGACTGCTCCGCCACGGTCCTCGCCCCCGATGACGCCGCCGTGGATCTGGAGGGACTGTGGCGGGAGCCCATCGGCGGAGGACTGGCCGTATACGGGGCCGGCCCCGCGCCTGGCGCCGAATGGGTGGACAGATCGATGGAGACGGTAGACCTGCCCCTGGACGCCGAGGAGGCGCTGGCCGCCCGAACGCCGGATTGCCATGGCCTCATGCTCTTTCCGCCGACCCATGCGGGGGCGCCGGGCAACGGCTCCGTCGCCGGGCTTCAGGTCGACACATCGGCGTTGGACTTCCTGCAAGCCGCCATGGAGACCGTCGCCATGAATCTGGCAGGCCTGCGCGAGCGCCTGCGCGCCGCGTTCCCAAGCGCCGGCGAGGTGGTGGCTTCGGGCAGCGGGATCGACCAGAGCATGCTCTGGGCCGACATGCTGGCTGATGCCCTTGGCACGCCGATCTTGCTGGCCGAGGAGCCGTCGGCCCCTGAGCGCGGCGCCGCGATCCTCGCCATGGTGGCCGCCGCGATGCTTCCGGCCGTCGGCGCCGCGCCCGCCCCCCTGGGCCCGCTGGTGCGCCACGACCCGAGCCTCCACGCGATCTTCGTGCGAGCGATCGAGCGCAGGGAAGCCCTCATGACCCGGATGCGGGCCGCGGCGTCCGTCGGCGACCGTCCAGTATAATGTGGGCCACTGATAACGCCGAGCGCCGGGAGCGCGGCAATGGGGGTACACGCATGGGCAAACCGACCTTTGGCCTGACCGGCCTCGCCGTTATGGGACAAAACCTGGCCCGGAATGTGGCGCGCAAGGGGATTCCGATCGCGGTGCACAACCGCACGGTTGAGACCACGCACCGGTTCGTTGAGGAGTTCGGCCACGAGGGCGCGTTTGCGGCTTGCGATGACCTGGCCGCGCTGGCGGCGGCGGTGCAGGCGCCTCGGTCCATCATGATGATGGTGAAGGCCGGCGCCGCGGTCGACGGCGTCATCGAGGGCATCAAACCCTACCTGAGCAAGGGCGACCTGCTGATCGACGGCGGCAACTCCTTCTTCGAGGACACCGCGCGACGCGCCGAGGCGCTGGCCGCCGAGGGCATCCTCTACATCGGCACGGGCGTGTCGGGCGGCGAGGAGGGCGCGCTGAACGGCCCCGCAATCATGCCCGGCGGGCAGAGGGAAGCCTACGAGCGCGTCGCGCCGATCTTGACGCAGATCGCGGCGCATGTCGACGGCGAGCCCTGCTGCACCTACATCGGCGAGGGCGGAGCGGGCCACTACGTGAAGATGGTGCATAACGGCATCGAGTACGCCGATATGCAACTGATCTCCGAGGCGTATGACCTGATGAAGTCCGGACTGGGCCTCACCAACGAGGAGATCGGCGCGGCGTTCACCCAGTGGAACGAGGGAGACCTCGACTCCTACCTGATCGAGATTACGGCGCAAATCTTCCGCACCCGCGACACGCTCACCGACGGCTGGCTGGTAGATGCCGTGCTGGACCGCGCGGGCCAGAAGGGCACAGGCAAGTGGACCTCGGACTCCGCGCTGGAACTGGGTTCGCCGGTCACCGCCATCACCGAGGCGGTCTTCGCCCGGTACCTCTCCGCCATGAAGGACGACCGCACGCGGGCCTCAGCGGTCCTACCAGGACCATCCGGCACGTGGCAGGGCGACAAGCAGGCCCTTGTGGCCGCGATCCGCGACGCCCTCTACGCGTCCAAGGTGGTGGCCTACGCGCAGGGGTTCGATCTGCTCAAGGTGGCCGATGAGCGGTACGGCTGGAACCTGAAGCCGGCCGAGATCGCCACGCTCTGGCGCGGCGGCTGCATTATCCGCGCGCGCTTCCTGAACCGAATTCGGGATGCCTACCTTGAGGCGCCGGACCTGCAGAACCTGCTGATTGCCCCCTATTTCACGGAGGCAGTGGCTCGGGCGCAGGAGAACTGGCGGCTCGTGGTGACCCAGGCCGTGCAGGCGGGCACGCCCGTCCCCGCCTTCGCTTCGGCCCTTGCCTACTACGACGGCTACCGCCGGCGGCGGCTGCCTGCCAACCTGATCCAAGCCCAGCGCGACCTCTTCGGCGCACACACCTACGAGCGCGTGGACCGTCCCGGCGCCTACCACTCACAGTGGGGATAGCCGGCTGACAGAAGCAGACGCCCCGACGTGAGGCCGGATCGGGCCGTTGCGGCGGGGCGTCGCTGCACCGGGCGGATGACTACCTTTGGATCCTGGCCGAGCCTCCAGCCGCGAAGGCCTTGACCTGGGCCAGCGTCGCCATGGTGGTGTCGCCGGGGAACGAGGTGAGCAGGGCGCCGTGTGCCCAGCCCAGCGCGACGGCATCGGCGGGCGCCGCGCCGGACAGAAGACCGTAGAAGAGGCCTGACGCGAAGCCGTCGCCGCCGCCCACACGGTCGTACACGTCCAACTCGCAGGTGGGAGCCACATGGACCTCGCCACCGATCCAGGCCACGGCGCCCCAGAGGTGGCGGTTGGTCGATCTCACGTCACGGAGGGTCGTGGCCACCACCTTCACGTTCGGATGGCGGGCGACGACGCTGTCGATCATGGCGACGAAGGCGCTGGGGTCCAGCTTCGAGGCTGCTGCCACATCCGGACCGGGAACGCCGAGACCCTTCTGCAGGTCCTCCTCGTTCCCCACCAGCACGTCCACGTTGGCCACGATCCGTTTCAGCGTCTCCTGTGCTGTGTCCAGCCCGCCGGCTACGCGCCACAGCTTCTCGCGGAAGTTGAGATCGAACGAGACGACGGCGCCGGCTCCGCGTGCAGCCCGCATGCCCTCGATGATCAGTTCCGCCGTGGTCGGCGACAGGGCCGCGAAGATGCCGCCCGAGTGGAACCAGCGGACGCCGCCGGCAAAGACGGCTCCCCAGTCGAAGTCGCCGGGCTTGAGCCGCGCTGCCGCTTCATTGCAGCGGTTGTAGAAGACCACCGGCGCCCGCACGCCGCAACCTCGGTCGCTGTACACGGTGGCCATATTGGGGCCGGTGACGCCGTCGTGCTCAAAGCGGCGGTAGTGCGGCCGAACGCCCATGGCGCGGACTCGCTCGGCGATCAGGTCGCCGACGGGGTAGTCCACCATGGCCGAGACGACGCCCGTCTTCAGGCCGAAGCAATCGGCGAGGTTGGCCGCGACGTTGAACTCGCCGCCGCTGACGTGGATCCGGCACTCGGAGGCTTTTCGGAACGGGATGACCCCGGTATCCAGGCGATGGACCAGCGCCCCTAGCGAGACGAGATCAAGCGTGCCGCTCGCCGGCACCGTGAGGCCTTCTGCCATGGTGAAGCTCCTTCTCGTATTGGGTTCCGACGTCAGCCTTGCGCCAGGGCCTTCATGTCGAGGTAGGCGCGGTCGGCCATGTTGGTGTCCATGCGCACGCCGCCGTTGGGCGTGTAGAACGTGTAGAACGCGGCCAGGTCGCGTCCCGGCAGAGCCTCCAGCAGATTGAGCAGAACAACGGAGTCCTCAGGCGCACCCGTCGGCTTGATGCCGGTCAGCTTGCCCGCACGGACACCCAGCAGAAGCGACAGGACGCAACCGTCCGTGTCGCCCGCAGAGGCGTCGCGGCCGGCCCGCGCACTCACCTGTACGCTTTGGCCATCCTCATCGGCCACGTTGACCGTCTCAGGCGTCATTCCCAGCCGATCCATGAGAGTCCTCGCCTGATCCTCAGCCTGCTTCCCGACCTGCTCCGAGCCGCCATGGCGCACGGGAATCCGGACGTAGGAGTCCAGAATGTCCGACGGATCAATGTGCTTGACCAACCGGTGCAGCGCCGTGACGCGGCCCGTAACGGTGCCAACCTCGGCGCCGTCCAGAATGCCGTCCAGCATGTGGGCATAGGCGGCGCCCCTGCGCAGGCGAAAGCCCACGTTGACCAGCGAGCAGCGGTTGGCCCACCACTGGGAGGCCGCGGAGGCCGCCACGACCAGGACCACCACACCGGCGATGATGCCCAGAACCGTAAGGAAGCCCCTACCCGAGCCGTGCGGTCCGCCGACGCCGAACGGGATGAAGATGGGCATGGGACGGTAACCACCGCCATACGAGGACCGACCGCCGCCACCGCCCCACGAGCTGCGCCCCGAGGAGCCGCCACCCCATGAGCTTCGCCCGGAAAAGCCGCCGCCGAACGAAGACCTGCCACCGCCGAAGGACGACCTGCCGCCGCCGAAACCGCCACCCATGCGCGGCGCCGCGGTAGCCAGAACAAGGCATATGAGGGCCGCCAGAACGGCCGCAGACCGAATGAACCGCCGCATCGATAGGCTCCTAGAGGCCGGTGGGATGATCGATGAAGAGCGTGTCCAGCCCCAGCCGCTCCTCTACATGCGCCTGCAGTGCCCGAACCCCCACGCACTCCGTGGCGTAGTGCCCAGCATAGATCAGGTTCACGCCGCGCTCCTCGGCGACGAAGTACGTGTCATGCGACCCCTCGCCGGTCAGGAGCAGGTCGGCGCCTGCATCGGCCGCCTCGCTCACCAGCCGTCCCGCCCCGCCGCTGACGATCGCCATTCGGCGCAGGTCGGCCGGACCGCAGGGCAGCACCGTCGGCTCAACCCCGAGGGCGTCCCTCACGCGTTGCACGAACTCGTCTCGCGGGGCCCGAGCATCGCCCATCAGCCCCACCGCGTTGCCGGAGACGAGGCCGAAGGGCGCCGGATTGGTGACGCCGAGGAGGCGGGCAAGGCATGCGTTGTTCCCCACCTCCGCGTGCGCATCCAGCGGCAGGTGGCACGAGTAGAGCGCAACGTCGGCGCGGATCAGAGCCGATAGGCGTCGGTAGCGCGTGCCGGTGATGGGCGCCGTAGCGCCCCAGAATAGACCGTGATGCACGACCAGCGCGTCAGCCCCGCGCGCAACCGCCTGGTCGATGGTGAACTGGCATGCGTCCACGGCAAAGGCGACCCTGGCCATCGGGCGGGCGGCCTCAACCTGGAGGCCGTTGTAGGCGCCCGTGTAGTCCTGAAACGATGCGACACCGAGGTAGTCGTCCAGATATCCGGCCAGCTCGCCCGACAGCATCCCGCACCTCCGCAGCCCCCATCCGCACGAGCCGGGTGGACCGTGCCGTTGGCCCTTATGTTATACTCCTCCGTAGCCGATGACACCACACCGCAGGAGGATCAACCCCCATGCCCGATACCGAAGAGACTGGCTTCACCTTCGTCGACAAGCGCGGCGGCGCCGATATCCCGGATGCCGACCCGCCGACCACCGAAGTCGACCTCGGGCCCGACGACAGCGACGCGGCGCCGGATGACGACGACGATGCGATGCCGCCGCACCCGAAGCTCGGCGCCCGTGATCGGATGCTCATGTGCCTCGACATCCTGGGCCAGGGAGCCTGGATCGCGCTGGGCCTCCACGCAGACCCGGCCACCAACGAGGTCACCGAGAACCTGGTCGAGGCCAAGGCGATGATCGATAGCCTCGCCGCGGTGGCCACTGCCGTTGAGCCGCTGGTGGACGGCCCGCTGAAGCGCGAGATTCGCAACCTTGTGACCGACCTTCGAGCCAACTACGTGCGCCGGGCCGCCCAGTGACGGAGACCGGCCCGGGGCTTCGACGCGAGTTGGTGGTCGCCACCGGGAATCCGGGCAAGTGCGCCGAGATGGAGCAGATTCTGCAGGGCTGTGGCATTCGCATCCTGACGATGGCGCACTTCCCGGGCGAGCCGTTCGACCCCGAGGAGACCGGCTGCACCTACATGGAAAACGCCGAGATCAAGGCCCTGGCGGCATGCCGGATCACGGGCCGTGTCTGCGTGGCCGATGACGCCGGGCTGGAGATCGACGCGCTGGACGGCGCGCCGGGCGTCTACTCGCGGCGTTTCCTGGGCGAAGAGACCCCATTCCCGGCGAAGATGGTGCGCATCCTCGAGATGCTGCGACACGTCCCGGACGAGCAACGGGGATGTCGGTTCCGGGCGGCAGTGGCCATCGCCACGCCGGACGGCCGTACGGTCGGCTGCCATGGCGTGTGTGAGGGTCGGATCGCGCGCGAGCAGCGCGGCGCGTTCGGCTTCGGATACGACCCCATCTTTTTCGTCCCGGCCCTTGGCAGGCATATGGCCGAACTGCCTCCTGAGATCAAGCACGGCATCAGCCACCGGGGACAGGCCCTGGCCTGCGCGAAACTGGCCATCGCCGACCTGTTCGGTCCTGCTTAGCGACCGCCCATCGCCCCAGGCGATGACGCCGCATAGGCACAAAGAGAGCGACCAGCCCCAACGATGGGGGCCGGTCGCTCTCTTGTCTGGCTCGACGCCGAGTCCGAGGACTACAGCGTGGTGAAGGTCCCGAACCCGGTGGAGCTGTTGTAGCTGGCGTCACCGGTGAACTTGAACTGGATCGAGGAGCCACCCGGGGTCCATCCGGCGGGAACCGTGAAGGTCTTCGTGGCCACGCCGCTGGCGTTAGTCAGCGAGGTGCCCAGGTTCACACCGTTTACGATGAACGTGATGGTCCTGGATGCAAGGGGCACGGTGCCGGTAGACTTGTAGAGCGTACCGGACACAGTCGCCGATGCGCCGCGGGCGCAGGAGAGATTCGGCACCACGGACTTGGTGTTGGAGCCTGCGCTGACGGTGAGCGTACCGGCGCCGGTTGATGCCGCGTAGACGGCGTCGCCGGCAAAGTCAGCCGTGATCGCGTGCGCACCGACCGTGAACGCCGTAACGGTCCAGTTCAGAATGCCCATGCCGGACGCGTTTGTCGGGGCGGAGGTCCCGATACCGGTGCCATCCACCTTGAAGGTCAGCGTGCGTCCGGCGATCGCGACGCCGCCCGATGTCTTCAGGGTCGCCAGGTGCGTGATGGCATCGCCGACGCCACCGGTCACCGAGTTCACCACGATATTGGTACCGGCCGTGAAGTTGATCGCGGTGACGATGCCGTCCCAGTTGCCCGCGTAGGCCGGCTGAACCACACCACTGGTCACCGGGTAGTTCCGGGATGCGGTGCCGCCGACCAGATACACGACGGAGCCGGCGCTCGTGATGGCCGACGCCACCTCTGCACCGGAACCGCCGAGGTAGGTGCTGTACGTCAGCGACTTGATGTCCGAGCCCAGGGCCGAAACAAACAGGTCGCCGGCGCCGGACAGGGTGGACTGAAACGCGCCGGCAGTGACCGGGAAGTTGGTCGACTGCGTGCTGCCAACCACCACCGGGGCGCCATTAACCAACACGACGCCATAGGCCACATCGTAGCCGTTGCCGCCGAGGTAGGTCGATCCGGTGATCGCGGTTCCCGGGGAGTTGGTCCTGAAGAGGAAGCCGTTGTAGTTCGCCGGCGCAACGCTGATCGGCGCGCCGGAGACGAGCGGGAAGTTGGCGGAGGTCGTGTAGCCGGTGACAAAGAGCGCACCACTGGCCTCAACCGCAAGGCCCATGGCGTAGTCGTCGCCCGAGCCGCCCGTGCGCCCGCCGTAGATCACTGCCGTGCCAGCGCCGTTTATCTTGCCGGCGAAGGCATCGACGCCGCCCTTGACGGTCGATCCGAACGAATTCGCGGTTGCGGGGAAGCCGGTCGAATCGGTTCCGCCCGCGAAGCAGACATTGCCGGTCGCGTCGTATGCAACCGCCGAAATCGCATCGGTGCCATAGCCGGCGTAGAAGGTGAGCCACCCAAAGGCGGAGCCCGCCGCGTTCACCTGACCGACGAAGGCGTCATAGCCGCCCTGGTACGGCTGGAGCGCGGCCACGACCGGCAGATCGTGTGAACCGGACTGACCGCCGAAGGCGGCCTGGCCAGCGGCGTTCACTGCCACCGAGTTCACGATGTCTACGTCGGAGCCACCCACATAGGTGCTGTAGACCGGAACGCCGAGTGCGGAAATCTTCAGGACGAAGCCGTCAACCACGCCACCGAACGCCGTCTGCGCCGCGCCCGGGGAGACCGGGAAGTCTGGTGACGAGGTGGCTCCACCAACGTAAAGGTTGCCTGACGCATCCGCCGCGGCGCCGAACGCGGTATCGTCACCGGATCCGCCAATCAGGACCGATCCATGTACCGCCGTACCGGTGGAGTTCAGGACGGTAACGAAGGCGTCGGTGCTGCCGGACAGCGTGTACGACGGAGCCGGGAAGTTCGCAGACCAGGTCTGACCAACCACGGCGACGTAGCCGGCGGGGCTGACGGCCACGCCCCAGGCGTCGTCCTCATCGGCCGAACCGCCGAGATAGGTTGAGAAGGTCAGGATCGGGTCGATCACGAGCGCACGGCCAGTGTCGTACCGCGCAACCTTGAATGAAACGCGCGCGGCGCCCTTCGCCGTCCGAGCGACCTGATAGGTCGCAGGGACGCCCACTCGGTGGCCGTTGACGAGCTGGTAGGCCACGGGGCGCTCCCAGCGGACCGCGCCGGCGTCTGACATCAGCACGAGAGCGCCGTTGCGCACCGTCACGCTGTTCGCACCGGAGAAGTCCATGGCAATGCGGCTCGGATTCGCGCCGGGCTTGACGACGAAGTCATGCTCGACCGAATTGCCCTTGCCGTAATACGCCAGATCGATGCCCGGGTAGACGCCCTGGAAACCCACGGCGCCGAAGGTCGGGGCCGACAGGCTACCCGATGCCCGCAGGTAGCGGGTCGTGAACAGCGCCTTGCCCATGGGCAGAGCGCGCGCGGTCCGACTGGCGCCCGCCAGGTCCATCTGCAGCACCGAGGTCTTGCCACCCGCGAACGGGTCGCCGCCGGGAAGGCGACCGGCAAGCCGCTGCTCAGGGGTCCGCCCGCCTCGCAGGGCCAGCGTCATCTGGCTCGGCTTGAGGAACAGCCCATACTGAGCGCCACGCGCAACATACCGCACCGCTGGGTCGGTCTGACCCACATTGGCCTCGAAGCGCACAGAGGCAGCAGTCTTGGCGGCTCGGACCGCATCCGCGGTCGGAAGGCCACCGCCGGCGAGCGCTGCCGGGGCGGCGCAGGCCAACCCCAAACCGGCGATCGACAGCATACAACGTCCAGGAAGATTCATCGCCCTTCACCCTCCAGCGGCCATGCCGGACCCCAAGAGAAGGGAGCCGACAACCGCCCGTGATCCATCTGTTCGGCCCACGTGGCCGACTCCATGCAATTCTACCTTGCGCACACACGATCAAGGCCCATCAGCGCCAAGAGCGCACGCAGTCTTAACCTGTGAGACGCACGCAGCGCGCTCCATGTTCCCTCAGCCCCGCCACAATGGACGATAAGGCCCTGATGCCGCAGCCGACGGGCGCCAACGTCCCGGTGTATTCCCCTCAGTTCACTGTGAGCTGCGCCGACCCAACCGAGCCCGAGTAGACGGGGTCCGCGCCCGGCGCATATTCCAGCTGAAGCGTGTGCTTGGAGCCCGCGGCCCATGTCGCGGGCACGGAATACGTCGCGGAGCACCGGCCATCCAGCGCCGACGTGCAGGCGCCGACCCGGGCGCCGTCGACCGACCATGTCGTGGGTTTGCCTGCCAACGGCGGCAACGCGCCGTCAGGCATGACCTGGTAAAGAAAGCCCACGAGCGTCGCCGTCGCGCCGACCGTGACCGTCTTCGAGCCCACCCAGCAGTAGGTTGGCGCCTTGGCGAGCACGGTCAGTGACGTAGAAGCTGATGCAGCGGCATAGCTCGCAGTGCCGGCGAACTCGCCCACCACCGCCTTGGCGCCCGCGGTGGTGCCTGGTGCTATATACCACCGCACCACCGCGAGGCCGTCGGCTCCGGTCGTGGCGGCGCCCACGGCGGTGCCCACAACCTTCACGGTGACCACAAGACCGGACAGCGCAGCCAAGTCCTGCTTCCTGCGGATTCTGGATGACAGCGCAACCGTCTGTGTAGCCGAACCCGACTGGGTTGAGATCGAGTAGACAACATCGGTCAGGCCGATGGAGAGCGCGGCCGAACCCGAGGATGGCGCATCGACGACCGAACCCGTGAATGCGGCGCCGACAGGATGAAGGCCGCCGGCCATGGTGGCGGGCGGGGTGTATGGCAGCTCGGCAGATCCTGCCGCATTCGTAACGGTCGCCCCAACGGCCAGCCCGTCGATCGAGAAGGCCACGGTGGCGCCCGGGACCGCCGAGCCGGACGCGGCACGGCAGAGGACCGCGCGGAGGACTGCTGCCTGCCCGGCCCGGCCGACCACATTCGGCACGCTCATCGCCGTGGCGAAGCGCACCACCGTGATGGAGCTCGACGCGGCGGCGGCGGCGTACGAAGCGGTTCCGCCGAACGCGGCGGACGTGGCCAGTGAGCCGATGCCGGCCGTCGCGGCGACCGTGTACGAGAGGACCGCGTGGCCCGCCGCATCGGTCATAGCGCTACCGACCGCGGCTCCATCCACCGTGAATGCAACGGCCAGCCCGGCCAGCGGGCACGAGTCCGAGGAGCGAAGAAGGAGCGCGTCCAGGCCGACAGCCTCACCGGGTTCCGCGGAGAGGGCTCGGAGCGACAATGTGGTCGACGCCTGCCCCAAGACGGTCAGGGTTGATGACGCCGACCGGCATCCGAGCCAGGTATCACCGGCAAACGAAGCCGACGAGGCGTAGGTTCCGGCGCCGGTATCCAGTGGCAGGGCCATCTCGAACGTCGCTGTTCCCGTTCCATCGGTGGTGGCCGAGCCCAGAGCCGTGGAGGCCATCTTGAACGCGACCACCTTGCCGGGCTGACCGACCAGTGTGATCCCGTGTCGGAGCACGGCAATCAGGTCGACCGTCTGGCCGGGGGCTGCCGTGACCGGCGCGATCGAGAGCAGCGAGTCGGCGGTCGTGACGGTGAGAGTGCCCGATCCCTCCGACGGCCCGTAAGCGGCGTTGCCGGCGAATGAGACGGTCGTCTTGTGCGGACCGGCGGCCACGGTGGTGGGAACCGTCCACCGGATGCCGCCTGCTCCGGTCGAGTCCGTAACGCCGGTCCCAAGGGCGGTACCATCCAGTGAGACCGACACCGTGTACCCGCGGAGCGCCTTGCCGTCCAATGACGATGTCAACACGCCGGACAGCGAGACTGTCTGGCCGAACTGCGCGGTCCGCGAGCCGACGGCGAGGACGCTCGGGGTCCCCCCTATCGACAGCAGACCGGCGCCGACCGATGGTCCTTCGTTGGCCAAACCCGCGAAGGCCGCCCGGATGGGAAGCGAACCCGCCAGGAAGTCGGGCGCGAACGTGTATGCCACCGACGCCACCCCGTCCGCGTCCGTCGCACCATCGCCGACGTCTACGCCTGAAACGCTGAAGGAGACTGCGGCCGACCCGATCGGACCTGAGCCGACACGGCACAGCGTGGCTCTGAGCGCCACCGCCGAACCAACGGTCGCCGTCACATCGGGCACGGCGAGGGTCGTGTCGTACTGGGCCACCGCGAGCTGACCCGAACCCGCGGCGGGAAGCTGGCCGGCTCCCCCGGCGAATGCTACAGCCACGTCGACCGAGCGGCCGCGCAGGGCCTCGACCGGCGAATAGCCCAGGTGCGCATCACCGGATGCACCGGCAACGGCGGAGCCCACCGCCACACCGTCCACGGAGAAGCTGAGTGCCGCACCGGCCAGCGGTCGACCGTCGACCGCTCGGGATGCCGAAGCGCTCAGCGTAAGGGCGCGACCGACGTAGCCGGATACCGCAGACACCGTGACGACGGAGGCGCCCTTTGTCACCGCCAGCGTCGACGAGCAGGTTACCGGGGACCGCTGGGCATCGCCTGCGAACGAAGCAGTCGTCGGCAGCGACCCCTCAGCCGCATCGCCCGGAACCGTGTACGCAAGCGACGCCTGGCCGGCGGCGTCCGTCGACACCGTACCGACCGCCGTGCCAGAGACCGCGAACTCGAGGCTCCGGCCCTGTGCCGGCGCGCCGGTGAGGGCGACACTGAGAACGGCGGACAGGCCGACGACCTGGCCCGGCACGCCGCTCGCCGGCTGCATCGTCAGAGCCATGCCCACCTTGGCGACGACCAGGCTGCCTACCGCCTGCGAGCCTCCGAGGTCACCGTCACCGTCAAAGCGGCAGGCGATCGGATGCGTTCCCGCCGCGAGACCGACGGGCACGGTATATGGCATGGCGGCCACACCGGAAGCCGAGGTCGATGCCGCCCCCAGGTCCTGGCCGTCCACCGCGAAACGGACCGCCTTCCCGGCGAGGGCCGCGAGGTCGACCGACCGCACAAGCTTGGCGGAGAGCGTCAGGCTCTGCCCCGCCGAGCCCGAAGCGTCGACGACCGACAGCGATGTGGGCTTGGCGCCGGAGGTGAACGCCTTGACACAGACGTTCGCGTGCTTGATCACGGTAGCCATGTCGCTCCACGACACGCCGTCGGCGCTGATCCAGCTCTCGCCCGGGTTGGACGTGCAGTGTGAATAGCCGTTGATGTAGTACTCCACCGGGATGGGCTTTACGGTCGTCGGAGTGGTTACCTCCACCGCCACGGCGAAGCGACTGCCCGCGAGCACTGTAGCCGGCGGTATGGGCGCCGTGAAGTAGCCTGCCGTGGGGGTCACACCTGAGGCGGACGATGCCAGCCTGCCCGACGTCGGCGTCGCACCAACGTCTGTGTAGAGCCGGACCGTGTAGGAGGTGCCGGGCGACGCGGCATAGAACGCTGCCGCCACCACGGGCTCGGTCGCCTCTGCGGTAAACACGTTAGAATAGAAAGCCGTATTGCTACCGCAGCCTATATATCCGGTATCCCCCATGGGATCGTACTGGTAGTTTCTAGAGTAGTTCGTCGTATCTTCGCCGGCCGTGAAAACGGTCACATCATACGCGATAGAGCTATCGTAGTATGATACATAAAAGTATACGCCATCGTCGTGATAGATTCCCTGACTGTTCTTGCATATCCAAGCGCCGGGACCAGAGGGCCGCCGCAGGAAGCGAGACTGGGCGTAACCATCATCCCATCCGACGATGGCGACCGCGTGGTTGTCGATCCTGTTGCCGTAGTAGTAGTAGGCGTTCGTAGCCGGGTTCATCTGGGCGGAGGACCACGTCATGGGAGTGTAGACCGGCCCCACGTCCATGATGGCCCTCTTGATGGCGGTTGTATCGAGCGGGCCCGTTCTGTTGGGCAGGAACAGCACATTCTGGAGGTGCTTACGCACCGTGAGCCCGGTCGGTGACGTGCTCGCATAGGGGACGTACGGATCATCGGCCTCCGTGACGGGGCCCGACCAGCGGGCAAGGTAGGCAAGCACCTTGTGCTGGTTCCCGCCGACACAGGGGTCGCCCCCGAACCCCGAGGTGTTCTTGACGTGGTTCTCTGAGAAATCCCAACGCTCGCCGGGCAACAGCGCACCCTCGAGCGATGCGTACGACGCAAACACCCAGCAGGTCCCGCACGTGTCTTGCTGCCGCACGGCGGTTGTTCGGCCCAAGGCGCGCAGGTCGTACGCGGTCGGAATCGGCCCCAGGCGGCGGATCGCGCCATGAACCGGAACACCATCCGCATGGGAGTAGTCCACCGGAGAAGGCGTCAGCCCCGGCTGCGTCGGTGGATGGAGCTGGTACTCCACGAACCGGGGATTGGGGGCGGCAAGCTCCCATACCGGCGCCGGCTGGGCGACCGATGAGACCTGCAATGCCGACAGGACGGCAACGGCCAGGGCATGCGCGAACGCGGGTCGAGTCGATCTCTCCAAGCGAATACCTCCATAGAGTGTGCCGAACAAGGGTCGGGGCTAAGTGCTGACTGATCGATGAGACGCAGTGCCGTGCGTCTGCGCTGAACCGCGGGAGCGGTGTGACAGCCTTACGCCAGCCAGAGCCACCTCACATCGGTAAGATGCGCGGCGAGCCTCACGGGCCCCACAGCCGAGGCCCCGTGCGGGGCGACGAACGGTGGACCATGACGGAGTTGGTTGTGTCAGGCCATCGACGTGTACGGGGAGTTGGGAGCAACACAGGGGTACATAGGACCCGCGATCAAGCCGGCGCACCGTGGCGTCAGGCTCTCACGACAGGGATGCGACCGTCCTACAGCACTATTATACGCTGCCCATCGGGAGTTTAGCAACACTACAGATGTCTGGTCTATCGCACCGAAGCGGCGGACCGGAACTCCGAGGCATGGAGGCCAATGGCGCCCAGGTCCATTCGCTTGAAGCCCGAAGCGGTCTCATCGGGCGTCGGCGCCGCCGCGTAGGCGATGCCTCCCGGGCCTGTGCCGCGCAGGAACGACGGAGAGACCACGGGGAAGTTGCGCTCGGCGGGCGTCTCGATCAGTGTCGTCTGTCCGACATACAGCTTGTAGAGGGCCGGGTAGCGCGTGCGATACGGTTCGTCGCGGATATCGACCGACCGACGGGTCCTCGCAACGCCCAGAGGGTCCTCCATCAGCTCGAAAAACCGTCGCGGATCGCTGACCGTCCCGGCAATCGGCTTGGGGCATGCCACGAAAAGGTTGTTTCGGATCGCGCTCCCGCCGCCGCCGTTGAACTTGATCACGGCCGTGGACCCGGCGCGAACGAAGACGTTCTCCTCGATGGTGGCTGTGTAGACGCAGCTGTCGTCGATGTAGATGGCCTGTACTCCGTGGGCGTCGCCCATGCCGCTGCGAAGGTCATGGATGTAGTTCCCCCGGATGGTGTAGCCGCACGCGCTGGGGTCGCGCCCCATATAGATCGCCGCGCCGTCGCCGATCCATGTGCAGACGCCTCCTATGTCGTTGCCCTCGATGACGTGATCGTTGCCGAAGAGCATGACGGCCTGCCCCGGGCTGTCGGACAGGAGGCAGCGGCTGACCCGGTTGCCCACGCCATCGACACTCACGTGAGGCCGCACATGCCATCCCCACCGGGCGACGCGCTCGATCCGGCAGTTCTCCACGGCGTTGTTGCCAGGCTTCAGCGTTCGTCGGTCGCCGCCGCCGAGGAGCACCCCTCCCGCTCCCGCGTCCATGATGTCGCAGCCCGTCACCGTGTGACCCGTGCCGCAGCGCCGATCCCAGGCGCTCTCCTCGTAGAGGCGCCGGTTGAAGTCGCCAAGCACGCGAGATGCCGGCTTGCCGGGCGCCGCCGGCCAGTCGCCGCGCGGATCGACCGCAGCCGCTCCACGCCCCAGTTGCACGCCCAGGAGACCCAGATTGCGCAACAGGCAACCACCGATGGTACATCCGGAGCCGCCTTCCACATAGATCGCCGTGCCGCGCGTGTTCTCCACCGTCAGGTCGCGGATCACCACGTTGGAGGCATCCTGGAGCGCCACCATCGGCGTCTCCATCACCGAGACCTGTACGACGGAGGCCGCGAGGTCCTTGGGCGGCCACCAGTAGACCTTGAGGGCCGTCCGGTCCACGTAGTACTCACCGGGCACGTCGATCTCTTCGAGCAGGTTCGTGATGTACCAGCCGCAGATGGGCTTCGCCACCACGCTATAGACGCTCGGCAGAGCGGTCGTGACGGTCCGCAGGGCAGGGTCGAGCGAGGCCACCGGAAGCAGTTCGGCCGAGAAGGCGTAGTTGAAGATGCCGGCCACGTACGGGTCCGATGCGGTGATCCACGCGGAGATGCGCGGCGTATCGACCTGGATGGTGGCCCCCTTACCCCCGAAGTCGCCTTCGCGCGGCATACTGCCGGGATTGACGACCTTGGTGATCGGGATCAGCGGCTCCCCTGCATTGGGGAAGCGGGCCATCTGCTGCGGTCGGCCGTCAAGCGCCAGTTCCAGCGGAGCGGGACGGGCGGCTCGCGAATGCGCATGTGCGCCGATGACGCCGCACTCGGTGACGCCGACGGTTCGGAGGTCGAGCGCGAGCGCATGGGTCCGCGCGGCGGCAGGCAGGCGGGCAAGTACGGCGGCATCCGTGACCGGCGTCCATGCGGCGGCGGGGACCACGACGCCGCCATCCAGAACCGCACGCTCACCGGGCGCCGAGCGAACCACCATCGGAGAGCCGGCGACGCCGCTGTCCTGCGCGGAGAGGTCGAATGTCGCGGTTCGACTGTAGCGGCCGCCCCGAAGCCAGAGGGTTCCCCCGCGGCCTCCGGCGAGCTTGCGCAGTGCGTCGCGCCCTGCCTCCAGAGTGCGGAGGGGCCGCTCACGGGAGCCGTCTGCGGCATCGCTGCCGCTCGGCGCCACCCAGACCTCGGGGGATGGGGCAGCTGCGGCGCGCGCAACCAGCGCAGCGATGAGACAACCAGACGCCACCACGAATGCCGCACCCCGCATCGTCGGTCTCCCACACGCTGCCGCAGCCGGTCCGGCAGTCGCTGATCTAGAACTGGAAGTAGATGAACGCGGCGCCGGGTCCGCGCAGGAAGACGCACATGGCCAGTATGAGCGCGAGGTAGACGGGCTCCATCGCCCTCCCGGCGTTGGAGCGCCAGCAGGCCGAGTCACCCCATCCATGGTAGTGGTACGCCTCTCGTCCTATGGCCAGCGCGGCCGCAACGAGGGCGGGCATGCTGATGGCGGCGACCGGCGCCCACGAGCCGCAGGCGGGATTGAGCATCACAGAGAGCACACTCAGCGCCTGGCCCAGGTCCGACGCCCGAAAGGGCACATAGGCGATGTCGACCAGCATGATGCAGACCAGCGTCGCGGCCGCGCGCCCCCACCGCATCCGGGCGAGCCGCTCGGGCCACCGCGTCAGGCGCTCGACGCTGATGTAGAACGCATGGATGGCGCCCCACACGATGAAGTGCCAACCGGCGCCGTGCCATAGCCCCGACGCGAGCATGGTGATCCACAGGTTCCGGTGTGCGGCCCAGACGCCCTTGCGAGAGCCCCCCAGCGGTCGGTAGAGGTAGTCGCGGAACCAGGTCGAGAGCGAGATGTGCCACCGCGTCCAGAACTCCCGCATGGACCGAGAGATGCAGGGGTGGTTGAAGTTGAGCGGGAAGTCGTAGCCCATCCACTTGGCGAGGCCGCGCGCGATGTCCGTGTACCCGCTGAAGTCACAGTAGATCTGGAGCGAGAACATGGTGGCGATCACCCACCAGTAGGGCGCCGACTGCGGCGCCTGCGCCTGGCTGTAGGCGGCGTTCACAGCCGGAGCCAGTTGGTCGGCGATCACCATCTTCTTGAACAGCCCGTGGATGATGAGGCGCGTCCCCTCCCACATCTGCTCCGCCGTGGGCCTGCGGTTTGCGAGTATCTGCGGGAGGAGGTCGTACGGACGGATCACCGGCCCCGCGACCAGGTGTGGGAACATGGAGAGGAACGCGAAGAACTGCACCGGGTCCCGGGTGGCCTTTGCCCTCCCCTGGTAGACATCGATGGTGTAGCTGAGCGATTCGAAGGTGTAGAAGCTGATGCCCACAGGAAGGATCAGGTCATAAACCGGCACGCTCAACGGGGCGTGGGCGACGCTGAGCAGAGCGTTGACCGCTCGGGCCGCGAAGCCGGAGTACTTGAAGATCAGCAGCGAGCCGACATTGCCCACGAGTGAGAGCGCCAGCCAGAGGCGCTTGCGCTCCGGCCGGCGTTCCATGGCAATGCCCGCAGTGAAGTCGATCAGCCCCGTATAGACCAGCAGGAACAGGTACCGCCAGTCCCACGCGCCGTAGAAGATGAAAGAGGCCAGGATCAGGAACACCAGCCTCGGCTTCAACTGATCGCGCAGCAACCGCCAGACCGGAAAGAAGCAGCACGCGAAGACGCCGAACGCGAACGAGTTGAACAGCATCCGGAGCTACTTGCGTCCCTGCGTTCTCTCGCGGGCGGGCCCCGCGGTCTTGAGCAGTTCGGCTACGGCGGCCTCGAGCTGCCGGTCCTTGTTCTCCACGATGTCGGCGGGAGTGAGCTCCACTTCGATGTCGGCCGGACAGCCGTTCAGCTCCATGTCCTTGCCGTCCAGCGTGAAGCTGCCGACCGCGGGCATCCGAAGGCTGCTGCCGTCGATCAGCGTCGTGCTGCCTGTGCCGATGACCGACCCGTTGGTGGGCACACCCACGGTCTTCCCAAGACCAAGGCCGCGGAAGCCCCAGGGGAAGACCTCCGCATTGCTGAACGACTGGCCGTTGATCAGCACCACCATGGGCTTTGTAGACGCAGGCATGGGCGCAGGGAGCCGCTCGGGACTACCCCGGAGCGTGCGGTAGCCGAAGACGCGGTTGTTGATGATGCTGAACATCTCATCGGCCACGCTGCCGCCGCCGTTGAACCTGAGGTCAAGCACCAGCCCATCGCTGCCCTGTGCATCCGCGAGTGCGACACGCCGGAACTCCTCCAACTGGGTGACGCCCATGCCGTTCATGTGGACATAGATGAACCGGCCGCCGGAGAGCTTCTCGGTAAGGCCGCGGCGCTCACGGACCCAGTGCTCGTAGGCCAGGCTGCGCTGCGCGGCGCCCGAGATCGGCCGCATGGTCACGGTGCGCGTCTTGCCGTCGGCGGCGACCGTGAGAGACAGCTTCTTGCCGGACTTATCGGCCAGCAGGCGGTAGAGCTCCTCGTTGTGGGCCACCGCGGCGCCGTCGACAGCCGTCACCACATCCCCTGGAACCAGCCTGCCGCCTACCGACGCCGCGGGGGTACGCTCGACCACGGTGGCGACCTTGACGCCGGGTCCCGCAAAGCCGTCGTCAAACGTGACGCCGAACGCGGCGGTTGCGGCGCCCTCGGAATCGCGGGCGCCGGAGATGCCGGTATGGCTCGCGTTGAGCTCGCCGAGGGCCAGGCTGAACAGCGTGTAGAAGTCCTCGCGGTAGGTGATGTCCGCCACCACAGGTCGATAGCGCTCCCGAAGGGCGTTCCAGTCGCAGCCATGCATCTTCTCGTCGTAGAAGCCGTCGCGCATCTTGCGCCACGCCTCATCGAACATCTGGGTCAGTTCGGCCCGCATGTCCAGGTCCATGGTCGCGGTCAAGGAGAGCGCAGACGGCACAGGACCGGTTGCGGCAGCCGAGGAGGGCGCGGCAGCCGCGGCGGAGGCGGTGGGCAGGCTCTTGAGCTGACCGCCCGCGATCCAGTAGATCGTCGATCCATCGGGGCTGAACTGCATGGCCCGACCGCTCTCGCCGGACTGCGTGATCCGTGTTGAGGCCCCGCCCGCCGCAGGCGCCTTCCAGAGATCCGAGCGGCCCAGCGTACTCATGAAGAACCAGATCGTCTGACCGTCGGGCGAAATGGCGTACGAAGTGGTGCCCGTGTCGCTTGAGGTGACCTGCTTGGGACGGGTGTGGATCTCCTCCAGGTCGACGACGACCTTCACAGGTGCGGCCGGAGGTGCGGCAGCCGCATCGGCTCCACCCTCGCCCGAAGTGCGCCTGCGCGTGGCGACAGGACGGACGGCGGCGGCGGCTCCCTCGTCTGCACCGTAGGTCCATCGCATCTCCTTGAGGGACAGCGAGTAGACCTGATTCTTACCGCTCCGGTTGGACTGGAAGGCAAGCGTCTTGCCGTCGGCGGACCATTGCGCGTCGGCCGTTACGCCGGGATACCGCGAGATGTCGGTGTCAGACCCGTTCTCCATGGAGAGCAGATGCAACGAGCCGATGGTGCCGGCCGAGTGCGACTTCACGAGATGGTAGGTCACCCACTTCCCGTCGGGCGACCAGGCGTGCCCACCGATGCTGGGACCGCGGGCCACCACCTTGACATCGCTGCCCGCGGCCGGGATCACGCAGAGCTCCTGGCCATCGCCGCCGCGCAGGAACAGCACCTGCTTGCCGTCGGGCGAATAGACCGGCACGCACTCGGCCGTCTCCTTGGCGCCCACCAGCTTGCGCGTCTCCTTGCCGGGCACGGTGGCGATGTAGATGTCGGGCTCGCCGGTGCGGTCGGAGGTGAAGGCCACCTCCTTGCCGTTGGGCGACCAGGTGACGTCCTCCTCGCGCTGCGGGGTGTCGGTGATGCGCACGGCCTCGCCGCCGGAGGCCGGCTGCACGAAGACCTCGCCATGGACGATGAACGCCACCTGCTTGCCGTCCGGCGAGAGCGTCGCCTCTTGCACGCTGTTCACATAGACCGTCTTCCGAACGCTGTTCTCGCGATCATCTGAGGCGGCCGTCACCCGAATCTCACGGAGTTCGCGCGTCTTGAGGTCCAGCCGCCAGATCCCGAAATCGCGCTCGAAGGCGATGGCCGATCCGTCGCGGGCAATCGACGGGTAGAAGATGGTACCGGCGGTGAAGCGCGTCACCTGCTCAGTGGGCTTCTCGCCCAGCCGTCGGCGGTAGATGTTGGCGGCGCCGGTCTGGTCCGAAACGTAATAGATGATCTTGCCGTCAGGCGCAAAGAGCGGCCATCGCTCGTTGTGCGGCGTCCTGGTCAGTAGCTCGCCCTGCGCTCCCGCGGCCGTCATGAGCATCAGGTCGGAGTTCGAGGAGCCGCGATAGCCCTTGCGCGTCCATGAACCGGAGCGGGTGCAGGCGATCAGCTTCCCGTCCTGGCTCATGCACGCGTTGCCCAGCGGCTCATCGTCGTACCGCACCAGCCGCGATGAGCCCTTCTTCACGTTCACGGCATAGATGGCGGTTGTCCGCGTGGCTTCACGCGAAGATGCGAAGAGGATTTCGGCGCCGTCGGGGGACCATCCGCTCACGGCATCGTCGGCGCTATGGTAGGTCAGCCGCTTGGCGGTACCGCCTGCGGCCGGGATCACATAGACGTCGTAGTTCCCTTCGCGCTTGGAGGAGAAGGCCAGCCACTTGCCGTCCGGCGACCACGCGGGAAGCTGGTCATGCGCGGAATGGACGGTGACGCGCTGTGCCGCGCCGCCCGTGACGGGAACGGTCCAGATGTCCCCCTTGTAGCCGAACGCCAGGGTCCGACCGTCGGGAGAGAGCGCCGGGTGCCGGGCGAACCGGATCGCACTGGGCACGGGCGGCTCCTGGGCCGTCGCCAACGACGCCACGGCGCAGACCGCGAGCAACAGACGCATTGCACGGACCATAGCCCAGCCTCCCCTACCCTTGTTCAAAAGCGCCATCAGGTCCCCCTCAACCGCCGCCAGGTCGAGGCCGGCCGGAGTGGCCTCCATCAGCACATCTACCGCCTCCTGCAGGACGCCCCAGCTGCTGTAGAGGATCAGGGCGCCGATGGCCAGCGAGACGATGGGATCGGCCGCCGACCAGCCGGTCCGACTGATGATGAGGCCCGCCGCCACGACGCCGACGGCGGAAACGGCATCACCGAGCATATGGATGTAGGCGCTCCGGATGTTGATGTCGTGCTTGGAGCCGGCGTGCAGCCAGTAGGAGATGAGGCCGTTGATCAGTATGGCCGCCGCGGCGGTCCAGACCATGGCGAAGCCCTGCACCTCGCCGGGCTTGCCCAGACGCTGACAGGCCTCCCAGAAGATGCCCAGCGCGATGATCACGAGAGAGACCGAGTTGGCCAGCGCAGCCAGGATCGCGACGCGGTGGAACCCGTAGGTCCGCCGGGCGGTGGCGGGCCGCCGGGCGGCGGAGAGCCCGTACCACGATAGAGCCAGCGCAACGGCGTCGGCGAAGTTGTGCCCCGCGTCGGAGAGGAGTGCAAGGCTCCCCGACCGCATCCCCACGACGGCCTCGAAGGCGACGAACGCGAAGGTCAGCGCCATGGAGACGCCCAGGCGTCGCCCGGCGTCGGCCATGTGCTCGGCGTGGCAGTGCCCGGCCATGTTAGGGCAGGAGCCCCGTCATGCGCGCCCCTCGGCGAAGCTGGTGAGGTAGTCGGCCAGCGCCTCTGCGCCTTCATGCGGGAAGGCATTGTAGACCGACGCGCGGAAACCACCCACGGAGCGGTGCCCCTTGAGGCCGCTCATCTCGCGCTCCTTGGCGCCCAGCAGGAAGGCCGGCTCACGGTTCTTGTCGCGCAGGCGGAAAACGATGTTCATGATAGACCGGTCGCAGACGCGGCGCACGGGGGCGTCGAAGACGTCGGGATAGGCATCCAGCGCGGCATAGATCAGCGCCGCCTTGCGCCGGTTGCGCGCCTCGACCCCTGCCAGACCGCCCTGGGCCTCGACCCACTGCGCCACCAGACCCACCACATAGATGCCGAAGACCGGCGGCGTATTGTAGAGGGAGTCGTTCTTAACATGGGTGGCGTAGGCAAGCATGGCGGGCAGGTCCGGTGCGGCATGGAATAGGAACGAGCGTCGCGCGATAACAACCGTGACGCCCGCGGGACCGGCATTCTTCTGAGCCCCGGCGTAGATGAAGGCGCACCGTGTGTGGTCGATGTCGCGGGCCATGAAGTCGGAAGACATGTCCGCCGCCAGCGGCGTGACCCCGGTGACGGGCAGGTCGCACCACTGGGTCCCCTCGATCGTGTTATTCGTGGTGATGTGGTAGTAGGCGGCGTCGGACGCGGGGGGCTCGAATGTCGGAATCTCGGAGTAGTGGGCGGCTGAAGAAGAGGCCACCACGCGCACACGGCCGTAGCGCCGGGCCTCCTTCATGGCCTTGAGAGACCACTCGCCGGTGTCCACATAGTCGGCCGAGCGGCCCTCGCACAGGAAGTTCATGGGCAGCATGGCGAACTGCAAGCTGGCGCCGCCGCCGAGGAAGAGCACTTCGTACTCGTTGGCATCCAGGTTCAGCACACGCAGCAAGGCCGCCTTCGCCTCCGCGTGGATCGCGGCGAACTCACGGCCCCGGTGGCTTATCTCCAGGATCGACATTCCCGATCCATCGACCTCCAGTACGGCCTGCGACGCCTGACGAAGGACCTCCTCGGGCAGAACGGCCGGCCCCGGGCTGAAGTTGAAGATGCGTTTCATTGCCTGTTCCGTGCGCGCGGATTCCGGGGCGAGTCGACCGCCGCACTCCCCGGGTATTAAGGTTACCCGGCAACTGCGAGCGGCGCAGGGCAGGAAACGGGGCGGTGCGGGAGTAATCTACCAGTGCAACTATCGAGGTGACCACCCGCATGCGCGTCTTCTTCGCCGTAACCTTCGTCGTCCTGATAGGGCTCTCGCTCCTGGCCTGGTCTATACGGCCCAACGTGGCCGAGCCCGGCAAGACGGCGCTCACGTGGGTCTCCGACGACAACCCGGCACGCCGTGAGCAGATCAGCCTCTTCAACCGGCTGCACAAAGACCTCACGCTGCGGCTGGACCCGAACAACACGGGCATGGAGAAGGTGATCGTTCAGTCGCTGGCAGGGGTTGGCCCCGACCTGTTCGATTGCTACGACACCTTCCAGCTTTCGGCCTATGTCAAGTCCGGCATCGCCTGGGACGTGACCGACGAACTGGCCAAGCTGGGCCTCGACCCCGCCAAGCAGACCTGGAAGGCCGTGCAAGCGGACTCGATCTATGAGGGCCGAGCCTACGGGTTCGGCAACAACGTGGGCGCCGACGCGGTCTGGTTCAACAAGAGCATTTTCGACCGCGAGGGCATCCCCTATCCCAAGGGCCCGTGGCGCTGGCCGGAGTTCATCAAGCTCGCCCAACGGCTGACCCATCGCGACGCCAACGGCCGCGCCACGCAGTTCGGGTTCATGTGCGAGTGGTGGCAGTGGCTCCACTTCGTCTACCAGTTCGGCGGCCGGGTCTACTCGGAGGATGGTACGCGGTGCGTCGTGGACTCGCCGGAGACGGTGGCCGCGGTGCAACTGCTGTATGACCTGATCTACAAGTACAAGGTGATGCCCAGCCCGGTTGAGGAGGCCGCCATGGCCACCCAGGGAGGCTGGGGCTCCGGGACCATCACCCGGTTCGGCGCCGACAAGGGCGCCATGGCCCTGGGCGGCCGCTGGTGGCTCTGCACCCTGCGCGACTACAAGGGGCTGCGGCTGGGAGTGGTGGAGTGCCCCTACAGCGTCAAGCGGGTCTTCCGAGGCTATGGCAAGGGGACCCTGATCAACAAGAACAGCCCGCACCGGCAGGAGGCCCTGAAGTTCCTCATCTACCAGGCCGGTCGCGACTACAACCAGCTCATCAGCGACCAGGCCGACGCCCTGGGTCCGGTGGTGAAGTTCGCCTATGAGCCGCGCTACCTGATGAACCCCAAGCACCCTGAAGAGGACTACAACGTCGTCTGGCGCGACGCCCTGGAGCGGGCCACGCCCGACCAGTACTCCCCCTTCATCAACGGCCAGGTGGCGCTCAGGCTGCTGAACAAACAGCTCGACCTGGTCAAGAACAACCAGAAGACCGCCAAAGAAGCCATGCGCGACGCAGCCCTCCAGCTGAACCGCGAGATCGCCCGCGGGCTGGAGCAGGACCCCGAGTTGGCGCGGCGCTACCGCGAGACAACCGGCCGCACGGCCCCAGGAGGCGCCCAGTGACCGGCAAACTTCGCCCGGGAGAGGCCCGGAACCGCCGCGACACCGTGGCCGCCCTCTTCTTCCTGCTGCCGAACTTCCTGGGCTTCGTCATCTTCACGAGCGGGCCCGTCATCTTCTCGCTGGCCGCCAGCTTCACGAACTGGAACCTGCAGCAGACCGTGCCGTTCCGCTGGGTCGGCTTTGGGAACTACGGCAGGCTCCTGGCCGACCCCGAGTTCCACCTCTATGCGGTGAACACGGCATACTTCCTGCTGGGCATGCCGCTTGCCATCGCGGGATCGCTCTGCCTGGCCATGATGCTGAGCCAGAAGCTGAAGGGCATCGTGATCTACCGCACGCTCTTCTACCTGCCCAGCTTCACCAGCGGCGTGGCCCTGATGATCCTCTGGAAGGCGCTCTACAACCCGGACTTCGGTCCGGTCAACGCCATGATCGACTGGGTGACCCATAGCCTGCACCTCTCCATCGCCGCGCCGCAGTGGCTTCTCTCGACGCAGAACGTGCTGGGCCTCGACGTGGAGAAGGTCGGCTTTGCGGCCAAGCAGTTGGGCATCGGCGCCCGCGACGCCATCATCATCATGGGCATCTGGACGGCCGTGGGCGGAAACAACATGCTGCTCTACCTGGCCGCGCTGACCAACGTGCCTCAGGAACTCAGCGAGGCGGCCGAGCTCGACGGAGCCGGACCGTGGCAGGTGTTCCGGAACGTGACCTGGCCGCAGCTCGCCCCGACCACGTTCTTCATCGTTGTGATGAGCTTCATCGGCGGCCTGCAGGGCGGGTTTGAGCAGGCCCGGGTCATGACCGCCGGAGGTCCGGCAGGCACCACCACCACGCTGGCATACCATATCTACACCAAGGCCTTCGAGGAGTTCCAGATCGGCTATGCGTCGGCTGCCTCATGGGTGCTCTTCGCGCTCGTCTTCGCGGCGACGGCCATCAACTGGAAGTTCGGCAACCGGGAGGTGAGCTACTGATGGCCAAACCGATCCGGACCGTACTGATCTACCTGGGCCTGAGCCTGGTGGCCCTGACGATGCTGCTGCCCTTCCTCTGGATGGTGCTGGCGAGCCTGAAG
>JAPLCQ010000066.1 GCA_026392115.1 Armatimonadota bacterium | reverse complement strand
CGCCTGACCATCCAGCACGACCAGCGAGAACCCGCCGCCGCCGTCCAGTCGCCGAAGGGCGACTTCCCGCCGTTCGTTGCAGCGGTTTCAACCGCCCGCACTCCGCGCAAGCCACGTGGCCGATGGAATCGGGGTCCTTCACTTCGTTCAGGACGACCGTCAAGGGCACCACCGCGCCGCCCCAGACGTCTCGTCGCAACCGGGCCACTTTCCTGCACTTCCGCGGCACGTCGGCGCCTGATCGTTCAGGACGACCAGTGAACACCCGCCGCCGCCGTCCAGTCGCCGAAGGGCGACTTCCCGCCGTTCGTTGCAGCGGTTTCAACCGCCCGCACTCCGCGCAAGCCACGTTGCCGATGGAGTCGGGGTCCTTCACTTCGTTCAGGACGACCGTCAAGGGCGGGCCGCCGCGCCGCCCCTGGTGGCTCGGGCCTCCGTGCCCGAGTCCGGCAGACCCATCAGTTCGACTGGATCGCCCTCTTCGCATACCAGGACCGCGGCGAATGCTTGAACCGGCCCGGCAGCGGCGCCGCTTGCCCGGGTAGCGCGTCGATCACGAGCTTGTTGACCGCGCGCCAGGCCTTCTTCAGGGCGAGGTAGTTGGGCGTCGGCCGCGAGTTGGCCCCGTAGCTCGGCGACTCGACCTCGTCCCAGTAAAGGGTCTGCTTCAGCCCGTCGAAGCGCAGCGAGACGCAGTCCACCTCGGCATCGGGCACCAGGTACGCCGTGCCCTTCAGCGCGAAGACGCCCGTGGCGCGGAGATCCCGGCGGAGCTGCGCCAGGCGCGGCGCGTCGATGCGCCCGACCAGCAGGCCGCGCCCCCACGTCTTCGGGTCCTTGCCGAACACGGCGCGCCCATCGGCCCAGACCGCCGCCCGCAGGCAGGGCTCCCATCCCATCGGTCCGAAGCCCGCGCTCTCCTGCCAGATCGCGATGATCGGCGGCTCGGAGCCCGCCAGCGGATTGGCGGCGGCGGGCGGACCGGCGGCGGCAGGCAGGGGCCGCGACGAGAGGAGGCAGAGCGCCGCCGCCTTCGCCCACCCACGCGTCGCCCTTCCGATCCGCATCACGCCTCCTCCCTCCCTCACACCCGTCACCTCGCGGGCTTCAGCGTCACCGGGCCTGATATCGTCCTCAGGGTCACGCGCCGGCCCTCCACCACCGCGCCGGGGGCGTCGGTGCGCCAGGCGCCCTCGGGCAGGTCGATCACCAGCGGCAGGTCGGGCGACTTGTCGGCCGTGATCGTGATCGTTCCGTCGGCCCTGGCGGTCAGGTCGAGCACCTGGTCGTGGAGGTGGACCCGGGTGATCCGAAGCTCGGGCCAGGCGCTGGGCAGGCGCGGACGGAGGCGCAGGCCCTCTGCCGTGGGCTCCAGTCCCATGAAGCCGTAGAGCATCACCTGCGGCACGAGCACGCTCTCGAAGAACTCGTTGTCGATGCCCAGCCCGCCGGCGACGTTGGCGCCCTGCATGGTGCCGCGGGCGTGGTCGCGGGCGTAGTAGGCCCGGTAGCCGCCGTCGGCCTGCGTCTCGTCGAACCAGCCCAGGATCTCCCGCAGCCGCTTCCATGCGTCATCGGGGCCGTCGACCCGCAGGCGGCACATCAGGTCGTGGTACGACCAGCCCAGCACCGCGCCGCCGTCCTGCACCTGGTAGCCCCAGGGGATGCCCTCGGGGTTCGACCAGGCCCAGAAGTAGTAGTCCAGGTTGCGCAGCGTGGAGGCGCGAGGCCCGAACCGCCAGTGGAAGATGTCGGCTCCGGTGGACGTGTCTCCTGCCACCGTCCGGCGCCCGCTGATCCAGTCTCGGATGCTCCGCGCCTGCCGGTCGGTGGCGAAGCCGTAGACCACGGCCTCGTTGTTGAGGAAGGTCCACCCATAGTCGTGCATCGCGCCGTCGAGGTCCACGGTGCCGAAGCGCCCGGTCTTCTCGTTCCAGAAGCGCTTCGTACCGTAGGCCCGGACAGCCTTGGCGTGCGCCCGCAGGTCGGCGGGATCGTAGGCGTCGGCGCCGGTCGCCACGCCCCACTCGGGATGGGCGCTGATCTGCTCTTCCAGCGTGGCCAGGTCGAGCACGGCGTCGTAGTAGTAGATCGTGGCCAGCGCGTCCTCGCCGCCGAAGGGGAGCAGGTCCCAGTAGTTGCTGCCGATGCCCTCGCCCGGCACGATCCGCTTGCCGCCCTCGGGCGTCCGCCGCACGCCGCTGCGGCCTTCGTGGCCGGGCCAGGTGGTGTACATGCAGTTGCGCTTCCGCGTGTCGAACTCGCGCATGGTGAAGCGCATGGCGCTGCGCACCCGGCCGATCTGGTCGCGCAGGAAGCTCAGGTCCCGCGACCAGGCGAAGGTGTCGCAGACGCCGCGCACGAAGTTGGGGTTGTTGATGGAGTGGCGCGTGTCGCAGGCAGTGTGGAACGACTTGATGACCACGCGCCCCTCAGCCGGGTTGTCGAAGCGGATGCGCAGGCCGGTGATGACGCCCGTCCAGCCCGGCGCGCGATGGACGGGGATCATGGTCCGCGTCTCGGCGCGCACGGTCTCCATCTTGCCGCCGGCGCCGCCCATGGGCATGTGGGCGACGTCGTGGCCGTCGGAGCCCGCCGGAGCGAAGTAGAAGCGCCGGTCCGGGCCGAACTCGGGCTTCTCGCGGGTGGTCCACTCCACGCAGCAGTTGGCCCTGCCCAGCCCCTCGGCCCACCAGTTGAGCCGGAGCCAGGGGCCGTTCCGGGCGGGCATCTCGAACGGGGGCGTCTGGAGCGAGGCGCCGGCCTCGGTGAGGTCGACCACCCAGCCCCGCTCGTTCACCTCGCCGCCGCGCGCGCCGGTCGGCTTCCACTTCTCGGGCGTCGCCAGCGGCGCGTCGTAGCCCGGCACGCCGGTGCCCCGGAAGTGCCAGCCCACGCCGCCGGCCTCCATCCAGCGCGGGAAGGGCCACCCCTCGGCATGGGCGGGGCCGTCGTGCTGGTGCGTGTTCACGTAGCCTTCGGCGTTGATGGTCCGACCGGCCAGGGCCTCGACCCACCGGCTCCGCATGGCGCCCAGCGCGCCGTCGGCGGTGCGGGCGGGCCAGAGCGTGGCGTTGGGCATCCACTCGTCCCAGAGCGGTATCAGCGGTCCCGCCGGTCGGTAGTGGAGCCAGTAGAGCGAGCGCAGCGAGTCCATCTCGCGCTCGTGGCCGGGCACGATGAAGCGGACGAAGTCGTCAGGCGCGGCCTCGGGCATGCGAACTCCTCCGACGGAGGCGACCGGCGCGAGCGCGACCGCCAGTCCGACGGCACGCGCCATCAGGGCGACAAGCGATCCAGCTCGCGGCATGGTCCCCTCCGTTACGTAGTGTGATCTGGCGCGGGACGCCGACGGCCTACCCGTCCAGGCTACGCAGGTACTTCACGGCGCGGGCCACGTCGCCCATGGCGTCGTCGCCGCATTCGCGCTCGATGGCGTAGAAGCCGGTGTAGCCGTTCTCCTTGAAGATGCTGTGGAGGACCGGCCAGTTGGTCATGCCGGAGCCCAGCGGCACCTCCTCGCAGCTCTCGTCGCGGTGCAGGTAGCTGTCCTTGGCGTGGACGTGCGCCACGTAGGGGATGAGCGTGCGGAGGCCCTGCACCGGCTCGAAGTCGGCCATGGCGGCGTCGTAGTCGAAGGGCACGCCGTGGGCCTTGGCGATGTGCGTGGGCCAGAGGAGGAGGTTGGCCGGGTCGAAGTTCACGCGGAGGGCCGTGCTGCCGATCTGCTCGATCATGCGGCGGAAGACGCGGGGCGGCTCGGGGCCGGTCTCCAGCGCCAGCACGGCGCCGACCTTCTCGCCATGCTCCGCCAGGGCGCCCAGCGCGTCGACGAAGCGCTGCCACTTGGGCGACTCCGGGCCGTCGGGCATGATGCCCACATGGGCCATCCAGAGGCCGCCGGCGACGTCCACCGCGGTCTCGTTCAGCCGCTTGCCCCACTCGATGTTGTCGGCGTAGTTGTGATCCTCGCCGAAGTCGACGTTGCCGCCCCAGCCGATGAGCGCCGAGACCTCCAGGCCCATCTCCCGCACGCGGCGCAGGACCTCGGCCCGCTGGGCGCTGCTCTTGGCCTCCAGGTCGAGCCCGCCGCCGCCCGCGGGCAGGTGGACGCCCTCGACGCCGAGGTCGACGGCGGTGCGCATGCCCTCGTAGGGATCGGACCCGCCGGTGGTTGGGATGATGGCGATTCGCATGGTGTTCCTTTCGATGAGCGGCGCCGCCGCCCGGTGGGTTTCACATGAAGCGGAGCCTGCGGAAGACGACCAGCAGGCAGAGGGCGATGACCGCCATGGCCGACAGCGCCGCCGGGTAGCCGTAGGGCTGGGCCAGCTCGGGCATATGCTGGAAGTTCATGCCGTAGATGCCGGCGACGAGCGAAGCCGACATGAGCACCGTGGAGACGACCGTGAGCGTCTTCATCACCTGGTTCATCCGGTTGCCTGCCATGGCCACGGCGGCGTCCAGCGCGCCCGCCAGGATGTCGCGGTGCAGATCGATCTGCTCGGTCAGCCGCAAGGCGTGGTCGTAGACGTCCTGCAGGAAGACGTGGACGGGCTCCGGCACCAGGTCCGTGCGGCCGCGAAGCAGCTCGTTGAGCACGTCGCGCAGGGGGCTGACGGCCTGCCGGAGCACGAGCAGCTCCTTCTTGAGGTGCAGGGCGGGCTTCGGATCGAACGGGACGGAGTCGTCGAAGACGGCGTCCTCCACGGCGTCGATGCGGTTGTCCAGGTCGTCCAGCACGGGGAAGTAGCCGTCCATGACGGCGTCGAGCAGCTCGTAGAGCAGGACGCCGGGCGTGAGCCTGGCCACGGTGCGGCGGTTGCGGACGCGGTCCGCCAGCTCGCGAAGCGGCGCGCAACCGTCGTGCGAAAGGGTGACGATGCAGTCGGCCCGCAGGAAGACGTCGATCTCGCGGGTGGTTTCGCGGAGGCCGTCGACGCGGTCGGCGACCTCCCAGTAGCGGACGGAGACGAGGAGGTGGTCGCCGTAGACATCCACCTTGGGCCGCTGGCGCTGCTTGAGCACATCCTCCAGCGCCAGCGGGTGGAAGGCGAAGGCCCGGCCCAGCTCGTCCACATCCGCCCGCTCGGGATCGCGGATGTCGATCCAGACCGGCGCCGAGGCGGCGCCGGCGGCCGCCTCCTCCGGCGTGGCGAAGGGCGCGGGGCCCCCGACGCCCGGTCCCGTGAGCGCGGTGATGGTGAGCATGGCGGCCTCGGCCGGCTCTCCCGAACCTACTCGTTCGCCGTGTTCGGCAGGGCGCCGGGAATGCGGGCGGCCTCGCGGATCTTGTCCTCGATCTCCTTCATGACCACCGGGTTCTCATCCAGGAAGTTGCGGACGTTCTCGCGGCCCTTGCCGATGCGCGTATCGCCGTAGCTGAAGTAGGCGCCGCTCTTGCCGATGATGCCCATCTCCACGCCCAGGTCGAGGATGCCGCCGGACTTGCTGATGCCCTTGCCGAAGAGGATGTCGAACTCGGCCACGCGGAAGGGCGGAGCCACCTTGTTCTTCACCACCTTCACCTTGGTCTTGGCGCCGATGGCGTCGGCCCCGGACTTCACGGTCTCGGTGCGCCGCACGTCCAGCCGCACGCTGGCCCAGAACTTCAGGGCGCGGCCGCCGGGCGTGGTCTCCGGGTTGCCGAACATGACGCCGATCTTCTCCCGGATCTGGTTGATGAAGATGCAGGCGCAGTTGGCGCGGCTCAGGTTGCCGGCTATCTTGCGCATGGCCTGCGACATGAGGCGGGCCTGCAGCCCCATGTGGCTGTCGCCCATCTCGCCCTCGATCTCGGCCTTGGGCACCAGGGCGGCCACGGAGTCGAGCACGACCACGTCGATGGCGCTGGAGCGGATCAGGTAGTCCATGATCTCCAGTGCCTCCTCGCCGCTGTTCGGCTGGGAGACGTAGAGCTCGTCGATGTTCACGCCCAGGCGCTTGGCGTACTCGGGGTCCAGCGCGTGCTCGGCGTCGACGAAGGCGCAGACGCCGCCGAGCTTCTGGGCCTCGGCCACCACCTGCAGCGAGAGGGTGGTCTTGCCGGAGCTCTCCGTGCCGAAGATCTCGATGATGCGCCCGCGGGGGAGCCCGCCCACGCCCAGCGCCAGGTCCAGCGCGATGGAGCCCGTGGGGATGACGTCCACGTTGAGCTTCGTGGTCTCGCCCAGGCGCATGATGGCCCCTTTGCCGAACTGCTTCTCGATATTACTCAGGGCCATATCAAGGGCTTTATGCTTATCCATTGGCTCTCCTCTCTGGGTGTTGGGCCGGTTCATTGGGGCGCCGAGCCACGGAGGGCGAAGCGCTCGATGACCTTGTAGACCGGGCCGGTTGGGTGCAGGATGCTCTGCATGAGTGCGAAGTCGGTGATGGTGAAGGCTCCCACGGAGGGCGGCGTCAGCGCCGGGAAGGCGCGGGCCACCTGCTCCTCGGCCTGATAGCTCTTGATGCGCGCCAGGGTCAGGTGGGCCTTGGGCGGCTTGTTCTCTTTCAGGAAACGGTAGCGCGCCAGGTCGGCGTCGAGGCCCTGGGCCAGCGCCACCACCTCGTCGCCGCCCCGCTCGGCTCCAAGCCAGATGACGGAAGGGCGCTCCGGGTTCGGGAAGCAGCCGAGCCCCCCGAGGGCCAGCTCAAACGGGGCGTACCGATCGCCCACGGCGCGGGCAACATCGGACGCCTTGTAGACCCGATCGAGCTTCTGCTCGCCCAGGAACTTCAGTGTGTAGTGGAACTGGTCCGGCTTGGTCCATCGGACCCCGGGGTCGGTCAGGGCGGCCCGCAGGTCTTTCTGGGCGGCCTCGATGGCGTCCAGGAGTTCCGGCGGCAGCGTGACGGCTAGGAATAGGCGCATAGTGTGAATGGTACCGGGTGATGTCTGCTGGTGCTACTGTTCCAGCCCCGGCCGAACCGGAAAAGCCGCCGCCAAGATCGCCGAAAACAGCCGCCAGGCGCCCTGCCGGGCCAAACCGCGGCCCCACACCGCCCACGCCGCCGCCGCGCTCCCTCCCCTTGCGCGACGCAGTCGCGGAGGGGGAAGGACCAAGGCGGGCGCGCGTCAGGATGACGTCAAGGGCCCTCCTCTCCTCATGGCCGCTCCCTGAGCGCCTCGGGCAGCGGCGTTCCGGGCGCCAGGTCCGAGGCGGGTTCCGGGGCGCCGAACCGTGTGCTGAGCGGCGCGACGCCCGCCCATATCGGCAGCGCCAGGTCGGCGGGGTCGTCTACCGGAGGGCCGGTGCGGAGCTTGGCCGAGGCCTCCTCGATGCGGATCGCCACCACCGCCGTGGCTGCCAGCTCGCGAGGGTTGGGCGGGCGGGCCTCCGCCCAGCGGCCCGGGATGAGGCGGTTGGTGATGGCCTCCAGCGCCGCCAGCTTCTCCTCGTCCTCCTTCACCCGCCAACCTGCTCCGAAGACCACCGCCGAGCGGTAGTTCACTGAGTGGTGGAAGGCCGACCGCGCCAGGACGAGCCCGTCCAACAGCGTGAAGGTGAGGCAGACCGGCTCGCCGGATGCGGCCCGCTCGATGAGGCGCGACCGCTGCGCTCCGTGGATAACGAGGGTGTCGCCCAGCCGACCGTGCAGCGTGGGGATCACGGTGGGCCGGCCGTGGTCCACAAAAGCGACGTGGCAGAGGGGCGCTTCATCGATGATGGCGCATATCGTCTCGCGGTCGTACGCGGCCCTGCCGGGCAGGCGAGCCACGCGGCTCCGCTCACCGGGTCCCATTACGCTCATTCGGCGGCTCCTTGGCGCCCGTTTGGGCGTCTACAGGATACAGCACGGGCGGCGGGAGGATGCAAGGTAGACGATGTGCTGCCGCCTCATGGCCTCAGGGACCGAGAACACTCAACTTCCGTCTACTGCACCGCACTTGGCGCAGCAACCTGCGGTTTCGTTCCACCAGGAGCTCTTGGCTGCCCCACAGGCTCCGCACACGTCGGAGGCGGACAACGGCGCATGCCTGGCCTCACTGACCTGTCGTTTCACAGAACTCGGCCTTGGCGACGATTGTTTGATATCACGGTGCAACTGGGACCCAACCTTGGCGCAGGTGAGGTAGCCGACGACACCCCCGACGATTGCACACGGAATGGTACCGGCGATAGCTCCCCACGGTCCGGCGAGCCCCATGTGCGAGCCGAAGAGAAGCCCGGCTACAGCACCGGTGACCGCGCCGGCTAGCCCTGCCTGGACCTCCCATGTCCTGTCCAGCCCCTTGGGTGTCCAAGGACGGTGCTTGGCGTCCTCCTTCAGTATGTCGTCCCCAGTGCCTGGACGTGTGCCAGGCATCCTCGTAAGAAGCGTCGGCCGAACAGGCGACGCTGGGTGTTGTTGGCGTTAAGTGCTGCCTGGGCTGTGCTGGCGCTAAGTCGCTGGGCCTGTGCGGCTGCCTGCAGGTCATTGAGCCTGGGTCGTTCTGACTCTGACGCGAACCAAGCCGTGACGATCCCGAATGGAGCGGCTTGCTGGTACTTCGCCTCGGCTGCAACGGCATCTTCGGGCCGCTGACGTGCAATGGGCTGCACAGTGTCGTACTCCGCCTGAAGCGCGAACCACTCGTCCATGGTGCAGCCACTCAGTCGCTCTGCTTCGGCGGTGTCTGCGCTGGGCACGGTCTGGGCAAGCAACCACGCCGATAGGAGCTCCAATAGTGACTTCTTAAGCCGGACCGCATGGGCTGCGATGCGGTTCATGACATCATGCTCATGTCGCTGCATCGCCAAGGCGGTCAGGTAGATGCGCCTCCGAGCCTGAAACGCCGCGAACGGATCGAATCCATCGCTATCAGTTACGCCTTCGTCGTTGCCGGCCGCATTGTGGTCTGACATCGTAGATCCCCTGACGCCGTGCATTCGGCCAAGCATCTGGCGGCCCTGATCCAGTGCACGGGACGGTGTTTCGTGATTGCCCTCTGCCGGGCCACCAGCGCGCAATAGCACCACACAATACGGGTCATACAACGCGTGGCACTATGGCGTACGAGGCCACTTAAGCGATGACGACAGTCTATCACACACAGGCCGCATGAGCGGCCGCAAGCGGTCGTGCGCGGTCCTGCCGGGCAGGCGAGCTACGCGGCTCCGCTCACCGGGTCCCATTACGCGCATATGGCGGCTCGTCTAGACAGGCTCCTTCCTCGGGCGCTGCGAACGTGGGGGTCGGGGCCTGGCTTGCCCGACCGACGCCAGCGCCGCTTGGGTACAATCGAGCGGGCGGCGACAACCGCCCCGGGGAGTCCGCAATGAAGCTCTCGCAGGTCTCCATACGTAACTTCAAAGTTGTGCGCGAGCTCAACGTGGACTTCAGCACGTTCGACGGGCTGCGCCGCCTGACGCTGCTGCTCGGCGACAACGGGTCCGGCAAGACAAGCGCGCTGCAGGCGATTGCGCTGGTTCTGTCGCTGGCGACGCGCCAGACACGGGACGCCTCCCAGCTTGCCTGGAACGGCTTCATGGCCGACCGGCTCGCGACACTCGGTACACCGGTCGTGGAGCTTCAGGTGCAGTTCGACCAAGACGAGACCGACGCTGTTGCCGAGCTCTTCGACATCTGGCGCGGCAGCAGGCACACCGACTGGCTGCAGACGCATCGGGTCACCGAACCAGGTCGCCATCCGGTCGTCACTGTCCGCTATGAGGGCGGGCGGCTGACCTCCCCGCAGGGCGCGGAGGGGCTGTGCCAGTTTCTGGGCAGGTACTACGTCAAGGTCCTTTCCGCAGAACTGCCGCAACGCTTCTACGACCGCTTCACGCGGTTGGGCGACGTGTTCTGGTTTGACCAGTACCGTTACCTGGGTACCGCCCGCGCCGAGTCAGGCTCAACGAATTGGGTGGCGGGTCTCGAGCAGTTGCGCGACTCCCTGAAGGAGTGGTGGGCGCCTCCTGGGCCCGGCTGAGCGCGACTCCGCTTCGGCACAGGGCAGCGCCAACAGCCTTTTCCTCCTCGGTCGCGACGATGTCGAGTTCGACATATCTGAGATGTCGTCCGGCGAACAGGCCGTCATGGCACTCGTCTGCCGCTTTGTCCCGCTGAGTATTGCACGGTCGATCGTCCTGGTGGACGAACTGGAGCTGCACCTGCACCCGCCGCAGCAACAGGCCCTTCTTGCCGCTCTTCCACGACTCGGGCCCGACTGCCAGTACGTCGCCACCAGCCACTCACCCTACATCGAAGGCGCGGTGCCCCGCGAGTGGCAGATTCGTCTGGAGCGTGGTCGGCTATGCCTGTAGACACGCTCTTCGTCGAGGGCAAGCTCGATGTTGAGATTCTTACGGCGCTGTGTGCGGGCGCACCGGAAGTGGAGCGTGCCGGCGGCAAAGGAGAGCTGAGTGCGGCCGTAACCGACGCGCTCCAACTCGGTCGAAACGCCGCCTACCTGAGGGATCGTGACTTCGACTACAAGCCCGGCGATCGGGCCAACGAGCCTGCTGTTGACCACCAGACCCAGCACAAGGTGGTCTTGGGATGGCGCTGGTTCCGGCACAGCCTGGAGTGCTACCTCCTTGAGCCCTCCCTCGTGGCACTGGCCGTACCTACGGCGGCGACCGACTTCGTGATGGCGCTCCGGGCCGCTGCAGCAGCGATCCGTTGGTATCAGGCCGCCCGCTGGGCCGTAGCGACGGCGCGTCACGCCACGGTCCCATGGTACAAACTCGAGACAGGCATCGACAGTCATACCGACTTTCGCCTGCCCGAACGGCTCGACCATGATGCCGTGGCGGCATGGATGGATGGACACGTGGCCCAGTACCGCGACCACTGGAACCGCGCGCTTGAGCCCGACGAGGTGCGGAGGCAATATGGCGGCTATGCACAGCGGTTCGACGCCGGCTTCCTCGGCGACACGGCTGCGATCCTGGTCTGGTTCTCGGGCAAGGACCTGATGGCCGCACTTGGCGGCTGGGCCGCAACGGCAGGCATGGACTCGCCCGGTAAGCTCCGGGAACGCCTTCGTGACTGGGTGCTCACCAATCCCGAGCGTGCGCTGGAACTCCTGCCCGAGTGGAGCCGCCTCTGCGAGAAGTTGCGTGCTCCCGCACCGCACCGCTGATCCCACTGCCCGCTCGTTTCGTCTATAACCTCCGGAAGCGGTGCTCGCACAAGGAGACGCGAATGGGTGGATCGGCTGCGATCCTGGCGGCGGCGGCGGCGATGGACATAGGTCGGCCCGCGACCGGGGCGGCGCCTTCGGTCTGGATGGTCCCTCCCTCGCACGAGAAGGGGCGCTCACTGCGCGAGCTCTTCGAAAACCCCGCCGCGTGGCAGGCTGCGCGGGCGAAGGTGCAGGTGCTGGGCTATGCCGACCACCAGCTGAACCGCCAGTTCACCGACGCGGAGCTGGGCCGCTGGCTACCCATGCTGGACCGCTGGGGGCTGAAGCTCGGACTGGAGGTGGGCGCCGTGAAGGAGTGGGCGCCCGCCGGCGCGCAGGCCTTCGCCGCGCAGCAGCCCATGTGGGAGCGGTTCCGGCGGCTGGGCGGGCGCATCCACGCCATCGCGCTGGACGAGCCCCTCTGCTGCACACGTCAGATCCTGAAGAAGCCGGACGCCTACGCCGTGGCCGAGACCGCCGACTTCATCGCGCGGGTCCGTAAGGCCTACCCCGACGTCCTTATCGGCGATATCGAGGCCTACCCCTACATCCCGCTGGAGGAGATGCGGGCCTGGATCGACGCGCTGGAGGCCGAGCTGGCCCGGCGCGGCGTGCGCGGCATGGACTTCTTCCGGCTGGACGTGGACTGGGTGAGCTTCACGCTGGCCGGCCCCGGCTCGTGGCAGGAGGTGCGGAAGATCGAGGAGCACTGCCGCGCCCGCAAGCTCCCCTTCAGCCTCATCTACTGGGCCTCGGACCAGCCGCACCTGGAGCGCGCCGGACTGGCGACGGAGGCCACCTGGCACGAGTCGATCACGCGGCAGGCGCTGGACTACGCGCTGGTGGGCGGCAAGCCGGACCAGATGGTCATCGAGAGCTGGATACCCGCGCCGCGGCGCGCCACGCCCGACAACGACCCGACGAGCTTCGCCGGATCGGTGCTGGACCTCTGCCGTCGGCTTGCCGGGCCGGCCAGATGAGGAGGCGAAGGGCGCTGGTTCGGGCCGGGTTGATCATAGCGGGCGCACTGATGGGCCATCCCACCAGGCTGGCGCTGGCCGACGTGAATCGTGATGCGCTGGTCCGGCTCGACCTGACGGGTTCGCCGATCCTGCGCGGGTTCCGTCCCGCCGGTTCGCCCAACCACGCATCGGCTGCGGAGACCGATGCCGACGGCTCGGCGCTTGCCGTTCGCCGTCAGCGGCTCTTCCACGGACCGACCGAAGTGCGCGTCACGGTCATGCTGTTCGCCAGTGCCGACGCGCGCGATGGCTGGATCGCCCGGTCCAAGCGGTTGTACCAGCGCGGCCTCGGGTTCCGGAATGTCAGTGCCGGAGAGCATGTAAGGCCTCATGCCTGGATGACGCGGGCCACGGAGCGGGGCCTCGACTCGGCGCGGCGGCGCCTGGGCCCATCGGCGGCGATGGACGCGGTGTGGCGGGCCGCCGAGAAACAGACCATGGCCATGGGCGCCGAGGCGATGGTGAACAGAGCCCTCCTGATGCTGGAGGGCCATCAGCATCCCGAGATGGTCCGCAGGGGCCAGGCCGGGGCTGACGGTGCGCTCACCGATGCCGCGTTGGCGCGCCGCCTCGGTCAGGCAGGCGATGAGCTCGTGAAGCGGGCACGCGCCCTTCCATTGAACAAGCCGTAGGGCCCTCGGGTCCGCCTCCGTCGCGCGGCCGGGTCGGCGACTTCGGCACGGATGGTTCCTCCTTCGCACGAAGGGGGCCGCTACCCGCGCAAGCGCTTCGAGTCACCCGCAGCAAGTCACGCCCGACAGCGACCCGACGACCTGCGCCGGGTCGGTGCAGGAGTTTGCCGCCCGCGTCGCGAAAACGACGAAGGACGTGTCGGTACGCTCCGGCACACGAGGAGAGAGGCATGTCGTCAAGCGCCAACCCGCCGCCGAGGAAGGTGGTCGTCACCATTCTGTGCGTGGCTTTCGTCGCAAACATCGCCGCGCTGGGAGCCATATTGGCTTTCTCGCGCGGGACTGCGCCTGCTAGCCTGCTTCCACCGCCGCCCGGCCCGCTACCCCTGCTCTTCGCCGGCGAGGCCATTGCTCTCCTCGCCGCGTCCATCGCGTGGCTGGCGGCCAAGGTCCGGCCCTACTCCGACGCATATGGAGCGCCCGACCCGGCCACGCTGCCGCCGATCATGACGCTGCAGACGAACGTCGTCGTCGCGCTGGCGCTGGCCGAAGCGGCCGCCATCGGCGCTGCGGTCCGGCTCTACATCACCCACGAGCCGCTCACGGTCTTCGCCGCCTACGGCACGACGGCGGCGGCGATCATGCTCGCCTACATCCTTCCCACGGCGCTCCGCTGCCTCAGCCTCTACGATGCCAAGCAGGGCTAGCGCGGCGGCGGCGGGGCTTCTGGCCCTGCTCGCCGCGTCCGTGGCCCTGGCGGCGCCCGCGCCGAAGGCCGTCAAGCTCTGGCCGCAGATCACCGACGGCATCACGAACCATGCCGGCGCCCTGGCCATGCGCTGCGTGGTGACCGAAGACGGGCTGACCGTGACCGACACCGCCTGGGACAGCTACCAGGTCGAGGGTCTGGCCAAGCGCTGGACCCTCAACATGGGCGCGCCCATGGAGGGGCCGCTGAAGGGCTACCGCTTCCCGGCGGAGTTCTCCGGGCTGCCGGTGAACCTGACCGTGGAACTCTACAACCCGGCCGTCCCGTGGGAGGTGAAGGAGAACTACCAGGAAATCCTGCTCCTCGGCGGCAAACAGCGCATCGGCCTGCCGGAGTGGTTCCACATCCCGATCGGGCGGCTGGGCTACGACTTCGACGAGGGGAGTTGGTTCCCCGCCGGCTGGACGCTGCCCAAGGGCAAGATCGCCCACTGGCAGGGCGCGGCCAAGGCGCGGCAGCAGGATCGCAAGGGGCGGCCACCGCTCCTGGACTTCGGCTTCACGCACATTTCGCCCATCGCCATGACCCACGGCGGCTCGCAGGGCTCCCGCGAGCAGCGCGCGCACCTCTTCACCGACAACGAGTGGATCACATACGACGGCGCTTCGGACCGCTTCGGAGACCCGACGAACCCCAGCAGCTGGAGCATCGAGCCCTTCCATGGGTACGCCGCGAGCTGCGCCATCATCACGCCGGACTTCGAGGCTCCGGGTTCCTACGCATGGCAGGACAGCCAGTACGAGGCCTTCGCCGACCTTATAGGCAAGGTGCGCGCCAGGAAGCCCGACGTGCTGATCGGGTGCTGGGGAGTGGGCGTGCTGCGCTCCTCGTTCCGCATCTTCGACAGCTTCGACGACCAGGGCCGGCCCTCCGGCGTGGTGGATGAGCGGGGCGCGCGGCAGTGGCGCGAGAAGTACGATCACCCCGCCGACGACCTGGCGTCCGTCTTCAGCCGCTGCGGCCTCAACTACGGCAACCCCTCGGTCTACTGGATCAACAACTCGAAGCCCTCGCAGCTCTACGCCTTCCTGCAGGAGTGGGAGCAGGGCAAGCTGGCCCGCCCCGGCGTCCCCAACGTGCTGTCGACCTGGATCCAGACCGAGTTCGTCGACGGCTACCCGCTCTCGCAGGTCCGCTTCACCGACGCCTCCGGCCAGGTGCGCCTGGAGGGGCTGAAGCACCAGGTCCCGGCCTCATCGACCTACGCGCTGTCCCTCTTCGGCCACTGCGTCATGGACGGCCTGCAGTGCTGGGACGTGGGCACGCGCTACTCCGAGGAGCTGCGCGACTACTCCGACTGGCGCGTCCGGGAGCCCTCGGTCAAGCGGACCGTGAACGGCGAAGAGACCTGGATGCAGTACTACATGAAGTACTTCGGGCTATACAACTACCACGTGCTGGGCATGTGGCAGGCGAGCCGCAACAAGGACATCATCGAGGCCGCCACCCGGTGGGAGATGCCCGAGCTGTGGAGCTCCACGAACGGCATCTGGCGCACGGGCGACGAGCGTTACCCCAGCTTCGCCAGCCTGCGCAAGGAGCCCCTGGCCCGCGTGAAGCTCTCGGCCAACGGCAAGACGCTGCTCGTCATCGCCTGCAACCCGCACAACCAGGGCGTGCAGCGGGTGCGCCTGCGCCGGCCGGGCGGCCGCGAGGAGTTCGGCTTCACGCTGGTGGGCGACTACCCCATCATCCAGCGCTTCCCTGTGCGCGGCGCGAAGAGGCCCTGATCGGGAGCAAGGGTCGGGCCCGGCGTCGGGGGGGGGCCTCGTCGTTCGTGCGGGCGGCTCGCCGCGGCCACCTGGCTGTATTGCATTCCGGCAGATTGTGCTACAATTGCCGCAGGGAGCCGGGTTGATGACTACCACGATCAGCATCCGCCTAGAGGAAGACCTCGTCTGCAAGCTGAGACAGGCGGCCACCCGTGAGCGGATGAGCGTGAACCAGTTCATCGTCGAGGCCGCCACCGATGCCTGCGCCCGGGCGCTCGACGGTCCGTCGGCCTATGACGCCCTGGCGGACGTGATCGGCTGCATCGACTCGGCAGGCCGGTTCGACGCGAGCCGCGCCGACGACGAGTTCGCCGACGGCCTCGCCGCCCAAGCGGTCGAGGGCCGCCTGTGATCCTGACGGACACCGGTCCCTTCGTGGCGATCATGGACCGCGGCGACCCGCATCACGCGCGATGCGCAGAGGCCCTGCGGGCCCTGACACCGCCGTTGGTCACGACACTACCCGTGCTGACCGAGGCGATGCATCTGCTGGGCCGTCGGCAGGGGTGGCGCGCCCAGCAGGCCCTTGCCGGCCTGGTGCGGTCCGGCAAAGTGGAGGTCGTCACACTGGTGCAGCCGGAATTGCTTCGGGCGTTCGATCTGATGGACCGGTACCAGGACACGCCCATGAGCTTCGCCGACGCGTCGCTGGTGGCCCTGGCCGAGCATCTCGGCCTGCGGCAGGTCTTCACGCTGGACAGCGGGTTTTGCGTCTTCAGGTTCCACGGGCGCGGCGCCTTCCACCTTGTGCCAGCCCCCAAGCGCGCATAGCGCCCAACCTCGCGGGGTCCGGTGTATAATCGGCCTGCACCTACTTCCGGAGGCCGCAACCATGATCGACCGATACACCATGCCCGAGATGGGCGCACTGTGGGACCTGAACGCGCGCACCCAGCGCTGGCTGGACGTGGAGATAGCCGTCTGCGCCGCGCTTGAGCGCTTCGGCAAGATCCCCGCCGGGGTCACCGACAAGATCCGCGCCGGCGCGCGCTTTGAGCTGGACCGCATGTTGGAGCTGGAGAAGGTCACCCGCCACGACGTCATGGCCTTCGTCAAGAACGTGCAGGAGCACCTGGGCGAGGAGGGCCGCTTCGTCCACTACGGCATCACCTCCTATGACGTGGTCGATACCGCCCTCTGCATGGCCCTGCGCGACGCCGCGGACATGATCATCGGCCGCGCCGAGACGCTGCGGGAGACCATCCTGCGCCGCGCGCGCGAGCACAAGGACACTCTGCAGATCGGTCGGACCCACGGCATCCACGCCGAGCCCATCACCTTCGGCTTCAAGCTGGCCAACTGGCTCGACGAGATGAACCACAACGTCGACCGCCTCCGCGCCGCCCGCGACGGCATCGCCGTGGGCAAGATATCCGGCGCCGTAGGCACCCACGCCAACATCAACGCCGAGATCGAGGCCCACGTCTGCCGTTCGCTGGGGCTTGAGCCCGCGCCGGTCTCCACGCAGATCATCGCGCGCGACCGCCACGCCGAGCTGATCTGCACCTTCGCCATCGTCGCCTCGTCGCTGGAGCGCTACGCCACCGAGGTCCGCAACCTGCAGCGGACGGAGATTCTAGAGGTGCAGGAGTTCTTCGCCCAGGGCCAGAAGGGCTCGTCGGCTATGCCGCACAAGCGCAACCCCTGGAACTGCGAGACGGTCACCGGGCTGGCGCGCGTCGTGCGCGGCAACGTCATCCCCATGCTGGAGAGCGTCACCACCTGGCACGAGCGCGACCTGGCCAACTCCTCCATGGAGCGCATCATCCTGCCCGATACCTGCACGCTGGTCGACTGGATGCTCTGGAAGTTCAACGACATCCTCTCCGGCCTCATCGTCCATCCGGCCAACATGAAGCGCAACGTGGAGCAGATGGGCGGCCTGGTCTTCTCCGAGCAGATCATGCTGGCCCTCATCGCCCGGGGCCAGTCGCGCGAGGACGCCTATACCACCGTGCAGCGCAACGCGGCCAAGGCGTGGGAGGGGCAGGCGTTCCGCGACTGCGTCGCCGCCGATCCCGACGTGCAGGCCCTGCTCACGGAGGACGAGGTGGCCCGGTGCTTCGACGTGAACCACCACCTGGCCAACCTGGCCCACACCTGGGAGCAGCTGGGCATCTGAGGCGCCCGGCGCACCGCACAAGCAGACGGCCGGCCCCGCTGTGGGACCGGCCGTCGCTGTTGTTGGGCTCGAGGTTGGGGCTACCGCTTGAGGTGAACGCCGAGCACGACGGCGCTGGCGCCGCCCCGGCCGGCCACCATGCTGGTGGCGGTGGTGGGGCCGATGGCGTTGGTCCAGGCCACATCCAGGGCCATGCTGTCATCGTCGGTCCGCGGCTGGTAGCAGGCCCGGATCGCCCAGGTCTCGGTGCGGGTAGCCGTGCCGCTCAGGCGGCTGTGGATGTTGTCGCCGTAGATGACGCCGCCGGCCTCGCCGGAGACGCTGAGCCGATCCGTGGCGCGGGCGCAGATGCCGCCGCTGAAGGTGGCCAGGAAGTTGGGGAAGAAGACCGCCTTCGGGTTGAAGTAGAGCGTGGTGTGCGTGGGCATCTCGTGGGCCACCATCACTTGCGTGGTGAGGTAGGTCCCGCTGTACTGCGACCCGCCCGGCGTGCAGACGCCCAGCTCGACGGCATGTGTCGACTTACGCGGGTTCTGCCAGCGAACCATGGCCTCGACATCACGCCCGCCGTAGGGGTACCTGGTGTTGTCGGCGGTTGTGCCGATCTCCTTGTTGCCCACGGTCCCGCGGAGCAGGCAGGCCCAGGGTCCGCCCAACCCGTAGATGGCGCTGAGGCCGCCGTAGAGGTTGTCCTCGCGGCCGCCGAACGAGCGCAGGTCGGCCGAGAGCCGCAACTGCCCCTGAGCGGGCACGTAGGGCGTATCGACGATGACGAGCCTGCCCAGGTCAAAGCCCGGCGCGTCGGCCATGGCCGGGTGCGGGGCCAAGCCGAGCAGGGCCGCCGCGACGGGAAGCCACGCGATCCGGCGCATCATCGAGCCCCACACGCCTGCAGGCAGGCCTGCATGTGGCCGCGCGACTCGGCGGCGATGATGCAACACTGCTCCAGGCTGTACTCCTTGGCTCCGATGACCTCAAGGTCCACGGGGCCGGTGTAGCCATGCTGATGGAGCACGCCGATGTAGCCGAGCAGGTCGATGTCGCCGCGTCCGTTGGCCTGCATCTCGGGCTTGCCGGGGTTCTGCTGCAGCCCTTTGCAGTCGCGGATGTGGACGTGCTTCACGCGGGAGACGACCGCCGCGATGGCCTCCACGGGGTTCTCGCCCGCGCGGTGGATGTGCGACGGGTCCATGTCGATGCCGAACGCGGGCGAGCTGATCGCCGCCATGGCCTTCAGCGTGGTGGGCGTGTTGTAGATCGCGGCGCCGACGTGCGCCTTCACGCAGAGCGTTACGCCGTAGCTCTGCGCCATGTCCGCCAGACGGCCCAGCGACTCGATGCTGGCCTGTAGGCTCTCCTCATCGTCGCTCTTGCCGCCGGGGCCGCAGTTGACGATGGGAATGCCGATCTCCACGGCGGCCTGGAACGCGGCCTCCATGGTGGCCGGGTCCTGCGAAGGCTGCTCCATGCCGAGTAGCTCCAGGCCGTACACCTCGGCCAGGCGCTTGATCTCCGGCGCCACCTCGCGCCAACGGGAGAGGGTCAGATGGTCGCTCATGCCGTCGATGGCCGACAGCTCGATGCCGTCATACCCGGCCATGGCCAGATACTTGAAGGCGGCTTCCATGTCATAGCCGCCGAAGAGAACCGAATTCGCGCCTAGCTTCACGTGACGTTACCTCACTGCTTTGTCCGGCGCACCGCGCCGCAGTCTGTTGTTCGCCGCGGGGTGGTGTGAGTCCTGCCGTAGCAACCAGAAGGGCCGTCGGACGGGTCAGACAGGCGCCGCCCGTCCGACGGCTTCTCCCGGCTACTCCTTGATCAGCCAGACCTCGCTGACCTGGGCTCCGCGGCCGATGGTGCGGTCCCAGCGCAGCTCGAGCGTGCCGCCCGCCGTGGCCTCGCGGGGAACGGACCACTCCTGCGGGCCGGGCGTCGCCGGCGTGGCGACCGGGCCGTGGACCCTGATGCGGCCGTTGGCGGTGAGGGTCATGGTGGGCTTGTAGCGCCCGCTGTAGACGGCGCGGACTCTGTACGAGGCGCTCGGGTCGAGGCCCGTGTAGCGCATGATGAGCGGGCTTCCGTAGAGCGTCTCAGCGTACTTGGCCCAGCTCAGCTTGTCGCCCGGCTGCGTGTGGCGGAAGTCGCACCGGGGGCTCTCCACGTAGCCGGGGTCGTCGGCCCAGGCCTTCTGGTGGACCAGGTGCGGCTGCCTGCCGGCATCGCCCAGGTGGTCGTAGAAGCCGCCCGGGCCCGGGTCC
>JAPLCQ010000107.1 GCA_026392115.1 Armatimonadota bacterium | reverse complement strand
GGACGGCGTTGAGATGGTGATGCCCGGTGACAACATCACGATCACGGGCGATCTCATCCAGCCCATCGCCATGAACGACGGCCTTCGGTTCGCCATCCGCGAGGGTGGGCATACCGTAGGCGCCGGCGTCGTCACCAAGATTCTCGAGTAGCCCGATGGCTCAAAAAGAGACCAGGATAATCTTCATGATGGCGTGTACGGATTGCCGCTCACGCAACTATGTGACCTCCAAGAACCGGGTCAAGCATCCGGATCGGCTGGAGCTCAAGAAGTACTGCCCCCCGTGCCGCAAGCACACGGTCCATCGGGAGGCCAAGTAGCGTAGAGAAGTGCGGCGCTCGGCCCCATGCGGGGCGCCGCATGAACGCAGGGGTGTAGCTCAGCTGGTAGAGCACCCGCCTCCAAAGTGGGTGGCCGCGGGTTCGAATCCTGCCACCCCTGCCAACTATGCTCACATCTTTAGAAGCGGAAGTGCGAGGCTGTCGTTCAGCCTCCCTTCCGCTTCCAGAGTGTTGAAGGGGGCTCGGCTCCCGACGACGTTCGCGAACCGCCGGCTGTTGGGGGTGCAGATGGCAACGACGAATCCGACCACTCCGACCGCGATGTCGCGCTTCAGCGCGTTCATGCACGAGGTCTGGGTGGAGCTCAAGAAGACGACCTGGCCGACTACTCGTGAGGCCTGGCGGCTGACTGTCGTGGTGATCGGCGTCATCGTAGCGGTTGCCGTCTACGTCGGCGCCATTGACTTTGTGCTCACCACCCTCACCCGGAAGTTCCAGATCATAAAGTGATGAACCAGTCATGACAGGGCAACGACACTGGTACGCGGTCCACACCTACTCAGGCCATGAGAACAAGGTGATGACCAACATTCTCCGCCAGGCCGAGGCGCGGAGCCTTCGCAGCAAGATTTACGATATCCGCATTCCCACCGAGGTGGAGGTGCGGACGCGGGCGGGGAAGCGCACCGAGGTCAAGCGCAAGGTCTTTCCAGGCTACGTGCTGATCGACATGGTCCTCGATGAGGATACGTGGTACCTGGTTAAGTCCACCACCGGGGTCACTGGTTTCGTCAGCTCAGGCAACCGTCCGGTTCCCCTCCAGGAGCGCGAAGTGCAGGCGATCCTGCAGACCGAGGCCGGAGCCGTTCAGCGGCCGCGGGTCCAGTGGAGCAAGGACGATGTCATCAGGGTGATTTCCGGCCCATTCGCCGACTTCACCGGCAAGATCGAAGACGTCAACATCGACAAAGAGAAGTTGCGCGTCTTCATCTCCATCTTCGGCCGCGAGACACCGGTCGAGTTGGACTTTACACAGGTCGAGAAGGCCTGACGAGGAGGCGGTCCGTTGGCCAAGAAGATCACCGCCGTAGTTAAGCTCCAGATCGCAGCCGGCAAGGCGACCCCTGCGCCTCCGGTTGGCTCCACCCTGGGTCCCTACGGCATCAACATGATGGAGTTCATCAAGTCGTACAACGAGAAGACCTCGTCGCAGGTCGGCTCCGTTGTGCCGGTTGAGATCACCATCTTCGAGGATCGGTCGTTCACGTTTGTCACCAAGACCCCGCCCGCCGGCGACCTGATCAAGAAGGCGCTGGGCATCTCGGCCGGGTCCGGCGTGCCTAACAAGACCAAGGTCGGTACGTTGAGCCGTGACCAGGTTGAGGCCATCGCCAAGACCAAGATGCCGGACCTCAACGCCAACACCCTGGACGCCGCCGTTCGCATCATCGCGGGCACCGCGCGTTCCATGGGCGTCAAGGTCGAGGGCATCGACGCCTAGAACACCATGGGCGCGCCCTCCGCGCTCACGACCCGTGGGAGGCGCCCCGCGTAGGGGCTCCGTTTGAACCACAGGAGAACAGACTATGCCGGGACCGAAGGTCAGTACTCGCCAGCGGCGCGAGGGTAAGGTCGGCAAGACCAAGCACTCGAAGCGCTTCAACGCCATCGTCAAGCAGTTGGGCAAGGACATCGAGGCCATGGCCCCGGTTGACGCGCTCGCCAAGGTCAAAGAGATCTCAACCGCCAAGTTCGACGAGACGGTTGAGGCAGCCATCAATCTGGGCGTTGATCCCCGCCATGGTGACCAGATGGTGCGCGGTACGGTCAACCTGCCGTTCGGCACGGGTAAGTCGCGCAAGGTGGCGGTTTTCGCCAAAGGCGACCGGGCCGAAGATGCGCGGGCGGCCGGTGCTGACGAGGTCGGCGCCGAGGAGCTGGTCGAGAAGATTCAGAAGGGCTGGACCGGGTGGACGCAGTTCGATCTCTTCGTGGCTTCCCCCGACATGATGCCCCTGGTGGGCCGCTTGGGCAGCACGCTGAAGCAGAAGATGCCCAACCCGAAGGCCGGCACCGTCACCCCCAACGTGGGCCAGGTGATCCGCGACATCAAAGGCGCCACCCGCGCCGAGTACCGCGTTGAGAAGGCCGGTATCATCCACTGCCCGATCGGCAAATGCAGCTTCCCGGTTGAGAACCTTGAGACCAACCTGATGACGTTGCTTAACGCGCTTATCAAAGCCAAGCCCGCGGCAGCCAAGGGGCGCTATATCAAGAAGATCACGGTCAGCAGCAGCATGGGCGTCGGACTGCCGGTGGACATCATCGTGGCGCAGAAGACGGCCGAGAAGATCTGAGGCCGCTAACGCCGCCGCCGCCCTGGGCATGAACAAAGCGAGGGCGTCCCGCGGTTGCGGGACGCCCTCGCTGCTGCGTCGTGGCTGGGGGACCAGGATTCGAACCTGGGTTAACGGCTCCAAAGGCCGCTGTCCTGCCACTGGACGATCCCCCAACAGGCCGCGTAAGTATACCCCCGCTGGCGAGGCGCCGGGCGGGCGAGCGCTGATCGGCAGACGACGCCACTCACCCCTTGGAGTTGCGTATGTGCACGATCTCGCCGTCATGCACAACGTACTCCTTACCCTCCAGGTGCATGTGCCCTGCCGACTTGGCGGCGTCCCATCCCCCGGCTTCCTCGAAGCGCTTGAAGGCCATCACCTCCGCCCGGATGAAGGTACGCGCGATGTCGGTGTGGATCGATGCGGCGGCAGCCAGGGCGGTTGAACCGCGGCGTATGGTCCAGGCGCGCACTTCGTCCTCGCCGACCGTCAGGAAACTGATGTATCCGACTGCAGCGTAGGCCTCTCGGATCACGCGGTCGCGTGCCGGTTCGGCGATCCCCAGGGCCTCCAGGAACTCGCTCTCCTCTTCAGGAGACATCTGGGCGATATCGGCCTCGACCTTGGCGCAAAGGGCCATGGAGGCGATCCCATGGGCGTCAGCGTACTCCTTGACGGCGGGTTCGTGCCGACATTGGCCGCCGAGGTCATCTTCGCCGATATTGGTCACCACGATGAGTGGCTTGCCGCTGACGAACGCGAACGAGCGGAGGCACTTGGCATCCTCTTCGCCGATCTCCAGCGTGCGGATGGGCTTGCCCTCGCCGAGGTGGGTGTGCAGGCCCTGAAGCACGTGCATCTCGGCCGCGTCCGCCGCGGTGAGGCGCTTGGCAAGGCGGCTCTTGTCGAGGCGCTCGAGCCTGGCCTCGACGACCACCAGGTCGGCCAGGATCAGCTCCTCAATCAGCCTCTCGAGGTCCCGCCGGGGACTGATGCCGCCATCGGGGTCGGGGAGCGACGGGCTGGAGAACGCGCGCAGCACGATGAGTAGCGCGTCCATATTGCGTACGCCCGCAAAGAAGTCCGCGCCGAACTTGGCGCCTCGGTCTCCTACAGCCACACGGGCTCCGCCGTCGGTCACCTCGAGGAGTGCAGGCACGCGCTTCTTCGGTCGGCAGAGCTCTACGGCGACGTCAAAGCGCCGATCCGGCACTTCCACGGCGCCGAGGTTCACCTCGTCGGTGTGGGCGCCGTATGAGTGTACGGCGGCCGTTGAGCGGGTCAGGGCGTTGAACAGCGTTGTCTTGCCGCCTTCGGGCAGACCGATCACACCTACGCGCATGGGTTCTCTCCAGTGAGTTGTGGGCGCTTGCCCCTGCCGGGCTCAGGGTGCCGCCGCAGCCGTCCGGTAGTGGACGATGGGCGACGGGATCGCCCAGGGCGAGTACCAAGCCAGCCAGCCAAGCGCCACTATCGCCGCTAGAAGGGCGAGACAGATCAAGCTGTACTTAACGTTGGGCGGGAGGCCGCCCTTGGGTTTCGCTTGTCTCCGCATGTCCCATCCGTTTGTCTGCGAGGAGGGGAGGCGATGCCCCGGCCTGCGCCACCTAGGCCTGCGAGGCCGCCACGCGCTTGGCGCGCTTCCTCTCCACGATCTGGACCAGCCAGATGCTGCCCACATAGAGGACGATGACCGGGATGATCATCACCAGCATCGTAAAGATGTCGTTGCTGGGCGTGACGACCATACCGACAAACGATATGCCGACGATCGCGTGCCGCCACGACTTCTTCATGCCCGCCGAGGTGAGTATGCCCACCCAGGCCAGGAACATCAGGATCACCGGCAACTGGAAGACCAGGCCGAACGCGCCCATCAGCTTCACCATGAAGAGGACGAGTTGCTGCGGATCCTGATAGAGCACGGTGCCCTTCGGGAACCAACGCACGTAGCCGAGGAACCAGTACATCGCGTACCGAGCCACCCAGTACCCGAGGCAGACGCCCGCGATGAACAGCACGATCGAGAGCGGACTCACGTAGCGCAAGGGCTTTCGCTCGGATGGCGTCAGCGCCGGCGCCACGAATCCCCAGAGCTCCATGGTAACCAGCGGAGACATCACGATCAGGCCGGCTACGACCGATATCTGGAGGACCACGAAGAAGGGTTGCGTGAACCGCGTGAACATGATCCGGACATCGACGCTGGAGGCCTTCAGCGCCACTTCCATGGGGTAGTAGAGCAAGGCATAGATCGGCTTGAAGAGGAAGTAGCAGATGCTCGCGCCGACGACAAGGTACAGGACGGCGCGGATGATTCGGCTGCGGAGCTCGGTCAGATGCTCCGTGAGCTCCATGCGCTTTTCGTCGTAGTGCTCGGTCTCAGTTGGGGTTGTGGACATATACTGGTGAAGTTCCGATCAGAAGGCTACCTAGACGCACATCGGGCGACACAGCGATTGTACCTGTGTCGCCCGACGCATTCATCTGCCCCGATGGGCGATCGACGATCCGGCTTACTTGGGCATCTGAAGCTCGGTCACAGTGACCGACTTCAGGGTTACCTGCTTGGAGGTCTCCGCTGAGCCCATGCCCATGCTGCCGCCGGTCATGCCGTAGAGCCCGCCGGGGGCGCCGGAGCCACCCATGGACCCCATGCCGGGCATGCCGGGCATCCCACCCATGCCGCGCCGACCCATGCCGGGACCGCCGCCGGAACCCATCATGCCACCCATGCGGCTTCGGCCACGGCCACCGCCCATACCACCGGGCATCCCCGGCATTCCAGGAGCGCCGGACGCTAGTCCGCCGCCACCGGGCATCATCGGTCCGCCGGAGCCGCCCATGGTGGGCATCGGCGGAGCGCTCATGCCGCCCATCATGCCCGAGGGCATGCCGGCTGCGCCGCCCATGGCTCCTGGCATACCCGCCGCTCCGCCCATTGCGCCGCCCATCGCCCCGCCGTCGCCGCCGCTCATCATGCCGGTGGCGGCCACGACCTGCGAGGTCTTGCCTGAAATATCAAGATTGCGCACGGTCTTGATCAGCGTGCCGGTCTTGTAGGCCACGTAGACATCGCAGTCGAACTTGATCTCGGGACTGTCGATCTGCATCGAGCCGATGACGACCGGACTATCCTTGGGAAGTGTGCCCTTGTAGGTCTGCTTGATGACGGCGGTTTCGCGACCGGACTGCCACTCGAGCCGGGTGAATGTGCTCTCGACGGAGACCTTGGGCCGCTTGTCGGGCGCCATGCCCGGGACATCGATCTCCACGTTCGGCGTGTTCCACTTGTCGCCGACGCGAACCTGCTGGGCGGGAAGGATCGGGAGCACCAGATTGGCGCTGACCGGCACGCCGAGGGTCCAGAACGGATCGGCGGTCTTGTTCTCCTTTGGATAGAGAACCACGCCCTGGGCGTCCACTTCCTGATAGATCGACTTCGGAAGCGTCTCCTTGGGGTACGTGGTCTCCTGCCCGTTGTTGCGGACCGCCAGCTTGGTCATCCTGTTGCGGACGATCGCGCGACCGGTGCTGTTGTAGACGTCCTCAACCGCGAGCAGCAGTTCGCTGTTCTGCGAGGCCACCTCGATGTCGCCGGTGCCGGTCGTGCCCTGGGAAAGGCCGGCCAGAATGGACGTGGTACCGGTGCGATCATAGGTGCGGTTTGATCCGTCCTCAAACCTATAACGCAAGGCTATTCCGTCGTTGCCGGCGGGGATCGCGTTAGCCAGGGTTACGGAAACCGAACTGGTCTCCACCATGCTGGAGCCGCCGGCGTTGCCGGGCTTCGGTATGAACAGGGTGGCCGACAGGGTGTGCTGGCCGTCGTCGGGCAACGTGGTCTTGGGCTTGCGCGGTGACTTGACGAGTACCTTGGTGTCCCAGACATACTCGAACATCTCACCGGCCTTGGCCTTGTCGCGTTGCTCGGACGTGGGGGTCAGGGCCACACGGAACTCACCATCCACGGCGTATGCCACGTATCCGCCGGCAGGGATACTGGCAAGCGGCACCCGGATAGGCACCTTCTCGCGCACGGTGGCGCCGTCCGGCGGGAAGCGGATCGTGAAGGGGGGGCTATTCTGGCCGGACGCGGGCGTAAGGGCCGTACCGGCAAACGCCAAGGCGCCCAGCACGAAGGGCATCCATCGCAGGCTCATCGACGACTCCTTCTTGGTATCTCTGCGCATCGCGGCCGAAGTGTAGCATAGGCGCCCGGTATTGTCAACGATCAGGCGACCGCGATGCAGCGTCGGAGGGCAAAGCCGGGCATGGAAACGTTGACTCCAAGCGGCTACGGTAGTACACTTGAGACGTTGGCAGTGCGCTCGTTGGTTACCGTTGTAGGGGCCCATGCGGAACGAACCCGCCTCGCCGGGCGTCGTTCATCACGGGACTCGATCTCCTCCGATGAGGTAGTCGTGGTAGAGCACAATGCGTAATCAACCGAATAGGTCCTTGGGCGGCTTGGTCCTCGCGGGACTGCTGGTCGCATGCGGCGCTTTGGCCGCGGCGCAACCGGCGCCTGTGACCAGGCAAGAACGGCAAGTGCCAGCTTCGTTGGGCCACTCGATCCTGGCGCACGACGGCCAGGTTCTGGCGCTCGCGTTCACCCCGGACGGCAAGCGCCTCTTCACCGGCGGCGAAGACCGCATGGTGAAGGTCTGGAATGTGGACGACGGTTCGCTGGACGAGGCCTTCGAGGCGCATGACAAGGCAGTGCTCTGCTTGGCCGTATCGCCGGATGGGCGGCTTCTGGCGACAGGCGGCGCGGACTGCACGGTGCGCATCTGGGACGCCCTCACGTGCAAGCTCCGCACCCGCATAGCGGCCCACACAGAGCCCGTGAAGGCCCTTGCCTGGTCCCCGGACGGCTCGCTTGTCGCTTCAGGTGGTGCAGACCGGCTGATCGAGATCTGGAAGCAGGACGGTTGCCAGGTGGGCGTGGTGGTGGGGCACGACGGGCCGATCACCGGTCTTGCCTTCACCAAGGACGGGTTGGCGTTGCTCAGTTCGGCGCAAGACAGCTTCCTCAAGGTGTGGCGGGTCAGCGACCTGGGGCTGGTCGCCCGCCTGAAGGCCCGCGACCGCACCGTTGCCCTCACCACCGTCAGCCAGGATCACACCGCCGTCGCGGTGGGCGTCCCTGGCGGCAAGGTGCGCCTCTACGCGCTTGCCCCAGAGGCGGCGGGCGCGTTGGCTACTTCGGTCCTGGACTGGAACATCGCATCGGTCGAGGCTGGCAAGGACGGCGGCTTTACCGCGATCCTCGGCGCCGACCGGAGCCTCCGCTCATTAGCCGGCAACGACCTTCCGACGCTGGTTGCCGCCGTAGGCAAGCGCGGCGCCGTGACCGCCAGCACGATCCGGTAGGCGCCCAACCCCCTCCGCCGCAGCCGCCGCGATCCGCCCATTCGCTTGCAGCGCCGGCCTGCGCCTGCTTCTCGAAGGAATCCATGCAGAACGGCCTGCCTCCCGGCTTGCATTCAGCAAACCGGAAGGCAGGCCGTCTGGCGTCTTGTCCCGTCTGGGTAGACGTCTACTTCACGGCCGGCGCGACGAAGCCCTTCAGGCCCGCGTCCGTACTGGGCACCTTGAGTTCGCCGGCGGCGATGCGCGCCTTCAGGTCGTCGATAGCGGACAGCGTCGCGGCAGGCACGGCCGACTTGGTGAACCTCATTGGCGAGAGGCTGAGCCCGTTCTCCTTGAGGCCCAGAACGCGTTCGCCGGCCTTCCAGTCGCCTTTCGCGGCGTTGACGGTGGTCTCGTAGACGGCCACGTCCACGCGTTTCATCACGCTTGTCAGAATCCGCCCCTCGTGGAGGCCATCCTGGTCGGCGTCCACCCCGATGCCGTATAGGCCCTTCTCTGCGGCGGCGTCGAGCACCCCTAGACCGCCCTTGCCGGCGGCGTGCATCAGGACATCGGCGCCGTCCTTGATGGCGGCCAGGGCCAGCTCCTTGCCTCGAGCCACGTCGACCCAGCTGCCGATGTACTTCACGAGGACCTTGGCGCCCGGCTTGCCGGTCTCCGCGCCCGCCCTGAAGCCCACCTCAAACCGCTTCATCAGCGGGCTCTCCATGCCACCTACGAACGCGACGGCCCCGGTCTTGCTCATGCGGGCCGCCAAGAAGCCCGCCAGGAAGGTGCCTTCCTCCTCGCGGAACTTCACCGCGACGCAGTTGGGCAGGTCAGGCGCGGAGCCGTCGATGATGGCGAACTTCGTCTCCGGGTGGCGGCCCGCCACCTCCTTCAGCGCGTCCTCCATCAGGTAGCCGACGGCGAAGACCAGCTTGTACCCCTGCTCGGCCAGGCTGGAGAGGTTGGTCTGGTAGTCGCTCTGCTCTTTGCTCTCGATGTAGCGGCCCTCGACGACGCCCTCGTCGATGGCCTTCTTCAGCCCGGCCCATGCGGAGGCGTTGAAGGACTGGTCATCAATGCCGCCGGCATCCGTGACCACTCCGGCGCTGAACTTGCCCTTGGCGCCGGGCGCGCCGCTCGTCTTGTTCCCGGCCGGCTGGGTACAGCCCGCCAGGAGCAACGCCGCCGCGGCGACCGGTAGCCATCTCATAGGGTTCATGCGTATCTTCCTCCCATCGGTGCTCAGGAGCGCATCTTGTGGATGGCTGCTCCATCAACGTCCAGCGAGGCCTCCATGATGCCCTCGGCCAGCGTGGGATGGGCGTGGATCATCGTCTGGAGCTCTTTGACCGTGGCCTCCAGGTGGATCGCCGTCACGGCCTCGTGGATCAGGTCGGACGCATGCGGACCCACGATGTGGACGCCCAGGATTTCGCCGTACTTGCGCTCCGAGACGATCTTGGTCAGTCCGTCCTGCTGGCCCATTGCCATGGCCTTGCCCAGCGGCCGGAAGGGAAACTTGCCGACGACCACGTCATATCCCGCCTCGCGCGCCTGCTTCTCGGTCAAGCCCACGGACGCCACTTCGGGCTCCGTGAAGACCGGGCTCGGGATGGCCTTGTAGTCGATCTTCGCCGGGTGGCCCATGGCGTTCTCGGCGGCCACGATACCCTGGTGTGAAGCCACGTGCGCCAGCAGGAACTTGCCGGTGACATCGCCGATGGCGTAGATGCCGGGGACCGCCGTCTGGAGGCGTTCATCGACCGTGATGCCCGAGCGCGTCACGGCGACGCCGATCTCCTCGAGGCCCAGGCCGCCGGCCACGGGCCGCCGTCCGGCGCCGACCAGCACCACGTCGCACTCGACCACGGAGGCCTTGCCGCCGCCCTCGACCGTGACCTTGAGCGTCTCGCCGTCGCGCTCGACCGCGGTGACCTTGCTGTCCAGGTTGAACTTGATGCCCTGCCGGGTCATGCTCTTCCTGAGTTCGGCGGCCACATCGCCGTCTGAGAGGGGGAGGATTTCCGGCATCATCTCGACCACGGTGCATTTGCAGCCCAAGCCGGTGTAAATGTAGGCGAACTCCAAGCCCACGGCGCCCGCGCCCAGGACCACCATGCGCCGCGGCACGGCGTCGGCGTAGAGGGCCTCGTTGCTGGTCCAGATGCCGGGCCCGCTGAGGCCGGGTACCGGGGGCATCACCGGCTCGCCGCCGGTCGCCACGATGACAGTGCGGGTGTTGATCGTTTCGGTCGAGCCGTCCGGCAGGGCCACCGAAACGCTGTTCGGTCCGGTTACTCGGGCCGTTCCGACGACCTTGCGCACGCCATTGGACTTGAGGAGGGCTTCGACGCCGCCGCGCAGCGTGGAGACCACCTTGTCCTTGCGGTCCATGATTTTCCTGAAGTCAAACGACACATCGCCCACGATGACGCCCATCTTTGACGCCTCGCGAACCGCCTCCAAGCGCTCGACACTGGCCAGCAGCGTCTTGGTCGGGATGCAGCCCCAGTTGAGGCAGACGCCTCCCCATCCCTTCGCGTCCTTCTCAACACAGACGACCTTGCCGCCGAGTTGGGCGGCGCGGATCGATGAGACGTAGCCGCCGGGGCCGGAGCCGATCACAACCACGTCCACGTCGAAGCTAGCGGATTGCGCCATGGTGTCGTTATCCTCCTTCGTAGACAGACCACGGGATTGTAGCATAGCGGTCTCGCGGGGCTCCTTCGTTCGTTGACGCTGACGGCAAGGGGTGGATATACTCCCGGCCACCAAGCCGTTCGGTTGGCGGGTATGCCGCACGCGTTCGCGGACCCCGAACCGGGCGGTCACGACCGTTCTCGAGGCGCCAGGTCATGTGTCACGCGCGCGGCGACCCAGGGAGCCGCATCACGATGTGGGTGGTTGTGGCGGCGGTGTGCCTGCCGTTCGTCTGTCGTGCCGTTGAGGCCGGCTGGGCTCCGTCCGTGCCGTGCCTCTGGCGTTCGACGTTCGGCATGGCCTGCCCGGGTTGCGGGCTGACCCGATCCGTGTGCGCGCTGATGCGCGGGTCCGTTCTGGATGCGCTGCGCTGGCACCCGCTCGGGCCTTTCTGCGTGGCGGTCCTGTGGGTGGTGTCGGCTGCGGCTGTTGCGGAGAGGGTGGCGCCGGCGGTTAGGAGCCGCATCTCGGACCTGATCGACGCCGTGCTCCGTCCCGCGACGGCGCTGGGGCTGGCCGGGGTGTTCGTGGCGGTTTGGATCAGTAGGATCATGCTGGGCGCGTCGGGAGTGAGGTGGTTTCGATGGTGAAGCTGAGTCGGTGCCGAAGCTGGGCCGTTTGGGCCGGCCTATGCCTCGTTGCTGCGTTGGCGGGTTGCGGGCGTGATGCCGCGACCAAGCCGGGCGTCACCGAGATCTCGGTATGGCACCCCTGGGGCGGCGCAGCGACGCCACGGATCGAGAAGGTGATGGCAGCGTTTGAGGCTGCTCACCCCAACATCAAGCTCAAGGTGCTGTTCACGCCCAACGATCTCTCAAACAACCAGAAGTTCTTCACCAGCGTGGCCGCGTCCAGGCCGCCGGACGTCGTCTTCGTTGACGGCCCGCAGGTCTCCGAGTGGGCCGAACGCGGCGCGCTGCAGCCTATCGACCGCTTAATGGCGTCGTCGGGGGTGAAGCGCGGGAGCTTCTTCGACCCGTGCTGGCGCCAGAACCGGTACCGTGAGCACGACTGGGCGCTGACCTTCTGCGCCGATCCCAACTTCGCGTTCGTCTGGAACAAGAAGGACTTCCGCGAGGCTGGGCTGGACCCCGAGGTCCCGCCTGCGAACGTGGCTGATCTGGACCGGATGGCGGAGTTGCTTACCACCACGGAGGGCGGCAACATCACCCGCGTGGGGATGATCCCCTGGGCGCAGTACGGCGGCACAAACTCGCTTTTCACTTGGGGTTGGGCCTTTGGCGGCTCCTTCTACGACGAAGCCAACAAGCGCGTAACGGCCAACGACCCCCGGGTGGTCAAGGCGTTGGAGTGGATCGTCTCGTACGCCAAGAAGTACGACGTAACCCGTGTGACGAGCCTGCAGCAGGGCTTTGGCACCGCGCAACTGGACCCGTTCTACATCGGCAAGATGTCCATGCGATGCCTGCACATCAGCGGCGTCGAGGACATCCAGCGGTACGCCCCGACGCTCGACTACGGTGTCACCTTCATCCCTGCGCCCACGGACGGCGAACAGCACTCCTCCTGGGTGGGCGGTTGGTGCATGGCGCTTCCGGCGGGCTCCAAGCACCCCGAGCTTGGCTGGGAGCTCATTCGCTGGCTATGCGCGGACCGAACGGGCACCGGGCTCGTGGGGCGCGAGATGGGCCTCATGCCGGGCTTGCGCGCTTCGCCCGCGTTCCAGACGCTGAGCCATGCGCGAGGGTTCGGACAGTTATACAAGATATTGCAGGAGACCAGACACCAGCGGCCCGTGATGCCGGTACAGGCCTACTACATGGGTGCGCTTCAGCGTGCCGTGGACGCGGCGATCTACGGCAAGAAGACGCCCAAGAAGGCCTTGGACGATGCCACGGCAGAGACGCAGGCCGAACTGGACGTGGTGCTGCGGGGCGGCTAGGGTCAGTCGGGCCCCGCAGCGAAACGTCGCAGGCTAGCGGAAGCTGGCCGGGTTCTTCGCGAAGTCGCGGAAGCTGTCCAGCGAGGGGAAGCGCGTGGGTGCGCCCGTTGCACGAACAAGGAAGAACTGCGGCGTGACCTGGACTGAGCACTGCGTCGCGGCCCTGGAGTCGATCTCGATCGGCTTGTGGTTCGTCTTGCTCTCAAAGTCGGCCTTGAACTTGGTCATGTCCAGCTTCATCTGGCCTGCGAGCTTCATGGCGGCGCCGACGGCTTCGTGGTAGTCCGGCGAACTGAACAGGTCCTGGTTGCTGAAGAGCAGGTCGTGCATCTCCCAGAACTTGCCCTGGCACTCCGCCGCCGTGGCGGCCTGGGCCATGATCGGCGCATTCAGATGGGCCTCATTGATCTGGATATGGTGAAAGACCATGCTCATCTTGTCCTTGTGTTCTTCCACCAGCTTCTCGGCCTGTTTCGTCGCCATGCTGCACGTCTTGCACTGGTAGTCGCCGAACTCCACGAGCACCATCTGGGCGTTCGGGTTGCCTCGCATCCGGGAGCCCTTGGGTATCAGGTCCTCGCGCGTCAGCTTGGGAACGGCGTATGGCTTCGGGATGGGCCGGGAGCCCTTCGACAGCACCGGGTAGACCGCGACGCCGACCAGCGCAAGTGCGACCAGCAGCAGGGCGCCAAGGAACTTGGCCTCGCTCGAGTTCTTCACAGACGATCCTCACTTGGGCTCAGGGGATAGGTTCGCCCTGCACCGAGACCCCGCCAGGAGCGCGGACAGAACGAGCACCGTTATGATAGCCGAGGCGATGCACCACTGGCACCATGCGTGAATGACGAACGCCTCCAGGTAGGTCAGCCAGGCTGAGACTGCCACGGACGCAGTCGCCAGGGCGACCTGAACCGTGCGGATGCGCGCGGCGCTTGAGGCGCCGGCTAGGATGCGCCCAATGCAGAGCGCCGCCTGCAGGCCGAACGCGGCCAGTCCGAACGCGGCGGTGGGTATGGCGCGGAGCCATGGAATGCCGAAGCCCCGGGCGGTAGGGTGCTGAGCGACCTCCTCGCAGCCCCGCAGCGCCGTGCAGCCCAGATCCACCACATTCAGGTGCGCCAGCGTCAGGTAGCCCGCAACGCCGACGCCGGCCAGGGCCAGGATGAAGACGAGGCGGTTGGAAGTCTGCGGCGTCACGGGCGGCGTCCCTCCGCGGGCTTGGCGACCGCAGGCGGTGAGTCGGCCGGCTTGGCTGCGGGCTTCCGGTCGGCGGGCTGCTCCTCGTCGTCCTCGACTGGCATCTCCCACGTTCCCTTGTGGAGCACGAGACGCTCGGCGCCCTCCGTCGTGTAGAGCGTAACGCCCTCGGGCGACGAGCCCTTCCGGCCCTTCGTGTCCTCGACTTCTACCGGGCCTGCCAGCAAGGCCCGCTCCTCCAACCCGAACCACTCGGCCTTGGGCGACTTCAGTGTTCGGGTATGGTCACTTACCTTCTGGGTCGCGACGATGGGACCGGTCAGGACGGCGTACTTGCGCTTCTTGCTGTAGTGGTACTCGAGGCGGGGACAGGTCACGGTGACTGCATAGCGCTTCGAGTCGTCCAGCGATTCGCCGTCGGGCTTTGGCTTGTCGGGAGCGGCGCCCGCCTTCCCGTCGGCGGCCGGCGCGGCATCGGCCTTATCCTTTGGCTTCAGCGTCACAACCACGGAGCCGGTGAGAACCATCACCTTGCGGCTCTTGTGGTAATCGATCTCGGCCTTGTCTGCCGTGGCGTCCACCTCGGTATCGGATACGGACAGGTGACCCTCGCCGTGCGCGAGGTTGGTCTTGTCGTTCCAGGTGAAGTGGTCGCAGGTAACCGAGGCGCCCTCGTCCGATGTAGCGGTGGCATTCTCCACCACGCCCACGCCGGTGCTCTGGTTGAGGTCCAGGGTGGCGAAGCGGAACTTCCATGGCCGCGCTTGTTTGGGCGCTGCGGGCGCAGGCGGGGGAGGCGCGACCTTTGGTTCCTGTGTTGCGGCGGCGGTAAGGCAAGCCGCCGCGAGCCCGACGCAACTTGCGGCCGATAGGAGCCGCGCCCGGTTGGAGTGGGGAATGATGCTCACTGAATGGGGTCCTCGGTAGAGATACGCGCCTCAAGCGATCCGTCGTTCGCCTTGAGCGTGTTGCGGGCCAGATCCAGCGAAGCCGTCCGGGCGGAGAAGCGCCAGTCGCCGCGCCGACCCGAGACGACGCCGGGCAGATCGAGCCGCTTGGCGTTCAGGTCCCAGTAGAGGATGGCCGCGTCGAGGTTCGAGTCCTTCGTCCGGAAGTTCGCGCCGTTCGGGCAGTCCAGTCGGCGCTCAGGAATAGAGTAGACCGCCACGGGCGCACGGGCCACTCCGTCGCCGGAACGCACCGTTGCCCCTTGCCGGAACTCCAGGCTGTCGGTCTGGCGGGTCCACGTGCATGAGGGAGCGTAGAGGCGCTCGCGGCGGGCCGTCTGCAGCGACACGGGGCCGCGGAGATCGAGCCTGCCTGCGGCGGCCGTGTAGACGGCTCCGGCAGCGCGCAGTCCCAGGGCCCTGGCTCCCTCCACGTTGAGTGATCCGTTGCGTAGGCCGCACATCTCTACCCGGCTGATCCCTGCCGAGAGGTCGGCTTCCGTGGGGGTGATGCGAATCTCATGGCTTTGCACACGCCAGAGCGCCTTGCCTCGTGAGCGTGCGACGGTGACGCAGTCGGAGGCAACCACGGCGGGTTCGGGGCCCGCAGGCGCTGCCGCGGCGCCGGAGGGATCGTAGCGCGACGCCCAGACGAACAGCGACGCGAGGGCGGTAAGGACGACCAGCGACCCCAGCAGTGAGTACCACCGGTTCACCGGAGCCCTCCACGCGCAAAGGCCCCCAGAGCGGCTGCTCCGGGGGCCGAATCCGCTGGGACTATCAGTGTGCGCAGCCGAAGGGAGGAGGCGGCGGCGCAGCATTGGCGAACGCGTAGGCGCTGGAAAGCAGCTTGTCGCCGCTGATGACTCCACCGGTAAGCAGGTAGCAGTTCGACGTGCCTGCCTGGTTGGCTACGCTGTAGGAATAGACCGAGCCGTTGAATCGCACCATATCCTCGTAGTAGCTGAGCGCCGGAGGACGGACCTCGAACTGCGCGGCTGTGGCGGGCGCGTTGGCGACCTTCCATGTGCCGTCGGCAGCCGTGGTGGTGCTGACGCCCAAGGACGTGCCGTTGGCCGCCCGCAGGTTAACCGTCGCTCCGCTGACGGGCGTCGTCGTGCCGTCGACAAGAACCTTGCCGCACAACACTGGCGTGGCGCTGCCGGTCACGCTGCCGCACGGGCCGTAGGTTACAACCCCACCGCCCCCGCCGCCGCCGCCACAGCCCACGAGAGATGCTACGCCGACCAGAGCGACCGCGGTGATCGTCCGCCACAGCCAGTGTCCCGGTCGCGCTCCTGCCCGCAGTGCCATGCGTCTGCCTCCTGAGTGTTGATCCCATGCCCGCACCGACGGCGCAGGCGTACAGCCTCACTACGTGCATTATACAGCCTAGCGCAAGGTCTCACAATGCCGCAGGCCGCATATTCGCCCGCTACCCGTCGTCTATTCGGTCGGCGGGCCCAGTGTCCGGCCGTTGCGGTAGCCGCCGTTCCAGTTGTAGACAGAGCCACCGAAGCGGCC
>JAPLCQ010000026.1 GCA_026392115.1 Armatimonadota bacterium | reverse complement strand
ATGAGGCTGCCACATCGCTCACCGTGCTGCCGGACCGCGGCCCGCAGCCCTTCAGCCCGACCTCCCGTTCCCAACGCTCCGGCGCGCTGAGACTGATGGAAGCGCCGGCCGGCCTTGGCAGGGGCGTCACCGTAATGGCACGGCAGACGGGTGGTACGGTGGCATCAGGCAACCTCGGCAGGGGCGAGCGGCGAGGCGGCTCGCAGACCGTGCTGGCGCCTTTGTGGGGCCCGGTGCAGCCTGACGCCCTCGCCGACGCGCGCCGGTTCGATCCCTCGGATCCGCTCGTGGTCGCGTTACTCAACGTCCCATTCCCCGCGCAGGGCGTCGAACTGCAGAAGCCCTGGTCGGTCCGATCGGCATGGGGCAGGAGCCGGTTGGAGTGGCGATGCACTCTCGTCTCGGTCAGCGGAAGCGGCGCGGCACGAAGGCTGACGGTGCGCCAGATCGTGACCGCTACCGTTGCCATGGGCGGCGGCGCCTCGCCCATCCCCGCACAGGTGAGCCTATCGGGGCTCTGGGAGGTTCGCGGCGCCGATGGCGCGGCGCTCTCCGTGAAGGCGCGGGCGACAACGCGGTTTTCGACCAATCCGCCGCCGGCCGTTTCCGGTTCTGCGTTCGCTACGGGAGTACATACGACATCGATCACCGACCTGGAGTTGCGACGCTCACGATAGGCGTCGAACCAGGGCTGGAGGGACCCATGGACGAGCCGCGTGTGGACATCCCGCAAGAGGCAGCCGCCCGAGCAGAGGCGTTGCGGTCCGAGATAACGGAGCACAACCGCCGCTACTACATCGAGAGCCAACCGACGGTCTCAGATGCGGCCTATGATGCCCTCTTCCGTGAGCTGGCGCTGCTTGAGGCCCGGTTTCCGGCCCTGGGCCGCGATGACTCACCCACCGCCCGTGTGGGCTCTCCAGCACGCTCGACTCTCGCGACCGTGGAGCACCGCGTCGCCATGCTCTCTCTCGACAACGCCTTCGGAGCGGAGGAACTGGTCGAGTGGGACTTGAAGCTGAAACGGCGCCTGGCGCTGCCGGCCGAGGCGGATGTCGAGTACATGGCCGAACTGAAGCTGGACGGCCTTTCGATTTCACTGACCTATGAGCGTGGCCGCCTCGTGCGAGCGGCGACGCGCGGCGACGGCAGCGCCGGCGAGGACGTGACCGCAAACGTCCTGACCATCGACAGCATCCCCAAGGCCCTGGGTGGTAATGCCGATCGCGCGGAGATGATCGAGGTCCGGGGCGAGGTCTTCATGGCGCATGATGAGTTCGCGCGGATCAACGCCGAGAACGAGGCCCTGGGCGCGCCCACCTTCGCCAACCCGCGCAACGCGGCGGCGGGTTCTTTGCGACAGAAGGACCCGCTCGTCACCGCGAGCCGGCGCCTGCAAGCCATGTTCTACTCCGTCGGGGCCTGCGATGGTCTCTCCTTCGGGTCGCAGGATGAGCTCCTGGCGACCTACAACCGCTGGGGATTGCCCACCAATCCGAGCCGCGGCCTCTGCGCCACCATCACCGACGTGCAGGCGTTCATCGATCGCTTCGACGAGGAACGTCGGCGTCTGAACTACGACATCGACGGCATCGTGGTGAAGGTCGATAGCTTCGCCGTGCAGGCCGAGTTGGGCGCGGTGAGCCGGAGCCCGCGATGGGCGATCGCCTACAAGTACCCCGCGCAGCAGGTGCGGACGCGCGTTGAGGACATCGTGGTGCAGGTGGGCATGACGGGCGCGCTGACGCCCGTTGCGATCCTGACCCCTGTGGCTGTAGCCGGCGTCATCGTCTCCCGCGCAACGCTGCACAACAGCAGTGAGATCCAGCGCAAGGACGTACGCATCGGCGACACCGTGGTCATCCAGCGCGCGGGCGAGGTCATACCCGAGGTCGTGGAGGTGGTGACTTCCGAGCGCACCGGAGCCGAGCAGCCCTACGCCATGCCTGCCGCTTGCCCGGCGTGCGGCGCCGAAGCGACCTGCGGCGACGGCGAGGTGGTGATCCGCTGCCCCAATCCGGCGTGCCCGGAGAAGCAGCGGCAACGCCTGCAGCACTTCGTCTCGCGCGGGGCAATGGACATCGAGGCGCTGGGCGGCAAGCGCCTTGACCAGTTGCTGGACGCCGGCCTGATCCGGGACGCCGCCGACCTGTTCGTGCTGACGGCGGAGCAGCTCCTGCCGCTGGACCGTATGGGCAGTAAGCTGGCCGCCGGCATCGTCGCCGGCATTGGCGCGGCGCGCACGCGCACGCTGGCCCGGTTCCTGTTTGCCCTTGGGATCCGCCAGGTCGGCGAGCGCACCGCGGAGGTGCTGGCGAGCCATTTCGGTTCGCTTGAGCGCATCACGACCGCCACGGCGGCCGAGATGGCCGAGGTACACGAGATTGGCGCCATCACCGCGGAGAGCGCTGCCGCATGGTTCTCCGAACCCGCCAACGCGGAGCTGATTCGGCGGCTGCTGGCTGCGGGTGTCCGGCCGGCGGCAGACGGCGCCGAGGAGCGGACCGAACTCCTCAAGGGCCGAACGTACGTGTTCACCGGCGCACTCCAGCGGTTCACCAGGGAGGCCGCCGAGGCCGTGGTGAAGCTCAACGGCGGCCGAGCCAGCGGAAGTGTCAGCAAGCAGACGACCGTGGTGGTGGCCGGGGAGAACGCCGGCTCCAAGCTTGCCCGGGCCCGCGAACTGGGCGTGGCCGTGATGACAGAGGACGAGTTCCTCGCCGACGCCGCCGAACGGGGCGTCAGCGTTGGAGGGTGTAAGGGTTGATTCCCGATATCTACGCGACCACGAAGGCCCGGGCCATCGGGCACGAGAGCGCACGCGGCGGCGCCAACGCCGTGGTGGCGCTGGCATTCGCATGGATGCTGGCCGCGACGTACCATCTGCTCTGGCTGGCCATGGACTGGACGAGGGCCCAGCCCATACTGCTTGCCAACGCCGGATGCATCTGCCTCGCCTGCTGGGCGCTTGTGAGCGGAGCCCGGTGGTCGCGGTACAGCATCATCTTGGTGGCCCTGTGGGCGCTCGGAGACCTCGTCGCCGCGTACGGACTGGCGGCGGCAGGCGGGCCGGGTGCGATGAAGGCCGTGCTGGGCGGCGAGCCGCCGCTGGTCGCCATCTTGTCCGTTCATACCGGCTCTCCCTGGTTCGGCATGGCCGAAGTCGGTGTCTGGAGCTCGGCGCTGATACTGCTGAACGTGCCTGCGGTTCGGCGTTACTTCCATGCGGGCAAGCGGCAGCAACTCACGGGTAGCCAGGCCGCCATTGCCGCCCTGCTCGTGGCTCTGCAGGGGCCTGGGATGATGTCCGCCGGCGCCGTCAGCCTGGTGCGGCAGCGACTGCACGTCTGCCGCGATCACCGTGTAGGTGCGATGTGCCCCTACTCAGCCGTCTATGCCGGGCGGCACGCCCGCCGTTCATCGCCCGCCGGCATCACGAAGCGATCGACGCCACTCCCGCTCCGTGCGCCAGAATGGACGTCGGAACGCGCGTCCGTAGGCACGCCTCCAGGGCTCACCCGCGCCGATGCGGCGAAGCCAGTCGTGCAGGGAGATGGCGCCGCCGCGGGCCGCCTCGTCCCGGACCATGCGTCCCACAACCGCGTAGCAGACAGCCGCGTCGCGCCCGTCAAGGCTCATGGCGTGCCCCTCCAGGGCGCCGCTCAGGGCATCCGCCGAGGCGAATAGGGGCCACGCTCCCGCGATGTCGCCAGATGGCCGGCCGTCCGACTCAACCCAGACCGCGATGCCCTCGTCGAGCCAGCGGGGCGCCCGGCCTTGAGCCACAACCGCAACACCCGCGTGCGCCATCTCGTGCAGGGCGGCCACACGGAGGCAGCCGCCCAACTGCGCCGATGCGGGGGGCAGGACCACCTTGAGGCGCTCGGACCGGGTGGCGTAGTACCCATACCTGGCGTGAACGAAGGTCACCCAGTTGCTGTCGGGCACCAGCGTGAGCAGGACGGGCATGGGCCACCGGACATCAAGGGCCCGGGTCACGTCGCGTAGCGCCCGACCGGCAACGACGCCCACCGCGGCCAGCCACGCAGGCTGCATCGCGGCCGCCTCCAGCTCAAGCTCCTCGGAGACGCGCACGCGCCGGCAGCGGCGGCGGGTGGCCAGCTCGGCGTCGATCATGCGCTGCAGGTCGAACTGGTGCGAGGCGGGCAAGCCCGCATCGAACGCCGCCTGCATGGCTACGGCAGCCTGCTCAAGCCGATCCTCGCGCCAGAGCCTCTCGGCCATTTGGAGATGCAGGAGGGCGGCGGTCTCCCGCGTTAGGCGCACGGATGGAGCGCCGACGGGCGCATCAGCGCCGCGCCGAGGGTTCGCGGACGGCGAAAGCATAGCCCGCCACGGTGCGATCCGCGCTGAGCACGACGTAGTCGACCCGGACATCCTCGCCCTTCCGCGGCTTGATGGTGAGGCTGTGGACGCCCTTCTTCAGGTCTACGGCTCCGGCGCACCGCGTGAGCATCCCCGGCCGCGGCCGACTCGCCGAGGGCTTGAGCGGCCGACCATCCATCAGGACCACCGCATCGGCCGGCAGGCCGCGGCGGACGGCCCTGACGTGCACCCGGTAGGAGCCGTCGGCATCGCACCGGAACCGCGTAGACGCCGAACCCCCGCGCGGCACCAGCACATGCGATGGTCCCTGTCCGGGGCTGAAGGCGGCCCCCTCGGCAGGCTTCAGCGAGCCGAGGTCCAGAAAGCCCTCGCACTCCAGCAGCATCTCGGGCAGGGGCTGCGTCAGGTTCAGCGCCACAATGCTGTCGGCGGCCAAGGTCAACTGGTGCGTGTTCTCCGTCGGCGCCAGCACCTCCGGCCACGCCGTCAGAGATGCGGGCGAGAGGATCACCGTCCGCGGCACATCGCGCGGGCCGGGATTGTAGTAGAGCACCTTGTCCGCCATGAGTGTGGCGTAGACACCGTCCCAGGCGTCGTCCACGGCGATGGCGTCACGCGCACCGGGCGCCAGGTCGGAGAGGTGGTAGCAGAGGTACCGCACCGCCTCGAGGTATCCCGCCATCTGGGCCCGACGCCCAGGGAAGTAGACGGACCAGCCCTTCCCCACCGGCTTGGCCCACTCGGTCTTGAGGCGATCGATGTCGATCTCCGTCTCCATGCGACCGGAGAGGGCTACGGGCTCCGGCGTCACCGGGCCGACCTCCGGGTCGACCCGCACATAGGTGACCCAGACACCCAGCGTGCGGGGGTCACCGGCCGACGGTTGTATGGTCTCCGAGTCCAGCGTCAGCGCGGAGACCGAACGGCCGACGAGGGCCTGAGCCGGCGCCGCGAACGTATAGAGATGGTCGCCAACCTGGTTCAGCGCGCCGATCTCAACGCCGTTGAGGAGTACCCGGTGCCGCTTGCTCAGGGCCTCGGCGGGAACCGACGCGCGGAGGCTGACCCGGTAGCGCTTGCGGGGGTCGAGCGGCAGACGCACCGATGCCTGCGCGCCCGTCCATCGCCGCGTCGCCGGCCCGACCAGCTCGGAGGGATACCAGTCGCCGTCGAGAAAACTTGACGATGCCGGGTCGCCGACCTGGACGCGGTAGGACGCGGGCATCTCCCGGCCGGCGGGCAGGTCGAAGACCGGACGCATGCGGGCCTGGGCCAGCCGCCCACCGTGCCCGAGCATTTCCCGGTGCCAGGCCTGGTCGCCGTCGGGCGTCTCGACTTTGCCGAAGTCATAGGCCAGCAGCACGCCGCCCTCGTTCACCCACGCACGGATCGCCGCCAACGTCTCGGCGCCGTAGACGGGCCCCTCCCACATCACGAGCAACCGGTACCGGCTCAGTGCGCCGTCGCTCACCATCCGCTCATCGACGGTGTCGTAGTCGAGCAGGTCACGAACGGCGGTGCAGCCGCGCTCGAAGACCTGCCCGCCGGGCAGTCCGGGCTTCAGGAGGCGCGAGGTGGTGGGCCAGAGCATCGCCACGTCCACAATGCGCTTCTCGGCACGCAGGTGCTTGCCGTAGCGGTAGTAGACCTCCCGTGAGGCCGTGACCCCGGCCGGCAGGTCGGCATAGCCCTGCGCGCCCTGAGACGCGGCCTCGTAGATGCGCCCCACCTGCCGGTCACCGGCTACGGCTCCCGGCGGCTCAAGGATAAGCGGCGCACCGTAGAACCGGCAAGCCGAGGCCAGGCGGCCCAGCATCGTGGCCTGATTGCGAGCGAAGGCGTAGAGACCGCCGTGGGCAGAGCGCACCGCGGCTCCGTGCCTGGCGGCCACCTTGGCGACCATGCTGAGATCGTTGCCCTCCCGCGGATCATCGCCTCCCGATCCGGCGGGCAGCATGAGCGGTGTGGCGGGATAGGCCCGGCGGGCAACACGGGCCACGGAATCGGCCATGGAACTGACGCTGCCCAGGTACCAGTCCACGAAGTCCAGCCAACCCGTGCGCGTGGCCGCGGGCGACGCGGGAAAGGCGATCTCCTCCTCGGCCAGACGAGGCAACCGCCATGCCGTCCGGACGCCGGCCACGGACCCGTACTTGCGGAGCATGGCCTCCCTGAAGGCGGCGCGGGCCTGCGGATCAGCGCACCACCAGCCCGGGTGGTTGTGCAGGTTGCCGAAACGTGCGCGCCAGTCGTCCCGCTGACCCGGCTCCGACAGGCGCGCTCCCGCCGGAAGCCCGCACTCGCCACCGTCGCCGTGTACGCCCACGCACAGGGCCTGGAGCCGCGACGGCGGGAACCTTGTGCCGAGGGCCGTATAGCCATGCTGCACGAAGGCGCCGAATCGCTTGTCCCACGGCGAGAAGGCCCTCACGGTCTGGCCATGCTCCAGGCACTGGATCGGCGTGAACGCGGCGCGATCATACCAGAGCGGCGGGAAGGCGAAATGCGGAAAGTAACTCCAGTCGAAGCCGAAGCGGCGAGCCACCGACGACTCTGTTTCGGCGGTCGAGTAGTCCCACTCGGCCGGACGCCTCTCATCGGTGGAGAGGCTGTCGCTGTCCGTCTGGAGCGTCGTGAAGCCCGCCGAGGCGACGGCCCGCAGATCCCGCACGGCCGGCATGCCGGTTATCTGCCACATCCTGCCCCCGGGCTCAACCCTACGACCCGTCGGATCGGGCGGGGCTCCGGCCTCCCAGACGCGAATGATCCTGCCTGTGTCCAGATCGGCCGGCGGCAGTTCGACGGCGTCCTCGGTCGGCCTGGGCTGCGCCGAGAGGACGGGCTGCGTGGCGACGGGCCCAGCGGGCTCCGCCTGATCTGGGCGATCCCATGCTCCGCCGAGCCGCACAGCCGGCCAGCGGCGATCATCGAATTCGGCTGCCGACCAGCCGGGCGGCGCAGCCACAGAGGCCCGCTCCATCCTCCCGGACGCAATATCAGCCGTGCGGCCCGAACCAGTCTCAACCGTGACCCGGAACCCGACGGCGCCCCCGCGGACCTCGGCCGTAAGCACGTTGACACCCACGCGCAAGTTCGCCGGAGGCAGCTCAACCTCGGTGAGGCCCGATCCGCGGCAGGCCAGTGAACCGTTGAGGCGAATCTCAACCGGGTGCGCCGCCTCAACCTTCAGGCGAACCCGCTTCGGCTGAGCCACCAACCGGAATGCGCGCCGGAGCCGCCACTCGCCGTCGGATCCCGCCCCTAGTGGTGGAAGGCACCAGCGAGCCGTATCGGGCTTGATGAGCGCTGAAGGCGCCGATGTGTGCACGACGGGATGCGGCCGACCCGGCAGGGCGACGCCCCTGAGGGCGCCCGCAGTGCCGAGGAGGGCCGCCAGAGCGCACAGACCAGCGCAACTCGTGGGTCTCAAACCGCCCGCCTTCCGCGCACGGACCGGTACGCACCGGCTCCATCCGCCAAACCGGCGCCGCGCGCTGGACGGAGAGGCGCGCAACGGCCCGCTTCTACGGCGCGCCTCCGCCGGTTAGGCCGAACTGGTCGGCCAGCCGGTCGCGGCGCCGGCCGAGGACGGCCAACGCCGTGTCGCGGTTCACATGGGCGGCCTTCGGCGTCAGTTCACCGAAGGAGATCATGCAGGCGCTTCTATAGGGCCCAAACCCATGCTTGAACCGGTAGGTATGATATCCGAGGTTCAGAGCCTGCGCACGCCAAGCGACGGCGGCGGTCACAGCCTCAACCTCGTCGCCCGACCCGAACAGGGCGGCGCACTCGGCAGTGGCCTCGTCACGGGTGTGGGCGGGCGTATCGGCAAGGCGTGCCGCCTGTCCGGCGGCATCGCGCAAGGTGCGCAGGAAGGCCTCACGATCCGGATCGCTGCCGAAGAAGCAGCAGAGAACCGTCGCTTCGGCGATGGGCGCAAACGGAACCGGCCGCGCTTCGGCGGGTGGCGAGGTCTGTATGATGGCTATGCGAGAAGGTGTCGAATCCATGGCTTTCCGCGTCCCCTCCGGGGCGTGCACCGATTCTACGCATCTCGGGCGGGAGGTGTCAAGTTGATTCGATCCTATCTCATCGCCATCGCAGCGATGGCGGTCGCCGGGCCGGCAGGCGCATTGCCGTCGGCTGTGGAGGCGGCGGCGCAGAGCGAGACAGAAGTGCGCGTCTTCTGGACCGCGGGATCGGCCGGCTCGGTAGAGATCCTGCGGGACGGCGCCGTCATCGGTACGGTGAACGAGTCCGCGGGTCAGTTCCTCGACGCCAGGGCCGCGCCCGCGACGACCTACAGGTACGAGGTCCGACGAGCCGGAGCCGCATCGTCGCCCTGCCGCCCGTATGTCGAGCGCACCAGAGCGGTCCTGCCTGCCCGGCGGCGATGCGATGTGCTGGTGGTCGGCGCCACCACGGCGGGCGTCTCGGCCGCTGTCGTAGCGGCGCGGTACGGGCTCGACGTGACGCTCATCGAGGAGACGCGCAGGCTGGGTGGCATGTCGGTTAACGGGTTGGGCGCAAGCGACATCCGATCCGTGGAGCACTCGTCGGGCTTCTTCGAGGAGTTCCGGCATCGCGTGCAGGAGATCTACGGAGACACCACCGGCGCCGGCCTGAAGTACGAGCCGCGCGTGGCGCATCAGGCCATGAAGGAGCTCATCTGGGCTGAGGATCGGCTGGAGGTGCATCGCGAGGTGCGGCCCGTGGCTGTCGGCATGCGAAACGGAACCATCGCCAGTGTCACCGCCGAGTCCGTGCGCACCGGGCAGCGATGCATCTTTGAGCCGAGGATCGTGGTGGATGCCACGGAGTGCGGCGACGTGGCCGCATGGTCCGGCGCCCGGTACCGCGTGGGCCGCGAGCCGCGGTCGGCCCGCGAGCCGCATGCCGGCGTCATCTACTACGACAGGGGCTCGGCCTCGCGCCTGCCAGGCAGCACGGGCGCGGGTGATCGACGACTGCAAGCCTACTCGTACCTGATGACCGTGAAGGACTTCGGGCCGGGCGCCGACAAAACCATCACACGCCCGGAAGGCTACGACCCCGCCAAGTACGACCACGCGCCCAAGTGGCAGGTCAGTTGGGCCACCAGCAGCGGCACGCTGCCGAACCGCAAGTTCGAGATCAACCAGCATCCCCACGGCGGCGACCTACAGGGCACGAACTACGCCTACCCGGATGCGACCTACGCCGAGCGCAGGCGCATCGAGGCCGGCTTCCGCGCACACGCGCTCGGCTACCTCTACTACATCCAGACCGTTGAGGGAAGACGCAACATCGGGCTATCCGAGGACGACTACCGCGACACCGGCGGCTGGCCACAGGGGCTCTATGTGCGCGAAGCCCGGCGCTTCCAGGCCTCGGTTCGGGTCGACGAGACCGACATCCTGAACGCCCGAAAGCTGGTCCGTCCCGACGCCATCGGCGTCGGCGACTATGCCATGGACAGCCATGCGGTACGGCCGAAGACGAACTGGGACGATGACGACATGGGTGAGGGCGAGTTCTACCTGCCGCAACTCACGCCCTGGCACCAGATTCCGTTCCGCATTATGACGCCCACGGGCGTCGACAACCTCCTGACGCCCACGGCGATCTCGGCCACGCACGTGGCGTACGGGACCTATCGCATGGAGCCGGTCCGCATGCACTTCGGCGCGGCGGCGGGCGTTGCGGCAGTGGTCTGCATCCGGCACGGAGCTACAACGCATAGCGCGCCCAGGGGGTTGATCCAGGCGGAACTGCTCAAGGTCCTCGGACCCGAGCCCGGCCTGCCGGCGCGGCTGGGCGCCGGATCGCCGGGCGGCCTGCGGGAGCCGTGCCTGACTTACATGTTCACCGACCTCGACAGGGGCGCGATCTGGTACGCACCCGTCATGTGGATGGCGGCGCGGGGCGCGTGGCCCTGCCCAGCCCCGGCCAAGACCACCGCGAAGAGCGGACTGGAGGCCGCGCCCCTGAAGCCGCGGGAGGTCGCCACCGTCTTCGAGGCGGTCCGCCTCCTGGACTGGTTGCGGGACCGTCTGGTCCGTGAGCCGTTCACGGGCTGGAGCGCGGCGGCCGATACGCCACCGTACCCGGACCTGCCTGCCGGTTCGGCTCTCGGCGAGGCCGCGCGGGCTCTGCGGCACTGGCGCATCGATCCTCGGCTCTTCGACGCGCTGGCCCCCGGCGACGGCTCCGGAGCCCTGCTCTTCCAGGCGGATCGGCCCGTGACCACCGCCGAGATGGCCAGGGCCATCCGCCTTGCGGCGGCCGGGCTCGGCCCGGTATGGAGCGACTGGGTGATCGACGAGGCGCCGGCCATTCCGGTCGCGGCTCCGTAACACGGGTCCGGGGCGGTAGACGTAGTATAGTATTGGACGGACCACGAACCAAGGAGTGAGGCGATATGTTCTGCGTGGACTGCGGAACCAAGAACCCGGAGAGCGCGCGCTACTGCAAGCAGTGCGGCCGGACGATGGAGCCGCCGGAGCCCTCAACCGCGCCTCCCGCAGCCGAGCCCGCGCACGCGGCGGCCAACGCCCCTCCGCCGGAACCGAGCCCAGAGCAGAAGAAGGAGCGCGCGGAGGCCCTCCACCGAAGCGCCTTGCGCCTCTTCGAGCACCATGAGTACGCCGCTGCCGCCGAGGCCTGCACCGAGTCGCTCGAGCTGGCGCCTGACAACGTCGACGCCCACGCCCTGCGCAGCGCCATCCATGAGAAGCGCGGCGAGATCGCCGAGGCCATCGCCGAGCGCGAGGCCGTGCTGCGGCTGAAGCCTGACAGCCTCGATGACAAAGAGAAGCTGGAGATGCTGCGCGCCGGCGTGGCGCAGGTGACGCCGAGAACCATCGTGCCCACACGCGAGCCCTCCACGACCACGTTCTACGAAGGCCCGATGAGTCCGGTGGTCTGGGCTGTTGCGGCCTGCCTCATGGTTCTGATGGTGGTGAGCGGCACGGTCTGGTGGCAGGCGTCACAGCGGGAGAAGCGCGTCCGCGAGCCCATCCGCATGGCATCCGCCCCGGCAGGGGCCGCCATCACGCCGCCGGCCGCGCCCGCTCTGACGTCCGCGGCGCCGACACAGACCCCGCTGCAAGCCTCGCCCGGTCCTGCCTTGCCGCCGCAAGGCCCGGCCACCGCCGGCCTGCAGCCCAGTTACTCCCGAGTGGCCCCGCCCATCGATCCCGCCGACTTCGGTACACGCGCCGTGCCGCCGGTCAGCGTGCAAGCTCCGCCGTTCGGGGGCACACCGCGTACACAGCCCACTGGACGCAACGGCAGCGGCGAGACCTTCTTTACGCCCGAGACCGGCAACTCCAGCCAGGGCGGCGCGCCTCCCGCCGATCCGGGCGCCACCAAGTCGGGCTCCAACCAGGCGCCGCTGGGACCGGGCCGGATCATCATCGAGGTGGCTCCGGCCGGCGGATCACCGGCGCCTGCGAACCCGAACCGGCCGGCGACCGGAACCGGCTCGACTGCCGCCATGGACTCCAGGACACGACGCGCCATTGCACAGGACCTGCAGATGCAGGGGCAGTTCGCCAAGGCGGCCCGCGAATACACGCGCGCCCTCGACGGCGCCGGCGACGATACGGCGGTCATCCACCAGAAGATCGCCCTCTGCTACCAGCGAATACCGGACGCCGAGAAGGCCGTCTCGCACTACAACGAGGCGATCAAGGCATTCCAAGAACAGCTTGCAGCCGGCAAGAGCCCCGAATCCGCGCAGCAGGGCATTCGCGCCTGCGAGGCCGGCATTCGGGCCATTCGATAGCGGCCCCGGGAGACCCAAACATGCCAAGAGCGCTCGCGGCGCTGATCCTATGTCTGGCCGCCCTGCCGGCCCACGGCCAGTCGGCCCAGCCGAAGCCCATCCTGGTGCTCTGCGCCACCGATGCGGTCCGACCGCCGAAGGCCGAGGCGCTGGACATGACCTACTACCTGCAGCGCGCGCTCCAGGAAGCGGGCACATACCAGATCGTGATGCTCAAGCCGACGGACCCCGCCGTCAAGGCCGCCATCGACGCCAACAAGATTTCCGCCACGCGCATCGCGCCGCCCGTGACCCAGGACGCCGCCCGGAACGCCGCCGACACGCTGGGCGCCGCCGCCCTGCTCATGGTGAGCGGTTGGAGCACCCGCGACGGAGTGGCCGGTCAGGCCGACCTGGAGACGCGCGTTTCGCAGGGCCGATGGAGCTCCACGTTCAGCATAGGGCTACAGCCCTACCGATCCAAGAACCGCAAGGGCGCGCTGCTGGAGGGCATCAACGCCCACGTGACCTCCATCGTCACACGCATCACGGGGGCCCCGCCGCGGACGCAGCAAGCCGACCCCGCCGAGACCGTGGCGCCGACGACACCCAAGCCTGCCGGCCCCGGCGCGGCGGCGCCTGAGGCGACGAGCCCGTTCGAGGTGCTGGTGGGCAAGTACCGCCGCCAGGGCGATCTGGCCAATCTCGTGGTTGCCCTGCGCCGTGCCATCGACGCCTCCCCGCGTGACGGACACCTGCGCCGCGACCTGATCATCGCCCTCCGTGAGCGCGGCGACACCCAACAGGCCCAGGCCGAAGCGGCCCGCGCAGCTGCCATGGTCCCCGGCGACGGCGATATCCGGCGCCTGATGGCCGATGCCCTGGTGGATGCAGGCGACTTCGAGGGCGCCATCGCCGCCTACGCCGAGGCAGTCAAGGCCAACCCGAAGGATGCGAGCGCGCGCGTGGCCATCGGCGATGCCTACTGGAACTCCGGTAAGCCCGCCCAGAGCCTGGAGGCCTACACTGCGGCTGCGGCCATATCGGGCGCAGGGGCGCTCCCGTACCGCCGCATCGCCCGCGTCCATGCGCACCGAAGGGCCTTCGCCGAATCCGCGGCGGCCATGAAGGCGGCCGGCGAACGCACCACCGATGCCGACGCCGACGCGCTGGAGCAGGACTATGCCTCGCTGCTGACCATCTGTGAGGGCTTCATGACCGACGCCCTGACGCGGGTGCAGCAGGTGCGCAAGGAGTTCGTGCAGGGCGCGTTGAACCGCGAAGGGGCGTTCAAGGAAGTCGGAGCCCAGAAGACGGCGCTGACGGCCATCGGCGACTATGTGAACGCCGTGGCTCCGCCCCAGGGCTACGTTCCGGCACAGGCGCTCTACGCCCAGGCCGCGGCCCTCAGCGCGCAGGCCTGCGAGGCCATGCTCACCTTCCTCGAGACGCAGGAAGAGAGCGACGACAAGGAGGCCACCATCCTGCGTATGGAGGCCCAGCGGCAGATGACGGAAGCGGCCAAGAAGCTGAAGTCGCTCACCAGCCGCACCGCGCGGCCCTAGTTCGAAGAGCATGCCGGTGCGCCCCAATCGTGACCTGCGGGGTCGCACGGTCGTCATCACGGGCGGCTCGTCCGGCATCGGGCGGGCATGCGCTCTGGAGTTCGGAGCGGCGGGCTGTACGGTCGTCATCTCGGGACGCCGCCCGGAGCCGCTGGCGCAGACCCGCGCAGAGCTGGAGGCCAGGGGTGTACGGTGCCTCGCCGTGCCCACCGACGTGCGCTCGCGAGAGCAGGTCTACGCGCTCCGAGACGCGGCGCTGGCCGCCTCTGGCAAGCTCGACATCTGGGTGAACAACGCAGGCTACGGCATGGTGGCGCGCTTCGAGGAGTTGTGCGCGGAGGATTTGGAGGCCATCTGGCGGACCAATCTGATGGGTTCGTTCCACGGATGCCAGGCGGCGCTGGAGCCCATGCGACGGCAGGGCCACGGTCACATCATGAACGTCTCGTCGCTGGCCGGCCGATACGCACTGCCCCTGAACGCCGCTTACGCGGCCAGCAAGCACGCGCTGAACGCGCTGGGGCAGTCCCTGGGCGCGGAGCTGGAGGGCTCAGGCATCGACGTCACCACGGTGATGCCGGGCCTCACCGATACGGGCTTCTTCGCGGCGATGGTTGACAAGGTGGGCCCCACGGGAACGCACCTCGTCCGCGCCATGCCCGCCGAGGTCGTCGCCAGGGCCATGGTCCGCTGCGCACGGCGCCCCCGCGAGCGTGTCGTATTCGCACCGGGCGGGGCAGCCACGCTGGCGCTGGCCGAGGTCTTCCCCATCATCTTCCGAACCATCGCGCGCCAGTACGTGAAGGTGCGCCTGTCCGGCCGTAAGGAGTAGCCTGAAGCACGCCGCAGCCGTCGCCTTCGACTTTCCCCTTTAGACTTTCAACTAGAAAGTATGCTCGGTGCGCGCCAGCACGTCCTCCTGCACGGCGCGGTCCAGCCGGGTGAAGTAGGCAGAGAATCCGCTGACGCGAACCACAAGGTCGGCATAGTCCTGAGGCTTCTCCATGGCCGCTCGCAGCATCTCCACTCCGGCGGTGTTGAACTGCAGCTGCACTCCGCCCAACCCAAAGCAGGTCCGGATAAGCGCCGCCAGCGCCGCCACACCCTCGTCGCCTGCCAGCGCGGAGGGATGAAACTTCATGTTGACCACGTTGCCGCCGGGAGCCAGCTTGTAGTCGAGCTTGGCCACCGAGCGGGCCACGGCGGTGGGCCCGTTGCGATCTCGGCCGAAGGAGGGCGATGCGGCATCGCTGAGCGGCTCCCGGGATTTGCGGCCGTCGGGCGTGGCGCCCACCTCAAGCCCGGCAGCCACGTTCTGCACGTTCGCCGCCATGAGGCCCCAGAAGCGGCCTCCGCGCGGCAGGCGGCGGCGCAGGAGCGATGCGCCGAAGTCGGCGGCCACTCGCACGGCCAGGCCGTCCACCTCCTCGTCATCGTTGCCGTACTTGGGCGCCTCGCGCAGCACCACGGCCCGCTCGGCCTCGAAGCCCGCGAAGTCGGCGTCGAGCATCTCGCGAAGCTCGGGCAGCGTCCAGCGCGCCTGCCGGTAGATGAACCGGCGCACCGCCGCCAGCGTGTCCGCCACGGAGCCGATGCCCATGCCCGCCACACCGTGGCAGGCCTCGTAGCGGGCGCCGCCGTCGTTGATGTCCAGGCCGCGCTCAATGCAGTCGGCCGTCAAGGCGCTGAGCAGCGGCGAGGCCAGGTCGAAGGCGCGGGCGTCGGCCTCGCGCTCCATGTCGCAGATCCAACCGCAGTGGGCGTCGAGGCCGTGCTCCATCTGGCGCGCGAAGGCCGCGTAGAAGGCCTCCCAGTCGACCGGTTCACCGGTGTCGGGGCCTGTACGCTCGCCCGTCAGGCCGTCGATGCCGCCGCGAAGGGCCAGGTCGGCGCACCGGAGCAGATTGAAGCGGCTGTCGGCCCAGGGCGCCTGCTTGCCCTGGATGTGGGCCTCGATGCAGCCGACAAAGCAGTAGTCGCGGGCGTCTTCGAGCGCATAGCCCTGATCAGCCAGGGCGGGCACCTGCACATCGTCGTTGTAGACCGCCGGGAAGCCGATGCCCGTCCGCACGCACTCGGCGCAGGCCCGGACGAAGGCGTCCGGCGAGCAAGAGGCGATCCGGGCGGTGAGGTTGGGGCCCGGCCGCCGAATCGTGCCCACGGAGCGGACGAGCATGAGGCTCAGCGCGTTCACCGCGTCTTCGCCGGACGGTGTCAGGCCGCCCACACAGACGTTCTGGATATCGCCCCGGTGCACCAGCTTGGCGATGAAGGCATCGGTGAGGGCCTGGGCATCCTCTTCGTCCAGACGGCCTGCCGCCAGATCGTCGCGCAGGAAGGGCCAGAGGAACTGGTCTGCCCGGCCCAGCGCCATGGCGAAGCGGTCATCGAGCTGCATCATGTGGTGCGCGAGGAGGGTCAGTTGCAGGGCCTCGTGGTAGGTCTGTGGCGGCTCCAGGGCCAGGCGGCGCAGCATGGCCTCCTGCCGCGCGGCCAACCCGGCGAAGGGCTCCTCCGACGCGGATGAAACGGCGTCGGCCCAGCGAAGCACGAAGGCCTGCGCACCCTGAAGCGCCACCATGACGGCCGACAGGAAGGTGTGCCTCTCCGACGCGATGAAGGGCTCTCGGGGCAACGTGGCGGCGGCGGACCGAGTGCGCACCATGAGCCCGCCGACGCCGTCGCGCAGCAGCGAGGCATAGTCTGGCGCCGCATGGTCGGAGTGGGTGCCGAAGTGGCGTCCGGCGAAGGGCCTCAGGGCCTCGGAGGCAGCGGCGAGCGCCGGCGCGTCGGCGCGTTCGGCCAGGCGACCGAGGCCGGAACCGACCAGCAGCTCACCAGGCGTCATGGGAAGGTCGCACTGGCGAAGGACGGCGTTCAGGGCGTGCGCGCGCCGCAGCGGCATGGGCTGCCCCTCCGTCTCGGCGAACGAGGCGGCCCTCCAGAGCGACGCGACGTAGTGCGGTCGCACATCCTGCAGCGCCAGCGTGGCTGCGGCCAGATGCTCGGCGGGCAGGTGCTTCGGCAGGCTCATCGTCGCTTCTCCTCCGGCGCATGGGCAGGTCGGGCCAGGTGCGCGTCTTCGTCGGGCGCGAAACCGACCGGTCGAACCAGCCGATCCGTGTCATCAGGCGCCTCGGCTGGACGCACCAGACGGTCGACGGGCCGATCATCGCGGGGCGGGAGCGGGACGATCCTCGCGATGGCTTGCTTCGGCAGCACCATGGTCTCTCCGTCCGATAGGCGCAGGTAGACGAACGCCGGGTCCTCGTCCTCGAGGATGCCGATGGTGGTGGATGGGTCGCCCACGTAGCGGCCCTGCAGCAGCACCTGCACCCAGGGCCCCTCCGGCTCTGCACTGGCCATTGGCCTACCCTTCTGGAACCAGCAGGGCCTTGACGGCCTTCCCGGAGCGCGCGGCCGACATCAGAGATGCGGCGTCGCGAACGGTCGCGCGATGGGTCACGACGCGGAGGATCGTGGGCCAGGCATCGCGGACCGAGAGCAGAAACTCGAAGCAGGCCTCGCGGTCCTCGGCCGTGAACTGGGCGGAGCCGAAGACCTGCAGGGCGTTGCACGTCAGCAACTGCGGCGCGATTGAGGCCGCGCCACGGTCGGAGTACTGCCCGGCCAGCGCCAGCCTGCCGCGCGGGCGGAGCAGGGCGAGGCCCTCGGCGAAGGCGTCCGGAGCGCCGGCGCCCTCCAGGACCAGGTCGGCGCCCACGCCTGCGGTGACGGCGCGGACGGCGTCGAGCCGCTCCGCCGCCGTGGAGGCTCGGATGTCGAGGGTCGCCGTGGCGCCCAGCGCACGGGCAAGCTCCAGGCGCAGCGGGTTCGACGAAGAGCCCACCATGGTGACGGAGGCCGCTCCGTGCCGGGTGGCCCAAAGCACGCCGAAGAGCCCCACGGGACCGGAGCCGATCACCACGACGTGCTCTCCAGAGCGGACGCCGCCGGCGTAGGCCATGGCGCGAACGACCGTGGGCCCGGCACACAGGAAGGCGGAGGCGACCATGGGATCGAGGCCCGGCGGCAGGAGCTGCAGGTAGCGCATGGGGCAGTTGGTCGCCTCGGCATACCCGCCGTGCAGGTGGGGGGCCACATCGGGGTCGGCGATGTAGGATAGCGAGGCCATGAGGTTCAGGCAGGAGGCCGCGCCGCCGGTGGCGCAGAGCAGGCAGGAGCCGCAGGGCTCGATGACGTTCACGGCCACGAGATCGCCGGGCTTCACCGGTCGGCCCAGGCAGTCGACGTGCGGGCCGTCGCCCAGGTCCGAGACGCGACCGAGGAACTCATGGCCGGGGATGAACGGCGCGGGAATGCCGATGGCCCCTTCAAGGATGTGTACGTCCGTGCCGCAGACACCGGAGGCAACCAGGTCCACCACGGCGCGCCCCTCCGCCGGCGGCAGCACCGGCAGCGACCGGACCTCCAGTCCCCTATCACAACCGACAAAGACGGCGGCATCCGCGGATCGCATGGTGGCATCTCCCTGCCATTGTGGTACCACATGCCTGCGCGGGGCCGCCCTGCGCGCCGGCAAATAGACCGAGGAGACACCCCATGCTTCTGGCCGCACTGATCGCCCTGGCCCTTCCGACCGGCCCCGTGGCCGCGCGGGCCACGCTGCCGCGGCAGGTGGAGGCCCTGGTGTCGGCCGGCATCCGGGAGCAGAGGTACCCCGGCGCCGTGGTGGTGATGGGCCGGGGCAACCGGACACTGCTTCGCCGAAGCTACGGGTCGCAGACCTACGGGCCGAATGCGCCGCGCATGCGGGTCAGCACGCTCTTCGACCTGGCCTCGCTGACCAAGGTCGTGGCCACGACGCCTGCCGCCATGCTCCTGCTGCAGGACGGCGCTCTGGAGCTGGATCAGCCCGTGTCGCGTTACCTGCCCGAGTTTGCCGCGCGGGGCAAAGAAGGCGTCACGCTCCGGCACCTCGCCACGCACGTCTCGGGCCTCAAGGCCTACGAGAGCTTCACCGTAGTGGAGAAGGGCCGGCGTCCGGACGAGACGACGGATGCCGCCCTGCTCCGCCGCTACGCCGACCTGCCGCTCTCCTACCCCACCGGCACAAAGATGGTCTACAGCTGCCTCAACATGCAGACGCTGGCGGGACTGCTGCAGCGCGTGGCCGGCGAAGATACCGAGACGCTGCTGCGACGCCGCCTCTGGGGTCCGCTTGGGATGCGCGACACGACCTACCGGCCCACGCCTGCACAGGTACGGCGAGCCGCCCCGACGGCGGCTACCACCGATGCGAAGCCGGTGCGCGGCGTGATCCACGACCCGCTCGCCAGGTACCACACGGCGGAGCGGACCTGCCCCGGCAACGCGGGGCTCTTCTCCACAGGGCCGGACCTGGAGCGCTTCGTGCGGATGATGCTGGTCGACGGCAGGCGCGGGCGGAGGGTGATCCTGCGGCCGGAGACGGCGCGACTGGCGTTCACGATCTCCACGCCGCCAGCCATCGCGAGCCCGAGGAGCGTGGGCTGGGCGGTCTACACCAAGCCGCCCTACGCGGAGACCGCCGACGGAGACCAGGCGCACACTTCCATCGGTCACACGGGCTACACCGGCACGTCCATCTGGATGGACCACGCCGCCGGGGCGTATGTCATCTTCCTGACGAACCGGGTCTACCCCAGCCCGGCCACCAAGGGCGGCGAGGGAGCCGGCATCGAGGGCATCCGCGCCAACCTGGTCAAGGCGCTGAAGGACGCCCTCGCCGCCGAGCCCAAGCCCTGACCCCGACGCCTAGCGCGCAGGCAGCTTGGACTGCGATCCGTCGAGGCCGACCAGCGTGACCGTGCCGTCGAAGAGGGCCACCCGGCGGCCGTCGGGCGACCACGTCAGGGCCACGCCCCCCGTGGCTCCCTTCCAACTGCGGACCAGCGAGCCCGACCCGTCAATCTTGCCGACCCAGCAGGCCGATGTCTGCGCCCCGGCGGTGGGCATGGCGACCATAACGGCCAGGGCGTCCAGACCCGCCGAGGGGATCACCCGAGAGACGGACAGAGGCGCCTGCCGAGGATTGGGGTTCAGCAACGGGATGCGGTCCGGTAGGGGCAGACGGCGCGAACCGCGGCTCTCCAGGTTCAGCGCGTAGAGCGTGGCCAGGATGTACTTCGGGTTCGGCCCCCTGCGGCCCCAGACCAGCTCCTTGCGGTCCCTGGAGAGCGCGAAGCCGATGATGTCGCCGGTGCGCGTGACGCGGGTTACGTCGCCGGACTCCACGATGTAGACATCGGCCTGGGCGCCGTCGCGGCCCACGAAGGCGATGTCATCGGTCTCCGGTAGCCAGACCACGTCGCCCGAGTCCTCCTGCACCGCGGCGCACGGGAGGGCCCGGCGCTGGGTCACGCCCCGGTCGGTGAGGTTGTACCAGACGGCCTCCACGGCGCCCTCGGGCAGACGGCTGAAGCCCACGAAGCGCTGGCCGTCCTCGCGCCAGGCGTAGGGCGGGCCCACTTCGGCCGCGACCTTGCGGGTGCGGCCCTTCTTCACGTCGAAGACCCACGCCGCGGCGACGCCGTTCCCCGGCAGGCTGTAGACGATGGAGCCGCCGTCGGGGGACCAGACCGGGCACTTGCCGCCGGGCCCGGCAAGCGTCCAACCGCCGGAGCCGTCGGCTGCGGCGACCGCGACGCCGTCCTTGAAGGCCGCGGCAACCTGCTTGCCGTCGGGCGACCAGGTGATCGGAGACGCCGCGGCGGAGAGCGCGACGACCGCCAACGTGGCGGCGAGAAGAGCGTTACGCAACATGGAGCGGACCTCCTGCGAGATAGCCAGCCGTCATCCGGATGGGGCAAGCCGCTCCCAAGCGATCGGACTCCTGGCTGTAGTGCAGGTAGGCCTGCACGCGCGCGCCGACGGCGAAGTCGCAGGGATCGGGACAGCCGGTCTGGATGGCGGTGATGAACCTCTGGTAGTTGTTGGGCGACGGCGGACAGACCTCGGTGCGCCAGTCGTGGCGGTCGATGGCCTCCTGGCCGGTGCAGGTGCGGTACTCGTCCCACGATCGGTCCAGCTCCACGTCGATGGCCCCGCCGTCACCGTAGATCCTGGCCCGCAGGCTGTTCACCTGCCCCGACGCCCAGCGCGTCGAATGAACGGCGCCCATGGCCCCGTTGCAGAAGGAGGCGGCGCTGACGAAGCTGTCGTTCGCGTCCAGCGCGTATTCGCCCACCATCTCGTTGGGCTCGCCCTTGCTGAAGGTCCGGAGGCGGCACTGAATCTCGGCAATATCGCCGCAGAGGTAGCTGACCATATCATAGATGTGGCAGCCGATGTCGCCCAGCACGCCGGCGCTGCCGTGGCGCGTGGAGAGCCGCCACGTGAGGTGGTTGCCCGTGCGCCAATCGCCCCACTCGCGGCTGACGAGCCAGCTCTGGAGGTAGCTCGCCTCGACGTGCAGGACGCGCCCGATGGCCCCTGCCCTGATCGCGGCGGCGGCGCCCTGGACGGCGGCCGAGTTGCGGTAGGAGAAATTGACCATGTTGATACGACCGGACGCCCGGGCGGCCTCAGTCATGCGGAGGGCGTCCTCCAGCGATGTGGCCAGGGGCTTCTCGCAGAGCACGTGCAGGCCTCGGCCCAGCGCCTCCAGCGAGCACTCGGCGTGGGTGGCGTCGGTGGTGACCACGGCCACGGCGTCCAGCGCCTCGTGGTCGAGCATGGCGCGGTAGTCTTCGTAGCTGCTGGGCACTCCGCGATCCTGCGCGAACTTCGCCGCCTTGCCGGGGACGACATCGCAGCAGGCCACTACGGTACAGCCCTCGATCTCACGGTAACGGTCCATGTGCGCGTTGGCCATGCCGCCCGCACCGATGATGCCCAGTCGAACCACGTTTCGCTCCTTGCAGCGGCGACCCCCTCGGGTCGCCGGTTCTAGTCGTAATCTGTGTTCAGCGTCACCTGCGACGGCGCCAGGCCGTCGGCTGTGGCGGTCAGGGTCACGGCTCCGGGCTTGCGGCTCGCCTGCACCACCACCAGGCAGCGGCCGCGGAACGTGCGCCGGCGGGGCTGCATGAAGCTCGCGACCGACGTGGGATCGGCGTTGCCCACGGCGGCGATGCGGGCCGGGCCGGTAACGCCGAATGAGACCTCCACGTCAGGGCCGGGGGCGAGGACGCCAGCGGCATCGACCACCTCCACGGTGACGAAGGCGAGGTCCTGCCCATCGCAGAGCATGGCCGACCGGTCAGCCCGGAGGCGTAGTCCGGCGGCGGAACCGGCGGTGCGAAGGACCCAGCGTCCGGCCTCCTTGCCGTTGCCCGCATAGGCCACGGCGCAGAGCTCGCCGGGCTCGTAGGGCACGGTGTAGATGGCCTCGAAGCGGGTGCCGCGGTCCACTGGCTGGACGCCAAGGTCGCGGCCATTCAGGTAGAGCCGGACCTGCGAGCGCGAGGAGTAGACGCGGACGGTGACATCGTCGCCCTCGGCGCCCGGCCAGGTCCAGCAAGCCCTCTCATCGCGCCAGCCCCAGCCCTTCACGAGCTGCCGTCCGCCGAAGATGCGCGCGGGAGGCTCGACGAAGCACGAGACCGCCGTGCCCACGCCCCAGAGCGCGTCGCGGTAGTAGGACTGCGGGCGCTTCATGCCGATGAGGTCGAGGTCGCCGCAGTTCGAGACCGTCCAGGGCCAACCCTCGGGGCCCGGTTCGCCCTCGACGTACACGGAGCCGAGGCAGGCCTCGCCCAGGTGGTCCATGGCGGTCCAGACGAAGTCGCCCAGCACCCACGAGCGGTCGAAGACGCCCATCCAGCTCTCGAAGGCCTCCGAGGCGTGGGAGAAGGACTCCGAGCCGAAGATGAGGCGGCCGGGGACGCGCTTGTGGTCGGCGTCGTACTGCTGCCAGCGGTAGTTGTAGCCCGCCAGGTCGACCTGCGCGAAGAGGCCGTCCAGCTTCTCCCAGTTCTCGGCGTCCGGCAGGGCGGCCACGGCCACCGGTCGGCTGGGGTCGATGCCGCGGACCCGGTGTACCAGCATGGCGGCGGCGGCGGCGGACTGCACGTGCTGGTTGGGTATCTCGTTGCCGACGGACCAGGCGAAGACGCAGGGGTGGTTCCGGTCGCGGAGCACCATGGCGTCGACGTCCTCGCGCCAATGCTCATTGAAGAAGCGGCCGTAGTCCTCGGGGTTCTTGCCCTCGGACCAGCAGTCGAAGGCCTCGTCCAGAACCAGCATGCCCAGCCGGTCGCACGCGTCCAGAAAGGCCGTGGAGGGCGGGTTGTGGGCCGTGCGGATGGCGTTGAAGCCGCTGGCCTTGAGCAGGGCCACGCGGCGCTCCTCGGCGCGTGGAAGGGCGCGGGCGCCCAGGCAACCGTTGTCGTGGTGGACGCAGCCGCCCCGGAGCTTGATGGGCGCTCCGTTGAGGCGCAGGCCCGTCTCCGGGCAGACGTCGATGAAGCGGATGCCGAACTCGGTGGCCAGCACGTCGGCGATGTGGCCGTTGGCCACCACCGTGGTCACGAGGTGGTGCATGTGCGGCTTCTCCAGCGACCAGAGCAGGGGCTTGGCTACCAGCATGCTCTGGGCGAACTCCTCCTCGGCTCCGGCGGCCAGCCTGAGCGACGAGGAGACCGACGCCACCGTGTCGCCACGCGGGTCGACGATGCGCGAGGCGACGGTCACGCTACGCTCGCTCTGGCCGTCGTTCACCACCACGGTCTTCACCGATACGTCCGCGTCATGGGCGCCGGAGCGTAGCGACGAGATGGCGATGCCCCAGGGCTGCGCGTGAACCGAGTGCGTGACGCAGACCTCGACGCATCGCGTGATGCCCGACCCGCTGTACCAGCGGCTGGTCCGGCCGGACGAATCGAGCCGAACCGCCAGCACGTTGGGTTTGGGGCCGTAGAGGGCGTGCGGCGTCAGGTCCATGTGGAAGGCCGTGTAGCCGTAGGGGTGGCGGGCGATCTGGACGCCGTTCAGCCAGACCGTGGCGTCCATGTACGCGCCGTCGAACATCAGGCTCACGCGCTTGCCGCGAGCGGCTGACGGGAGCTTGAAGGTCTTGCGGTACCAGCCCACTCCGCCCACCGTGTAGCCCGTATCCCGGGCGCCGGGGCTCTGGGGGTCGAAGGGGCCGGAGAAACCGGGCGCCTCGGGCAGGTCCTCGATGGACCAGTCGTGCGGCACGTCCACCATGCGCCACGCGCGGTCGTCGAACGAGGGCTGCAAGGCGTCGGGCTCATCGCCGCAGTGGAACCGCCAGTCGTCATTCAGCGGCTGGTTTCGCTCCGTGGCGGAGATTGCGGCGGCGCAGAGCCCCGCAGCGGCGAGCAACAGCAAGGTCAGTACCAAGGTCCTCTCCTTCTCCGGCCACGCACGCGCGCCTGATGGCGGCCACGCAACACCCTATCAGTGTACCGGAGCCATGCAAGCCCGGGCCGCCGCGACTTCAACGCTCGCGCCACACCTGCTACACTCAGGCCCACTACGCGGAGGAGTGGCTAGCGGGATGGCGTTCGTCGTGCTCATCGCGGGGGTCAGCGGGTCGGGCAAGAGCGCCCTGGCCGCCGGGCTGGCAGGGGCGTGGCGCGGGCGGTGCGCGCCGCTCTGCGTCGACAACTACTACCGCGACCTGGCGCATGTGCCCTTCGAGGAGCGGGCGCTGACCAACTTCGACGACCCCGCCGCCATCGACCACGAGACGGCCGCCCGCCACCTGCGGGCACTGGCCGACGGGAGCGCGATCGATACGCCGGTCTACTCCTTCGCCACCCACACCCGCACCGGCGAAGTGATGCGCGTCGAGCCCGCCCATGTCGTGGTCGCCGAGGGCATCCTGGCGCTCCACTGGCCCGAGTTGCGCTCGACCGCCGACCTTCGCGTCTTCGTGGAATGCCCGCTCGAGCTCTGCCTGCAGCGCCGCATCGACCGGGACACCCGCGAACGCGAGCGCACCGAGACCGACGTGCGGCGCCAGTTCACCGAGCAAGTGGAGCCCATGGCCCGCCGGTACGTGTTGCCCTCGGCCCGACACGCCGACATCACCGTGCGTGGCGACGGCGACCTGCACGAGGCGCTGCGGGCGATCATCGCCGGGGCCGCACTGCTGCCCGGCGGACCTGCCCTGTCGGCTGAGGAGGCCACATGAACGCCCTGCCCGCGCTGCTGCTCGCCGCCGCCGGTCCGCTGCCGGTCTGGATCGCGCCGCCGCCCGACCTCGCGCGCACCACCGCGACCTTCGAGGCGTCGCTGGAGCTACCCTCCCGTCCCACCCACGCCCTGCTGCGGACCACGGCGCAAGACCGGTACCGGGTCTGGATCAACGGCTCCGCCGTCGACGTGGGCGACCGGCCCTGGGCCGACGTGCGCCGCCTGACGAGCGGCCTGCGGGCGGGCCGAAACAGCGTGCGTGTGGAGGTGGCCTCCGAGGTCGTTCGCCAGCCCGAGAACTGCTGGATGGTGGTCGAACGCGCCGTCGACCCGCCCATGCAGGCACGGACGCTGATGATCGCCACGTCGGGCGCCCGCCGGTTTGAGTGGCTCTACATCGAGTGCCTCGACGCCGCGGGCCGCTCGTCGGGCTACTTCTGCCCCGAGCGCACCGACCCGACGCTGCAGTTGGGCGACTCGGGACAACCGGCCCTGCATGCGATCGACCTGTGGTCGGCGGACCGCATGCCGATCGGCGCGGCGGGGTGCGACCTGGAGCGCGTGGCGCGCGTCCGCATCCGCATCGACCAGAAGCGCACCGGGCGCGATCCAAGCGGCTCGGTCACCTTCGACCGGGTGGCCCTGGACGGACCCACCGGCGTGCGCAACTTGGGCGGCGCGGAGGGCTGGCGCATCGCCGACGGCCAGGGCGACGCACTCAGGTGCCGCGTCCACGCCGAGGGGACGAGCTTTCGAGCGGCCTACGACTTCTCTCCGGCGCCGGCCCAGCGCCTGGCCCTGGACCTTCGCGCCTTCGCCGGGAGCCGCGAACTGGGACGGCTAGTCAGCGGCCCGCACTGGAGCGTGGACGGCGCCAAGCCCCTGCAGACCATACGCCCGCCATGCCCCGACTGGCTGCACATCGCCTACTGGCCCATCGACATCCGCCACACCGGCGACACCGGCGGGCGGCCCGTGGCCGCGACGACCTCCGTGCGAGTGGCCGACGGCGCCGACCGGGCGGCGGCTGGACGCGCGTTGCCCGTGGATGTGAGCGTCTGGGACGCGGCGCCGGGCCACGCGCCCGGGTGCGTCGTCACCGTGCGCGACTGGCGGCGCCGGGCGGTCCAACGGCTCCCGCTGGCACTGACGCGCGGCAAGGCCTCGGCGCGGCTGAAGCCCCTTCCCAGGGGCCTCTACACGCTGGAGGCCGAGTTGCCCGGCTCGCGGAACGTGCAGGCGCACCGAACCGCGCTGGCGCTGCTCGGTCCCGGCCAGAAGCGCGTGAGCGATCTGTTCGACACGCTGGGCCCCTTCAGTACCGTGCGCCGGGGGCTGCAGGGCGTCGACCTGGGCTACGTCGACAGCCCCGCGCTGCTCCTCTCCCTGCGCGACCTGGGCGTCAACTTCCTTCAGTTCCACCTGGACCCTGCGCAACTCGACAACGGCCAGTTCCGCGAGCTGCTGGCTTTCTGCAAAGCCACCAGGACTCGGTTCGCCCTGAACAACGAGACCGCGAACTGGTCCCCCGAAGCGCTGGACAAGCAGGGCCGCAACCGCTTCGCCGCGGCGGCCGGGTGCCACCGGTGGGACATCGAGCCCGAGGCGCTTGAGGAGGCGGCGGCCACGGGCCTCTTCGAGGGGGTGGTCTACGACGAAGGCGAGCACATGCAGATGTCGCGGAACGCCTACTCGGGCCTCCCCGACCCGGTGCATCGGAAGCCCTACCTCGTGGAGACCACCGGCATGACACTGCCGCAGGCATACGAGGCGCTCGTGGAGGCTGCGGGGCGTGTGGCGGCATCTAACCGGAGCCATGGCGCACGGACGCTGGTGGAGAGCGTCTTCCCGGCGCTCTGGCATCCGCTGGCCCGCTCGGGCTTCACGCTCTGCCCCAAGCTGCTCAAGGAGGACATTCACCCGGTCGTGCTGGCCCAGGCTCTGGGCGCGGCCCGGCAGTACGGGGCGGAACTCTGGTTCAGCCCGGACCTCTGGCACATCGACCAGTTCCCCGGCCACTCGGCCACGGAGTACCGCCAGGCGCTGGAACTGGCCCGCGCCGCCGGCGTGGACCACGTCTACACCGAGTTCACGACCTGCCTCGCGCCCTACGGCGCCACCCAGTACGACCTGTCGGAGTACGGCGCCGTCCTGCGCCGCCACATCGCCCGGCAAGCCTCGGAGCCGGCGGCGAAGCCTTACCGCGACTTCGCGCCCGAGCTAGCCATGGTCCGCTTCCCGGACAGCGACTGGGGCCAGGCCACGGGCAGCTACTGGAACACGCTCTACGGGGCGGAGAACCTGCGATCGACGCCCGAGACGCGCGAGTGGCTGCAGGCCTGGCACTGGCTGACCGGCGGCGCCACGCACCCCGGCTCGGTGAACACCAACAGCGGCGTCTATGACCGCTACGCCTGGCGGTTCGACATCCCCGCGCCGCGGACGGCGATCTACGACCACCGGGTCGGTTACGAGACGCTGAAGGGCGCGGCGACGATCATCCTCTGCGGGATCGAGGTGACTCCGGAGACGCTGGAGGCGATCCGCCGATGCGTCCGCGAGGGCGCCGTATGCTACGCCACCGGGCGGCTCTGCCCGCCGGACGTGCGGAGACAGGCGCAGACTGACCCGAGCCGCGTGGCTGACGGCCTGGGCCAATGGGTCGTGACGACGGCGTTCACAAAGGAGGCGCTGGGGGTGTACGCGGAGGAGCGGCGGTAGGGCGAATGGCACGCATGGGACGGAGACGCCCTATGCGATCGGCCCGTTGGAGGCATCCGCGCCCAATCGCATACGTCCCATTCGTCCGAGAGGTAGTATGCGTGGCAGCCCTGGCTAAGGCTAGGACAGGTGGGCCTCCACGAAGGCGCGAGGCGTCAGAACGCAGACCCCGGCGTACTCGCCCACGGCCAACAGGTCCTTGTCGCCCGACACGATGACCGCCGCGCCGCCGGCCTCCGCACACGCCAGGAACTTGCCGTCATTCGGGTCACGGCAGACCGATGCGAATGGCGCGGCAGGCGTGACGACCTGAGCAAGCCGCTCCACCAACCGTAGGAACGGCGCAACACAGACTCCGGGGTAGCGCCGCTCCAGCGCCGCGCCGGCCCTCTCGTACTCCTGCATGATTTCGGCGGACACGGTCAGCACGAGCGCACCGTTGCGCCACGCATCCAGGATTCGGCCCGACAGGCCACCGACGAGCGCCGCCGACAGGATCCCGTTCGTGTCGAGCACGACCTTCACGCCGGGGTCCTGGCCTGCTCCACGGCCTCCTCCAAATCGGTAGGCCTGATGCCGGCGGCCTTCGCCTGTCTCCGCAGCGCGCCAACCACCGCGTCAAACTCAGCCGCCACGGGCTCATCCAGCCTCCGGAGCACGATGGTGTTCTCCGTGGCGACGACGGCGAACCCCGCGCCCTTGGTGAGACCCAACTGCTCACGAACGGCCCGGGGGATGACGACCTGACCCCGTTGGGTGAGGCGAGTCGTAACGATCGGCGCCATGGGTCCACCTCCTTGCAGCATGATCCAAGACGGGAATACCCGAGCCCCGCGTCCCCTACCCGAGCCTGACGGCCAGCATGGACATGGAGCCGCCATCGAAGCCTTCCACCGGGAAGGTGACCGGTTCGTCGGCGCGCCTGGCGCCCAGCAGGGGCAGCAGAGGCAGGTAGTGGTCGGGCGTTGGGATCGCGAGCCAGCCGTCGGGGCCCAGCGCCTCGTACTCAACCAGGGCCGCGTCGTCGCCCGCCTGCAGGAGTTCGCGGACGCGAGTGTCGAACCGCAACGCCCAGTCGTAGGGGCCGGACATGCTCCCGTCCCAGGCGTAGCGGCGCAGGTTGTGGACGACGTTGCCGCTCCCCACGAGCAGGACCCCCTCGTCGCGAAGGAGAGAGAGCCGCTGGCCCACCTCGTAGTGGAACGACGGCGGCCCTGTGGCGTCGATGCTGAGCTGGACGACGGGGATGTCGGCCTGCGGATAGACCTTGCAGAGCGGAGCCCAGGTCCCGTGGTCGAGGCCCCACTCCTGGTCCAGCCGCACCGGCACGGGTTCGAGCAGCGCCCGGACCCGCTCCGCCAGGGCAGGATCGCCGGGGGCCGGGTATCGGCACTCGAACAGCTCCCGCGGGAAGCCGCCAAAGTCGTGGATGGTCCGCGGCTGCGCCATCGCGGTCACGGCGGTCTCGCCGATGTACCAGTGCGCCGACACGCACAGGATGGCCGACGGCCGAGGAAGGGCCAGGCCGATGGCGGACCATCCCCGCGTGAAGGCGTTGTCGGCGAGGGCGAACACCGGGTTCCCGTGCCCCAGAAACAGGGCGGGCATGGTGGGCATGGCGACACTCCTTGGGAAGATCGGTACGCGGCAGACGCCCGGGCCGGCGGCGCCACGGCTATTGTACGGCGTGAGCGCGGCGATCCGTCCGCAGACAACCGCAGAACGCGGGGAGTCCGTTCCGCGCGCAGTGGACCGCTCCCAAGGCGGTCAAGGTGTTCAGTTCCCTACCATAGGAAAGTGAGCAGCTTGACACCCGCGCCTGGCCTGCGGCCCGTCGCCGATGGCCTCTCCAGCGCCCGAACGTGCGCTTCGCGCCTCTTGTGGTCGTCGACTGCAATGGGCGGCAGGCGGCATGGACAGTCTTCGCGCCGTGTGCTATACCGTTGTTGGTTAGGCGTCTTCACCCAAGCAGGCGGGCCGCATGACGATTCACAGAGATGTCACGCTGTTCGTATGCTATGCAGATCAATCCGTTGATACTTGGAGATGAGATATGAACGACATCGGACTAGCCGCCGTCAAGCAGCTACGCCAGCAGTTGCAGGTCGATGCGGAGTGGAGCCTCGACGAGACCAGGGGCTTCAAATGGTGGCGCGGGAACCATGCCCAGCGGATTTGGGCGGAGCCGTGCCGGCAGGATGACGAGTTCGAGCTTTCGCGCATCCACGTCGAGACCGACCTGGTGCACGGTGGCGACCTATGCGCCGACGTGGGCGGGGCGCTTACCCCCGAACTGCGCGGTATGTCCCTGAGCGGGCCGGTCCACGACACGAAATCGCCCACCACATGGCGCCTCGCCTGCAGCGCCTACGCCAACGAGGACAATCTGGAGTGGCTGGTTCCCCTGCTCGGTATCGCGGCGGCGTTTCAGGCTCGCGAGGCCGCGGACCTGGCGCCCGCCTTCGCCAGGGCCGCGGGCGGGGCGCCCAGCCCCAGCGGCCATCCCCGCACGGGCATGCGCACCAAGCGCGACGACATGCTGAACCTGCCCGACTACGCCAAGAGCCTCAACGAGCCGCCTCGCTTCGCAGGTGGGGGTCTGGCGGCGGCGGCCGGTCTGCTCCGGGGGAACCCCCGCGTGCTCAAGGTGAGCCCGACCCCGAGCATGCTCTCCATAGAAGCCGCCTATGGAGCCTCCAAAGCGACGCTGGTCCTGAACGCGGCGGCGCGGAACCCCAACCTCGGGAACGGACTCCTCTGCCTCCTCAGCCTGCCCCCGCGGATGCACCCGAACACCGTGGCGGAGGCCCTGCGTCTGAACCAGCGGGAGCGCGAAGAGGCGCCCAACGGCTGGGCCTTCGGCTCGTGGTGCACGGGACAGATCGGCCTGACCCATGTGGCGTTCATTCCCGACATCGCCTACAGGCCCGGCATCCACGTCCAGATCATGATCAACAGCCTCATGCGCCTCTTCTGGCTTGACGCCGACACCGAGGACGCGCCCGAACCGGAGTACAGCCCATCGCTGGCCGACCGGCTGCGGCGGATTCTGGGGATGTGACGCCACGCCCGCCCGCCCGCCGCACGGCAGGGAACGACGGCTTCGGCGGCGAACCTATACCGGCCAACTACCGGAACAGGAGCGCCGCTCATGCTTGCCACGATCACGTCTGAAGCCGGATTCGGCGCCGATCGGACCATCCAGTGGCGCCGCGGGGCGGGCGCCGCCTCCACGGTGGGGGCATCACATTGACCTCGAGAGGCTGTAGGCACATCCTCGGTGTGCTCGGCCTGCTCGCTGCGTGCCCTGCTGCCCGCTGCGCGCCCCCCGACACCTTCAGCGACCTTCTGGGTAGTCGGAGCCGCGATCTTTGGGTCCGAGCGTACAAGACACGATGCTTCGCCCGCGACGGCAGGCCCATCCGCGCCAGGATGGCGGCATTCGTCGCGACCTGCGAGGGTGCGATCAGGCGCGGGCTCGCCGATGCGCCGGACGCTGGATCGACAGCGATTCGCTGCTGCCAAACTGACGCATACCTTGAGCTCAAGAGTTACGAGGCCGCCGAGGCTGCCTACAGGCGAACGCTGGCATGGAGCCTCGCCGCCCACCCCTACGACGGCGAGGCCTGGCGCAGTTGGGCAGACCATGGCAGACTCGCCATCCGGGTAGGACGTGGGCAGCGTCGAGAGGCGTGGCGGCTGTACGCGTCATCGACCCTCAGAACCGAGGCGCCGGTAGTCGTGCGATCGCTCATCTCGTGCTCGCTCTGGCTCTGTCTGTGGCTGGCGACCGACTGGCGGCGAAGGTCGAAGTGGTTCGGGCGGACCGGCGATCGATGCGCACTGCTTTGCCTGACGCCGCTCGTGTTCTTCGCCTTCGGCCAGATCATTCGCGCAGCCAATGGAAGGCTCCTGTACGGCGATCCGATGGCCGTGCTCGCGGGCACGCACACCGGGCCTGCCGCTGGAGTGGCGTCGGTGCTTGCAACCAACCTGATGATGCTTTCCGCGGCGTGGATCATCAGTCGCCTGTGGCTTGTCAGCCGCGCCGCGGACGGACCCAGTGAGGAGCGGCGACTCCCGAACGCACCTACGTTTTCTCGACTGCAACGGGTTGCCGCCTGTGCCGCAGTGATCGTAGCAGGTGTGGGGCTCAAATGCGCGGTAGAAACATTCAGCCTACACTGGCCCACTGGCGTGGTCGGGCATCGCGATCCGATGGCCCTGCTGTCGTTCATCGACGCCGTGCTCATCTCGCCGGCGGTCCAGGAGGTTCTCTTCCGACGGACGATTCTGCCCCGTCTGGTCCGGGCAGGAGGGCCGGTGTTCGGCGTTGTCTTCAGCGCCCTCGTGTTCGCCGGCTGCCACAATCGCCTGGACGACTACTACCGGCTCACATGGGCAGGCATCGTCTACGCCGTGCAGTTCCTGCGAACGCGCAGCCTTGTGGCGCCCACCGTAACGCACATGGTGTTCAACGCCATCTCACTCCTCGAGCGCGGCTAGCCACCGCGCAGCGTCCGAACCTCGCAGACACGCAGGTACATGCCCGATCACTGCCGAACATAGACGCTGAAACGCTATTGCGCATCTGAGGAGCGCCGCACATGCTTGCCACGCTTACCCTTGACACCGAGTTCCACGCCGGGCCCATCGATCCGCGCATCTTCAGCGGCTTTCTGGAGCATATGGGCCGCGCCGTCTACGAGGGCGTCTACGACCCCGACAGCCCTCTGGCCGACGATGACGGGTTCCGCACCGACGTGTTGGAGGCCGTTCGCGGTCTGCGCATGCCGCTGATGCGCTACCCGGGCGGCAACTTCGTCAGCAGCTACGACTGGACCGACGGCATCGGCCCGCGCGACCAGCGGCCCGCCCGACCCGACTACGCCTGGAAGAGCGTCGAGACCAACCAGTTCGGCGTCGATGAGTTCATGCAGTGGTGCCGCAAGGCCGACACCGCGCCCATGATGGCCGTGAACCTGGGCACCCGGGGAGCCATGGAGGCGCAGGCGCTGGTCGAATACTGCAATATGCCCGCCGGCACCTACTGGGCCGACCGGCGCGTGGCCAATGGGCGGCGCGAACCCTACGGCGTCAAGGTCTGGTGCCTGGGCAACGAGATGGACGGCCCCTGGCAGGCCGGGCATGTGCCCGCGGCGGAGTATGCCCGCCGGGCCGACCAGGCGGCCAAGCTCATGCGCGGCCTCGACCCGACGATCGAGCTGGTGGCCTGCGGCTCGTCGGGGCGGTCCATGGGTACGTATCTGGCCTACGACCGCGAAGTGCTGGAGTACTGCTGGGACCACGTCAGCTACGTCTCGGCGCACCGCTACAGCTCCAACCACGCCGGCGATACGGCCTGGTACCTCGCCGAGGGCGTCGAGATCGACCGGATCATCGCGGACTACGCGGGCCTCTTCGACTACGTACGGGGCATGAAGCGGTCCGACAAGCGGGTCCACCTCTCCTTCGATGAGTGGAACGTCTGGTACAAGGCCATGGAGATGGACGGCCGCTGGACCAAGGCCCCGCACCTGATCGAAGAGGTCTACAACCTGGAGGACGCGCTGGTCTGCGCCCAGTACCTCAATGCGTTCATCCGCCGCGCCGACGTGGTCAAGGTGGCTTGCATCGCGCAGATCGTCAACATCATCGCGCCCATGCTCACGCGGCCCGACGGACTGCTCATCCAGAGCATCTACCATCCCTTCGCCCTGATGGCCCGGCACACGGCGGGGCGCTCCCTCCGCACGCAACTCGACTGCCCCACGTACAAGGCGGGTTCGCGGGGCGAGACGCCTGCACTCGACGTCTCGGCCTGCCTGGATGACGAAGGCCGCCTGGCCCTCTTCGCCGTGAACAGGAGCCAGACCGACGCCGTGACGCTGGACGTGCGCCTGAACGACGCCGTCGTGACGGCCGCCACCGGCGCCGACGCCCTGCACGGCAGCGACCCCAGGGCCGCCAACAGCTGGGAGGCCCCGAACGCCGTGGAGCCGACGCCCTGGCAGGCCGCCGCGCAGGATGGCCGCCTCCGCGTCACCGTACCCGCCCTGGGCTTCGTCTCCGCCCGCGCGACCATCGAAAGGAAGTAGCCCATGCGACGCCTCTGCCTGCCCGTACTGGCCGCCTGCCTGGCCTCGATCATGCCGCCCGCCCTGGCCCAGACGCCCTCGGAGACGCCCGCCGAGCGCGACAAGCGGATGGGCTGGTTCCGCGACGCCCGCTTCGGCCTCTTCATCCACTGGGGCCTCTACGCCATCCCGGCCGGCGAGTGGCAGGGCAAGCAGACCGGCGGCACAGGCGAGTGGATCATGACCAACGCCCAAATACCGGTGCCGGACTACGAGCCGCTGCTGGCCCAGTTCAACCCCGTCAAGTTCAACGCCCTCCAGTGGGTGAAGCTGGCCAAGCGCGCCGGCATGAAGTACGTCGTCATCACCAGCAAGCACCACGACGGCTTCTGCCTCTTCGACGCGAAGAACAGCGACTGGGACGTCATGTCCACGCCCTTCAAGCGCGACATCCTGAAGGAGCTGGCCGTGGCCTGCAAGTCCGAGGGCATGCGGCTCTGCTTCTACCACTCCATCATGGACTGGCACGAGCCCGACTACCTGCCCCGCCGACCGTGGGACAAGCGCCCCGCCGACCCGGCCAGCTTCCCGGCGTACATCGAGTACATGAAGGCCCAGCTGAAGCAACTCGTGAAGGAGTACGGCCCGCTGGGCATCATGTGGTTCGACGGCGAGTGGGAGAGCACCTGGACGCATGACATGGGCAAGGAACTATACAGCTACGTGCGGAGCCTGCAGCCCAGCATCATCGTCAACAACCGCGTCGACAAGGGCCGCCAGGGGATGCAGGGCCTGAACAAGGAGGGCGACTTCGCCGGCGACTACGGCACGCCCGAGCAGGAAGTGCCCGCCTCCGGCCTGCCCGGAGTGGACTGGGAGTCGTGTATCACGATGAACTACACCTGGGGTTTCAGGAAGAACGACACCAACTGGAAATCGGCCACTGACCTGATCCGCATGCTCGTTGATGTGGCGTCCAAGGGCGGCAACCTGCTGCTCAACGTGGGCCCCACCGCCGAGGGGCTCATCCCCGAGGCCAGCGTGGAACGGCTCGAGGCCATGGGCGCCTGGATGCGCAAGAACGCCGAGAGCATCCACGGGACCTCCGCCAGCCCGATCGGTCGCCCCGACTGGGGACGCGCCACGAAGAAGGGCTCCAAGGTCTACCTCCACGTCTTCAACTGGCCCGCCGACGGGCGCATCGTGGTAAAGGGGCTGCCCGCCTTCATCAAGCGCGCCTCGCTCCTGGCCGACCGCGGGACCATGCTGAAGGTGCTCCGCACGGGCAGAGACGTGACGCTCGCAGGCCCGACGACGGCGCCGGACGCGGTTGACACCGTGGTGGTGCTGGACACGCAGTAAGGAGCGCTGACGGCCCGGCGGGCTCAGCGGCCGGCGGTTATCGCCTTGTACGCCGCCAGCGCTGCCTGCCGGGCCTCGGCGTGGTCGACCATGGGGCGCGGAACGCTGCGCCCCAGTTCCACTCCCGCAGAGCGCAGGACCTCGGGCGGCGCATCCCAGGGCGCGTGGAGCCAGCGGTCGGGCAGGCCCGCCAGTTCGGGGACCCACCGGCGGACGTAGGCGCCGGTCGGGTCGAACTTCGCGCCCTGCAGGGTCGGGTTGAAGACGCGGAAGTAGGGCGCGGCGTCGGCGCCACAGCCGGCGACCCACTGCCAACCCATGGTGTTGTTGGCCAGGTCGGCGTCCACCAGGGTCTCCCAGAACCAGCGGGCGCCCTCCTGCCACGGGATGAGAAGGTCCTTCACGAGGAACGAGGCGGCGATCATCCGGACCCGGTTGTGCATCCAACCCGTGGCCCAGAGCTCGCGCATCCCGGCGTCGACGATGGGGTAACCCGTCTGCCCGCGCTGCCACCGGCGCAGGCCGTCGGGGTCGGAGCGCCACGGGAAGCGGGCGAACTCGGGCCGCAGCGGCTCGGCGTCGGTCTCGGGGTGGCGCGCCAGCAGGTCATGCGCGAACTCCCGCCAGGCCAGCTGCCGCAGGAAGGGCTCCGCCGGTGCGCCCTGCGGAGGGCCCGCGCAGAGGTCGTGCCAGACCCGGCGGGGGCTCACCTCGCCGAAGTGGAGGTGCGGCGCCAATCGCGACACGCCGGGCAGGGCCGGTAGGTCCCGGTCGGCGGCGTAACGGGCCACGGGGCCGGCGGCGAACGCCTGCAGCGTATCCAGCGCCCACTGCTCGCCTGGCCTCCACGCAGCGCGCAGCCCCGAGGCCCAGGCGACTGCCGGGAGCAGGCCGAGGTCGGCAAGGGGCAGCCCCTCCCCATCATCCTCCACACCACGCAGGCGCACCGACCGCGGACACGGGGCGTCCACGGGCATGGCCGCCGCGGTGCGCCAGAAGGGCGTGAAGACCTGGAAGCCGTTGCCGGAGCCGTTCCTGATGGAGCCGGGCCGCCAGAGGGTGCAGGCGTCGAACGCGGCCGCCTCGATGCCCGCCGAAGCCAGCGCACGGGCCATGGCCTCGTCACGGCCTCGAAGGTGCGGCTCGGGGAGGCGGTTCCAGACGACGCGGCGGGCGCCGGTTCGGCGGCACTCTGCCAGGAGGGCCTCGACGCTGGGGCCTCGTGATAGGCGCAACGGGACGCTGGCGTGCGCCAGTTCGGTCGAGAGCGCGGCCAGGCTCTGGTGCAGCCACCAGCGGCTCGCTGCGCCGGGAGCCCAGGGCGCCTCCTCGTCCGGAGCCCACACGAAAAGCGGCGCCACAGGGCCGCGCGCGGCTGCGGCGGCCAATGCGGGGTTGTCGTCCAGGCGCAGGTCGCGCCGGAACCAGACGAGGGTGGTCGACATTGGGGCTGAAGGCCGGACTGAACGGCGGCACCGCCGTTCAGTCCGGCCCGATGCGTCTACTCGCCGATCTGCGGGTAGGCCACGTCGTAGCCCAGGTAGTAGCCCAGGGCCTCGCGAACGGGCGCTGCCACGCTGCCGGGCGTGATGCCCACATGGTGCCGATGCCCGTTGTAGCCGATGTAGCGGAGAACGTCCTGCAGGCCGCCGATCTGGGCGACGCCGGCGCAGCCGAAGAAGACCGCGGGGATCGGGTCCGGCGTGAAGCGGCCCTCGCCGACGTAGAACTTCAGCCTGCCTTCCTGCGTGGTCATGCTGGAGAAGGAGAAGTCCTGCGGCTTGATTCGTCCCACGTTGCAGCCGAACGACGCGTTGATGCCGGGCGCGTTGTCCAGGATGGCGTGGTTGGTCACGGTGCCGCGGCCGGTCATCAGGTCCTGCGGCACGGGCCCGCAGTGGAAGAGGATGCACTTGTCCTCATCATCGCCGTAGTTGTTGTTCCAGTCGAGGCATGTGGCCGGAGCGCCGGAGGCCGCGGCCAGGGCGTGCATGGCCACCGCGTTGCCCATGTCGACCTCGCAGGCCGCCACGACGCCGCGGTTGTTCAGTTCGCTGAGCAGCACGCAGGGGGAGATGCCCATCTCGCGCTGCATCTCGACCCAGCAGCGGATCGCCACCGCGTCGAGGTTGTTCTCCTCGATGATCTGGTCGAAGACGACGCCCATGCGGGTGATGGTCGAGAAGCTCTCGTCCGGCACGCGGCTGAAGTCGGCGTACGCCTTCAGCGTGGCGGCCTTCTCCTTTACGGCGGCGTCGGCATCCGTCAGGGCGCGGACGCGGCAGAAGACCTCGGAGAGGTCGTAGGTCTCCATGGTGATGCCGTGCTTCTGCAGGGCCAGCTCGTCGATGCGGACGGTCTTGAAGGCCGTGGTCCGGGCGCCGATGGCTCCGACCACGAGACCCTTGAAGGCCGACGTGACCGAGCAGACGCGGGCGAAGTGGTCCACGTTGGCCTTGAACGCCGCGCTGTCGGGCGCTGCGGTGTGGGGCTTGAGCGCGGTGAACTTCACGCCGGTCTGGCAGAAGACATCCATGATGGAGAACTTGCCGCAGAAGGAGTCCCGGCGAAGGGCGGGCTCCATGCGGTCCATGGTGTCGGGATAGGCCTGGATCAGGATGGGTACGCCCGCGTGCTGCAGCGCCGCCACGGCGCCGGTCTCGTCGCCGAAGTTGGGCAGGCTGAGAATGACGCCATCGAACTTGCCCTCGTTCTCCTTGAGGAAGCGGGCGTAGACGGCGCCCTCGGCGGGGGTCTCGACGGCGCCGAAGCGCGTGGCATCGGCGTCCAACATCAGCGTCTCGTAGCCCTGCGCTTCAACGGCGGCCTTCACCTCCTGCCGCGCGGAAGCCATGAGGGATCCGGGGAAGAAGCCCCGGTTACCGAAGAAGAGGGCGAATCTCGGCTTGGCGCCTAGGCCCATGCTAGTCTCCTTTCATGGTGCGGAGGGCCTTGCGGGCGCCCCCCATCGACTGACAGAGGTCACGATAGATGGCGAACCGCTCCTCGTAGAGGGCGGTGCGGATGGGATCGGGATCGAAGGTGCGGCCCACGACGGCCCAGGCCTCGGCGGCATCCTGCTGGAGCAGGCCCGCACCGACGCCGGCCAGCCGGGCCGCGCCGAGGCAGGTGCTCTCGGAGACCCGCATGGTGGAGAGCGGCACGCCCAGGATGTCGGACTTGATCTGCATCCAGATGGGGCTCCGGGCGCCGCCGCCCACGGCTCGCAGCTCGGTGACGTTGAGCCCCGCCCCGGCCAGCGTGTCCAGGTTCCACTTCATCTCGTAGGAGATGCCCTCCAGGAAGCCCCGGAACAGCTCCGCGCGGGTGGTGGAGAGCTTCAGGCCGAACACGGCCCCGGCGCCGTCGGGGTCGAAGTGCGGCGTCCCGGTGGGACCGAAGTGCGGCAGGACCACCAGACGCGACGGCTCGGTCGAAGCCGCCTCCATGATGCGGGTGTATGCGTCCACGCCGTCGGCAGCCGCCTGCTCGGCCTCCGAGACGGCCACCTGGTCGCGCAGCCAGCGGAGCACGCTGCCGGCGGTGATGCTGAACAAGACCGTGGTCCATAGACCGCCGACCACATGCGGGTACGACGCCAGGTTGCTCCGCATGAGCAGGGGGTCCAGGATGAGCCGATCCAGCGCCGGGCAGATGCACTCCACGGTGCCAATGGAGAAGGCCGCGACGCCCGGATTCGAGGCTCCGCAGCCCACGGCGCCCACGGGCTGGTCATGCCCGCAGCAGGCCACCGGGATGCCGGCGGCAAGGCCCAGCTCGGAGGCGGCCTCGGCCGTGACGCCGCCGCAGGGCGTCCCGGACTGGACGATCCGCGGCAGGCGACCGGCGTCAAGGTCCAGCGCCTCCAGCACCTCCGGCGACCAGGCACCCGCCGACACGTCGTATAGCATCGAGCGCGCGGCCATGCTGGGGTCGGTGGCCATCTCGCCGGTGAGGGCGCAGGCCACTAGGTCCTGCATGAAGAGGATGCGCGACATGCCGCGCCAGACTTCCGGCTGGTTGTCGCGGAGCCAGAGCAGCTTGTAGAGCGAGTACATCGGGTACGGCGTGTGGCCGGTGATGCCGTAGAGCCTCTCGGCCCCGAAAGCCTCGGAGAAGGCCGATACAAGGTCGGCGGCCCGCGTGTCCGACGAGACCATGCCGTTACCCAGCACGGAACCGTCGCCCGCCAGCGGCGTGAAGGCCTCCCCCTGCGACGCGATGCCGATGCTCTGCACCGGATCGGCAACCGCCTGTGCGGCGGCGGTGGCGATGACGCGGCGGGCGGCGGCGATCACACGCGCGCTGTCCAGCTCCGCGGCGCCCCGAAACGGGAAGAGCAGCGGGTACTCCTCGTAGGCCGAGGCGATCTGGGCGCCGTCGGCGCTGAAGGCTACGGCCTTGACGCCCGTTGTGCCGACATCGACGCCCAGGAAGCTCACGATCGCTCTCCGATGAGGCTCTGAAGCATGGCCAGCGAGCCGTCCAGCTGCAGCACGTCGGTGAGCAGCCGGTCCAGCGCCTGCGCGGCCGCAGACTGCCCGTCCGCCAGGGAGCCGCCGGCCGCCAGTGCGCGCTCGTAGGGCTGGCGTATGTCCGTGGCCACGTTCACCTTTGCCATGCCCGCGCCGATCGCCGCCCGGAGATACTCCACCGCGATGCCGGAGCCGCCGTGCAGCACCAGCGGCACGCCCGTGGCCACGCGCAGTTCCGACACGCGCTCCACATCCAGCCGCGCGGTCACCTTGGTCTGCCCCTTGGTGGAGGGCGCGATGGCGCCGTGCACCGACCCCACCGAGACCGAAAGCCAGTCGACGCCGGACTTCTCGACGAACACCCGCGCCTGGTCGGCCTCCGTGAAGCCGCGCTTGGTGGCAAACAGCTCGTCGTAGGGCGGCATGGGCCCTGACTCGTGCCCCAGCACGGCGCCCAACTCGGCCTCAACCAGGACGCCTTCCGGGTGCGCCATGGCGACGACCTGGGCCGCGGCGTCGATGTTCCCCTCAAAGGCGAGCCGCGAGCCGTCCACCATCACCGAGTCGTAACCCAGAGCGATGCCTTCGGCGATCAGGGCCGTGTAGTCGACGGCCAAGTTGTCCTCGTCGATGACGGGCACGTGGTCCAGGTGCAGGGCGTCGTTGCGCCGGTTGGCCCAACGGTCGTATTCCTCGGCCACGGCGGCCAGGGAGCGCGACTCGAACTTGTAGAGCTCAAGCCGAGCCACCTCCACGAGGCCGAACGCGCCGTGGCGCTCCAACGCCTCGCAGATCGGCCGCACGAGAGGCAGGTAGGGCACGTTGAACGCCGGCACGGCGATGCCGTTCTCGGCAGCCGCCCGCATGAGGCGTGCCAGGCGGTCGGATCGGTTCGATGGCAAGAGCGACTCCTTGGGTCAGGTCGGAGGCATGTTGTCCTCGCGCGATGCGTCGCGCAAGGCGTCGATCAGCCGGGCGGGCTCCGGCGTGCTGAGCATCAGGGTATAGCCCAGTCGGGTGGGAATGCAGGCGACGTGCGAGGGGTCAGTGACAAAGGCCAGCGCCTTCTGGCGTGACCGCGTCCGGAACCATCCAGCCGCGTAGCCCGGCATCCCGCAGCCATTGGTTCGTACGACCAGAGCCAGGTCCGGGTTCTCGCGGAGGTCAACGACACGAGCGCCGTCCGTATCGAGGTCCTTCAGAGCGATGGTCCGGCCGTAGATCGCCCCGGCGATCCGCAATCCATGGCGGCTCACCTCAAAGCTGGCGTGCTTGGCGGACCAGCCGAACGAGGCGATGAGCGCCATCAGGCCCAGCATCACGAGGGCCAGCATGACCACCATCGCCACAGCGCCGCCCGAGCCCGGGCTGATTGGAAAGCTCTTCATGGCTTCGCCTCCGAAGGCGGCAGGGAGCCCGCCACAAGGTATGGCGCTTCGCCACGCGGAGCGCGAACTCCTGCCTCGGCCGGCCCTATGCAGACTCGGGCGCGCAACTCGGGCAGGCGCAGGGCCAAACGCGGAACGTCCACGCGTCCGCCTGGCCCATGGGTTCGCGGATCGCCTCAAGTCGGGCCAGCACGGCGGAGAGGACCTCGGGCGCATCGGCCGTCAGGAACACGTCCACCTGGTAGCCGGGCACGCCCAGGGCATAGGGGACGCGCTCCACGGTGAGGTGGCTGATATTCGCGTAGGGCAAGCCTGGATACTCCGTGGCGCCGGGTTGGAACGCGGCCTCGCCCACGGGCGACAGCACATTGCCCGCCAGAATGCCCTCGGGCATGTAGAGGGTGCAGCGGGCCGTATGGCGCTTCTCCGGCACGCTGGCGTCGGTATGGGCCACATCGAAGAGCGAGTCCGGGCCGGAAGCGGCCCTCAGCGCCCGAAGAACATCGGAGCGCGGTCCGCCCGCCACGACCTCGACGTCGGCCACGCCGCCGGGGCAGGGCGAGTAGACGCACTCCTCCAGCTCCAACTGATGGTCGGCCAGCCAGTCGCCGATCGCCATGACGAGGCCGGGCCGGTCGGGCACCTTGCGCTCCACATGGAGCAGCGCGTTGGTGGTCCCGACCAGCTTGTACTCGTAGATCGGCGCCGGCCGCGTCCAGTCCGTTACCGGCCCGGTGGAGGCGCTGAACGCCGGAGCGGCCGGGCGGCCGCCAGGACCGCCCTGCCTGTCTGCGAAGGAACCCGTCAGCCTCGACATTGGCAACCTCCGGAAGCCGCATGGTGCGGCGGCTAGAACAGACCGTAGATCTCGCCGTTCGGGTGCATCCCGATCTTGTTGGCCGACGGGACCTTGGATAGGCCCGGCATGGTCATGATGTTGCCCGCGTAGAGCACCACCATGCCCGAGCCCGCGCAGACCTTGGCGCCCCGCACAGTGATGCGGAAGTTGCGCGGCCGGTTCTGCAACGAGGCGTCGTCCGACAACGAGTTCTGGGTCTTTGCAACGCAGATGGGCAGTTCGCGGAAACCGAGCCGCTCGATCTCGCGCACCTGCCGGGCGGCGGCGGGCGAGAAGTCCACGCCATCGGCGCCGTAGACGGTCCGAGCAACGATCTCCGCCTTCTCGCGGATCGGCATCTGCAACGGGTAGGCGGTATGGAAGCTGGAGGGCGCCTGGCAGGCGGCCATGACCAGCTTGGCCAGCTCCACGCCCCCTGCCCCGCCCTTGGCCCAGACCTCGGAGAGCGCGAACTTGATGTTGTGGCCCGCGCACCAGTCGGCGATCGTCTGTTGCTCCGCCTTGGTATCCGTGGGGAACGCGTTGATCGCCACCACGGGCTCCAGCCCGAAGAGGCGCATGTTCTCGCAGTGCTTCTCCAGGTTGTCCAGCCCTCGGTGCACCGCTTCCACGTTCTCGGTGCGGAGCTGCGCCAGCGGCACGCCGCCATGCATCTTCAGCGCCCGCACGGTGGCTACCACCACGGCCGCCTCGGGCTTCAGGTCGGCCACGCGGCACTTGATATCGCAGAACTTCTCCGCGCCCAGATCGCTGCCGAAGCCGGCCTCGGTGACGACGTAGTCGGCCAGGTGCAGCGCCATGTTGGTGGCGATGACGGAGTTACAGCCGTGGGCGATGTTGCCGAATGGGCCGCCATGCACGAAGGCGGGAGTGCCCTCCAGCGTCTGTACGATGTTCGGCAGGATGGCGTCCTTCAGGATCACGGCCATGGCGCCGTCGGCATGCAGGTCGGCGGCGGTGACGGCTTCGCCGGCCCTGTTCAGCGCGACAACGGTGCGGCCCAGGCGCGTCCTGAGGTCGTCGCGGTCGCGGGCCAGGCAGAGGAGGGCCATGATCTCGGAGGCGGCGGTGATATCGAAGCCGGTCTCCTGGATCATGCCGTTAGTGCCGCCGCCCAGTCCCGTCACGATGTCGCGCAGGGAGCGGTCGTTCATGTCCATGACGCGCCGCCAGGTGACGGTACGACCGTCGATCCCCAGCTCGTTGCCGTGGTGCATGTGGTTGTTCAGGAGCGCCGCCAGCAGGTTGTGCGCCGTGGTGACGGCGTGGAAGTCGCCCGTGAAGTGGAGGTTGATGTCGGTCATCGGGATGACCTGGGCATAGCCTCCGCCGGCCGCTCCGCCCTTCACGCCGAAGCATGGCCCCAGCGAGGGCTCGCGGATGGCGATGCAGGTCGATACCCCCAGGCTCCGCAGGGCGTCGCCGAGCCCCACCGCCGTTGTGGTCTTGCCTTCGCCCGCAGGCGTAGGCGTGATGGCGGTGACGAGGATCAGCTTGCCGGGCTTGCGCGCCGCGGCCAGTCGATCGATGACCTCGAGACGCACCTTCGCCTTGTCGGCGCCGAACGGCAGGATTTCGTCGGCGGCCAGGCCCAGCTCGGAAGCCACGTCGGCGATGGGCCGTGCCGTGGCGCGCTGGGCGATATCTACGTCGGTCAGAGGCTCCTGGGCCTCAGGATTTGGTGTCACGCTTGCTCCCACCGGGTTGGACGTCCTTTTCCTCAAGATCCTTGCTCCACGACATGCCTTCGATGCGACCGGCCCACATATTGATCCAGGCGCTTGTGCCCTGTAGGCGCCGGTCTACGGGCTTATGGAACTTCAGCAGTTTCTTCTCGCGGCCCAGCTTCGTAGCTCGCTCGTTGATGAGGAACCAGATGCAGTCCTTCTCCGGGTAGACCTCGCAGCGCCCGTTCTCGCGGGTGCCGCCGCAGGGGCCGTTCCGGAGCTGCTTGGGGCAGCGCATGGGGCACGTGAAGGCGTTGTAGCTGAGCACGCACTGCCCGCAGGACTGGCAGTTCAGCGCGGGCTTCTTGACGGCGTTCTCAAGCAGTAGCACAAGCTTGTAGAGGGTCGGGTGGCGCTCGACAAAGGCGGCGAACTTCTTGGTGAAGGCGCTCATGCGGCGGCATCCTTGGTGGCTGCGGCATCGGATGTCTCGGCGGGCGGCTCGGGCCTGGGCAGCAATCCGGCCTCCTCGACCAACCGGGGCGTGATCGATTCCCACATCACGGGCATGATGTGGACGCCGCTGATGCCGGGCGTCTGGGCCAGGCGCTTCATCATCTCAACGCAGATCGCGACGCCCTCCTCCTTGGGATCGGCGGCGGATTCCATGCGCTTGATGTACTCGTCGGCCACGGTCATCCCCGGCACGTTGTCGCGCATGTGCAGGAGAGCCTTGACGGAGCGTACGGGCATGACGCCGGCCAGGATGAAGACCTTCTTCTCCAACCCCTGATCGCGCACCAGGCTGAGCCAGCGCTCGAACCGCGGGAAGTCGAAGACCGGCTGCGTCTGGATGAACTGCGCTCCGGCGGAGATTTTCTTCGCCAGCCGCATAACCCGCAACTCCATGGGGGGCGCGAACGGGTTGGCCGCCCCGCCGATGAACATGCGGGGAGGCGACTTCATCTCGTCGCCCGAAAGGAACCGTCCGGCGTTCATCTCGGCGACCGTGTGGATCAGCTGCACTGAGTCCAGGTCGAACACGCCTTTGGCGTCCGGGTGGTTGCCGAAGGACATGTAGTCGCCCGAGAGGCAGAGCAGATTGCGCACCCCGGCCGCATAAGCGCCCAGGATATCGGACTGCTGCGCCAGTCGGTTGCGGTCGCGGCACGTCATCTGCATGATGGGCTCAATGCCGCCTTCGATGGCGAAGACGCTGCTCATCACCGAGCTCATGCGCACGATGGCGGTCTGGTTATCGGTCAGGTTGACGGCGTCGGCCACGTTGCGGAAGTTGCCGCACTTCTTGAGGATCGCGCCCTTGTCGGCGCCCTGAGGCGGGCCCATTTCGCCGCAGACGGCGAAGTGGCCCGCGCGGAGGACGCTCTCCAGCCTGCCCAGCTGAGCCATGCTATAGCCCCTCGAAGAAGCCCTTGCGGTGGAGCTTGATATAGCCGGCGCAATACTCGTCGCGCCCCATCAGCGCCTCGGCGGCGGCGATGAGGGCCATCAGCATCTTGTCGTTGGGGTCGATGATACCGGCGTCCAGCCCCTTGCCCAGGCAGAGGACCGTCATGGCCGAGTTCAGGAACTTGCGGGCGGGCATGCCGTGCGAGACGTTGCTGAGGCCGGCGATGGTCTGCACGCCGGGGAACTCGGACTGGATCGCCTCAAGCACGGACATCATGGCGATGGCCACGTCGCCGCCGGAGCCGATGGGAAAGGTCAGCGGATCGACATAGATGTCGGCCAGGGGCACGCCGGCGGCGGCCAGATCGCTGACGAGCTTTCGGGCCACGTCGAGCCGCTTGGAGGCGTCCGGCTGGATACCCGTGTCGTCCATGGCCAGGGCGATGACCTTGCTCTTCTGCTCCAGCACGAAGGGCAGGATGGTCGAGTAGCGGTCGGCTTCGGCGGTGATGGAGTTGATGAAGGGCTGCCCCTTGCTCCGATCATACGCGGCCAAGGCCAACTCCAGGGCCTGCGGATTGGGCGTGTCGAAGCAGATCGGAACCGTGACCGCTTCCTGCACGACCTGGGTCAGCCACTCCAGCGCCTCGGGCTCGCCCGAAGTCAGGGTTCCGGCATTGATATCGATGTACGCGGAGCCTGCGTCCTGCTGCGACCTGGCCAGCTTCTGGATCGCCTCCGCGTCGCGGTTGACGACCATGGCCTCGATCACGCGCTCCGACTTGACCTTGCGACTGGTGTTGATGCGCTCGCCGACGATGAGCATGGCGTGGCTTACTCCCCGGGGATGTGTGGTTAAGCGATGCGGGCGGGCCGCTGGGTGTCGTTATAGACCATGCGACTCGCGACTGTCAATGCAGTCGGGGCAGATGCCGCGCTCGTTCAGGCCGGCGCGGCCTCGCGGTTCGAATACTCGATGATCACCTGCAGCCGGTACTCCACGCCGTCGGCCATGTCAGACGTCGTGCGGACCACCACCGATGTCGCATCGGCCGTCTCCACGAACCAGCTCAACTCAGAGCTGGCGGCGTCCGCGGGCTGCACGGTGCAGACCACCGCCGAGCCGACCGGCTTGGGCTGCCCCAGCCTGTGGGCGATCGTTATGCGCCGTCGGTCGCCGGCATCGTGCGTCCGAACCACCACACCGGCAGACCTCGACGCCCAACCGGAGTTGGACGCCAACACGTTCCGACCGGTCGCGTCGACGATGGCGGTATCGCCCACCGAGAGGTTGAAGGTGTTGCCGGATACAACGTTGCGGGTGGAGCTGGCCAGGATGTCGACCGCCACCGGGCAGCGAGCCGTGGGCAGGCTACGGAACACATTGCCGGAGATGCTGCACTGCATGGCGGCGTCCAGCGCGACTCCGCCGGAACAGCCGTTGTCGTGGCTCACGAACCGGCAGGCCGTGACCTGGTGGCCGGTGCCCCTGTCGACATAGAGGCCGTAACCGGAGTAGTAGGCGCCGCCGGCCATCTCACTGGTGGCGATCAGAGCGTCATTCACGTAGCGGCCCAGGAAGACGCCGTGCCGACCGTTGCGCACCATCTTCGATTGGACGATCTTGGGCCCCTCGACCGCCGAGTCGAAGGCGTTGCGCTCCACATGCAGCCCGTCTCGGCCGTTGTACTCGCTGATGAGGTTGTGGAAATTTGCCCCCCAGGTCTGCTCGAGGTAGACGCCGTCCTCCTCGGCTCCGTAGGCCCACACATCCTCGATCACCAAGTCGAAGATGCCGGCGCCCGTGATCCGGATGCATGAGCCCCGGCGCACCCACTTGCGGTTGCCGCCAAGGTGCATTCGAGCGATACGCAAGAAGATGCCCTGCTCGTTCGCCGCCGCATCGAACGCCATCATGTCGCCGGCGGCGGTAGGCCGGTTGCCGACATAGGTGACGCCGATCATGGCGCCTTCGATGGACATGTAGCCGCGAAGCTTGATCGGGGAGTTGATACCGAAGGTGCCCGCCGAGAGAAAGATGGCTCCTCCCCTTCCCGCACCCGTGGCCGCGGGCAACGCGGCGATGGCCGCGTTGATCACGTTCTGGTCGTTGTTGCCGGTGCAGACGTAGGGCGTGGCCGCCTTCAGGTCGGCAGGAGCATCGACCGCCGCCACCACGAAGCCGTACGGCGTGGCGCCGGCCGGACCGAACGGTTGCACAGAGGCGCCTGCCGCTTCCGGCAACGCGGCCGCGCCAGCGGCGACGAGCGCCATGGCCGCACGCCTGGAATAGAGCCCGTCCGGTGTACTGCTCATCCATCAGCCTCCCGCAATGCGCTTGTCAGCGCCCCCGCCATTCGACAGACATCGGCGCCGACACCCTGAACGATAGCCGCTCCCCCGCCGTCCCGAAGTATCCGCCCCAGCCCAGTCGAACCGATGTGATCCTGCTCCAGTCCAGACTACCCGAAGGTCCGCTCGATGGACCGAACTGCGCGAATGAGGACTTCGACAGGAAGCTCCGCTCGACGCCCGGCGCCGACATCTGCCGTCCCACGTCGGCGATGTACTCCACTCCCGATGCATCCTGTACGAAGCAGAAGAGCTTGGCGGGTCCCGCGCCCGTCGCATCGATAGATACGTCAAGGGCAAGGCCGTCGCTCCGGCTCAGGTCGGCAGGTTTCGACAAGGCGAAAACGGCGAACAGGAACGTATCCACGTTGGACTTAGTTACGCTTCCGGCGAAGCTCCAGGCGCCGCCACTGCCTGCCGGAACCGGCTCCAGCGCCACATCGACGGCCGGAGCCGCGGTGGGCGGAGCCACGGCCATGGGCCGCGCGGTGATGCCGGGCAGCGGCCCCGCCTTGAGCTTGACGATAGACGGCGCCTTGGCGGACGCGGTGCGCAGCAGCACGGCGGCGTATGGCTCCAGTCGCAGGTCGACCCAGCCTCCGCCCCGCACGGCAACGCTCCGACCGGTCAGCGGGTCCCACAACTCGCCGGCGCCCTGCCCCGCCGTGCGTACGCGGCCGGCCCACGGCTTCGATCCGTCGTTGGCCAGCATGGTAACCTCCTGGCCGTCCACGCGCCTGTGCGCCGAACGTATGGGCGCGGCGGCGTCTGAGACCTGCACGGTGGGCTCGAGTGCGGCGTCGATGGCTCGGGCCGTCAGACCCTCCAGGCCGGCGGGCAGGTAGACGGCGGCGCCTCCGGCCCGCGACGGGCAGACCCGGGCGCCTCCTCCGGTACCGAACAGCGATGCGGCCAGCTTGGCCACCGCCGGCGACGGGAACTGCTTGTCGGTGTTGGCCGGCAGCCGTCCGGCGGCCACCACGATCCCGCCCGAAGCCACAAGCTCCGCCAGGTTCCTCCAAGCCTGCATGGGGAGCGTGTCGGCCGACGGAAGCACCACGACGCGCCAACGATGGCCTCCATGCTCCAGCGCGCCATTCAAGACGCGGCCTTCGGAGAGGGCCTGGGCATCGACATACAGGAAGTCGCGCCGGGCCGCGAATAGCTGCTCGCTGACGGCGTTGTAGACTGCCTCGATGCGGGCGCACTCCGGGTCCTCCGACGCCCACAGATGGGCGGGACGGAACCGCGGCCAGAGGCTGTTTGCCGGATAGAGCACCGCCACATCCGCAGCCAAGCGCCCACCGGCCATCGCGGCGCAGCACCGGCCGATGTACTCGTTGAGGCGGCGCAGCGCGGCATCGTCCAGCCCATCGAAGGCATAGTAGCTCGTAATGCTGTTCACACCGCCGAGCACGAGCCGGTTCACCGTGCCGCGGATTTCGGCCTCGGTGACGACGCGTATGGGCCGCTGGTCACCGTCCGGGCGGTAGCGCTGGACGAAGTCCGAGGTCTCGCACATGACCACCGACTTGCCCTCCAGTTCGCCCACGGACGCGAGCAGCCTGGCGATGGACCAGGGGACCTCGGAAGGCACGCTGGTGAGGCAGTCGATGCTCGGAGCGTCCAGCCGCCGGGCGCACTTGAAGAAGTCGCCATACAGCGGCACGTGCGACTGGAGCATCTCCTCCGCCAGCAGATGCCCGCCCGAGCGGATGTCGTGTCTCTTGCACCACTCCTGGATCGGCGCGAAGAAACCCTCGGCGGTCATCTCACCCACCGTGAGCCAGAAGTCGTGGCGCACGCGGCGGCCCATGGGCCCGGCGTCGGCCACCAGGGCGGCCAGGTGCGGCATCAAGTCGTAGTTGCGCCGCTTGCGGTACACCTCCTCCAGCCCCGACGACCATGGCACGACGCGCCACGGGGAGCGCTTCATCCAGAGCGACATGAGCGAGGGCTCATCGGTAAAGGTGGAGACGAACAGGCTTCCAAGGTTGCCGCCCAGCCGACGGGCGTACTCGTCGTGCGTCAGCTCGAGGTAGCGGCGGGTGGGCTCGGGCATGAGCATGTTGATATACGGCAGCTTGTCGCCCAGGCTCATGGCCGCGTGCGTGTTCTCGTAGAGGAGGCCCTCGGCGGCGACCACGACGCGCCACTTGCCCTGCGGGGCCTGCCAGACGAGCTTCCCGGCGACGACCGATGCCGTCAAGTCCGTGGGCTTTCCCAGCTCGATCCCGGCTCCGCGTACCGGATAGGCCGCGGCCAGCAGCAGGCGGCCGGGAGGCACATCGAGGCGAACCTCGCCACCCTCCGCCGATGCGTCGTTGAAGAGAATCCCGCGTGCCTGCCACTCGGGATGGCCCGCCAGCGTGAGGCCGCCGGCCGCACCGGAGGGGTAGCCCCTCTCGTCGTAGAGCCACATGGCCATGCCGGCATCATGAGCCGTGCGCACGGCGCGCGTGAAGGCCGCCCAGCGCGGCTCGCTTCGCAGGTACTCCGTGAACGAGACGTTGCAGACCACCCCGCCGAAGCCCTGCGACTGCAGGCGCGCGATCAACGCATCCTGCGCCGCGGCGTCGTCGGGCCAGCCGTGGATGATCTTCAGCATTCGCGACGCGGCGGGCGGGCGCTGCCATCGTGCGCCAAGCCCTGGGCCGCTTGCCTTCGCCGCCATGGCGCTCCTCGCTTTCGGAGTACCGGGCATGCCGGACCGCGCCGGGGGCGCCGGCAGTGCCGCCATCACCTGTACAGCCATGAGTACGGGTAGCATAGGAACCGCCTTTCCCGACCGTCGAGCGGACGGTTGGTACAGCATAGCCCACGCACGTCACAGAGAGTCGGCGACGGCGAACCCGAACGACGCTTCGGTCGTAGTCTGTCCAGCGTTGATGTGGCCCGCCAAGGAGGCGATGAGTGATCGAGATCAGGGGCGTTCGGAAGGCGTACGGCGACCATACCGCCGTGGACGGCCTCAATCTTGAAGTGCGAGACGGGGAGATCTTCGGCTTCATCGGGCCCAACGGCGCCGGGAAGACCACGACGATCAAGATGACCGTGGGCCTGCTGAGGCCCAATGCCGGAGCCGTCCTGGTGAACGGCATCGATGTCGCGGCCGATCCCCTGCGCGCCAAGATGGAGATGGGCTACGTCCCCGATACACCCGACGTCTACGAGAAGCTCACGGGCATGCAGTTCATCAACTTCATGTCGGATGCGTACCAGGTGCCCACGGGAGTGCGCGGCGAGCGTGTGCGGGAGCTGGCCGACGCCTTTGAGCTGACCGACGCGCTGGGCGACCTGATCGAGAGCTACTCCCACGGTATGCGCCAGAAGACGGTCCTCATCGCGGCGCTCGTACACCAGCCGCGGGTCTGGGTGCTGGATGAGCCGCTGGTGGGTCTCGACCCCAAGGCGGCGTTCACGCTCAAGGCCATGATGCGCCGCCACGCCGACGGAGGCAACAGCGTCTTCTTCTCGACGCATATCCTCGAGGTGGCGGAGAAGCTCTGCGACCGAGTGGGCATCATCGTCAAGGGCAAGCTGGTGGCCTGCGGCACGCTGGACGAGCTGCGCGACGGAGCCAACGAGACACTGGAGTCCTTCTTCCTGGATCTGATCGAGCCATGATCTCGCTGCTCAAGACCCAGCTCATGGTCGGGCTCAACATCAACGCTTGGCGCATGGGCAAGAGGCGCGCCCGGCACGTGGGCATGTTCCTGCTGGTGCTGCTGGCCATCTCGCCCTCATACGGCGGCTGGGTGATGCTGCAGGTGAAGGCGTTCGAGTTCCTCGCCGCCAGCCGACTTCCGCTGCAGGACGTGCAGTTGGCAGGCACCTACGCCATGGCCATGATGATGGCCCTGCTGGCCGGCGTTCCCGTGGTCTACTCGACGCTGCTCCAGTCGCGCGACCTGAGCATCCTTCTGCCGCTTCCCTACCGTCCATGGCAGATCGTCAGCGCCAAACTGCTCGTGACCTACGCCATCGAGCTGGTCGCCTGTGTCGCGCTCTGCACTCCGACGTACGCGCTCTACCTGCGGCACGGCTTCGCCGGCCCGGCGGACGTCCCGGTGGGCATCCTTACGATGCTTCTGCTCCCGGTGCTGCCTGTGGCGGTGGCCTCCACCGTCTCGCTCCTCATTGCGGCCATACCTGGGGTCGGGCGCAACCGCTGGCTCTGGGTCGCGTTGGTCCTGAGCGCCATGCTATCGCTTTCGCTGACGCTGAGCATGCTGTCCAGCGCCGGCGCCGGCGGGGAGATGACCGATATCGTCCGTGTCCGGATGGCCCAGATGGAGCGCGTCGGCCGCCTCTTCCCCGGCGCGGCCTTCGGGTTCCGCGCTGTGACGAGCCATGGCTTGGAGGCCTGGTTGCAGTTGGCGGCGTTCGCCGGCGCCGCGGCCTGCTACGCGGGAACGGCGCTCTTCGTTGGGCAGACGCTCTACCTTGGGCCCATCCTCAGCGGCGGCGAGGGCAAGCGTCGGCGGAAGGGCCACAAGGCGGCCGCGGCGGTGCGGATCGGCATGGTCCGCTCCCTGGTGAACAAGGAGACGGCCTGCGTACTGCGCGATCCGTCCGTGGCGATGAACAGCCTGGGCGGTTACATCAGCCTGCCAATCCTGGCCGTGACCTATACGGTCATGAAGGTCCAGAGCAAGGGCAAGGTCGATGTAATCGGGCAACTGATGGCGGCCGCGCACTCGCCGGCATTCCAGGAGCATCTGCCCTACGTCCTGACCGGCATAGCCATGGCGCTGGCGGTGTTCGGCACGGGCTCATCGCTCTTCTCCGCCTCCTACAGCAAGGACGGCAAGCGCCTGTGGACCGAGAAGTGCCTGCCCATCCCGCCGGTCACGATCATGTTGGGCAAGTTCATCGCGGGCATGGCGCTGGTCATGCCGCTGCACATACTCACCGTGGCGCTGGCCGTGATCGCGCTCCCGCTCCACGGACTCGCCTGGCTCTATCTGGCTACCTTGAGCACGCTGATCATCGCCTACAGCGGCCTTATCGGCCTCTCCATCGACTGTATGCGGCCGAAACTCGACTGGAAAGACACGGTTCAGGCCGTAAAGCAGAACCTGAACGTCGTACTCAGCATGGGCGCGGGACTGGCGCCGCTCGCGCTGAACGTGGGCCTGATGGTCCTCTGCGCCAGGCTCGGCCAGCCGGCCGGCGTGGTCTATGCGGGCGTGATCGCGCTCAATGTTGGTATGCTTGCAGGCGTTGCCTGGCTCGCCAGGCGGGCCGCGGGCGCCCTGGACAGGCTGGCGCTCTGACTTGCATCGGACGCCGCATGGAGGTGGCATGAGAGACAGACTGGCCGACGCGCTGAGCCGCGCCAAGGCCGACTACGCCGAGGTTCGCTTCAGCGTCGACGACGCGACTTCGGTCATGTACCGCGGCCCCGAGCCGGAGCAGGTGCGATCGGCGCGCCTCTCAGGCGGCGTCGTCCGGGCCTGCGTGCGCGGCGGATGGGGTTCGTCAAACTTCGACAGCTTGGACGATCTCGACCACCACGTCCGCGAGGCTTGCGAGTGCGCCGCCCTGGTCGGCACGACCACGACGCAGATCGCCGACGCACCGGTTGCGCCTCCCTCGGAGCATCGCGCCGCGCTGCTTCGCGACTTCAGGGGCATCCCGGTGGCGGACAAGATCGCCCTGGTGGCGGCGTACAACGACATCCTGCTGCGCAGCGTCCCCGGCGTGGAAACGTCCTATGCGGGCTACTCCGAGGTCTTCCGCACGGTGGCCTTCGCCTCCACGCGCGGCGCCTCCTTCATGGAAGAGCGGCCGCGCGTGGACCTCTTCCTGGGCGCAGTCGCCCGCGACGGCTCCCTGGTGCAACAGTGCTTCGACGGACGCGCCTCACTGGAGACCTACGACGCCGCAGTCGGTCTGGAGGGCCTGGCCGAGGAACTGGCGCGCCGCGCCGTGGCGCTCACGAAGGCCCCGCCCTGCCCCGGCGGCGCCCACACGACCGTGCTGGACAACCGGCTTGCGGGCGTCTTCGCCCACGAGGCGTTCGGCCACATGAGCGAGGCCGACTTCATCTACGAGAACCCGCAGATGCGCGAGCTGATGGTCCTTGGCCGCGAGATGGGCGGGCCGGAGCTGAGCATCGTCGACGACGGTTCCATGCCGGGCGCCCAGGGCACGCATCCCTTCGACGATGAGGGCACACCGACGCGCAAGACCTACCTGATCCGCAACGGCCTCCTGGCGGGTCGGCTCCACTCGCTGGAAACCGCGGCCAAGATGGGCGAGCCAGTGACGGGCAACGCACGGGCCGTGCGGCAGTCCGACAGGCCCCTGGTGCGTATGACCAACACCTACATCGAGCCGGGACCCGCCACCGTACAGGAGCTGATAGCCGGAATCGACAAGGGCATCTACGCCTGCGACGCCCTTGGCGGCCAGACCATGATGGAGGAGTTCACCTTCTCGGCGGGGTACGGGTACCGGATCGAGAACGGCCAGATCGGTGACCTGGTGCGCGACATCGTGCTCACCGGCAACCTGTTCCGTACGCTCCACGCCATTGACGGGATCGCCGACGACCTGGTCATCGCCAACGGTCCCGGCGGTTGCGGCAAAGGGGGCCAGGCGCCGCTGCCCGTATCGCACGGGTCGCCGCATATCCGCATCCGCGACGTCGTGATCGGTGGGAGATAGGGGGCCGGCATGAGAAGACCAATGCTGGACCGCATGGCCGACGCCGTGCAGCAGGCGGTGCAGGAGGCGACCCGGCTCGGGGCCCAGGCCGCCAAGGCGCGCTTTGCGCAGACCGAATCGATCAGTTGCGAGTTTGAGGCGGGCGTCCTGAAGGCGACCAGCAGCGAGCAGGGCCGAGCGCTGTCACTGGAGGTGATCCGGAACGGCAAGCGCGCCACCGTGACCTGCAACGACCCCGGCGATATTCCGGCTTTGGCCGCACGCGCCGTGGCGCTGGTGGAGATCGGCGCAGCGGCCCACTTCTCCGCCTATCCGCAGCCGTCGGAGTGCGCGCAGATCCTCCGTCACTGCCCCGAGACGGCCTCGCTGCCACGTGAACGGCTGATCGAGGCCGGCCAGCGCGTCGTGGAGGGCATCCGCGCCTACTCCAGTGGCCTCTACATCGGCGCCGAGGCGGGACGCTCGGAAGCCGAAGCCGTCATCGCCCACAGTTCAGGCCTGCTTCACAGCGCAACCACGACGCGATGGAACCTGGGCGGCTATGCCCAGAAGACCGACGGCACCGATATGCTCTTCTGCGGGGCAGGGCGGCAGTGGCGCCGGCTCAACGACTGGTTCGACGCCGACTGGGTGGCGCGGGAGACGCTGCAGGACCTCCGCCTGGCCGAGCGAACCGCTCCGCCCCCCACGGGCATGGTGACGGTCCTGGCGCCGCCGGAGGCGGCCGCCATGCTCCTGGCGCCGCTGGCCATGGCATGCAGCGGCAGAAGCGTCCTGAAGGGCGAGTCGCCGCTCCGCGACAAACTCGGCGAGGCCATCGGCTCGTCGTCTCTAGACATAACTGACCAGCCGCACGTGGACTGGGCCACCGAATCCGCGGCGATGGACGACTGCGGAGTACCCACGCGCCCATTCACGCTGGTGGAGCGCGGCGTGCTGCAAGCGTTCATGTACGATATGGACACGGCCGCCATGGCGGGAGTCGATCCCACCGGCCACGCCGGTTGCCGCCCGGTTCAGATGCGGCTGCAACCCGGCGGTCGGACTTCGGCCGAGATGCTGAACGGGCTGTCGGAAGGGCTGATCGTCAAGAACCTCATGGGCTTCGGCCAGTCCAACCTGATGAACGGCGACATCGCTGGCAATGTCGCCCTGGGCTACCGAGTGGAGAACGGCGCGACTGTGGGCCGCGTCAAGAACACCATGGTCGCCGCCAACCTCTACGAGTTGCTCAGGGGCGGGTTCGAAGCAAGCTCCGACGTGGATCCCCTGACGGGCTGGCCGTGGATAATGCTGGAGGGCGTGAGTGTCAGCTCAGGCGGGTAGCGGTCACTCCGGCACGGTGCGCGCCGCGGTCATCCCGGCGCCGGGCGCGGCGCTGGAGATTCGCCGG
>JAPLCQ010000155.1 GCA_026392115.1 Armatimonadota bacterium | reverse complement strand
GTGGTCCGCGAGGAAGCCGTCATTCGGGCCGACGCCGCGGCCGGTTTCGTGGTGCACCGGACCGATCGGCGCGTGCGAACCCGTGACCTGCAGTCGGCCACGCAGACCGCCCGCGACCTCACCGCGCGGCGCGCATTGACGCGTGCCCGCGAGGCCGGGGCTGTCGATCCGCTTGTGCTCGTGTGCGATCTCGACCGAACCGCGCCTTCAGCCGACGGCGACGCCGTGTTCCTGGAGCGTACCGTCCGGGCCACGGCTTCGGGGCCTGCCTTCTCCGATGCACCGCTGGCGGCGTGCTGACCCCGGCGCGACTCGGTCGCGGCGACGACCCGCTGAAAGAAGCCGATGAGGCTTCGTTCCGCCCGCCCAACGTCAGATGGGGCGATCCACGCATGGGTGGACCGAGGCAGCACGACGACGTCGCACGCCCCTCGGCAGGCGGACTGCAGGCGGCGAGCGTCGGAGGGCGGCGCCGTTCGGTCAAACCTACCCACCATCAGCAACACTGGACGCGGCGCCAGGCGCCCGACGGCGGCAAGCGGTTCCACGTGCCGCAGATCGGCTGATGCCCAGATCGGCCCCAGCGCCAGGGCTGATCGGGCCACGTAGGGACCCGCCGGCCCGAGCCAGGAACAGGCGCGGCGCTCCACGGCGCCGGCCAGCGTCGCGTAGCTACCGTGCGCCGCCACGCCCCGTATCCGCGTGTCGCCGGCCGCCGCGCGCAGGCACACCGCGCCGCCCATCGACATCCCATAGGCGGCTATTGGCAGGTCGCGTAGCTCCGCCCGGCCCGATAGCAGGTCAACCGCGCCGAGCAGATCGGCCGTCTCCAGGGCCCCGACCGTTGACGCCGCTCCCTCGCTGACACCCATGGTGCGGAAGTCGAACAGGAAGCACACGAAGCCGCGCCGATGCAGCCGATTGGCCAACCAGAGCGTCTCGCAGCGATTGGCCGGGTGACCGTGGCAAAGGACCACCACGCCCTTCGGTCGCCGGCACGGCACGAGCCATCCGCCCAACGCCAATCCGTCGCGAGAGCGAAACACCAGCGTCTCGAACGGTAGGCCGAAGTCGCTGGGCAGCGTATGGAGCGGAACTCGTGGAGGGTGCGTGCCCAGGTAGGCCAGCACAAGCGGCGATGCCGACGCCACGGCGAGCGCGAACGCAAGCCATCCGGTCACGCATCCCGCGCGACGCCGCAACCACATCAGCCATCCTCCGAGCCAGACAGGCGCCATTGCATAAGTCCCATCCCCAGCATAGCCCGAACGACCGCCTCCGGTATGGGTCGTTGTGCCCATCGCGGCAGGGATACGGATAAGCCGCGGCGAACAAGCATGCCGACGCGCTCAACGGCGCGAAGGAGGACGGTGTGTGCGGCCGCTATGCGCTCCTGAGTTCAATGGAGCAGGTTCGCGATCGATTCGCGCCCGGTCAGGCGTTGCTGCCCCTGCCCGTACGCTACAACATCGTTCCCACGCAACCGGTGATGGTGGCGCACTGCGAGAGCGGCAGACCCGCGTTGGAGCCCATGCGGTGGGGACTGGTGCCCTTCTGGGCGACTGATCCAACGATGGGGCCCAAGCTCATCAACGCGCGCGCCGAGACGCTGCCTGAGAAACCGGCGTTCCGCGGTCCGCTGATGCGCCGCCGGTGCCTCATTCCCGCCAACGGCTTCTACGAGTGGAACCGTGCCGGATCACACAAACAGCCCTACTTCATCCATCTACGCGACCGACGGCTCTTCGCCTTCGCGGGCCTGTACGACGAGTGGCCATCGCCGGACGGCTCGCCCCTCCGGACCTGCACGATCATCACGGTCGAACCCAACGCGCTTCTTGCCGGCATCCACACTCGTATGCCGGCGATCCTGAGGGAGTGGGACGAGGATCTCTGGATGACGCCCGGCTTCGTGCCGGCGGCCCGGGTGATGCCTGCGCTGACCCCAATGCCTGAGGAGCTGATGTCCATGGAGCCGGTCTCAACCTACGTGAACAGCGCTCGCAACGAGGGCCCTGAGTGCCTTCGACCCGCAGACGGCCTCCTGGCCGGCCTCAACGACTAAGCACGAGGCGGGCCAGGCCCGGACGACCGTGGCGCCGCTCGGTTCCCCTCGCCTTCAGCCCACCACCGAAACGCTTGCGCCGCCACACGCAATAGGACCATGGACCCGCGCTTCCGCGTTGATCCATGGTCCTCGGCTTTGCAGATGCCGTAGGCCTGAAGGCCTCCGAACCGGCGACTAGCGCTTGCTGAACTGGAAGCCGCGCCGCGCTCGCTTGCGACCGTACTTCTTCCGCTCTTTGACGCGGGGATCGCGGGTCAGGTAGCCCAAGCGGCGGAGAGCGGTCCGATGCTCCGGATCGGCCTCCACGAGGGCCTTGCTGATGCCATGCCGGATCGCGCCGGCCTGGCCGCTGATCCCGCCGCCCTTGCAGTGGGCGATCACGTCAAACCGGCCCGCCATCTCAGTGACATCGAACGGCTGCTGCAAGAGGCGCTCGAGAACGAGGCGGCCCAAGTAGCGATCAGCCGGGCGATCATTGATGGTAACGACGCCCGATCCCGGAACAATCCACACCCGGGCCACCGCATCCTTGCGCTTACCGGTTCCGTAGTAGCGAACAGAGTTGAGCACGCCTAGTTCTCCTTATTCCGCCGCAACGCCGAGCCACGCAACAGGCTTCTGTGCCTCGTGCGGATGCTCCGGACCTGCGTAAACCTTGAGCTTGCCGATGATGGCGTCGCCCAGCCGGTTGTGCGGCAGCATACCGCGCACCACGCGCCGAACGGCCTCCTGGGGCTTGCGATCTAGCTCCTGCGCCCGGGTGATGAACTTGATGCCACCGGGCCAGCCGCTGTGGCGGTAAATCTTCTCGCCGCCCTTGGAGTTGCCCGTAAGCTTGGCTTGGGCAGCATTGATGACAATGACGAAATCGCCGGTGTCCACATGCGGCGTGAACGTCGGCTTATGCTTGCCGCGCAGAATCCGCGCCGCCTCGACGGCCAGCCGTCCAATGGACTGCCCACTGGCATCCAGGACGTACCACGCCTTCTCCATCTCCTCGGGCTTGGCCGAGAACGTCTTCATCGAAGTCTCCTCAGTATCGCACACGTACCAGGCACAGACCCCGTGCAGGGGCGGATGGCCCGGCTTGACCACGGTCGCGTGATCGCGTTATCACATCGAAGTCATCGGGAGGCCGTTTGCCGCGACCCACCTGTACGAGCGTCCCTACGATGTTCCGGACCATGCCCTTTAGGAAAGCATTGGCTTCGACCCAGACCATCACGAACGGTCCAGCCCTCCGCACCGAGCATTGCCGCATGAAGCGGATGCTGGTCGTCGCCTCGCGCAGATCGTTCGCCCAGGCCGCGAAGTCGTTCTCCCCAAGGAGGCGCTCCCCGGCAGCTTGCATACCTGACACGTCAAGCGCGTCTGCCAGATGCCAGGTGTACCGTCCCAGCACAGCAGAAGGAGCCGGCCGCGCCAGAATCAGATAGACATACCTTCTCGAGGTAGCGCTGAACCTGGCGTGGAAGCCCTGATCGACCTCCCGCACAGTCGTGATCCGCGTATCGGCCGGCAGATTGGCATTCAGTGCCAGGGCCATCCGGTCCGTAGGAACGGCCGTCTCGATCCTGAAGCCTACCACCTGCCCCATCGCATGGACGCCGGCATCGGTCCTGCCGGCCCCCGAAACTCGCACCGCCTGTGAGCTGATCCGGTGCACCGCGGTCTCCAGCACGCCCTGAACGGTCCGTTGTCCGGGTTGGTACTGGAACCCGGCATACTCCGTACCGTCATACTCGAGCGTGGCCTTGAATGACCGCGGCGATCCGGCGATGGCCTACTTCCCCGCCCCGACCTTCTTCGCCGTTGCCGGAGTGGCGGCAGTCTCCGTGGACTGAGCCACCGGCTCGCTGTCGAGCAGCTCCAGCAGCACCATCGGCGCACCGTCGCCGCGGCGCTGCCCGATCTTCACGATCCGAGTATAGCCGCCCGAACGGGCCTTGTACCTGGGCGCAATCACTTCGAAGAGCCTGGGCAGGATGTAGTCCGGGTTCCGCACGATCTTGCCGCTGTCTGCGCTTCGCGCAAACTCGGCGACATTAGCGTCGAGGTACCGCCGCACCAGTCGCCTGGCCGCGATATCGTTCTTCTTCGCCGTCGTGATCAGCTTCTCCGCGATCGGCTTGACGTCCTTGGCGCGCGTCTCGGTCGTCACGATCTTGTCATATGCGAACAGAGAGCGAACGAGGCCCTTGAGGAGCGCCCGCCTCTGGTCGCTGGGTAGGCCGAACTGGCGGCCGCCAATACGATGTCGCACTGTTAGTTCCCCTCTGCCTCTTCGTCGTCAGCGGCTCCGCCGGCCGACACAGCTTCCAGTTCCTCGGGCTTGATCGACGTCCCGCCCTTCAGCTCCAAGCCCCGATCGCGCAGCTTCACCACGATCTCGGCCAGCGACTTCCGGCCGAGGTTGCGGATTTGCAGCAACTCCGCCTCGGTGCGCTGGACAAGCTTGCTCAGGCTGTCGATCGAGTCGCGCTTCAGGCAGTTGAACGTCCGAGAACTGAACTCGAGCTCTTCAACCTTCACATCCGGCACGTCGGGGCCGCCGATCTGACCGCCGATCCCCAGCCCATCGTCCTCGGCGCCGCCGAAGGTTGCGAAGTACCGGAAGTACTTGGTCAGAATCTGGGCAGCCTCGGAGACCGCAGTCCGAGGCGTCATGGTGCCGTTCGTAACGACCTCCATGGTGAGCCGCTCAAGATCGGTCTTGAACCCGACGCGCGTGGCGTCCACGGTGAAGTTCACCTGGCGAACGGGAGTGAATGCGGCGCCTACCGGCATCACGCCGATGACGACCGGGCCGCGCTTCTCCTGCTTATCGGGCAGGACATAGCCCTTGCCGAGTTCCACCGTCATCTCCATGCAGAGCCGAGCGTTGCTGTCGGCCATGGTGGCGATGTAGACCTCGGGATTGGCGATCTCAAGACCGGCCGGGCACTCCACATCCGCGCCGGTCACTCGACCGGGACCGGAGCGATCCACTCGAATCTTCCATCCGCCCTCGGAGCCGGCCATCAGCCGATCCACGCGGACATACAGGCTCTTCAGGTTCAGCAACAGCTCGGTCGTGTCCTCTTTGAGCCCCGGGATCATCGAGAACTCGTGCAGGACGCCCTCGATCTGGACATCCGTCACCGCGGCGCCCTCGATCGAGGAGAGCATGACCCTCCTCAGCGAGTTGCCGAGCGTAACGCCGTAGCCCCGATCCAGAGGCTCGACCACGAAACGACCGTGCGTCGACGTCTCTTCCAACGTCTCAAGGCGTGGCAGTGTGATTTCCATATATACCTCGCAACGGGTGACGCGCCGGGTCAGGCCCACAAAGGGCCGTCGGCGGACGCCTCTTGCGGCTTACCGCGAGTAGAACTCGACGATCAACTGCTCCTGGACGTCGGTATCAATCTGGTCGCGGGTGGGCAAGCTGACCACGGTGCCCACCATCTCAGTCGCCTTGTACTCCAGCCACGCGGGCAGACCGCGGGAGATGGCCTTGTCGCGGGCGGCCCGGACGATGTCCGTGTCGTTCTTGCTGGGGAATACCGCAATCACATCGCCGACGCGCACCTGGTACGAAGGCACGTTGACGCGGCGACCGTTGACCGTAAAGAACCGGTGGCTGACCATCTGCCTGGCCATGGCGCGCGACGAAGCGACGCCCAGTCGGAAGATCACGTTGTCCAAGCGAGTCTCAAGGAGCTGCAGCAGGTTCTCACCTGTGACGCCCTTGCGCCGCTCGGCCTCGGCCAGGTAGGTGCGGAACTGGCCCTCAAGCACTCGGTAGACGCGGCGGCACTTCTGCTTCTCGCGAAGCTGGGTGCCGTACTCACTCACCTTCCGCTGGAAGGGACTCGCGGCGTGCATACCGGGCGGCTTGCGCCGGCTCTCCTTGTCAAACGTACAGTGCTTGCCGACGCACTTGTCTCCCTTGAGGTAGAGCTTGACGCCCTCCCGCCGGCACTGTCGGCATCTCGGTTCCAGATTGTTAGCTGCCATTCTGCGACCAATGCTCCTTCCGGATCCTCCGGTAAGCGAGAGCCCATCGGGGCTCCTGGGAGTTTACGCGGGTAGTCTGCCGCTTCGTCCTCCCTCGCACTTCCGTCCTTGCGTGTCAGCCGACTAGACGCGTCGCCGCTTCGGCGCCCGGCACCCGTTGTGCGGGATAGGCGTCACGTCGCGGATCAGGGTGACCTCCAGGCCAACGGCCTGAAGCGCACGGATCGCGGTCTCTCGACCGGAACCGGGTCCCTTAACATGCACGTCCACTCGGCGGAGACCATGCTCCATCGCCTTCCGCGCAGCGTTCTCGGAAGCTATCTGGGCGGCGAAGGGGGTGCCCTTCTTGGTGCCCTTGAAGCCAATGCCACCGGCGCTCGCCCACGAGAGCGTATCGCCCTTGACATCCGTGAACGTGATCAACGTGTTGTTGAACGACGACTGGATGTGGACAACGCCCTGAACCACGTTCTTGCTGATCTTGGGCTTCGCGCGCCCGGCGCTCGCCGTCTTCTTGTTAGCCATCCATCACTCCTAGGTCTTTCGCACACCGGACAGGCGGCCACCCACAGGCAGGGCCGATGCCGGCCGCCGGCATGCGAGGCGAACGCCGCTACTTCTTGGCCTTCTTCTTGCCGGCCACCGCGCGCTTCGGACCCTTGCGGATGCGCGCGTTGGTCTTGGTGCGCTGGCCCCTGACCGGAAGACCGCGTCGGTGGCGCAGCCCACGGTACGACCCGATCTCCACCAGGCGCCGAATGTTTAGCGAGATCTCCCGGCGCAGATCGCCCTCGACCCGGTAGTCACGCTCGATGATCTCCCTGAGACGGCTGCTTTCAGCCTCAGTCAGCTCACGAACGCGGGTATCGGGGTTAACACCGGCTTGCGCAATGATCTTGCGCGCGCTGGTGAGCCCAACTCCATAGATGTACGGCAGCGCGAATTCGATTCGCTTGTCGCGTGGCAGGTCTACGCCCGCAATTCTTGCCAAAGCAACCTCCCCAGATCACAGGCCACCCGGCGCCTTGCGCGGGAGCCTTCGCACATCACCCTTGCCGCTGCTTGTGCTTCGGGTTCTTGCAGATCACCCGGACAACGCCTTCGCGCTTGATGATCTTGCACTTCTCACACATCTTCTTGACAGACGCCCGAACCTTCATTCCATCCTCCAAACCGCAACATCGTGCCCCTCACGCACACAAACCGCCGCAGGCATGGCCGAACGGCGTACCCAGACCACTACTTGTAGCGGTACAGGATGCGGCCTCGCGTGAGGTCGTACGGCGACAACTCAACCAAGACCCGGTCCCCCGGCAGGATTCGAATGAAGTGCATTCGAATCTTGCCGGAGACATGCGCCAATACGTCATGTCCGGTCTGCAGTTGCACTCTGAACATGGCGTTGGGCAGGTTCTCGCTGACCACGCCCTCGACTTCGATCCCAGGCTCCTTACCGTCCTCGACGGGCTCTGGAGCCGGCCTCGGCCGCGGACCGCCCGGAGTCTTGGGTCCTTTGGACGCGCCGGTCTTGCGGCCGCTTCCACCGCCCCCCCTGTACGTTCGCTTAGGTGGCATTCAGTCCCCTTCCGTCAGTATCCGAACCGCGCCGCGGGTGACGGCAACGGTGTGCTCGAAATGCGCCGACAGCTTCCCGTCCGATGTGACCACCGTCCAGTGATCCGCCAAAGCATGCACCCGCTGTCCGCCCGCGTTGACCATGGGCTCGATGGCCAGGGTCATTCCCTCCTGAAGCAGCACGCCCTGACCGGGTCGCCCGAAGTTCGGAATCTGCGGCGGCTCGTGGAGCGACTTACCCACTCCATGACCGACCAGGTCCCTGACCACGGAAAACCCGTGAGCCCGTACATGCTTATCTACCGCGGCGGATACATCGCCGATGCGATTACCCGCCACCGCCTTCTCCAGCCCTCTATACAGGGCTTCCCGTGTTGCCTTCATCAGGCGATCGGCGTCGTCTGAAACACGACCCACCGCAAACGTAGACGCGGCGTCGCCGTAGAAGCCGTTCAGCTTCACGCCGACGTCGCAACTTACCACGTCGCCCTCGTTCAAGACTCTCCGACCCGGAATGCCATGGACCACCTCCTCGTTGACCGAGATACAGGTCCATGCCGGATACGCGGGATGCCCCTGGGGCGCGTACCCCAGAAACGCCGATGTCGCGCCTGCAGCCTCAATGACGGCTATGGCAGCGTTTTCCAGATCGTTCGTCGTGCTCTTGCCCGGTATGATGGACTGCCCCATGGCGTTGAGAGCAGCTCGCACAACCCTGCCCGCCGCCCGAATCATCTCGATCTCTTCGGGCGTCTTGCGGACTACCATGCGGCGGTGGATTCCGCCTACGCCAGCGACTGCACGATAGCAGTCACCGACGCGAACACATCCTACGGGCTACCCACTGCCTCAATGCTCTTAAGCGAGCCCCTAGCCTCGTAGTAACCCAGAACCGGCGCAGTCTTCCCGGCATATTCACGCAAGCGGGTACGAATGGACTCAGGCATGTCGTCCGCACGTTGCACCAGATCGGCGCCGCACGCGTCGCACTTCCCATCAACCTTCGGCGGCACGGCCACTACGTGGTACGTTGCCCCGCACGTGATGCAGGTTCTGCGTCCCGAGAGCCGCTCGATCAGCAAGTCCTCGGCGACATCGAAGTTCAGTACTGCGTCAATCGAGAGGCCGAGTTCGCCGAGCATCGTGTCCAGAATCTCAGCCTGGGCGATGGTGCGAGGGAAGCCGTCCAGCAGGAAGCCGCTCTCACAGTCGGACTGGGCGATGCGCTCCCTAACAAGGTCAACCACGATCTGGTCAGGAACCAGCTCGCCGGCCTTCATGTAGCCGAGCGCCTTGGTACCCACCTCGGTGCCGGCCGCAGCCAGTCCACGGAAGATCGCGCCGGTAGAGACGTTGGGAATGCCGACGGTCTCCGCAATGCGCGCGCCCTGGGTGCCCTTGCCGGCTCCAGGAGGTCCGAACAGAACCAGGATCATAGTATTGGCCTCTCTGCGTCTCAGTTCGAACCCGACCCCTTGATGAAGCCCTCGTAGTTGCGCATCAAGAGCTGCGCCTCGACCGCCTGCATGCTCTCGATCGCCACGCCGACCACGATCAGAAGCGAGGTGCCACCGATGAGGTTGAAGGAGGTCACGCCGGTGATAATGGGGGCGATGTACTGGACCACCGCTACCGCCGCAAGGAAGACCGCGCCTGCAAGCGTGATGCGCGAGACCACACGGTCCAGATAGTCGAAGGTCGGCTTACCCGGTCGGATGCCCGGGATGTAGTTGCCGTAGCGCTTCAGGTTGTCCGACATCTCCTGAACGTTCATCACGACGGCGGTGTAGAAGTACGTGAAGACCACGATCAGGACCACGTAGATCAGCATCGCGTACCAAGTGCTGCCGGGGCTCAGGTTGTTCGCCATGCTCTTCAGCGTGCCGATGAACCCATCCCGCTGCGGGAAGTTGTTCAGCAGCTGGGCGGGTAGCAACACGATCGAGATCGCGAAGATAATCGGGATCACGCCGGCGGTGTTCACCTTGATCGGAAGGAACGAGCCACCGCCGGACTGGGTCATCCGCATTCCCACAACGCGCTTCACGTGCTGGATCGGAATGCGGCGCGTGGCCTGCGTAATGAACACGATGCCGAGGATCGTTCCGACGAAGAGCAGGCCGAGGACGATCACGGCGACGGGCGAAACGAAGCCGTTCCTTACTGACGCCGCGACCACACCGGTCTGAAAGGGTAGGCTCGTCATGATGCCGGCAAAGATCACGATGGACACACCGTTGCCGATGCCCTTCTCTGTGATCTGCTCACCGACCCAAAGGAGGAAGATCGTGCCGGCCGTCATAACGATGACCATCTGAGCAACACCGAGGATCCCGGTCGTCGCTGCCCGAAAGCTCATGGCGAAACCGATCGCCTGGATCACCGCGAGGACCACCGTGCCGTAGCGGGTGTACTTGGCAATCTGCTTGCGTCCGGCCTCGCCCTCCTTGCTGAGCGACTCAAGGAACGGAATGGCCAGCGTGAGCATCTGCATGATGATTGAGGCGTTGATGTAGGGAGTGATCCCCATGGCGAAGACGGTCATCTTCCGTAGCGCGCCGCCAGAGAACACGTCCACCAAGCCCAGGAAGCCGCCCTGGCCGAACAACGCGTCCAGTCTGTTGTGGTCCACGCCGGGCACCGGGATGTGGGCGCCCAGCACGAAGACCGCCAACATAGCCATGTTGAATACGATCCGCTTCTTAAGCTCCGGAATCCGGAACGCCTGCATCAGCGCCTCAAGCACGGTCAGAGCACCTCCGCTGTACCGCCGGCCGCCTCCAGCTTGGCCTTGGCGGCCGCGCTGAACTTATGCGCCTTGACGTGAATGGCAGCGGTCACTTCGCCGTCGGCGAGGACCTTGAGCCGCTCATTGGGGTCGCGGAGCAGGCGATGCTGATACAGGAACTCAGGGGTTACCTCGGTTCCAGCCTCGAGTTCGGCGAAGAGGCCCACGTTCACGACGGCGTATTCCACGCGGTTCACAGGCTTGAACCCGCGCAGGTGCGGAAGGCGGCGATGCAGCGGCGTCTGCCCACCCTCGAAGTTGGGGTTGACGGCACCGTGCTTCTTTCGGCCCTTATGACCGCGCGTGGCGTTCTTACCGTGGCCCGAGCCGGGACCGCGACCGATCACCTTCTTGCGGTGGGTAGCGCCCTCAGCCGGGGCGAGCTTGTCGAGTCCCATTAGCTCACCACCTCACCGGCGGTGTCCTCGACAGCTTCCACCTCGACGAGGTGGGCGATCGTATGGACCATGCCGCGAATCTGATCGTTGTCAGGCTGGATGACGGACTGCTGGAGCCTGCGAAGCCCGAGGGCCTCGGCGGTGCGCCGATGCGTCCTGACGTAGCCGATGGGGCTACGTCGGAGGGTGATCTTAAGCTTGGGCATCTGCGGATACTCCTGCGGGCTCTTCCGCCTTGCACATCCAGGGCGCCATCTCGCGCAGCGGCCGACCGCGAAGCCTCGCGACGTCCTCACCGCGCTTCAGGGACTGCAGGGCGCGAATTGTAGCCCACGCGATATTGACCGGGTTCGACGAGCCCAGCGACTTGCCCAGAACATTCTGGACGCCGGCGAGCTCGAGAATCGTGCGAACCGAGCTACCTGCGACGATACCGGTACCGGGGGAGGCCGGCTTCAGCAGAACTTCGGCCGCGCCGTGGCGCGCCAGAATCTCATGCGGGACAGTGGTGCCTACGGTGGGAACCTCGATCAGGTTCTTCTTAGCGTCCTCGATGCCCTTGCGGATGGCGTCCGGGATTGCACGCGCCTTGCCGAGGCCGGCGCCGACATACCCGTTACGGTCGCCAACCACGACCAGGACGCTCCAACTCATCGTGCGGCCGCCCTTATGCGTCTTCTGCACCTTGTTGGTGCGTACCACGCGCTCTTCAAGGTTCAGGGTGTCCGCGTTGATCTTCGCCATTCGTCACTCCTTCGCCGGCGGGATGTCCCCCACCCGCCTTAGAACTTCAGGCCGGCCTCGCGAGCGGCGTCGGCAAGCCCCTTGATGCGACCGTGATAGCGGAAGCCGCCGCGGTCGAACACCACGGTAGCGATGCCCTTCTCGATGGCCCGGGCCGCGATCAGCGTGCCCACAGCCTTCGCGCCGTCGATGTTCCCGCCCGAGATCGTGGTCTTCAGCGTCGGGTCGACGCTACCCGCGGCGGCCAAGGTCGCGCCGGCGTCATCGTCGATCAACTGGGCGTATATGTGCTTAACGCTGCGAAAGACGGCCAACCTGGGCCGCTCGGCGGTCCCATGCACCTTGGCACGGACCCGCCTGTGGCGCTTGATGCGCAGCGCGATCTTCTTGTCCATTCGAACTTCCCCTCGTCCGCGGATTGCCGACCCGCAACGCGCCCCGTCGTATAGACCGGCGCGAATGAAAAGTATACCTCAGGGTTCGGCGTGTAGCCAGTGCAAGCGCCGGGCGGCGTTACTTCTTTCCGCCCTTGCCGCCTGCCTTGCCCTGCTTGCCGGCCTTGCGCCGCACCTGCTCGCCGCGGTACCGGATACCCTTGCCCTTATAGGGTTCGGGGCGGCGAACCGACCGAATCTGCGCGGCCGTCTGGCCCACGAGCTCCTTGTCGATCCCGCGGATGATGACGAACGGCGTCCTGGTCTGCTGCTCTACGCCGGCCTCGAACGTAACGCCGGGCGGCGGCGGAATCTCGATCCCGTGCGAGTACCCAACGGAGAGGCTCAGGTTCGGGCCGACCATCAACGCGCGGTAGCCGACGCCGACAACGTCCAGCGTTCGGGCATAGCCGTTCGTGACGCCCTCGACCATGTTGGCGAGGATCGTCCGGGTAAGACCATGCAGTGATCGGTGCCGCTGCTCGTCGGTCGGCCGGGTCACCACGAGCGTGGAGCCGTCGACCGCAATCCCCAGACAGGGATCAAAGGGCTTAGATAGGCTGCCCTTGGGTCCCGATATTGTTACCGACCCCTCCCCCACTTCCACTTTGACGCTAGTTGGGAGCGGGATGGGCAGTTTGCCGATGCGTGACATCTATATGCTCCTCCGGCACACGGGGCGACCGGCGCCCCGTGCGATCCGCAGACTACCAGACGTAACAGAGAACCTCGCCGCCGACGCCGAGTTTGCGGGCCTGCCGGTCCGTCATCACGCCCTGGGACGTGGTGAGGACGGCGATCCCGAGGCCGCGCAGAACACGCGGAACCCGGTCCTTGCCCACATAGATGCGAAGGCCGGGCTTACTCACGCGGCGCAGGTTGGTGATCACCCGTTCGCGCTTGGGTCCGTACTTCAGGAAGACGCGGATGCGGTCCTGCTTCGGGTCCTTGATGACCTCGAAGCCCTTGATGAACCCTTCTGCCTGGAGGATGCGAACGATCTCCAGCTTCAGCTTGCTGCCCGAGATCTCCAGAGAGTCATGGTAGGCATGGTTGGCGTTGCGAATGCGCGTCAGAAGATCGGCAACCGGGTCAGTCGTGTAGGCCATATCCCTCTCCCCCTACCAACTGCTCTTGGTGACGCCCGGGATGAGTCCCCGGAGAGCCATCTCACGGAAGCAGATACGGCACAGACCGTACTTTCTGAACACGCCGCGGCTTCGTCCGCAGATGCTGCACCGGGTGTAGGCGCGCACGGCGAATTTCGGCTTAGCCTGCTGCTTGTTGATGAGGCACTTCTTTGCCAAGTCTGTTCTCCTCTCGTCGGAGCCGCGGTATGAGCGCGGCCGGTAACGAAGGTTACTTCTGCTCGTCGCGGGACTTCTGGTACTCCGCGACGATTTGCTGAGCGATGTGTGCGGGAACTTCCTCGTAGTGCGAGGGTTCCATTTCGAACGTACCCCGGCCTCTGGCGATGGACCGGAGGTCGATGGCGTAGCGAACCATCTCGGAGAGCGGCGCCGTCGCCTTGACGCAGGTGCGGCCGCGGCCGATGGACTCGGTGCCGACGATCCGTCCCCGCTTACCGGACATGTCGCTCATGACGTCGCCCATCATGCCCTCGGGCACCACGACCGAAACAGTGACCATGGGCTCCAGGATGACCGGACCCGCTTTCTGCGATACGGCGTTGAATGCCAGGATGCCGGCCATCTTGAAGGCCTGCTCCGAGGAATCCACGTCATGGTACGAGCCGTCGTAGCAAGTGCACTTGATGTCGACGACCGTGTTCCCGGCCAGGATGCCGGTGCTCATGGCTTCGATGACGCCCTTCTCGATGGCGGGAAGGTACTGCCGCGGAATGGAGCCGCCGACGATCGCGTCAACGAACTCGAAGCCAGCGCCGCGAGGATTGGGCTCAAGCCGGATATGGCAATCGCCGTACTGGCCGCGCCCGCCGGTCTGCTTCTTGTGCCGGCCCTGCCCCTCGGCCTTGATGGTGACCGTCTCTCGGAACGGGACCTTGAGCGGTACGGTCTCCACGTTGGCCTGGAACTTCTTGAGCTTCTCCACCACGATGTTCAGGTGGGTCTCGCCCATGCCGCTCATGACGGTCTGGAAGGTCTGCGGGTCGCGGCGGAACGAGAAGGTCGGATCTTCAGCCGCGACGCGCTGGAGGCCCGGCCCGAGCTTGTCCTCGTCGACCTTGGTCTTCGGCGTAATGGCCACTTCGTACACCGGCTTGGGAAACGCGATCGAGTCAAGTACCACGAGCTTCGTCTGCTCGCACAGGGTGTCGCCGGAGTGTGTCGCCGAGAGCTTGGCAACCGCGCCCATATCGCCCGCGCCCACCTCGGTCACGGCTTCTTGCGTTTTGCCGCGAACGATGTATACCTGCCCGACGCGCTCATCCTTGCCGGAGACGGAGTTCCAGACATGGCTGTCGGACTTCATGACGCCTGAGAAGACGCGGAAGTAGGTCAGTTGGCCCACGAACGGATCGGCGAGAGTCTTGAACACCAGGGCGCTCAGCGGCGCCGCCTCGCTTGGCTCACGTTGAACGACCGAGCCGTCGGCTGCCTTGCCGGTGGCGGCGGGACGCTGACTCGGGCTCGGGAACATATGCGTGACGAAGTTCAGGAGAGCGGCGCCGCCCATGTTCCGCGGGGACGCGCCACAGAGCACCGGAACCACCGTTCCGGCCGCGATGCCCTCGGAGAGCCCCTTCTCGATCTCTTCGTCGGTAAGGGTCTCTTCCATCAGGAACTTCTCGGTCAGTTCGTCATCGCCCTCCGCAGCCGCCTCGATCAGCATGGCCCGATAATCGGCCACCGTCTGCTCCAGCTCGGCCGGGACCGCGACCTCGGTAAACTCGCCGCCCGCGCCGACGTATGCCTTCTGGGCCACCAAGTCCACGATGCCCTTGAAGCCGTCGGCCACACCGATGGGCACCTGGACCGGGGCGATGCCTGAACCCAGAACCGCGCGCAGCTTGCCGAGCACCGCGCCGAAGTCAGCGTTCTCGCGATCCATGCGGCTCACATAGATTGCACGAGCCAGACCGGCCTCAGCCGCAAGGGCCGAAGCGATCTCAAGCCCGACCTCAACCTCGTTCTGTGCGGGTTGCACCAGAATAGCCCCGTCAACGACGCGGACCGCCGCCCGGACCTCGCCCTCGAAGTCGAGGTAGCCGGGAACGTCCACCACGTTGATCTTGCAGCCATTCCACTCACACGGCGCCAACCCGATGTTGATGCTGATATGGCGACGGACTTCCTCCGGGTCGAAGTCCGTCGTGGCCGTACCATCGTCGGTCCGGCCCATCCGATCATTGGCGCCGGACGCAACCAAGAGCGCCTCCGCCAGTGATGTCTTGCCGGAGCCCTGATGGCCGAAGAGGCCTATGTTGCGAATAGAGTCGATAGCGTATTTCTTCATCTCGGCCGTAACCTCCGATGACCTACAGCCTACTTCTCACGGAACGGCATGCCCAGACCCTTGAGGAGCGCGCGCGCTTCTAGATCGGTTCTGGCGCTGGTGCAGATGATGATGTCCATGCCCCGGACCTTGTCGATCTTGTCGTAATCGATCTCGGGGAAGATCAGCTGCTCCTTGATGCCGGTCGCGAAGTTGCCGCGGCCGTCGAAGCTGTTCGGGTTGATGCCCTGGAAGTCACGCACTCGGGGCAAAGCCAGAGAGACGAAGCGATCCAGGAACTCGTACATCATGTCGCCGCGAAGGGTGACCTTGCAGCCGATGCGCGCTCCGGCCCTGATCTTGAAGTTCGAGATCGACTTCCGGGCGCGGGTCACGCAGGGCTTCTGGCCGCCGACGATGGTCATGTCGCGCATGGCGTTGTCGAGCTGCTTGGGGTCGCCGCCGGTCTGCCCGGCCTGCCCGACGCCCATGTTCAGCACGATCTTCTCCAGGCGCGGGATCTGCATGACGTTGCCGTAGGCGAACTGCTCATGCAGCGACTTGGCGACCTGCTCTTTATACTTGTCCTTAAGACGTGGCATCTAGAATCTCCATCTCGTCCACGAGCCGTTCGGCTCACGACGGCCTCGCACTAGTCGATGGGCTTCAGGCACTCCGGATGCTTGCACACCCGGTACTTGCGGGCCGAGAGCTTCTCGGTTCCCTCACGGAAGCCGTAGCCGACGCGGGTCGGCTTGCCGCAGTTCGGGCAGATCAGCATCACCTTCGGCACGAACAGCGGCGCCGGCTTCTCGATGCGTCCGCCTTCCTGCATCTGCTGAACGCCGCTTCGGCCGGTGCGGCCGGACTGGCGGGCCTTCTGGTGGCGGATGATCATGTTCACGCCTTCGACCACCACTTTGTTCACCTTAGGGAACGCGTGGAGAATCTTGCCGCGCTTACCGGCATCCTTGCCGGCGATCACCATCACCTCGTCGCCCTTCTTGATCCGCAGCTTGGCCGGGTATTCGCCAGGCTTGGGGGCTTTGGCCATTACAGCACCTCCGGCGCGAGCGAGATGATCCGCATGAAGTTGCGATCGCGAAGCTCACGGGCAACAGGGCCGAAGACACGGGTGCCTCGCGGCTCTTGCAGGTTGTTGATTACCACGCAGGCGTTGTCGTCGAACCGCAGGACAGAGCCGTCCGGCCGCCGGATCGCCTGCTTGGTGCGGACGACCACGGCCTTGATGACGTCGCTCTTCTTGACCTGCTGGCCCGGCGTCGCGGACTTCACAACGCCGACGATCATATCGCCCACGCGGGCATCCATGCAGTTAGAACCCTTGACCACACGGATGCACAGAATCTCGCGGGCGCCGCTGTTGTCGGCGGCCTTCAGTCGCGTATAGGGTCGTATCATCGCAGTTCTCCGATAACCACAGGCGCGCTCTCGCGCCCCCGGTTCCTACTTGGCCTTCTCCAGGATGCGGACGACGCGCCACCGCTTTTCCTTGGATATGGGCCTTGTCTCCATGATCTCCACACGGTCCCCGACACCACAGGTGTTGTCGGAATCGTGCGCCTTGAACCGGGTGGTGCGCCGGATGATCTTGCCGTACAGCGGATGGCGCACCATGCTCTCGACGGCAACGACCACCGTCTCAACCATCTTGTCGCTGACGACGCGCCCGATGCGGGTCTTTCGACGACCGCGGGCCTCGTCTGCGCTCTTCACTTCCTCAGACATAGTGCCTATTCTCCGCCGCCGGCGATCGCACGCTCCGTTTGAAGCGTCAGGATGCGGGCGATATCGCGCTTGGTCTCAGGGATCGATGAAACGTTGTCGAGCTGTCGGGTGACGTTTCGGCGGCGAAGCTGAAACAGGCGCTCCCGCTGCTTGCGCAACTCGTCAACGAGCTCCTGATCGCTAAGATTCCTGAGCCGCTCCAACTTCGCTCGGATCTTCTCCTCCGCCATGGGTCTCCTCCTCCACTTCGGCCTTCTTCACGAACTTCACGTCGATGGGCAGCTTGTGGCTGGCAAGCCTCATGGCTTCCTTCGCCAGTTCCTCAGGGATGCCGGCCATCTCGAACAGGATGCGACCGGGCTTCACCACGGCCACCCAACCCTCCGGAGCGCCCTTTCCGGAACCCATTCGGGTCTCGGCCGGCTTCTTCGTGAAGGGCTTATCCGGGAAGACCCGGATCCAAATCTTGCCGCCTCTGCGAACGTGGCGGGTCATGGCGATACGAGCAGCCTCGATCTGGTTGGCGGTCATCCAGCAGGACTCCAGCGCCTGAAGTCCGAACTCGCCAAAGTGCACCGTGTTGCCGCTATGCGCGGCGCCCCTGCGGTGCCCGCGATGCTGCTTGCGGTACTTGACGCGCTTGGGCATCAACATTACTGGGTTCCTCCTCCACCGCCATCGCCGCGTCGACCGCCGCCTGCGCCGCCGCGACCGCCGCGACCGCCGCCGCCGCCAGGCCTGCCGCCGCCTGCGCCGCCGCGACCGCCGCCGCCACCACCGCGCCGATCACCACGCGGGCCACGCTCAGCGCGCATCGCCGCGCCCCTGGGAACGATCTCCGCCTCAGTCGGCCTGGTGCCGCCCGGCAGGACATCACCCTTGTAAATCCAGACCTTGATGCCGATGTGGCCGTAGGTCGTCTTGCCTTCGGAGAAGCCGTAGTCGATGTCCGCGCGGAGGGTGTGAAGCGGAATCTTGCCCTCGCGCATCGACTCCGTCCTTGCCATCTCGGAACCCGCCAGGCGACCCGAGCAACGGACGCGGACCCCGCGAACGCCGAGTTTCATGGCCCGCACGATGGACATCCGCATGGCGCGCTTGTAGGCGATGCGACGAGCGATCTGCTGCCCGATCGATTCCGCCACGAGCTGCGCATTGATGTCAGGATGACGGATCTCCTGAATGTTGACGTGGACGCGCTTCTTCGTGAGCTTCTCGAGATCGGCGCGCACGTCGTCGACGCCCTTGCCTCCGCGCCCGATGATGATTCCGGGCTTGGCGGTGTGGACGGTGACCTTGACGGTGCCGCCGGGCCGCTCGATCTCGACATGAGACAGCTGCGCCGCCTCAAGCCGCTTCTTCAGGTGCTGTCGGATCGTGTGATCCTCAAGCAGCGCGGCGGCGTATCCCTTGTCGAGATACCACTTGCTCTCCCAGTCGCGGATCACGCCGATCCGGAAGCCGATGGGGTGTACCTTCTGACCCAAGGCTCTTCTCCTTTACTCTGCCTGGCCCGCAGGGGACGGCGCCGATTCGGCCTGCTTCAGGGTGCTCGCGGCGGCGGGACGACCCGCGGCCCTGGCTCGCCGGGTTGCAGCGGCGGCACGCACGGGCTTCGGCTTCGGCGCCACTTCTTCCAGAATCACCGAGATGTGGCACATGCGCTTGAGGATGCTGTAGGCGCGGCCATGTGCGCGCGGCTGCATGCGCTTGATGCGCGGTCCCTCATCGACGCGAACATCCACGAGCCGCAGGTTCTCAGTGACGAGCGGCGGCAGCTGCCGGCCGGACTCGGCGTCAAGCGGCCGACCGTTCTCACCGTTGGCAACGGCGGACTTCAGGACATTCTCAATCTCCCTGGCTGCCTCATTCGGCACGAACTTCAGGAGCGCGAGAGCCTCCGTGGCGTACTTCCCACGGACGGCGTCCATCACCAGCCTGGCCTTCCGAGGCGGCACCCTGACAAACTTGGCGGTAGCGCCGCACTGGTTCTGCCCGAACCGCGACGGGCTCTTGTCCTTACCCATGTGATATCCCCACTCGCTACCGAATCTGGGTGCGGCGCTCGACCTGCTGGCCGGCATGACCGCGGAAGAGACGCGTGATCGCGAACTCGCCCAGCTTGTGACCCACCATGTTCTCAGTGACGAAGACCGGAATATGCTTCCGTCCGTCGTGCACCATGAACGTATGGCCGATGAAGAGCGGGAAGATGGTCGAGCGGCGCGACCAGGTCTTGATGGCTTTCTTCTCGCCCTTGGCGTTCATCTGCTCAACCTTCGCGAGCAGCTTGGGGGCTGCATACGGCCCCTTCTTCAGTGAACGGCCCATCTATTTCTCCTGGGGCGCTTACTTGGCGCCGCGCTTGCGCACGATGTACTTGTCAGTGGACTTGTTGTGCCGGGTCTTGTAGCCCAAGGCCGGCTTGCCCCACGGAGTGGCCGGGCCCTTCTTCCGCCCAACCGGCGACTTGCCCTCGCCTCCACCATGGGGATGGTCCCGCGGGTTCATCGTAACGCCTCGGACGTGAGGCCGCTGGCCGAGCCATCGCGTCTTGCCCGCCTTGCCCCAGGACTCGTTCTCGTGATCAACATTGCCGACCTGGCCGATGGTCGCCCGGCACTCGATCAGCACGCGCCGAACTTCGCTGGACGGCAGCCGCACCTGGGCGTACTTGCCTTCCTTCGCCATCAACTGGGCGCCGGCGCCTGCGCTGCGGACCATCTGGCCGCCCCGGCCCGGTGTCAACTCCACATTGTGGATCACCGTGCCGACCGGGATCGCCCGAAGCGGAAGGCAGTTGCCCGGCTTGATGTCCGCCGTGTCCGACGAAACAACGGCGTCGCCCACCTTGATCCCCACGGGGGCCAGGATGTAGCGCTTCTCGCCGTCTGCGTAGTGGACCAACGCGATTCGCGAGGTGCGGTTCGGATCGTACTCGATCGTGGCGATCTTGCCGGGCACCGTGACCTTGTCGCGCTTGAAGTCGATCAACCGGTACTGCCGCTTGTTGCCGCCGCCGCGATGCCTTGCCGTCAGCTTGCCCTGGTCGTTTCGGCCGCCGGTGCTTCGAAGGCTCTGCAGCAACGAGCGCTCGGGCGTCGTCTCGGTGATCTCCGAGAAAGTAGACACCGACCGGAAGCGCCGCGAGGGCGTAGTCGGTTTGTACTGTCTAAGCGCCATCTTACAGTCCCTCGAACATCGTAATGGTCTGGCCGGGGGCGAGCGTGACGATCGCCTTCTTCCAGTCGCTGGTACGGCCCTCGGGCATACGCCCGACCCGGCGGCTCTTGCCGCGGACGTTCAGCGTGTTGACCTTGGTCACCTTGACGTTGAAGATCGACTCGACGGCTTGCCGGATCTCGATCTTGTTGGCGCCCTTGGCCACGGCAAAGTGGTACTTGCCGGCATGGCTCTGATCCATGCTCTTTTCGGTGAGCAAGGGGCGCTCGATTATCTGGAATGGATCCTTCATCGCGCGAGGACCTCCTCGATCTTCGGTACGGCGCCCTCGGCCAGCACGATGCGACCGGCGTTCATCACATCGCGGACCGAGAAGTTCGGCGCATAGCGAAGGGTGACGTAGGGGATGTTCCGGCAGGACTTCAGAAGCACCGGGTCGTAGTCGGGAACGATAACGAGCACCTTGTCGGGCCGCTGCGCGGTGCCGCGCACCAGATCGCCCTTGCCCTCATAGTGCTTGGTCGTCACTTCGCGCTTCAGAGGCAGCCTGTCCAGAACGTCGACGACCACGCGGGTCTTGGCGGCCTCAACCGTCAGCGCGTCCAGCCCCAGGACCTCGCCCGCGGCAACCCTCAGCGAAAGGGCGCTGCGCAGGGCGCCGTGCCGCATCTTGGTCGGGAACGACTTGCTGTAGCTTCGCGGATGCGGGCCCCAGGCAACGCCGCCCTTGGTCCAGTGCGGCGCACGGGTGCTGCCCTGTCGGGCGCGGCCGGTGCCCTTCTGGCGCCACGGCTTCCTGCCGCCGCCGCTCACGTCGGAGCGGGTCTTGGTGTCCGAAGTGCCCTGGCGCTCGCGCGCCTCCTCTGTCTGGACGGCCTGGTGGATCAGCGGGATGCTGGGCTCAGCGGCGAACACTGCCTCGGGCAGCGACAGAGTGCCGACTTGCTCTCCGGTCGTCTTGTAAAGCGGGATATCCGGCATAGCTGTCGCCTCCTAGAGCCTCGTAATCGTCAGCAAGCCGCCGTTGGCGCCGGGAACAGCTCCCTTGACCATGAGCAGGTTGCGGTCCGCGTCGATGCGCGCAACAGTGAGGCCGCGCACTGTGGTCTTCACGGCGCCCATGTGCCCCGGCTTTCGGGTGCCCTTGAACGTCCGCGCGGCATCCGTTGCACCGCTGGACTGCGGCTTACGGTGAACCATCGAGCCGTGCGTCTGGTCGCCGCCATGGAAGTGGAAGCGCTTCACGACGCCGGCGAAGCCCTTGCCCTTGGAAGTGCCGCTTACCTTGATCTTGTCGCCCACCTGGAAGACATCGGAGATGGCGATCGCCTGCCCCATCTCCAGGTCGGAAGTATCGTCGGTGCGGACCTCGCGAAGTGTCTTTCGCGGCTGGGCGTCCTTGTACTTCGGGTTCGCCAGGCCGCCCTTGATGTGCCCCAACATCGGTTTGTTGACGTGCTTGGGTCGGATTTCACCAAATCCGACCTGGACGGCGGTGTAACCATCCGTCTCTACACTCTTGAGCTGCGTGACAGTGCAGGGACCTGCCTCGATCACGGAAACCGGCGTGACTGACCCGTCTTCATTGAAGATCTGGGTCATGCCGATTTTCTTGCCCAGAATTGTGTCTACCACTCTCGTTCCCTTTTCCGCAACGATCCAATGCGCCACCACAGGCGCCGACTGGCCGGCGCCGCACTGACGCGGCGGATGCGTTGCTTACAGCTTGATCTCGATATCGACGCCGCTCGGCAGGTCCAGCCGCATGAGCGCATCGATCGTCTTCGCGCCAGGCTCCAGAATGTCTACCAGACGCCGGTGCGTGCGCATCTCGAAGTGCTCCATCGACTCTTTGTCGATGGTCGTACCCCGGTTGACGCACACGATCGCCTTCTCCGTGGGGAGAAGCACGGGGCCGCTGATTCGCGCACCGGTGCGCCGGGCGGTATCCACGATCTTCTCGACCGACTGGTCGAGAATGCGGTGGTCGAACGCCCGAAGCCGGATGCGAACCTTGTCCCGTCGTGCAGATGCCATGATCCGCTCTCCATGTCGGGGGCCCTGCATGGGCCCCCGATGTTTGTTGCTGCTACTCGAGAATCTTGGTGACGACGCCGGCGCCCACGGTATGCCCACCCTCGCGGATGGCGAACCGAAGGCCGTCGTTCATGGCGATGGGCTGGATGAGATCGCCCGTGATCGTGATGTTGTCACCGGGCATCACCATCTCAACGCCGTCCGGAAGCCGCATCTCGCCCGTCACGTCGGTCGTGCGGAAGTAGAACTGCGGACGATAGCCCGTGAAGAACGGGGTGTGCCGGCCGCCTTCCTCCTTGGAGAGGACGTAGACCTCGGCCTGGAACTTCGTGTGCGGCGTGATGGCGCCCGGCTTGGAGAGAACCTGGCCGCGCTCCACATCGGTCCGGCTGATGCCGCGGAGCAGGACGCCCGCGTTGTCACCCGCGTAGATGTAGTCGCAGACCTTCCGGAACTGCTCCAGCGACGTGGCGACCGTCGTCCGCGTGGGATGCAGGCCGACGATCTCGACGGGCTCCATGGCCTTGAGAACGCCCTGCTCCACGCGGCCCGTGGCAACCGTGCCGCGACCGGTGATGGTGAACACGTCCTCGACGCTCATCAGGAACGGCTTATCGGAAGCGCGCTCCGGCGTCGGGATGTAGCTGTCCACCGCGTCCATGAGCTGCCAGATCTTGCCGTTGGCGGCATCCTCGCGGGTCACGTCCTCGCTCTCCAGGGCCTGGGTGGCTGATCCGGCGATCACCGGAACGTCGTCACCGGGGAACTCATACTTGGAGAGGAGTTCGCGGACCTCAAGCTCGACCAGCTCGAGCAGCTCCGGATCATCAAGGAGGTCAGCCTTGTTCAGGAAGACCACGATGTACGGAACGCCCACCTGGCGGGCCAGAAGGATGTGCTCGCGGGTCTGCGGCATGGGGCCGTCCGCAGCGGAGACCACCAGAATGGCGCCATCCATCTGCGCGGCGCCGGTGATCATGTTCTTGATGTAGTCGGCGTGGCCCGGGCAGTCCACATGAGCGTAGTGCCGGGTCTCGGTCTGGTACTCGGCGTGGTACGTGTTGATCGTGACGCCACGCGCCTTCTCTTCAGGAGCCGAGTCGATCTCGTCGTACGCCACGTACTTGGCGCCGCCGGCAGATGCCAGACACCGAGTGATCGCTGCCGTCAGCGTCGTCTTGCCGTGATCCACGTGACCGATCGTACCGATGTTCACGTGCGGCTTGTTGCGCTCGAATCGCTGCTTACCCATGGATTGCCTCCGTGCGTAATCCCATTCCTGCTTAACTACTTGCCCGCCAAGCGAGCCACAATAACATCGCTGAGGCTCCGGGGAACCTCATCGTAGTGCGACGGCTCCACGGTCGGATCGGCCCGTCCCTGCGTCAGCGATCGCAAGGCGGTCACGTAACCAAACAACTCCGACAACGGAACCTGGGCCTTAATCGCCTGGATGCCGCCCGAGCCGGGCTCCATGCCCTCGATGCGGCCGCGGCGCGAGTTGATGTCGCCGATGACGTCGCCGAGGAACTGCTCCGGCGTCACCACCTCGACGGCCATTACCGGCTCTTTGAGCACCGGACCGGCCTTGCGGCAGGCTTCCTTCACGGTCATCGAGGCGGCGATCTTGAACGCCATCTCCGACGAGTCGACCTCGTGGTAGGAACCGTCAACCAGCGTGACCCGAACATCGACCATCGGGAAGCCCGCCAGTATGCCGCCATCCAACGCTTCGCGCACACCGGCCTCGATGGGTCCGATGTACTCGCGGGGAATGGAGCCACCGACGATCTTGTCCACGAACTCGATGCCCGTACCTGGCTCCAGCGGCTCCACGACCAGTTCGCAGTCGCCGTACTGGCCGCGCCCGCCGGTTTGCCGCTTGAACGGCTCACGGGCCTTGGCCTTCCGGCTGACGGTCTCGCGGTAGGCTACCTGCGGCGCGCCCTGCGTCACTTCGACGCCATACTCGCGGCGCATGCGGTCCACCATGATCTCAAGGTGAAGTTCACCCACGCCCGAGATGATGGTCTGACCGGTCTCCTGGTCCGTGCTGATGTGGAACGTCGGATCCTCGGCCCCAAGCTTCTGCAACGCGATGGCCATCTTCTCCTGGTCGGCCTTCGTCTTCGGCTCGACGGCCAGGGAGATCACCGGATCCCGGAACGTGATCGACTCAAGAAGAACCGGCGACGCATCGTCGCACAGCGTATCGCCCGTCGTGGTCACCGACAGCCCGATGGCTGCGGCGATCTCGCCGGCGTACACCACCTCAACCTCTTCGCGATCCTTGGCGTGCATCCGCAGAATGCGGCCCACGCGCTCCTTCTTCTGCTTGGTGGCGTTGATGATCGCGGCGCCCTTCTTAAGGGTCCCCGAGTAGATGCGAATGAAGGTGAGGACGCCGAAGCGGTCCGTGGCGATCTTGAAGGCCAGGGCGCTGAACGGCTCGTCATCGGCGCAACGCCGCTCGACGACCGCTCCGGTATCCGGGTTAAGCCCTCGAATGGGAGGCATATCCAGCGGAGACGGAAGGAAGTCGATGACGGAGTCCAAGAGAGGCTGGACGCCCTTGTTCTTGTAAGCCGAACCGCAGGTGACGGGGACGATGCTGCCGGCGATGGTGCCCTTGCGAAGCGCCGCCTTCAGCTGATCCTTGGGAATCTCCTGCCCCTCTAGATACCGCTCCATGAGATGGTCGTCGAAGTCGGCGGCCGCCTCAATCAGTTGCTCACGCCAGTGGGCAGCCTCAGCCTGCATGTCGTCCGGGATCGCCGCCACCTCGAAGTCGCGGCCATCATCCACGGCATACATATACGCCGTCATCTCAACGAGGTCGATGACCCCGCGGAACTCGGCCTCGGCGCCGATCGGAAGCTGGATCGGAACCGCGTTCGCGTTGAGACGGTCTCGCATACGCTCAACCACATTGATGAAGTTGGCGCCCATGCGGTCCATCTTGTTGATGAACGCGATTCGGGGAACGCTGTACTTGCTGGCCTGGCGCCAGACAGTCTCGGACTGGGGCTGGACCCCTCCGACGGCGCAGAACACGGCAACGACGCCGTCCAGGACGCGCATGGAGCGCTCCACCTCTACGGTGAAGTCCACGTGTCCAGGAGTGTCGATGATGTTGATCCGGCAGTCCTGCCAGAAGCAGGTAGTGGCAGCGGAGGTAATGGTAATCCCCCGCTCCTGCTCCTGCTCCATCCAGTCCATGGTGGCAGTGCCCTCATGGACCTCGCCCAGCCGATGCAGCCGTCCCGTATAGTACAGGATGCGCTCGGTGGTGGTGGTCTTGCCAGCGTCTATATGTGCCGCAATGCCGATATTGCGGGTCTTGTCAAGCGAATACTCTCTCGCCATAGGTCTCCAACTGCGCGCCGCAACCGCCGGAGCGATTCAGGCGGGCGCCTTTCACGCGCCGGAAGACCGCTCGAAACGAGCGGCCCGGCCCAGTCACGGCCGTTCAGTCAGGCCGAATATGTTGTCGTCTACCAGCGGTAGTGTGCGAAGGCCTTGTTGGCCTCAGCCATGCGATGGCCGTCCTCGCGCTTCTTAATGCTCGCGCCCTGACCGTTGGCGGCGTCCATGAACTCACCCGCCAGCTTCTCGACCATGGTGCGGCCGCCGCGCTTCCGCGCAATGGTGACGATCCACCGGAGGGCCAGCGAGGTGCGGCGCTCAGGCCGAACTTCCACGGGCACCTGGTAGGTCGAGCCGCCGACGCGCCGCGGGCGCACTTCGAGGATCGGCATGACGTTCTTCAAAGCCTTCTCGAAGACTTCGATCCCCGGCGTGCCCGTCTTCTTCTCAATGGCGTCAAGCGCGCCATAGAAGATGCGCTCGGCGGTGGACTTCTTACCGCCCAGCATCAGCCGGTTGATGAAGCGCTGCGCCAGAACGCTGTTGTGCACCGGGTCTGGAATGACCGGGCGACGGCGAACAGGACCCTTCCTCGGCATACCTTAGCTCTCCTCGCGTTTCCTACTTGGGCCGCTTCGTACCGTACTTGGAGCGGCTTGACTTGCGGTTCGCGGTTCCGGTGGCATCCAGCGTGCCTCGCACGATGTGGTACCGGACGCCCGGCAAGTCCTTGACACGACCGCCGCGCACCATCACCACAGAGTGTTCCTGCAGATTGTGGCCGATGCCCGGGATGTACGCCGTAACTTCCATGCCGTTCACCAAGCGCACGCGGGCGATCTTCCGGAGTGCGGAGTTAGGCTTCTTCGGTGACACGGTGCGCACGATCAGGCAAACGCCGCGCTTGAACGGATTGCCCTTGAGGGCAGGCGCGGAGCTCTTCTTCACGACGCGTTCGCGGCCCTTACGGACCAACTGGTTAATGGTAGGCATAGGACCTCCGGACCACCTGGGCCTGACGGCGCTGGCGCTGTCGGCTCTATAGAATCGAATGGCCCCTCTCACACAGAGGGGCCGAGGCGCAGGACCATGTTCCAGTAAGCCCGGAACAGGTACACTCGAAGCAGTCGTTGACTGAACTCCGGCGTGGCCTCCTCTAGTGTGACGGTTCGACGGGACCACGGGGCGGCACAAAGCCTCCCCGCACAACCTGTCCAGTATACACGCAGGGCCTAGGTGAAGTCAATACGCACCACGGGCCGCTTCGGCAGTTCCAGCCGCACCCGGGTACAGGCCGAGGTAGACTGCATCGTCGGGGTCAGCTACACCGACGCACGGAGCGCAGCATGCCTCTTCTCCCCAACCTGCCCGCCTCGCTCGTGGAGCCACTGCGCGTGGCCCTCGCACCTCCCCCTGGCGCCGACCTGGCCACGCTGACGCCTGATATGGTCTTCGAGACGGACGTCGCGTTCCATGGACAATGGGGGCAAGAGTGGGTGATCGTGGCGGGCGGGCGCGTCCTGGCGCTGCGCGAAGCCGACGGAGCGATCTCGATCATCCATTCCGTGCCGATTGAAGACCTGCGCGAGTCCAAGGCGGAGATTCTGGTGGGCAACGGCGTCCTGCAGGTGAAGACGCCGCGCGAGACCGTCACCCTCATGCGGTACTCCCACGCGGCGGCCGCTGAGGCCACCGCCATCGCCCGGCAGTTCAACCGAATCTCCAAGGGCGAGCAGCCCAAGTGGGACGAGGTCGAGAACAAGCGCCGGTACTGCCCCAAGTGCAAACGCGTTCTGCCGGACGACACGGACGTCTGCCCCGGCTGCGTGAACAAGCGCGCGGTCATGGTGCGCCTGCTGCGGTTCCTCGCGCCCTACAAGCTCCAGGCGGTCGGCTCGGGCGTGATCATCTTATGCTTGGCGTTCCTCGAACTGATCCCACCGTGGATCGGAGGGCGCATCGTCGATACAATCGTCACCCAGAAGGCCCTGCCGAAGCCGACCATCGCGCCGGTTGTGCAACTGGTGGTGTTGTTCGCGGCCTCGAGGATCGCCGTCGCGCTCTTCATGTACGCACAACGGCGCCTCAGCAGTTGGCTCGGGGCCAGGGTCCTCATGGATATCCGGGTTGCGATGTTCTGCAAGCTCAACCAGCTCTCGCTGGGCTACTACGACAAGCGCAACACGGGCTCCGTGATCTCCCGCATCACGAACGACGCCGACCATCTTTGGGACTTCCTAACCGACGGCATCCCCTGGCTCATGTCCACTCTCCTGGCCATTTCGCTGACGAGCGGCATGCTCTTCCGCATGGACTGGCAACTCGCCTCCTGGCTGTTGACGCCCGGCATCTTCGTCTTCGCGCTGAACCGCTGGTTCATGCCCCGGGCCAAGCGCAAGTGGCACCACGTTTGGCACCGTATCAGCAAGATGTACGCCTCGCTCTCCACCGCCGTCAACGGCATGCGGGTGGTGAAGGCGTTCGCCCAGGAGGACCGCGAGGTCGAGAACTTCCGCAACCGCAACCTGCAGGTCTTCAAGGCCAGCTATGCGGCCAACGCCATGTGGGCCACCTACTGGCCGATTCTGGGCCTTGTCATGGGCTCGGGCTCGTACATCATCTGGCTCTACGGCGGGAGCAAGGTCATCTTCGGGACGATGACGCTTGGGATTATGACGGCCTTCTCGGGCTACCTCGTTCGCTTCTACACGCCCTTCCAGGACTTCAGCCGCGTCATCGATTGGTCCACCCGGTCGCTGACGGCCGCCGACCGCGTCTTTGAGATTCTCGACACCGAGCCGGACGTCCGGCAGGGCGACAAGGCCACGGCGGCTCCCGATGTGAAGGGCGAGGTGAAGTTCACCAACGTGGGCTTCGGATACGACAAGGCGCGCCGGGTGCTTGAGGACTTCACGCTCCACGTGCAGCCGGGCGAGATGATCGGCCTGGTCGGGCACAGCGGCGCCGGGAAGTCCACCATCATCAACCTGCTGGCCCGCTTCTACGACGTCAACGACGGCTCCATCGAGGTCGATGGCGTCGATCTTCGGCAGATCAACATGGGCGACTTCCGCCGCCAGTTGGGCATCGTGCTGCAGGAGCCGTTCCTCTTCCCCGGCACCATTCGCGACAACATCGCCTACGCCAAGCCTGATGCCGGCGCCGAAGAGGTGATGCGCGCCGCCAAGGCCGCAAACTGCCACGAGTTCATCTTGAAGTTCCCGGACGGCTACGATACCCAGGTGGGTGAGCGCGGTCAGCGCCTTTCCGGTGGGGAGCGGCAGCGCATCTCCATAGCAAGGGCCATCCTGCACGACCCCAAGATCCTGATCCTGGATGAAGCCACCGCCAGCGTGGACACCGAGACCGAGCAGCGCATCCAGGAGGCCATCTCGCGCCTCGTGCAGAACCGCACGACCTTCGCCATCGCCCACCGCCTGAGCACCCTGCGGCACGCGAGCCGCCTGGTGGTGATGAAGGAAGGGAAGATGGCCGAGTGCGGCACGCACGACGAGCTGATGGACCAGGACGGCGTCTACGCCAACCTCGTGAAGATCCAGATGGAAGTGAACCGCATCCGCGCCATCTGAACCGGGGCGGCGGACGGCCTGCCCGAGGACATCCCGATGACAACAGCCACAGAAGCACATCCGACGCCCCACGGCGTCATACGCACCGACCCGGAGTCCTACGAACTGCGGTTCCTCGATCCCAAGCGCACGCGCGTGTTCCACCGGACCGGGCTGACCCGATGCACCATCGAGGACGAGCGCACCGTGCTGCGCGTGCAGGTCGCACGGGCCTTCCCGCTGAGCGACACGGACCACCTGATCGCGCTCCTGGACGGCAATGGGCGCGACGTGGGGATGATCCAGGACCCTTCATTGATGGACGAGGAGTCGAAGCGAACCATCGACGAGGACCTGGCAATCCGCTACTTCCTCCCGGTGGTGGAGAGCATCGTCTCCGTCAAGGAGGAGTTCGGTACGGTCTACTGGAAGCTGCAGACCGATCGCGGCGTCCACGAGGCCGTGGCGCGCCACCTGCGCGAGAACTTGATGGAGCTGCCGGGCGGTCGGGTCATCATCACCGACGTCGAAGGCAACCGGTTTGAGCTCCCCGACATCGCCGCGCTTGACGCCAGGAGTATGGCCATCATCCTGAGGCACCTGTAGGCGCATGGCGTCCGCTGACGAACAACCGACCAGGCGGCGTGCCGCTACGGACGGCAGCCGGTGGGTACTGGGTGTCTCACTGGCGGCCATGGCGGTCACGTGCCTTCCATACCTCTTCGGCATGATGCTGACCGGAGCCCACCCGGCCCTCGGGTGGTTCTCGTGGCTCGGGTACAACCTGGACGACAGTTGCGTCTACCTCTCGTGGATGCGCCAGGTGGCCGATGGCTCCCTGTTCCAGCGCAACCTCTTCACGGTGGAGCCGCAGGTCGGGCATCAGTTCAATGTGCTCTTCCTGGCGCTCGGGCTGGTGGCGCGCTTCACCGGCGCTCCCGTGCTCCTCGTCTACCACGGCGCCCGCATCGTCGCCGGCCTTGCCTTCCTCCGGGCGCTCTGGTGGCTGCTCGGAATGGTGGCGCCGAAGCTGCCTGTGCGCAAGGTCTGCTTCCTGACCGTGCTGGTCTCGGCCGGCGTGGGCTGGCTCCCGGGCCAGTGGCGGGCAAGCGGCATCAACTCGCCTGCGGATGTCTGGCAGCCCGAGGCCATCACGTGGCTCTGCCTCTATCTGAGTCCGCTCTTCCTGGTGTCCCTGCTCCTGATGGTCGGGGTTCTAGGCTGGCTCCTGCGGGCATCCCAAACCGGCTCCCGGAGGGCCGCCCTGCTGGCAGGCGGCTGCGGCCTGCTCCTCGGCAACATCCATACCTATGATGTCATCACTCTGATCGTGGTCTGGGTTGCCTGGCTGCTGGTCGTCTCCGTTCGGCAACGCCGCGTTGCGGTCCGGCCGTGGCTCCTCTCCTTGGGCGCCGCCGCGCTGACGGGCATCAGCTCGGCCCATATGTTCTGGCTCGTCCGCACGGAGGCTGTCTTCGCCAAGCGCGTTGCCGTGGCGACGCTGAGCCCCAGCCCCATGCTCTACGTTCTGGGCTACGGCCTGCTCCTTCCGCTGGCGCTGGGCGGCCTCTACCTGGCCCTGCGCCGCGACGCTGACGAGAGGCCCGACGCCCCAGGCGCGCTACCCGCGAAGACGGCGGCCATCTTCCTCTTCACATGGGCGACAGCCAACCTGGCGGCGGCCTACCTGCCGGCGCCTTTCCAGCGCAAGATGCTGATGGGCTCGCATCTGCCCATCGCCTGCCTGGCGGGTCTATGCCTGGCGTCAGCCGCCGAGCGCGTGCCCGTGCGGGGCCGGATCTGGGCCATGGCGGCCGCACTGGCTCTCCTCGGCGCCACGAACGTTCGGTTCATGCTGCGCGACACCGGCAACTTCAGCCAGAACCGCGGCCAGAGCCGCATCCAGCGCCCGTACATGCATGCCGGCGAGGTGTCGGCCCTCCTCTGGCTGCGCGAGCACACGCGGCCCGGCGAGGCCGTGCAGCCCCTGCCGTGGGTGGCGATATCGGGCCAGGGCAAGGCGGCATTCGTCGATACAACCGCCGCCTGCTTTGCTCCGGGCCTCACGGGACGCCCCGTACATGCCGGGCACTGGGGCGAGACGCCCGACTTCGGCGCCACCATGGGCCGGTGGGTTCGGTTCCAGGTGCCCGCGACGCCGGACGCAGAACGCCGCGAGCTGCTGCGGAGTTCGGGGGTCCGGTATCTCTTGTTCAGCCAGTTGCGAAGCTGGACCGCCGATCCCGCCACCAAGGACGCCATCCGCGGCGTCCTGACTTCGGCGCCCTACCTGCGGCTGCAGGAAGGCGCCTCCAGCGACGACGCGGAGGTCTATGAGGTCGTGGAGCCATGAGACAGGAGGATCAAACCGTGCTGCCAACCGCAACCCAGACGCCGCCGGCCGTGCATGTGACCGGTAATGTGACGCGCCCCTATGAACTGCCCAGGCTTCGGGCTGAACGCTCGGCCATGGAGTCCAGCTACGACCGCACCGGCGGCAACGATGACGGCTTCTCCGGCAAGTACTCGTTCATCCGCAAAGAGGGCGACGCCCTGGTCATCACGGAACTCAAGGGCCCGGGCATCATCCAGCGCATCTGGACGCCTACTCCCACGGACCAGCCGCTGGAGTTCTACTTCGACGGCGAGACCACGCCGCGCATCAATATCGGCTTCCGCGACCTCTTCCTGGGCCGAGCCAAGGGCTTTCCAGAGCCGCTCGTGGGCCACGGAGGAGGTGGGTTCTACTCCTACGTCCCGATCCCCTACCGCAAGTCGGTGAAAGTGGTCTACCGCGGCCCCGTCATGCAGTTCTTCCAGATCAACCACGCCACGTTGGCCGACGGCGCCGACGTCCAGAGCTATGATCCGGACTGGCAGGTCACGGCTCCGGAGCCGGCCGCGGCGGCAATGCGCCTCCTGGGCAACCCCGGCGCCGCCGTGGCGGACCTGCTCGCGCGACCCGGCTCGAAGATAGAGACGGTCGCGGCGCACAAGAAGCTGCTGCCCGGCAAGAAGGTGACCCTTCTGAAGCGTAGCTCCGGCGGCCGCATCGTCGGGATGCGCCTGGGCCCCGCCTCGGCGCTGGCAGACAAGGAGCGATCCATCCTGCTGCGCATCAGTTGGGACGGCGGTCGGAAGCCCGCGGTCGTCTGCCCCGCAGGCGACTTCTTCGGCGCCTCCTGGGGCGAGCCCGCCATGCGGTCGGCCCTCGTGGGTTCCGACGGCGAGACCTCCTACTGCTACCTGCCCATGCCGTTCGACAAGTCGGCCACGGTGGAACTCATCGACGAGCGGACCGAGGGCGGCTCCATCGAGGTCGAGGCCTCATTCGACATCGCGGCCGATCCCAGGCAGGAGGACGAGGGCCGGTTCTACGCAGTCTGGCGCCGTGAGAACCCCACCACGCTGGGCAAGCCCTTCACGTTTGTGGAGGCGCTGGGCCGCGGGCACATCGTGGGCGTCTCGGTGCAGGCGCAGGGCATGACGCCCGGTTCAACCCCCTTCTTCGAGGGCGACGACAAGACCACCATCGACGGCGTGCTCTGCATGCACGGCACCGGATCGGAGGACTTCCTCAACGGAGGCTGGTACGACGTGCCCGGGCGCTGGGACGGACGCAAGTCGTTCCCGGTGAGTGGTTGCCTCGACTACAAGAAGCACATGGGCCGCAGCGCCGGGTTCCGGTTCATGCCCTACGACCCGGTGGTGTTCCAGAAGTCCATCACCATGGCTATTGAGCACGCGCCGGAGAAGAACGACATTCCCACGGACTACGTGGGGGTGGCATACCTCTATGCTGACAGGGCGCCTGCCCAGGCCGGCTCGATCGCTCCGGTGGCGGAACGCAAGGTAGGCGACCCCGTCAAGGTGACGTTCGCCGCAGGCTGGAACATCCCGATCCGGGCCTTCTCGCTCAACAACATGCAGATCAGCAAAGGCGACGAGCGTGTGGGCGACAGGGGGGTGCGGTTCCTTCGCGTCGACGCGGAGGGTGAGGACGTCTTCGGTCAACACGTGCTGGAGGTGCTGTGCGACGTACCGGCGTCGGGTGACTACAAGGTGCAGATCGAGACGGTAGCGGGACCGAACCGTGGGACCGTACAGGTCTTCCGCGACGAGATGGCCACCGGCCCGCTGGTGGACCTTCGGGCCTCGACACCGACCGTGCGCCGGGCCGACCTGGGCCGCCTGACCATGCGACAGGGACTGGTCCCCATCATGCTGAAGCTTGGCCCGTCGGGCGACCAGAAGAGCTTCGGGCTCGACATGGTGACCATCGAACTGACGCGGTTGGGCTAAGGCGGCTTGAAAACGCCCTGGCGGCGGGCCGTTGCCGCCAGGGCATCTGGGTTGTCTACGACTTGGCCCACTGATCTCTGAGGAACGCCGCGGCCTTGGGGATTTCCATGTCCCGCTCACCCTTGCATCCGCACTCAAGGCTGCAGTAGTCCTGGTAGCCGATGGTCTTGAGGCCGCGGAAGCCGTTGGTGAAGTCGCGGTCGTCCTGGCCCGGCATGACGCGCGTGCGCGAGGCCAGATGCACATGGTGCAGCCACTGCCCCGCGGAGACGAAGGCGCCCATATCACTGGGCTCCTCGATGCACATGTGGTAGAAATCGCCCATCATGGCGACGCCCGGGCTGTTGACCTCGCGGCACATGGCGCCGGCGTCAGCCAACTGCCGCAGGAAGAAGGCCTCCCCCCGGTTCAGCGGCTCCAGCAGCAACCGACCGTTGACCTTGGCGCCGTGCTCGCCGATCTCCTTGAGGAGGTCGATCAAGATCGGCCGGGCCTCGCGGTTTTCCAGCTTCGTCTGCCCGTTGAAGGCCGGCACCACGATCACACCCGTGGAGCCGAGCTCGCCGGCAACGGTAAGCAGCTCCTTGATAGCGTCCACGGCGCTGCGGCGCACCTTGGGATCGTCGTTGATCAGGGTGCCGCCCGGCGTTCCCACGCAGAGCGCGCTCACCTTCACCTTGTGGTTGGCGAGGACCTTCCGGACCTCCTCGATGCGCCGACCGGCGTCGCCGCCCAGTTCGATGCCCGAGAAGCCCCACTTCTCCATCTTCGCGACGCGCTCGGCCAGGTCGCGCCCGGGGATGATCCCCTCCTGGCTGGAGAGCTTCAGCACGGCCTTGGGCGGCTTCGGCGCCTGGGCGTCAGCGCCGCGCCGTGAGCCGGCCAGGGCCAGCGTCGCCGCACCGCCGGCCAGCAGTTCACGCCTGTCAACCTTCATAGTTACCTCCGTATGTGCACAAGGCCCGCACGGAGCGGGCCCTGCGCCAGACTGACCGTCGAAGCCTGCCGGGCCTACTTGAACTCGGTGCGACCGGGAATCGAGACGGCGGGGATCGGGATCGGAGCGGCGGGGTTTGCCAGGTCCGGCCGGATGCTCTCCTGCGAGTTGAGCGCCTGCTCCCACGTGATGATCTGGCCGGTGTACGCGGCCATACGAGCCATGATGGCGGCAAGTGTGCTCTCGGCCACCTGGCGGGCCTCGTTGAGGGGCTTGCCGGCGCGGATGCTGGCGATCAGGTCGGCATGCTCCTGCACATAGGGGTTGGTGCTCTGGCCCTGGTAGCGCCACTCATTGGGGCCGCTGATCGATCCCGCCGCGTTGGTGACGCCCTTGGTGCCGACAAACCGCTCCGAGACGTTGCCGGGGGTGCCGTCCCAGTGGCGGCACATGCTGAGGATGTGCACGTCGCCGGGATAGATGAAGTCGATCGCGAAGTGGTCGAAGATGTTGCCGAAGCGCGCCTCGGTGCGCTGCGAACGGCCACCCACGCCCATGGCGCTCTGCGGATGGCCACCCATCACCCAGCACGCGACGTCGATGTTGTGGACGTGCTGCTCGACGATATGATCGCCGGAGAGCCATGTCCAGGGATACCAGTGGCGGATCATCCACTCGAGGTCGGTCTGCGAGCCCTTATCGCCGTAGCCGTTGCCGACGCCGCCGCCATTCCAGTAGACCTGGCCGCCGACGATATCGCCGATGGCGCCGGCCTGCAGCTTGGCGATGGTGGCCACGTACGGGGCCTGGTGGCGCCGCTGCGTACCCGCGACGACCGCAAGCTTCTTCTGGGTGGCGAGCTCGCCGGCGGCAAGGACCGTGCGGATGCCGGGCGCGTCGGAGGCGACGTGCTTCTCCATGAAGACGTTCTTGCCGGCTTTCACCGCCGCGTCAAAGTGGATCGGGCGGAAGCCGGGGGGCGTCGCCAGGATGACGAGGTTGGCCGGGCTGGCGAGCACGCCCTTGTAGGCATCGAGGCCCACGAAGGAGGTGTCGTCGGTCACCTTGAACGCGTCCTTGAGCTGATCCTTCAGTGCGCTCTTGGAGCCGTTGAGGCGATCGGCGAACATGTCGCCCATTGCCACGAGCTCGACGCCCTGGCTGGAGCGGAAGCAGTCGTTGGCGGCGCCTGTGCCGCGGCCGCCGCAACCGATCAGGCCGACCTTGATGCGGTCGGAGCCCTGCGCATACGCGTAGTTGCCGGTGGCGAACAGCGCCGATGCGGCCACGGCGGCCGATGCGGCGACCAATTCACGGCGGGAGACGCCGGCCTCGCCGACGCCCTCAGATTCTGAGCCCATGAGTCCTCCTTGCGGAAGCCGACCTGTTCGCGGCTCCCTGGTGTAAGCCCGTTCCCGCGGCATCGACGCCGCCTGGCCGGGCGCTGAGTTCGCCGCCTATGGCTCGCAGACGACCCGGAAGCCACAGAACGACCCGTCCGAGAGCCACCACTTGCTCTTGGGAATCTGCGGGTCGGTCTCATTCCACGCCGGCGTCTGCCAAGCTCGGGCGCCGGGCCCGACCTGCGGGGCCTTGTCATTCCAGCTTCCGCCGCAGAGCACGGGCTTGCCGTCACGTCCCACACACCATTCGCCCGCGTTGCCGATCATGTCGAACAACCCGAGGGCGTTGGGGGCCTTCTTGGCCGCGGCGTGCGTGGCGCCTCCGCCGTTCGCGTCATACCAAGCCGACTTCGCCAAGGCGGCCGGAGCCGCCAGCGTGGCGGGCGCGGCGCCCGCCCGGCAGGCAAGCTCCCACTCGGCCTCGGTGGGCAGGCGGAACTTCTTCCCGGTGACCAGCGAGAGCCACTTGCAGTAGGTCTCGCCGCTGTAGGGCGTGACGTTGATGACCGGGAAGCCCGCGTGCCCCCAGCCGAGGTCGGCGGGAACATAGGGGCGGCTGGGCCGCGAGACGGCGTCGGCTCCGGTGGCGCTTGCAGCCGCGCCCGCCGAGAGAGCGGTGGTCGAGAAGGGATCGTACTGGTCCCAGGTTAGCTCCGTCTTGGCGATCCAGAACGGCTTCACGCTGACGGAGGCCTTCTCGACCTTGCCCGCAACGGCATCGAGGACGATGACGCCGCCCTTGACGGGTACCATCTCGATCTTAGCCACGGTCTTCGGCAGCGTCACGGCGAAGGGCGCGGGCGCCTGGGCCGAGGCGCAGGCCGCCGAAGCAAGGACCGAAACCAGCCCGAGCAGGCGCCCGGCGCCTGCCTGTGAGAAACGACGGTTGAGAGACATGCATTACCTTCCATGCGTCAGGCTTCTCGGCGGGGCGGTAGCCGTAGCCGTCCTCGCCCCGCCAAGCCCCGCGGACTTACTCGAACGCTATGAGTATACGCAATACGTGATGGGCGTTCAAGCGCGCATCGTGATGTATGACGCATCCGAGGCGCGAGCCGTGCGCGCGGCCAGGGCGGCATTCGACTGCGTGACCGCGCTTGACGCCTCCATGAGCGACTACAAGCCCGACAGCGAGCTGAACCGGCTCTGCAAGACGGCGGTGCATCGGCCGACCCGCGTGAGCCGCGACCTCTTCGAGACGCTTCGTCTGGGCGCCGAGGTGGCGGAGCGCAGTTCGGGCGCCTTCGACATCACCGTGGGGCCCCTGGTGGGCCTTTGGCGCGCGGCGCGCAAGTCGGGGGCGCTGCCAGGTCCGGCGGCGATCTCGGAGGCGAAGCGGCGCGTCGGTCGAGGTATGGTCCGGTTGCGCAGGAACCGCACGGTCGAGCTTCTAGCGGCTGGCATGCGGTTGGACCTGGGCGGCATCGCCAAGGGTTACGCATGCGACGCCGCACTGGCCGCGCTGCGCCGCTTGGGGCGCCGGAGCGCCCTGGTGGAGATGGGCGGCGACCTGGTCGTCGGCGACGCGCCGCCCGGCGCCGACGGCTGGCGGGTCGAGGTCGCGAACCCCGGCGCCGGCAGCCCGCGCGTGATGCTCACGGTCGCGCGGTGCGGCGTCTCGACGTCCGGTGATACGGAGCAGTTCGTCGAAATCGGCGGCAAGCGGTACTCGCACGTGGTGGACCCTGCCACGGGCATGGGGCTCACGACACGTTGCGCCGCCACCGTCATCGCCCCGTGCGGAGCGCTGTCCGATGCGCTGTCCACGGCCGCCTGCGTGTTGGGGCCGGATCGAGGCCGGGCGCTGGTAGCCGAGTACAAGGGCTCCCGCAGCATGATCCGGGCTGTTGAGTGAAAGAGAAGCCGTGCAACTGACGCGGCGATCCACGAAAGGGACATTGCGTGAACGTTCGATTGACCGACGGTAGGGACCTGCCCATCGAGATGCACAAGGTTCGCATCGTGCAGCGGACGCGCCTGGCGCCCGCCGCCGAGCGCTTGGCCGCCATGCAGGAGGCGGGCTACAACACCTTCCTGCTCCGCACTCGCGATGTCTTCATCGACATGCTGACCGACAGCGGCACCAACGCGATGAGCGACTGCCAGCTGGCGGCCATGATGGTGGCGGACGACGCCTACGCCGGAGGCGAGAGCTACTATCGCCTGGCCGACGCCATCCGCGACGTGCTGGGCCTGGAGCACTTCCTGCCCGTACACCAGGGACGCGCCGCCGAGCATCTGATCGCCAAGACCTTCGTCAAGCCCGGCCACAAGATCATCACCAACTACCACTTCACGACCACTCGGGCCCACTTTGAGCTGATGGGCGGCGAAGTGCTGGAGCTCTACACGTCCGAGGCGCTGAAGACGGCGAGCACGCACCCCTTCAAGGGCAATATGGACACCGACCGGCTGGAGGCCGCCATAGCCGAGCACGGCGCCGACGCGATCCCCTTCATCCGCATGGAGTGCACCACCAACCTCATCGGAGGCCAGCCGTTCTCCATGGCCAACCTCCGGGAGGTGAGCCGCATCGCTCGCAACCACGGCATCATGCTCATCCTGGACACGAGCCTGATCAGCGAGAACGCCTACTTCATCAAGCGGCGCGAGCCCGAGTTCGTAGACGCAAGCATCGGCGACATCGTGAAGGCGATGCTGGCCGAGGCCGACATGATGTACATGTCGGGACGCAAGAGCACCTGCGTCCGCGGCGGCTTCATCGCCACCAACCGCCGCTGGATTTTCGATGCGATCCGCCCCTGGTTGCCCGTCTACGAGGGATTCCTCACCTACGGCGGAATGTCGAGCAAGGAGATTGAGGCCATGGCGGTCGGCCTCCGGGAGATGACCGACCTGGAGGTGGCCAGCAGCTCGGCCGACCTGATCGCCCACTTCGTCGCTCGCATGGTCGAAGAGGGCATCCCCGCCGTGACGCCGCCGGGCGGACTCGCGGGCCATGTGGATGCGTCGAAGCTGCTCCCCCACCTGCCGCAGACCGTCTACCCGGCGGGCGCGCTGGCGGCGGCGGTCTACCTCACGTCCGGCGTCCGCACCATGGAGCGCGGCACGGTGAGCACGGATCGCGACGTGCATGGCAACGAGGTGATGGGCGACCTGGAGCTGGCGCGGTTCGCGGTACCCCGCCGAGTCTACACGATGAGCCACATCGAGTATGTGGTGGATCGCCTGAAGTGGCTGAAGGATCACGCCGACCTGGTGGGCGGCCTCCGCTTCGTGGAGGAGCCGCCGGTGCTCCGCTTCTTCTTCGGGAAGATGGAGGACCTGGGGGGCTGGGGCGCGCGCCTGACAGCGGCGTTCGAGAAGGACTTCGGGCCCGAAGCGTAACCTCGGCGATCCGCCTCCGGCATCCGGGCCCGTGGGATCACCCGTGGGCCCTTTGTCTTGGCCGGCTACCCCTCGCCGTCGGGCCGTCGGGCCGCCAGGCGAGCCCTGATCTTGGCCTCGTAGCCGATCCCCTTGGGCTCATAGTAGGGTTGCGACCGCGCATCGGCGGGCAGATAATCCTGCGCCACCCAGCCGCCGGGGTGGTCGTGCGGGTAGAGATAGCCCTGCCCGTGGCCGAACTGCTCCAGCCCGGAGTGCGGGGCATTGCGCAGGTGTAGTGGGGCCTGCGCGGCGCCGCGGCCCTTGATGTCCTCCATGGCGCGCGTCAGGGCAACCATGGACGCGTTGCTCTTGGCCGCCGACGCCAGGTAGGTCGTGGCCTGGGCCAGCGTGAGCTGCGCCTCCGGCATGCCGATCATCTGGACCGACTGGGCCGCGGCCGAAGCCAGCAGTAGCGCCATGGGGTCGGCATTACCCACGTCCTCGGAGGCCAGGATCACCAGCCGCCGTGCGATAAAGCGCGGATCCTCGCCCGCCATGAGCATCTTGGCCAGCCAGTAGACCGCCGCGTCGGGATCAGAGCCGCGCACCGACTTGATGAAGGCCGAGATCGTGTCGTAGTGCTCGTCGCCCGTTGCGTCGTAGGCGATGGCGCGACGCTGCACGGCCTCCTCGGCGGCGGCCAGCGTGATGCGCCGCGCCCCCGGCTCAGCTTCGCGGACGAGACCCGCGGCCGCCTCCAGCGAATTCAGCCCTGTGCGGGCATCGCCGCCCGCTGCGCGCACGATGTGGTCCAGCGCGTCCTCATCCACCTCGATCCCGGAAGCGCCGAGGCCGCGCTCGCAGTCGGAAAGGGCGTTCAGGATGATCGACCGGATGCCGGCCTCGTCCAGCGGACTCAAACGGTAGAGACGCGATCGGCTGATGAGCGGGCCGTTCACCGAGAAGTAGGGGTTCTCCGTGGTGGCCCCCACCATCACGATCACACCCTCCTCGACGTGCGGCAGGAGGGCGTCTTGCTGTGCGCGGTTCCAGCGGTGGATCTCATCGATGAAGAGGATCGTGCGCTGGCCCAGCCGCCTGCGCCGATCGCGGGCGCGTGCGATCACCTGCCGTAACTCGGGCACGCCCGACGTGACCGCCGAGAAGGGCTCGAACGCCGACCGGGTGCCGTTGGCCACGATGCCCGCGAGGGTCGACTTCCCGCAGCCCGGCGGTCCCCACAGGATGATGGAGGAGAGGCGGTCGCCCTCGATGGCGTGCCGCAGGCCCGTTCCGGCGCCCACGATCTCCTGCTGCCCCACGAACTCGGCCAGCGTCCGAGGCCGCATGCGTGCGGCCAACGGCGCATCGGGCCCCGCGCCGGGGCGCTCCGCCGCCGCCGCCGGCAATTCGTCGCCGAAGAGACCCCCATCCTCATGCTGTTTGGCGCCCATGGGGCGTACTATAGCACACCCCGCCTGCACCGGCACGGGTAGAATCCAGCCCACCATGCGCATGACCATTCTGGGTTCCGGCACGTCGCACGGCGTGCCCATGATCGGCTGTCACTGCCCCGTCTGTACGTCCACGGACCCGCGGAACCGGCGGCTACGGCCCTCTGCCTGCATCACCAACGGCTCCGAGACCCTGCTGATCGACACCACGCCGGAACTGCGGCTGCAGGCCCTTGCAGTTGGCCTCGCCCGGCTCGATGCGGTGCTGGTCACCCACACCCATGCGGACCATATCATGGGGCTGGACGACCTCAGGAGGTTCAACGACCTCGCCGGCAGGAGCCTTCCCATCTATGGTTCGCAGGAGTCGCTGCACGACATCCGCCGCATCTTCCAGTACGCCTTCGTGGAGACCCAGATGGGCGGCGGCAAGCCGCGCCTTGATCTGGAGCTACTCGACGGCCCGGCCCGCATCTGCGGCATGGACGTGACGCCGGTCCCGGTCCTCCACGGCTCCTTGCCGATCCTGGCCTATCGGATCGGCGACATCGCCTACGTCACGGACGTGAACCACATCCCGCCGGACAGCATGGCGATGCTGCAAGGACTGCGGCTGCTCGTGCTGGATGCCGTGCGGCCGCTGGCCCACTCGACCCACTTCGGGCTGGAGCAGGCCGTACCCATCGCAACCGCCCTGGGCGCGGAGCGGACGCTCTTCACGCATCTCTCGCACGCCTACGACCACGCGGCGACCAACGCCTTGCTGCCCGAAGGCATGGAACTGGCGTACGACGGCCAGGTCATCGACCTCGATTGATCCGCTCTGCGCCGCTCGGCAGGAATCCGGCGGCCGATGTCGCAATACCCATCCATCGACCACTCCAGCCAGGGAGGCTACGCTCATGAAGATCGCCATGATCGGCGCGGGAAGCATCGTCTTCACCAAGACACTGATGAACGACATGCTGAACACGCCCGCGCTGCAAGGGGCCACCTATGCCCTGATGAGCCCCACCGAGACGAAGCTGCGCCGCATGGAGGCCTTTGTCAACCGGATGATCCGGGAGAATGGCCTGCCTGCGAGCTGCTACGCCACCACCGATCGCCAGGAAGCCATCCGTGATGCCGACTTCGTCGTCTGCATGGTGCAGGTGGGCGGCACCGATGCGTTCCGCGTGGACTACGAGGTTCCGCTCAAGTACGGCGTCGACCAATGCATCGGCGACAGCCTGGGACCCGGCGGCGTTCTGCGGGGCCTCCGGTCCATACCGGTCCTGACGGCCATTGTGCAGGACATGGAGCGTCTGGCCAAGCCGGGCGCCCTGCTGCTGAACTACACCAACCCCATGGCCGCCTGCTGCTACGCGCTGGGCCGTGTGAGCAACGTACCCTACATCGGCCTTTGCCACGGCGTGCAGACGACGCTGGACCTGATCTCGGGCTACGTCGGCGTGCCAAAGAGCGAGATCGACTTCCTCTGCGCGGGGATCAACCACATGGGCTGGTTCCTGAAGCTGGAGCGCGAGGGGCAGGACCTCTACCCGCTCTTCAAGGAGCGCTGCGAGGAGCCGGGCTACTATGTGAACGAGAAGGTCCGCATCGAGATGATGCGCCACTTCGGCTACTTCATGACCGAGAGTACCGGCCACCTTTCCGAGTACCTTCCCTGGTTCCGGAGCAGCAAGCGCGCCATGGAGCTGTATTGCGACGAACCGGCATTCGGAGGCGAGTCGGGCGCCTACTTCAAGTGGTCCGCGGTGGTGGCCGACAAGTACACGCAGACCGACCCACTGCAGTTCGAGTCGCCCCTGCTGGAGCCGAGGAGCGTCGAGTACTGCTCGCACCTGCTGGAGGCCGCGGCCACGGGCAAGCCCTTCCGGCTACAGGGCAACGTTCGCAACGACGGCTACATCGACAACCTGCCGCGCGGCTGTTGCGTCGAGGTGCCGGTCTACGTGGACCGCGAGGGGCTCCACCCGCTGCGCGTGGGCAATCTGCCGCCGCAGTGTGCCGCCGCCAACCAGAGCAACGTCACCGTGCAGACGCTGGCGGTGGAGGCGGGCCTGAACGGCGATCCTGAGCTGGCCATGAACGCCATAGCCATGGACCCTCTGACCTCGGCGTGCTGCACGCTGGCGGAAGTCCGCCAGATGACGGCCGAGATGCTGGCAGCCGAGGCGCAGTGGCTGCCGCAGTTCGCCGGCAAGGCGCTGAAGCCCACGCCGACGATCAGCGTGCCGGCCGATGTGGTCCGCGCAGACGTGCCGTTGGACCCGGCGCTGGCCATCGGCAAGCGGTTCGGGACGCTCATCTCGCAGGGCAGCGGCGGCGAGTAGACCGCATGGTCTCCGGCCCGGGCACGGCCGCACCGATGGCGGGGCGGCGGCACCCGGGCCGGAGGCCAGACTATGGTGAAGGTAACACGATGGAACTAGGGCTGGCCCTACCGGTCGAGGCTCTGGGCCGGTTCTGTGATCGCTGGCAGATCACCGAACTGGCGCTGTTCGGCTCGGCGCTTCCAGCGACATCGACCTCCTGGTCCGCTTTGCATCGGCCGCGAGACCGACGCTGTTTGACATGGTTCAAATGCAGGACGAGTTGGCCCAGATGCTCGGGCGGAACGTGGATGTCGTCAGCCGCCGCGGCATCGAGCAAAGCTCAAACACCATCCGGCGGCGCGCCATTCTCGAGTCCGCACAGGTGATCCATGCGGCGTGATCCGGCATACCTGCATGACATCGTGGAGTCGGCACGACTTGCGATATCGTACACGGACGACAGCCGTCCGGCCGACTTCGAGTCCGATGTGCGGTTGCAGGACGCGGTCATCCGGCGGCTGGAGATCATCGGCGAAGCGGCGCGACGGGTATAGGAGGAGACGCGCGTCGCGTTACGGGACGTACCGTGGCGACAGATGATCGGCATACGGAACCAGGTCATGCGCATGTACGACGGCGTGGACATGGGCATCGTGTGGAGCACGGTTCGTCACGACTTGCCCGGCTTGCTGGAGGCGTTGCTGGAGGCCGTGAACAGCGCCGGTTGCTGAACGAGCGTTGCCGCACGGTCGGAAGCCAAGCCTTCCCGAATGCCCTTATGGCGAGGTCAGGACCGGCCAGGCGTCCGTGCGGAACGGCGCGCAGGGGAGGCCCGCGGCGTTCGTCAGCGTGGCCCCCGGGAAGGCGCTCCAGGCATAGCGGACGGCCTTGGGGTCGGCGACAGACGACGAGCGCACCGCCACCACGGTCTCGCTCTCCAATACAGCCTGCGCCCAGACGAAGCGCCGGTCTGCTCCGGCGATCTGAAAGCCGCGCAAGGGCAACTCAGAGGCCTTCAGCGGGCCCGTGGCAGGATCAAAGGCGAAACGGACCACCCCGCCCTCGGTAGCCCAACGGAGAAGCCTTGGCCCGGTAGCCTGCGTTACTCTGCCGTAGACCAGGCTGAGGGCCTGCAGCGCCAGCCGTCGGCCCACTTCGGCCTTGTTCTTTGGATGGATGTTCTTGCGGTCGCCGATGTCAGTGGTGACCACCATTCCGCAATGCCCCAGTCGAGCAACGGCGTTGGCCTGGGCCTCGCGCAGTTCGGAGAGCTTGTTGTCCAGCGGCTCCACCGACGGCTCGCCATGGCTGTGGATCTGCACCACGAGGAACGGCAGGTCCGGTCGGCCCCAACGTGCACGCCAATCGGTCACCATGGCCACCAGCCACCTCTCGTAACCGAGACCGATCGATGTGTCGGATTCGCCCTGGTACCAAGCGATCCCCTTGATCGCCATTGGGATTAGCGGAGCAAGCATCCCGTTGAATGCTGCGGACGGCAGGTTCATCCGCGGGTCGGTCAGCGCCGGAATCACCTCGAACTCCGGCAGTAGGCCGGGAGCGACCGCGAGACCCGCCTTTCTTGTTGCCTCTTGGCTGGTCCAGCTACAGATCTTCGTACCCATCCAGGCCACCTGCATCAGGCCTATGGGCACCTTCAGTTCCTCGTATAGGCGCCTACCCATGTAGTAGGCCACCGCCGAGAAGCCGCCCCAGCCCACCGTGGAGGAGCCGACGGCCGCCGGACTGCAGAGGCGCCAGTAGCCCTCGACTTGCGAACTGGGCGCGGCAGCAATCGCATTGGGCGCCATGAAGAGCCGGATCGCGGGATTGGCCGCCTTTGCGGCCTCGGCCTGGCCGTCGGCGGCAAGCAACACGCCCATGGCCATGTTCGACTGGCCTGAAAAGAGCCAGACGTCGCCCATCAGGATGTCGCGACGCTCCGTCTCGCGGTCCGTTGCCTGGACCTTGAGCATCAGCGGGCCGCCGGCGGATTGCGGCGGGAGCATGACCATCCACTTTCCGTCCGCGCCGGTCACGCCCTGCGCGGTGACGGCGCCCAAGGTGACTTTGACCGTTGCGCCGGGCGTGTGCCAACCCCATACCGGTACGGGGACGTCACGCTGTAGGACGGCGTGATCCTCGAAGGCCGGGGAGAGGAACGGCCTGGTGGTAGCCTGTCCGGCACAGCCGACGGCGGCCAGGACAAGCAGGGCAAGCGCCGGAGCGAACCTACTCGCGAGGCTTGCCGGCCGCCTGCTTGCGATCCTCCAGTTCCTGCCACCGGTCGTAGAGCGCGGCCAAGCGCTCCTTAAGCCGGGGAAGCTCCTCCCAGATATGCTGTAGCTTGCTTGCATCCGTCGCCACCTCCGGCCGCTCCATGTCCCGTTCCCGCGCCTGAATCTGCTCCTCAACGTCGCTGATGTCCTGCTCGATGGTCTGCAACTCCCGGCGCTCGCCGGGTGTGAGGCGGGGCTACCGAGCAGGCTTGGGAGCCGACGGCGCCGAAGCCGACACGACCGGCGCCGCTTCCTGACCGCGCCATGCAGACCACTGGGCGGTGTCGGCCAGGAATGCGTGGCCACCTCGACCGTCGAGCGCAAGGATGAGAGTACACGCGCTGTCAAGCAGATAGCGGTCCTGCGTCACGATGACCACCGCGCCGGGAAACTCGAGCAGGCTCTCCTCCAACACGTCCAGCGTGGCGATGTCCAGGTCGGTGGTCGGTTCGTCGAGCACCAGCAAGTCGCAGGCGCGAACCATCTGTTGGGCCAGCGAGAGGCGCGCCCTCTCGCCACCGGAGAGCGTACCCACGGGCCGTTCCAACTCAGCCCTGTCAAACAGAAACCGCTTCGCCCAGGCCGCCACATGCATCGGCCTGCCCTGGTAGACCACCGTGTCGCCATTCGGCGAGAGCGCCTCGCGCAGGGACTGCCTGGGGTCCTGCAGCGGCCGTTCCTGCTCGACATACGCAACGGCCAGGCCTGCTGCGGCTCGGCTGACACCCGAGGTGAGGGGCGCCTCCTGGGCGATGGCCTTGGCGAGGTAGGACTTGCCACTGGCGATCGGTCCCACGATGCCCAGCTTCTGGCCCGGCGCCAGCGATAGGTTGAGGCCCGACACGATGACGGCGTCATCGGCCTTCAGGACGGCGTCGGTCAGCGTCACCAGTTCGCGGGACCGCCTCCCCGTCGCCGCGAAGTCGATGCCCGCGGTGTCGGAGGCCCGGTTCCGGTCTCGGAGGTCGGCCAGGTCGTTGATCAGCTTGTGGGCGTCCTCAATCCGGTGGGCGGCCTTGGTCGTCCTAGCCTGAGGCGTGCTGCGGAGCCACTCGATCTCGCGCCTCGCACGGATCGCCATGGACTCCTCCTGCTGCTGCTGCGCGGCCAACCGGGCCTCACGCTCGGTCAGGAAGGCGCTGTAGGAGCCGTTGACGCTCAGGTGGCCGTCCGGGTAGGCGCGATCCAACTCCACGATGCGCGTGGCTGCCTTCTCCAGGAAGTAGCGGTCGTTGGTCACCGAGATCGACGCGCTCGCCAGCGAAGCGATCTGCCGCTCCAGCCAGAGGACGCCATCCAGGTCGAGGTGGTTCGTCGGCTCATCGAGCAGCACCAGATCCGGTTCGGAGATCAGGGCCAGCGCGATGGAGGCGCGCTTGCGGACCCCGGCCGAGAGCGAGGCCACGGGTTGGTCCAGGGCGTCGAGCCCTAACCGCGCCGCTACGGGCCCCGCCTCCATGGCGCGCGCCTCCGAGGGGCCCGTAGCGCCGGGCATCGCGGCGATGATCAGAGACCGCAGCGTCTCATGCGGCGGCAGATCGTCAGATTGCGGCACATAGGCCACGCGCAGGCCGCGGCGGGCGCCGATAGTGCCGGCGTCGGCTGTCTCCAGACCCGCGATGATGCGCAAGAGCGTCGACTTGCCGATGCCGTTGGCGCCGATGAGCCCAATCCGCTCACGCTCGCGGACGCTCAGGCTGATGTTGCGGAACAGGGAGCGCGTCCCGAAGGACTTGGACAGGCCCTGGGCATTTAGAAGAAAGCTCATAGGCTGCGGCACACGCCTCCCGGCCAGAGTCTGATGGTGAATGCTGGTAGTCTACCCCTCGACGCGCCCGCCGGACGAGGAGTAGAATAGGGCCATGACCGACGCGCCCGCCACTCCCACCGTCGATGGCCGCCTGCACCCGACAGAGATCGTGGTCTGGTGGGCCGACTCTGCCGACTGGGCCGCCGATGCCGACAGTCTTCTTGCGTTGCTGACGGAGCCGGAGATGGATCGCCACGCACGCCTGCGCCGGCCTGCCGATGCGCTGACCTATGCCTGCGCCCATGTGCTGCTGCGCCTCCTCACAGCACGCGAGTTGGGCCTGGATCCCGGCGCCGTTGAACTGGTGGCCGACCCCGGCGGCAAGCCAAGAATAGCAGGCAAGCGGCTGCCCGGCGTCAGCCTGAGCCATTCGGGCAGGTTGGCCTGCGCGGCCCTCTGCCCAACCACGGACATCGGCGTCGATGTGGAGACGAGCCCATCTCGTGCGGGGTCCGATCGCCTCGCAGAGCGCGTCCTGAGCCCCGGCGAGATCGAGGAGTGGCGATCAGGCGGTTCCGCATGGCAGGACCTGATGGTTGCCTGGACCGTGAAGGAGGCGCTGCTCAAGGCCTCGGGCTTGGGGATCGCCGCCGGCATGAAGGCGCTGCACGTCGGTGCGCCATCGACGGCTACCGGCCATCCGCTCACGGTCCCGGAAGCCATGGCGCCTCCTGAGGGCTGGACCTACTCGCGCCTGTTCCATATCCCGGGCGCTACCGCGGCTGTGGCTGCAGCTTCGCCGGGTCCCCTGATGGCCTCCTGCTTCCGCACCCGACGAGCCGAACGCGGAATGCCCTAGCGCGGGCCTAACCGGGCGGCGGCGTTCCCGCGCCGACACCGTCGACGGGCGGCGGCGTGGAGCCCGCGAGCGGGTCCGGCGGCAGCACGGTGATGATGATCGGACGCGTCACGATGTTGCCTCGGTTGTCTGCGGCCCGCAGAGTGTACGTCGTCGTCTGCTCCGGCGCCACGGGGAACGAGCCCTTGGCGGTTAGGCTCGAGCCCACGCCGTTGTCGATCTCCACCGTGGCTGCGCCGTCCACCAGCCACCGTAACGTGGCCCTCTCACCGACATGGATGGTCGACGGCGTGGCCTTGAAACCGGTGATCTCCGCGGTGCAAGCGTCCGGCGGCACGACGGTCACCGTGACGCTCTTGGTCACGACATCGTTGTTCTGGCCCTGAACCGTAAGCACATACGCCGTTGTGAGGTCCGGTGTCACCTGCCGCGAGCGATCAAGCCTGGGGTTCAGCGTGCCCAGCGGATTGAGGACCATGGCGGCGGCGCCGTCGACGAGCCACGACAGCGTAACTGCCTCGCCGGCATGGATGCGCTTGGCCGACGCTGTGAACGCGGCGATGCGGGCCCTGGGGGCCTCGGGCCGCGGCGTCACCGCCACCGCCACTGCGCGGCGCACCTCCGCGCCTCCACCACGGGCCACCAAAGCGTAGGTCGTGGGAACCTGCGGCTGCACGGCGATGCTGCCCACACCCTTGGTCACGGGTATGGTTGGCGATCCCTCGCCCGAGGTGATGTATGAGCCGTCGCCGAGGTCGCCGATGTCCCACGACAGCGTCACGTTGTCGCCGGCCACCACCTCGGTGGGCGATGCGGTGAAGCTCCGCAGCACCACGGGTCGGGGACGCAGAATGGCGTAGCCGACCGCCGAGAGCGCCGCGAGCAGCATCACGATGGCGGTCACCGTCGAGAGGAACGCCTTGCGCTCCACCTGTCCTGCCACGCTGGTCGAGATATATCGATCAGCCGTGGACCGGCCGAGCACGTTGAAGGCGTAGAGACGGGCAGTACCCACCACGGGCCGTGTCTTGGGTTCGACGTACATGGCCACGGTCTCTGTGGCGCCGGGACGCACGGTGACGCGGGCGTTCTCGAACTCATAGGCGCAGGCGCCCTCGGGGTCCGAGGCATCCATATCCAGCGTCTCCGGCTGGTTGCCCAGGTTGCAGACGCGTACTTCAAAGGGGCTTACCGGATGGATGAACGTCGAGGTGGCCCGCTTGGGGTCAAGATCGATCTGGAGACTCGTGAAGGGCTTGACGGTTAGTGTGGCCTGGCGCACGCCGGCCTCGCCGGACTCCATGCTGCGCGCACGGACAAGGAACGGATAGGCGCCTGCCGCGCACTCGGTGGACCTGGGGACGCGGAACAGGATGCCGACGGCCACGCTCTGCCCGGCGGCCGCTGTGACGGCGGGCTCCGGCAGGGCGTACCACTCGATGTCGATGCCCTCAACCTCAAGGAGGATGCGATCCTCCTCGGCGCCGATGTTCTTGACCGTCACGTGCAGTTGCGCCGTGCCGCCCGGCTCGATGACGACCTCTTCGGCCGATATCTCCACACCGATCACGGTTGGGCCTACCTTCCCGCGGGCGCCGAGGCCCGCCCCGCCGCCGTCTGCAGGATCATCGCTTGTTCAGTTGGCCCGCAAGGATGCCCGGCGCCGCGGCCAGCGCCTCGTCGACCTTCCCGGGCAGACGACCGCCGGCTTGGGCGAAGTCCGGCCGTCCGCCCCCGCCGCCGCCAAGCATACGGGCCACGTCGCGCACCAGGTTCCCCGCGTGGGCTCCGCGCGCCACCAGATCGGGGGTCACCTTGGCTGCCACCGCCACCTTGCCGTCCGCCACCGCCGCAACCAGGACCACCGCTGAGCCACGCTCCGCCGCGATTCGGTCTGTCAGAGCCGCAAGAGTGCCGGCATCGGCATCGTTGAGCGCTCCCGCGACCAGCGTGGCGCCCTCGACCTCGCATTGCGCCAGGCTCTCGCCGGCCGATGCGTTTGAGGTGCGCAGACGGCGGATCTCCTTCTCCAGGTCGATGCGGGCGGCCATCAGCTTCTCAATAGCCGAACGCAGGCTGCGCGGCGAGGTCTTGAGCATAGCGGCAACATCCGACAGCGCCGCGTCTTGCTCCTTGACCTGCCGCCACGCGCCGAAACCGGTGAGGGCCTCGATGCGCCGCACTCCCGCCGCCACGCCGGTCTCGGAGACGAGCCGGAACGAGCCGATCTGTGACGTACGCTGCAGGTGCGTGCCGCCGCAGAGCTCTACGCTGACGCCTGGAACCTCGACCATGCGCACATGCGAGCCGTACTTCTCGCCGAAGAGGGCCATGGCGCCGCGGGAGCGCGCCTCCTCAATGGGTACGCCGTCCGAGACCGACACGGTCGCATCCGCTAGAATGGCCTCGACTACAAGCCGCTCGACCTCCGTCAGTTCGGCATCGGTGACCGGCTGGGTGTGCGTGAAGTCGAAACGCAGGCGGTCGGGCGCCACGAGAGAGCCCTTCTGGTGCACATGGTCGCCCAAGACGGACCTTAGCGCCGCGTGGAGCAGGTGCGTCGCGGTGTGGTTCCGCTGAACGTGCATCCGCCGCTGTTGGTCCACTGCCGCGTCCAACTGCATGCCGGTGGAGATCGATCCCTCGGTCACCTTGCCCACATGCAAGAAGATGCCGCCCGTCTTGATGGTGTCTGTCACCTCCACGGCGAGGCCCGGGGCCGACAGCAGGCCCGCGTCGCCCACCTGGCCGCCGGACTCGGCGTAACAGGGCGTGGCGTCCAGCACCACGTCGACCTGCGAGCCCGCGGCCGCATCGGTCACCAGCTCGCCGTCGCGGATCAGCGCCAGCACGGTGCAGCCATCGCACTCGATGCCTTCATAGCCCACGAACCGCGTGACGGGCACCGTGTTCTGTAGTTCGCTGAGCGCCGCACCGAAGGTCTTGAAGACATCCTTATGGATGCCCGACGACTCGGCCGACCGACGGCGCTGCTCCTCCATGGCCGTCCCGAAGCCCACGGTGTCTACGGCGAGCCCCTGCTCGGCCGCGACTTCCTGCGTCAGCTCCAGCGGGAAGCCAAAGGTGTCGTAGAGCATAAAGGCCGCATCGCCGCCGACGCTCTTAGCGGCCAGCACCTCGGGCATGGCCATCACATCGTAGAGCCGCCGCTCACCGTTGTCCAGCGTGCGGCGGAAGCGCTCCTCCTCGGATCGAATGGCCGCGAGGATCGAGTTCTGCCGGTCGACGATCTCCGGGAAGTCGGCGCCCATCTGCGCGATGACCATAGGCGCGATCTCATGCATGAAGGCCTGGTCGAAGCCCAGCGCCGTCTTGCCGTAGCGGATGGCCCGCCGCATGATGCGCCGGAGCACGTAGCCGCGCCCCACATTGGAGGGCAGGATGCCGTCGGCGACGCAGAAGACGGTCGTCCTCGTGTGCTCGGCCACCACGCGGAACGCGAAGTCCGCGGCCCCGGCCGTGCCGCCGTACTGCAACCCGGACAGTTCCGAGATCCTGGCCAGCGACGAGGCAAAGAGGTCCGTGCCGAAGACACTGGTGACGCCCTGCATGAGGCAGAGGAGGCGCTCGAACCCGGCTCCGGTATCGTTGTTCTTGCAGGGCAGGGGCTTCAGCACCGGCGTGCCGTCGGGCTCCTCGCCGCGATCGAACTGGGTGAAGACGTTGTTCCATATTTCCAGCCAGCGGCCCGCGTCGTCGTCGGCCAGATAGCGCTGCGTGGGCGTCAGCGACGGGTCCGCGGTCATCTCACACTCGGGAGCCACCCGGTAGAAGATCTCGGTGCAGGGGCCGCAGGGGCCGTTCGGGCCCTGGCTCACGGCGTTGGCGGGCCAGTAGTTCTTGTCCTCGCCGAGCCTGTGGATGCGGTCGGCCGGTAGGCCCACCACGTTGTGCCAGACGTCGTAGGCCTCGTCATCGTCGCGGTAGACTGTGACGCAGAGGCGGTCGGCATCCAGCTTGAGCCACTCGGTGATGAACTCCCAGGTCCAGGGGATCACCTCGGCCTTGAAATAGTCACCGAAGCTGAAGTTGCCCAGCATCTCGAAGAAGGTGCAGTGCGATGTGTCGCCCACGCTGTCGATGTCGCCGGTGCGAACGCACTTCTGCACGGTGACCACGCGCGAGGCCGGAGGCTTGGCCGCACCCACGAAGAAGGGCTTGAACTGCTGCATACCCGCGCTGGTAAAAAGCGTGGACTTGTCCTCGACACCCAGGGCATCGATGGGCACCAGGGGCGCGCCCTGCATGTGCAGGTGTCCCTTGCCGATGAAAAACTCGATATACTTGCGGCGCAGTTCAGTGGCGAGCATCGCGTGTGCGTCTCCTGGCGAGTGGCGAACCCATAGTGGTGGCGCCTGGGCCAAGACGGATTGCCGCACAGCGCAATCGGTATTATAGCATCTTGCCGCAGACGCAGGCCGATCGGACCCGCCAGGCCGGCTTCGCCGATGGCCGGGGTAGACTGCATGCGCCGGTCACCCACGCCTATCCACGAGGTCGCAAGCGCCATGCTCCGCAACAACATCCTGATCGCCATTGGCCTTCTTGTGCTCATCATCGTTGCGCTCAGTTCTATACGGCCGCCACAGCCTACCGGCCCGCAGCCCGGCGCGGCTCAGGCACGCGGGGGCGGGCTCGGCGTGGGTCAACCGGCGACGGATGTCGTCATCAGCACGGGTAAGGGCGACTTGTCGTTGGCCTCCCTGCGAGGCAAGGTCGTCCTCGTGGATGTCTGGGCAACCTGGTGCGGGCCCTGCCGGATGTCGATCCCAGGGGTGCAACTCTCATACACCAAGCGCCGCGACAAGGGCTTCGAGGTGTTCGGCATCGCCTTGGAGCGTGACGGAGGCGAACAGATTCCAGCGTTCGTCAAAGAGATGGGCATGACCTACCCCACCGGCGTTCCAAAGGACGTTGAGCCGGTGAAGGAGCTTGTGGGAACGCGATCGGGCATCCCCTACATGCTCCTGCTCGATCGCAAGGGCGTGATCCGTTGGATCGCAGAGGGTTACGGCAGCGGCTCGGAGGGCGAAATGAACGACCAGATCGACAAGCTGCTGGCCGAACCCTAACCTCCGCCGACCCCATGCCGCAGCCGGTACGCACGAATGAAGCGCCGCGCGGGCTCACGTAGTCGCGACAGCCCTGGCAGACGCGAGCAACGGAGCCAGGCGATCTCCGTCCGCACGCCGCCGAACTTCATCTTGTAGGGCACCCAGCCCGCCATGTCGTACCGTGTGATCCCGCGGCGGCTCCAGTGCAGCATGGCGCGCCACTGCAGCAGGTCGTTGACGTGCAGTGCCTGGTGTTTCTGCCAGCTCGAGTAGGCCACCCAGTACATGGTGTCGTTCATGGCCGCAAAGACGCCGGTGGAGGCGCACTCGCCGTCCGGCGTTAGGCCCATCAGCAGCAACAGGCTGCCAGCCCCCCGAAGGTTCCGCCACAATGCAACGAGCCGATCGCGCTCGTAGAGCGGCGACATACCCTGCTTGCCGAAAACCTCCAGCAGTTGCTGGTAGTGCTCCTCGAAGAATGCCTCGTCATCGGCCTCTACGATCTGCACGCCCTGCTCCTCGGCGCGGCGAATGCAACGGCGGACGTCTCGGTCCAGGCCCTTCATCAAGGCATCCTCGGATTTGGCGAGATCCACCAAAATGGTGCTGCCCGGCTGCACGTCCCAGCCGAGCGCCGATGCGTCGTCGGGCGTCGCGTAGCGATCACGGACCTCCACGTGCCAACAACCCATGGGACCGAAGGCGAAGCGCCGCAGCGCCGCCAGCGCCTCGCGCCGCGCAACTCCCGGCTGGAGGTTGAAGCCCATGTCGAACGTGAGCCAGCCCGGAAAGGGACTGCCCAGAACCCGCACTCCGGCCTTGCGCACCACGGCGCCCGTGAACCAGCCGACCTCGCGGGAGCCGTCGAGCAGGCGGGCGACGACGGCCTCGGCGCGCTGGGTGTCGCGAAGATAGCCGAGCCAGCCGCGCGTCTGGCAGACCACGCGGTCGGGATAGGCGTCCAGGGCGTCCCACGGGACACGATCGAGCGGGACGCGCTCGAAGCGCAGATCAGCCATGCAGGGCTATACCAGCGCCTGCGCCAGCGACCGGTCCGTCGCCGCCTCATCGTAGAACAGGTAGGGGGCGTTGCCGGCATCGGCCATGCGGGCGGCGTATTTGCTCTCCCAGTAGGCGTCGAAGTCGGCGCTCTCCCAGACCGGCATCCACCAGTCGAGGTTGTCGATGTACCACTGCACCAGGCAGCCGATCTCGCGGTCCAGGTCCGTGTGCCGCGGCTCCCAGCCGAGGTCCGTGCGGGCCGCCGAGCAGTCGGCGCCGTAGCAGAGGTCGTGGCCGGCGCGGGCCGCCGGGAAGGAGGCCTCGGCCAGCGACGCAAAGGGGGTGCCCGCCCGAGCCGAGACCTCGCGGAAGACGGCCAACAGGAGGTCACGGTTCAGGCATCGGACGCCGCTACCGAAGTTCACCGTGGCCCCGGCGTCGGCGGACTGGAGCGCCCGCAGGATGCCATACGCGTGATCCTCGGTATGGAGCCACTCCCGGACGGCCAGGCCGTCGTCGTAGATAGGCACTCGCCGGCGCCCCGCCTTGCCCACGTCCGGCCTGAGCAACGTACAGATGGCAAGCGGAAGCAGCTTCTCGGGATGCTGGAAGGGGCCGTAGTTGTTGGTGCCGCGGGTCACCACGCAGGGCATCGGCGAGCCGTCGCGCCGCCGGTAGCTGTTGACGAATGCATGGACCAGCAGGTCGGCGCCGGCCTTGGTGGCCGCATAGGGCGAGCCGGGACGCAGCGGCGCCCCTTCACGGAACAGATGCTCGCGCACGACCGCGCGGAGGTCGGACTGCTCCCGGGCAAGGGCGTACCAGCGTTCGCCCTCATAACCTGCATTGCGGTCGATGCTACCGTAGACTTCGTCGGTCCCGACGGCCACGAACTTGGTCACTGCGGGCGTGGCGCGGACGGCCTCCAACAGGTTCAAGGTGCCCTGCATCTCGGTACGCAGGAAGTCCGGCGCGGCGCCCAGCGAGCGGTCCACGTGCGACTCCGCGGCCAGGTTGACCAGCCAGGTAACGCCGTAGGCCTCCAGCAGCCCCTGCACCGCCAGGTCGCAGATATCCCCCTGCACGAAGGTGACGCGCTGGGCGTCCTCGGTTCGCTCAGGAGCCCGCGTGACGTTGTCGCGGCGGCCCGCGTAGGTCAGTTTGTCCAGCACGACAATGCGGCGGTCTGTCTCCCGAAGCAGCACACGTAGCACCATGGGGCCGATGAACCCGGCCGCTCCCGCCACCAAGATGGCGCCCGCTCGATCGTCAGCCATTCACGCGCTCCCTGTGGGTCGTTTCGTCGTATCGTGCGTTATACCACGGGTCCGCTCGCGGCCCCGCCGGGGGTACAACAGACCAGCCGGCGCACGCGGCGCGGCGAGTGACAGGAGGGACCATTGAAACTAGGACTGGCATCCGCCATCTTGCCGGACATGACGCTGGAGCATCTGTTCCGGTTTGCGGCAGACGAAGGACTGGACTGCCTCGAGCTGATGTGTTGGCCTGCCGGCAAGGCCGAGCGCCGCTACGCGGGCGTGACGCACATAGACGTGACGAACCTGGCCCTGCAACAGGCCCATGAGGTCCGTGACCTCCAGCGCAGCTACGGCGTGGAGATCAGCGCCCTGGGCTATTACCCGAACGTCCTCTCGCCGGACGCGGATGAGGCGGCGCGGTCGGTAGCCCACCTGACCAGAGTCATCGATGCCGCGGCGAGCCTCGAGGTCCCGTGCGTCACCACCTTCATCGGCCGCGACCCACACAAGACGATCGACGAAAACTGGCCCGCCTTCGAGCGAGTTTGGGGCCCATTGCTTGAGCGGGCGAACTATGCCGGCGTGAAGATCGGCATCGAGAACTGCCCCATGCTCTTCACCGAGGACGAGTGGCCGGGCGGAAAGAACCTCGCCACTTCACCGGCCATCTGGCGCCGTATGTTCTCCACCTTCCCCACCGCAAGGTTCGGACTCAACTTCGACCCGTCGCACTTCGTCTGGCAGGGCATGGACGCCTGCGCCGCCATCCGCGAGTTCGGACCCAGACTACACCACATCCATGCCAAGGACGCCCGGATCGACCGGAGCGGCCTGGCCGAGCACGGCATCATGGGCTTCCCCAACCGCTACCACACACCCAAGCTGCCGGGCATGGGCGAGGTGGCGTGGGGCCCGTTCTTCGGCGCCCTGACGGACGCGGGTTACACCGGCGCCGTTTGCATCGAGGTCGAGGACCGCGCCTACGAGGCGACGCAAGCCGACCGAAAGCGCGCCGTACGGCAGTCGATCTGGTTCCTGAGGCAGTACATCCCGCACGGCTGAGATGGTCGCGAAGATATCGCGGGCGGCTACCCACATGCGGTTGCCGCCCGCGGAGTCCGCTATGGCTTGTGGGCGCCCACCCGCAGGCTGAGGTTGCTGAACCTGGCCTTCAGGTGCTCGTCCCCGGCGTACTTCGGATTCGAGCCCAGCGCGGCCTCGGTGCTGCCGGTGTAGAGCTGGCCCGGTACGGTGACCGACTCACCGGGCACGCCATCCACGTAGAGCGTCAGGCGGGGGCCGTCCTTCACGACCACGAGCGTCGTCCACTTCCCTACCGTCACGGGCACGCCCGGCGTGGCGAAGCCGTTCCCCGACTCGATGCGGGCCGCCACCTTGCCGTCGCTGATGCAAATGCGGATCGGATCATCCATGGGCACGGCCCAGGCGCTGAAGACCTGGCCGATGCGGCCGTCGGGCAGGGCGTCGATGCAGACATCGACGGAGAGCGCAAAGCTCTCGCCCGGGAACTCCTCGAAGCGGTAGGCCACCTTGCCGTCGACGCCGTTGGTCTGCACCGCCTCGCGGAAACGCCCCTGCCGACCGCGGGCCGCCTCCGTGCCGGGGGCGCCGGCCAGCGTGCCGGCCTCCGGCTTCGGTTCGCCGGCCAGGGCATCGAAGAGCACATAGCCCTCGACCTCGCGCGGCGTGAGCGCCACGGTACGGGCCGGCTCGGGCTTCAGCGATGGATCAATCTTGAACCATCTGTCGGGACCGAGGCTCCATGTGGCGCCGTGTTCGTCGGCCGCCTCGACGCCCCAGTAGAGCTGCCGCCCAACAGGCAGGCCCGAGGCCTCCATCTCGCTGAAGGTGACGCTGTTGGGCGCCTCGGCCGCCTTGGCGATCAGGGGCACGCCGCGGGGCTGCGCCGACACGACCACCCGAAGGCTCCTGGGCCGCTCGGGCTGCGTGACGGACCACCGGAAGGTGAGCGCCCCTGCGGGCACGGCGGCGGCATCAAGCGGCTTCTCCGGGATGCAGGGAGACGGGGCCGCGTTGGAGGCCCTTAGCCACGTCCGGTAGCGCGCGCCGGTCTGCCCCGCAGAGGCGAAGTCGCAGAGCCGGATGCGCTTGCCGCCCTCACCGCGCACGTCAACGACCACCCAGGGCGCCAGCGAAGCCGCCAGGGCGACCTTTTCGTCGGGAGCGGGGACCAGGGAGGCCTTCAGAGCGTCGGCCGGGATCAGCGGCAATTCGGCCTCGTCCATGGAGTTGAAGCGCTGGTCATAGGCGAGCAGCAGCGGGCCCCGGAACAGGGAGACGCAACCGACCGCCGACCGGCCGCCTGGCACGCAGCGGAGGCCCATGTCGAGCTGCAGCGTGATCTTGTCGCCGTCGCGCCACACACGGTCGAGAACGGCATACGAGCCCGGCAACACGCCCTTCTGCGCCTTCCCGTTGACGGCCAGAGCGGCTGTTCGGGCCCAACCGGGGATGCGCACCCTCACGACCGCGCGGCGCGGCGCCTCCAGCTTGGCCTCGATCTCGACCAGGCCGTCCGCCGGATAGGCCGTGCGGGTTCGAATGGTGATGGCGCTGCCGTCCGGCAGGTGCGCCGACGCCTTCCCCGCGCCGAGCCAGTTGATCGTGACACCCCTGGCGTCCTCGAGCACGGCCCATTCGGCCAGCATGCTGAAGCCCCGCGGCCCGTTGACCGAGCAGCAGTTCAGTTCGGGAGTGCCGGCCTTGGCCTGGAAGACGATGGTGTGCGCCGATGCCTCGCGGACCCCGTCCATGGGAGTGTTGTAGGTGAACCAGCGGCCCGACGGGTGCTGCGAGCCGGGCACGGCGTTGAGCGTAGCCAGTTCCAACATGTCAGCCACGGCGGGATCGCCGGTGGCGCGCAGCACATCCACGGAGTAGGCCACCCAGGCCGTGGTGCAGCAGGTCTCGATGGCTCCGGGCGCCCACGGGTCGCCCGTGGCCTGTTCGCCGGACGAGAACGAGCCGGAGTTGTGGATATCCCGCCGGGCAATGGAGCGCCAGTGGTTGGTGGCAGAGCGCAGGTACCTGGCGTCACCGGTGATGGCGTGGAGGTCCAGCAGGGCCTGCATATCCGGCAGGCTCTCCCAGCGGGGCCGTGGCGTGCGCCAGAAGTCGACGCCGTCAGCGCCGGTGCGGAGGTAGTCGCCGGCCCGCTCCCAGTCCTTCTCGATCTCCTTCGCCATGGTCAGGTAGCGGGGCCAATGCGTCACGCGGTAGAGCTGCGTGAAGGCATGGATGACCGCCATGTTCATCTCATGGCTGCCGGCGTCGTAGACCCGCATCTCGCCGGAGAGATACGTGGAGCAGATCAGGTCGGCGGCGCGCCGGCAGCAGGCCAGCGCGGCCGAGTCGCCTGTGCGCTCGTGCCACATGAGCAGGGCCATCATGCAGTGGTAGTGCCCCCAGAGGTCCCAGTTCGCCTTCAGGCGCTGCGCCTTGGGGAAGGGGCCCAGGTAGCCGTCCGACGCCTGCGATGCGATCAGCGACTTCACGGTGGCTCGGACCGTCCGCGTAAGCCGCTTATCGTCCACGAGGCTCAGGGTCTGTATGGCCGACATCAGGTACTTGCCCACGAACTCGCCTGCCCACGGCATGATCTCCGGTGCGGGCCGCCGATCGCGCATCGTCATCATGGCCAGCATCCCGGGGTTGGCCTCCGGAGCCGTCAGGAGCCACTGCTCCACCCCGGCCTTGATGCGGTCACCCACAGGTCCCTCGAGCCGTAGCTCAACGCCCTTCGCACGCTTCATCGTAGGCTTGCCTCCACCCTCTTCGTTCGCCGCATGCGCTCCGGCCGAAGCCATGAGCAACACGACGCAGCAGACGCCGCAAGCACCGGCCGCACGCGTCCGGTTGGCCATACCCCACCCCCGTCGTCGAGCGCCAAGCGCGGCCGCCCGCTCGGCGTACCATTCGCGACGGGAGCGAGCCGTTCCTGCCTGGCCGGGCGCCGGGGCGCCGGTTTGGCAGTAGAATGATGCGTTGCCGATCCGTCGGCCGACCCACGCCATGCCCCAATCCGAGAGACCGACCGATAGCCCGACCACGCCGACCGGCCCCTTCGCGGCCTTGCGTTGCCGCAACTTCCGACTCTTCTTCGCGGGCCAGCTCGTCTCTGTGGCCGGTTCATGGATGCAGAGCGTGGCGCAGCAGTGGCTGGTCTACAGCCTCACGCACTCGCCCAAGTGGCTGGGGATCGTAGCCGGCGCCAGCGCCATTCCGTACGTGCTCTTCGCGGTCTGGGGCGGTCAAGTGGCGGATGATCGGCCACGGCGCAATGTGCTGATCGTCACTCAGGTGGCCGCCATGCTGCTCGCGCTGGCCCTCTTCGTGGTGGCGGACGGACGCTGGATGAGCCCGCAGGCCTGGCATGTGGCCGTCATCGCGGCTGTCGGAGGGGCGATCAACGCCTTCACGATGCCCGCGCAGCACGCGCTGGTTACGGAGCTGATCGACGACCCCGAACTGATCGGCAACGCCATCGCCCTGAACTCGCTGCGGTTCAACATGGCGCGGTTCGTGGGCCCGATCCTGGCGGGCTGGGTGTTGAGCCGCTACGGGCTGCCCTTCTGCTTCCTGGCCAACGCCGCAAGCTTCCTGGCCGTGATCGCGTCGCTCAGCGCCATGAGGCTGCCGGCGGCGCAACCTCGGAGCCGCCACAGCGCGCCGTGGGGCGGCTTCCTCTTCATCGCGCGGACGCCGTCCATCCTACGCGTGGTGACCCTGGTATCGCTGGGGAGCCTCTTCGCATGGTCGACGACAACGCTCTACCCGGTGCTCGCGGCCCAGTTTCACCGCGGAGCCGGAGGCTTCAGCGCCATTATGGCGGCACACGGAGCCGGAGCGGCGGCGGGAGGGCTACTGGTCGCCTGGTACGGTGGCCGCTTCGAGCGGGCGCACCTGACCTACGTCGGAGCGGCGCTCTTCGGGGTGGCCCTTTTGACGCTCACGGCGATGCGCTCCTTCGGCGCCCTGCTGGCCGTTCTGGTGGTGGCGGGCTTCGCCATGATCATGTTCGGCATCAACGCCCAGACCAAGGTGCAACAAGACGCCCCCGACCGCCTGCGCGGACGCGTCATGGCCGTTTACTCGCTCATGTTCAACGCCATGATGCCGCTGGGCGGCCTGCAGATCGGTTTTCTGGCCGAGCACGTGGGCGCCACGCAGGCGATCCGCCTCAACGCGGCCGTGCTGCTGGTCGCCGCGGCGATCATCATCGCTTGGCATAGGGCCGACCGACACGAGCGTCGGAAGGCCCCGCCGCTCAGCCTCGCTTCGCCGTAAGGGCCTCCATGGCGCGGTCGGTCACGCCGCACCGGAGGGGCACGACGCGCTCGGGCGGCTTCGGCGAGTCCGACGTGACAAAGAAGACCGAACAGCCCGTATCCGGATCGCCGACCCCGATCACCGTGTCGATGCCCGCATGGCCGAAGACGGCCGGCCCGGTCTGGTTGGCGAAGCCGAACCAGCCCGACGACGGCTCCGCGCGGCCGGGCCCCCGAAGCAGCGGGCCGAGGCCCCAGGGCTCGAACGCGGGGTCCTTCCCCGCCGCCCTGGCCGCGGCAATCTCGGCGCCGTACTGGAGCCTGTGCATCTCGCCCCATATCTCGGGCTTGAGCAACGACCGACCGTTCCAGACGCCCTTCTGGGTATGGAGCTGCACGACCTTCAGTGCGTCACGCAACGTGCCATACCCGCCGCCGGCTGGATGTCCGGAGAGCCCGAACGCGGAGGCATACGTGCTGGGCCGGTTCTTGGGGCGCGGAACGATGGCCGTCGCGGAAGCATCGTCCGGGGTGGCAAAGGAGAGCGACCGCGCGCCGAGAGGACCGAAGAGGCGCCGGCGGCAGATATCCTCCCATGTCGCGCCGCCGGAGGCTCGTCGCACGCACTCGGCAGCCATGAGCAGACCCGTAAGGGCGTGGTAGGCGCTGCGCGACCCCGGCGCCCACTCAAGCGGCGCGGCGCAGACCGCGCGGACGGCCGTCGCCCACTCCTCCTCGTTGCGGACGGCGACCAGAGGCACACCGGGGATGCCCGCTGAGTGGGTAAGGAGGTGCCGGACCGTCACCGTGCCCTTGCCCTGGGCCGCGAACTCCGGAACGTACCGGCTGACCGGCTCGGCATAGTCCACCAGTCCGTCCTGCACCGCCATGGCCACCACCGTGGAGCTGACGAGCTTGCAGAACGAGTAGAGCGGGTGGCGCACGCCTGCCGCCATGGGATGATCGCCGCCCAGCCCCATGTACGCGCCCCAGTACCGCTCGAGGCGCACGCGCCCGTCGCGCATGGCGATGACGCCGGCGCCGGGATAGTCGCCCGCATCGAACCCGTCCTGTATCAGCTTGGCCAATGGTTGCCAGGCGTCCTTTGGCTCGGGCAGAACGGCCATCGCAGCGGCTCCCGCCAGCAGTTCGCGTCGCGTCATGCACCCTCCTCCGGCGGCGGCAACCAGCCGATGCGCCGAGCAACCAACTCGCAGACCTGCTCCAAGCGGAACCGGTCCACGGCGTCGAACGCCGCCGGCGCCTCGCTGTCGAGATCCAGCACCGCGCGCGTCTCGCCCGCCGCATCGAGCAGCGGAACCACGATCTCGGAGAGCGTGGCGCTGGAGCAGGCGATGTGATGGACGGCCAGGCGCACGTCCGGCACGACCTGGGTGGCCCGGAGCCTGGCGGCCGCCCCGCATACTCCACGGTCGAACGGGATCGTCAGGCAGCCGTGCCCGCCCTGGTAGGGCCCAATCTTGAGCAGGCCGGGCGCGAACACGCGGTAGAACCCGACCCACGAGGCGTACGGCACCGCCACGCGGAGTTCGCAGGCCACCGTGGCCATGACGGCCACCTCGTCGTCCTCACCGGCGGTCAGCGACTCAATGGCGTCGATCGCGTGGAGGTAAGCCCGCTCCTTGTCGACCGCGCAGGGCACGGCGGGACCCGTCACCGCCGCACGTCGCGGGCGGCCCGGTACATGGCCACAACGGTGTCGGCGTCCACCTCTGCCAGCAGGTTGTGGACGTTGTTGAAGACGAAGCCGCCGTCGGTGCAGCAGTAGGGCACGATCTCGGCGATCTCACCGAGAACGTCCGCACGGGTCCCCTGCGCCAGCGTGTGCTGCGTATCGACGCCGCCGCCCCACATGGTCGCGCGACCGCGGAGCTTATCCTTCCACTCGCGGTAGCTGTGTCCGCCGGCGGGCCACTGGATGGGGTTCAGGATGTCGAAGCCGCTCTCGACGATCATGTCGAGGATGTCGTAGATGGCGCCGCAGTTGTGCATGAAGGTCTTGACGTTGGGAAGGAGGGCGTGGACCTCGTCGTTCAGGCGTCGGTAGTAGGGCAGGAATAGGTTCCGGTAGGTGGCTGGCGACGCGATGAGCGAGTTCTGGGTGCCCCAGTCGTCGGCCGTGGTCATCACGATATCGACGGAGTCGGCCACCGCCGGCAGCACGGCCCGCACGTTGTAGATGGCGTTCTCGATCTGGATCTCGTGGTACTCGCGGACGTAGTCAGGCTCCAGCTTACAGATCATCGGGAAGATGCCGATGCCGGAGTGGCCGCCGATGCCCAGTCCGGAGCCGCACCAGTCGGTCATGAAGACGGCCCGGTCCGTGGAGGAGCGCACGCGGCGCGCCATCTCGGCGGTGGCCTTCACCTGCTCCTCGGTGACGCGGTAGGAGAGCATGCGCCGCCGGTGCTCGGCGAGGTCCATGAGCGGCAACGGCGCGTCGAGGCCCAGGAGGGGCTGGCCGCTGTGATCGGAGTTGAACACGAACGACGAGGGCGGCATGATGCTGGAGCCCCACTGGCGGATGACGCCGTCGGCCTCCAGCACGAAGGCGTCGGGGTTCAGCACCCTTGCCGGCAGCCGCCCGCCGAAGTCGTAGTCGTGCCACTTTTCGGGCTCATCGAAGGCGTCGGTCACGCCGCCGTCGATGGTGACCACGTCGCAGCCGAGCGCATCGAGGACGTCGAGGTCCGGCAGCGCGAGCATCTGCCCGGTGTCATGTACGCGGGGTCGGCGCGGCGGCAGGCCGAGGGCCTCCACCAGGCGCGGGTAGGCGAAGGCGCTGATGCCGGTGGACCGCATGGCGCCCAGATCCAGGGGCGTCAGCGGCGTTTCGGTGAAGTTCAGGGCGGCCAGGACTCGGTCGCGAGGGGTCATGCTGAAGAGCCTCCAGTGGCTGTGGTCAACGCGGAGCGATGAAGTTGAGGTAGTTGTCTCGAAGCAACAGCCGAACGTCCCGCTCGATGGTCTTCGGAGTGACGGGCCAGCCCGTGCCGACCAGGTCCTCGTACTTTGCTGCCAGGACGCGGGCGATGATGGGTCGGCTATGGCGCCACTTGTAGATCATCTGGTCCAGCACCCGTGCGTCGGCGTGCTGCGGGATGAAGGTCGTGCCGAGCAGCTCCACACGCATACGGGTGATCTCCTCGACCAGCGAGGGGTTATTGAGAAACCACCAGCATCCGAAGATCATGAGGTTGCCGAACTTGCGAGCAGCGACACAGAGCTCGTGCTGGTTCTCCCGTGAGAGCATGGTGACGAAGAAGCGGTTGCCGGGGAAGGCGGCGCAGATGTTGGTGACCGCCTCGATGTCGGCCCGACCGGTCATGTCGCCGGCGTCGCCCAGGGCCGGGTTGGCCGCCCGCCGGGCTCCGATCATCATGGCGAAGGGCACACCGAGGTCGCGGCACGCGGGCAGGACGATCCTGGCGAACGCCTGCTCACCCAGGGGACGACCGGGGCCGCCGTCGGTGAATGCGAAGCTGGGCGGCAGGCTCGCGGCCAGGTAGACCGCCTTCATGCGCCCCGCCCAGTCCAGAAGGAAGCGACGTCCCTCCGATACCGAGCCGCCGGAGAGGTCGTCCGCCACGCCGTAGCCCATGCCGCGCATAGCCGCGGCGGCGGCGGGCCAATCCCGGAGCACCGGATCGATGCGCAGCACGGCGTCGAACCTGCTGTCCGGCGTGATGCCGGCGTCCCAGCGCGCACGCTCGGCGTCGTCGAACACCGCGTTCGTCATGGTCATCTTGTCGATGTTCGCGACCTCCATGACGCGGTCGATGTAGTCGTCGGGGTCCTGCTCGGCGAACCAGCGCCGCAGCCCGCTCAAGCCCGAAACTGGCAACTCAAGGCCCAGCGCCTGCAGCGTGGTCAGGAGGCCCTTGGCGGCCTCGGAGACCGGCGTCCTCTCCACGAAGAGGCAGCGCCAGACGTGGTCGGCCTGATCCTGCTTGGAGAGGCGCCAGAAGGTCTCGTAAGGCATCTCGTCCGCAGGCCGGACCCGGAAGGCCTCGGCGACCAGGTAGTGGTACGTCAGCATCTCGTCGATGCCCCAGAGCAGGAGGCCGCCCGGGTCGGCGGGACCCGCCGCATTGGCCACGGGCGTGCCGAACGAAGTGGAGTAGATATGCGTGTGCATATCAATAACCGGGGTCTGAAGCACGGCGCGGATCACCTCATCGGCAACCCTGGAGACGGGTAGGGGTTCGTTCACAGCGGCTCCTCCTCGAGGCGGTCGTCCTCAGCGGCTGGACCTGACGAAGTCGATGTACCCTCGGTACGGGTCTGCATCCACAAGCTTGACCGTCACACGGTCTCCCACATCGAGGCCGCGGGCCCCCTCGATCAGCCTGCCTTCCACCGGCGGCCGGAAAAGACGCACCCAGGTCCCCTTGTCGGCGGCCCCTGTGACGATGCCCGAGAAGGTCTGCCCGATGCGCGGCGCAAGCACCATGGCGGCCACGGCCTTGCGCATCTGGCGCTCGACCTTCTTGGCGGCATCCTCCTGACGCGTGCAGTGCTCGGCGAGTGCGATCAGATCATCCCGGGAGTATGGCACGGGATCGCCTGCAATGGCGGCCTTCAGCAACCTCTGCGTGATGAGATCCGGGAAGCGGCGGTTGGGAGCGGTTGAGTGCCCGTAGTCGCGGACGGCGAGCCCGAAGTGGCCGATGGGCTCGTCGCCCGGCATCTGGACCGCGTACTCGCCCTTCCCGAGCAGCTTGACGACGGACAGCGAGAGGTCGGGGTACTCCACGGGGTCGGCACGGCGCCTGCGCCCCAGGAACCGGTTCAGCGCCCTGGGGTCGGGGTCGGCGGGCAGGCGTTCGCCCAGGTCATCGGCCAGACGGCGGATGCGGTCCCACCTACGCGGCTCGACCACAACGCGGCGGAACGACGGGTAGCCCGCCGAGGTGAGGAACTGGGCCGTGACGCCGTTCGCGGCGACCATGAAGTCCTCGATGATCTCGTGCGCACGACAACGCTCGTCCTCTACGAGGTCGACCACGGCGCCATCGGCCATGACGGCCTTGGGCTCGATGGTGCGCAGGTCCAGGGCGCCGCGCTCGTGACGCTGCTCGAACAGGATCGATGCGACGCCGTCCTGGACCCGGATCTGGTCCGCTACCGCCGGGCGCCGAGCCATGGGCGCAGGCGTCGGCCCGTTGCCGGACAGCCAGGCGCCCACGCTGTTGTAGGCCAACTTGGCCTTGCTTCGGACCCATGCCCTGAAGACCTGGGTTGCGCCCAGCCCGCCGTCCGAGTCCACCTCGAAGGTGGTGACGACCGCCGGGCGCTCCTCATCCTCGTTGAGCGACGTGAGATCGTAGCTGCATCGCTCAGGCAGCATCGGGAAGACCTTGCCCGGCGTGTAGATCGAGGTCGTGTTCGTACGCGCGTGGTCGTCGATGGGAGTGCCGCGGTCGACGCTGGCATCGACATCGGAGACCGCCACATAGACACGCACCTTGCCGTCCGCCAGAGCCTCGGAGACGGTAAGCTGGTCGAGGTCTCGAGAGTCGTCGTTGTCGATCGAAGCCCAATCCAGGGCGGTCAGGTCGCGGGCGTCGGGCTCCGCGCCGCGCTCCGGTGCGCCGAGGCCTGCCGCTTGAGCCAGGGCGGCCGGACTGAAGTCGGGTTCCAGACCGCGATCCGTCATGATCTGGGCGGCAAGCTCCGCGAGGTCGATGCGACGGCTGTTCCTGGACATGGCATACGCCTTCCATCGCGGCAGGCGGACGGCCCCTGTTGGTCGTCCGCAACCGCGTCACTGCTCTATATACTGCCAATGCCTGAAACTCCTGCACGGGCGCATCGGGCGAACTGGCGCATCCCGCCTCCGGGCTTTCCGGTTTCGGGTTCGCATTGAGAGTGGAGTATCGTAGAGCCACGCCGGTCGTCGGAACCGGCTGAAAGGCGGAGCCATCTTGTCGCCCCAGATCATCATGCTCGGACGCCGGCGCCCACAGCTGCAGGCGGTAACAGACTGGCTTGAAGGCCGTTACCTGCTCGGACCGGTCTGGGACATGAGCACGGTCCTCGTGGTGGTCAGCGGCCGGCGCGCCGTGCGCCGCCTGGGGCAGCTGATCGCCGACCGTTCGGCGCGCCTCGCACCCACCGGCGGGCTTACTGTATTCCCGCCGCGCATCGTCACCGTTGGCGCCCTGCCGGAAACGCTCTGCCCCGCCCTCGCGCCGGCCCTTTCGCCCATGGCGGCCCTCATCGCCATGCGGGCCTGCCTGCGCGACCTGCCCGGCGAAACGCTGAACCGTGTCAGCCGCGCGCACCCAGACGGCGAGCGCGACCTTTGGCCCCTCGCCAAGCGCCTCTGCGCGTTGCGCTCCGAGCTCGGGGCGGACCTGTTTTCGTGCGAGGACGTGGCGCGGTCCAGCGCCGCCATGGCCGGACCCGATGCCGACCGGTGGGCCGCCCTGGCCGAGATCGAGGACGCGTACGAGCGGGCTCTTCGGACGGCCCGCATGCGCGATGCCGAGATGGCCCGACGCGAAGCTGACCTTGGACCTACCGACCCGGTGTTCCAGCATGTCGTGCTGGCGGGGACCGCCGACTTGAGGCCCGTACACCGGAAGCTGCTCGACCGTTGCTGCCTGCCCGTGACGGCTCTGGTCGCGGCCGACGCGGATGATGCCGCCGGGTTTGACGATCTCGGCTGCGTGGTCACCGAGTACTGGCTGAAGCGGCGCACCGATATCGCCGGCGACCAGATCATCTACGCCGAGACCGAGACGGACGCCGCCGGAGCCGTGCTCGAGCGTCTCCAAGCCTGGGGCGGCGATTTGAGCGCCGACCAGGTGACCGTGGGCCTCGGCGATGAGGCCGGTGAGCCCCTGGTCGAGCGGATGCTGGCCTTTGCGGGCGTGCCCGTGCGGACGCCGCTGGGAGGTCCAGCCACGCGCTCGCGGCCGGGCGCCCTCCTGTCAGGCGTTGCCGACTGGCTCCACACTGGTTCGGCGGAGGCGCTGGCCGAACTGGTGAGGCATCCGGACCTTGCCCGCCGCCTTCGCCGTGACCACGACGCGCCGGGCGACCTACCGGACCTGATGGACCGCTACCGCACGAGGCACCTGCCCGGACCGGCGGCCACGGCGGTTGAGCCCGATGCCCAGCGGTTCAGGCGCCTCGCAAGTGACCTGCGGAGGGTCCGTGCTCTGCTTCACCGGCTCAGCGGCGATGCCGCGCCCGCGACGTGGGCGGCCCGGTTCCAGGCCCTGCTGGCGGGCATCTACCGGGATGTCTCCCTGCAGCCCGACCGGCCCGACGACGCCTACCTGCTGCGCGCCCTGAAAGTGACCGGCGGCGCCCTGGACGACCTGGCCTCCGTGCCCGCCACCGGTCCTACGGGGCTCCGGATCGGCGGCGCAGACGCCTTGCAGCTTGTGATCGACCGCATGGCCGTCGAGGCCCTCACCGTGGAAAGCGCTGAGGCCGCAGTGGAAATCGTGGGCTGGCTCGAGGTGCCTGCCGACGACGCAAATGGGCTGATCCTACTGGGCCTCCACGAGGGGCGGATCCCCTCCTCCATGCGCCGCGATCCGTTCCTCACCGAGTCGCTTCGGAGCGCGCTCGGGCTGCCCGACAGCGACCACCGCTATGCCCGAGACGCCCACGGCCTCACCTCCGCACTGGCCGGTCGGACCCACGCGGCCCTCATCTGCGCCAGAAAGACCGACCAGGGCGACCCACTGATGCCGAGCCGGTTCCTGTTCGCCGCGTCGGACGAGGAGACGGGCGTACGCGTCAAGCGCTTCGTGAGTGGCGATGCCTTCCGGTTGGCCCACGCGCCCCCGGCCTCGTCGGGTCCGAGGCGCCTGCGGATGCCGACGCCCGAACTCGCGCCGCCGTTGACGAAGCTCGACCCCTCGTCTTTCCGGCGGTACCTGAACTGCCGGTACCGGTACTACCTGCGCTCCGTCATCGGCCTCACGGACGCCCGGGACGACTGGCAGGAGCTTAGCCCCGCCATGTTCGGCGACCTCGCCCATGCCGTCCTTTCCGACCTCGCGCGGTCTGAACCCGACGTCCGAGAGACCACGCAAGCCGCGTCCATCCGCAGTTTCCTCCGTGAGCGGCTGGCTACCCACGCAGCCGACCAGTATGGCCGGCGGCCGATGGGCAGCGTGCGCCTTCAGGTGGCCCAACTGGAGCGCAGGCTCGACGCGTTCGCAACGAAGCAGGCGGAGCGCAATGCGCGGGGCTGGCGGATCCTGCCCGAGCATACCGAGGCCGACCTGAGCGCGACCTTGGATGTGGACGGAGCGCCGGTCACCATCGCAGGTCGCATCGACCGCCTGGACCACCACCCCGAGCTTGGCTACGCGGTCCTGGACTACAAGACGGGCAAGGCGCTGGAACCCGACAAGGCCCACCGGACCAAGCGCGACGGAGCCCTCGCATGGACCAACCTGCAGCTGCCGATCTACCGTTTCCTGGTGCAGTCGACCGTCGGCGCCGCTGAGCCCATCGGCGTCGGCTACGTGGCGCTGCCGGATGACCCCGACGCCACCGCCTTTACCATGGCGCCATGGGTCGATGCCGACTACGCCTCCGCAATGGAGTGCGCCGACGATGTGGTGCGACGCATCCGGCGCGGGGAGTTCTGGCCGCCATCCGAACCGCCGTCGTTCGACGACGGGCTGCAGCGCCTCTGCTGGGACCGCATCCCGCAGCGGGGAGCGGCCATTCAAGAGGCCATCGCCCCGGCAACGGGCCAGGAGGCGCCGGCATGAAGACGCTTATCCGCGCATCAGCGGGATCCGGCAAGACCTATGCCCTGACCACGCGCTACCTCGAGCTGCTCGCGCAGGGCGCCGATCCGGAGGCCGTCCTGGCCACGACGTTCACCCGCAAGGCCGCCGGTGAGATTCTGCATCGTGTGCTCTCCATGCTGGCGACCGCGGATACGCCGGAGGACTTGCAGCGGCTGGCCGGCTTCTGCCGATCTCTACACCGCGTGAACATCAGCACCATAGACAGCTTCATGATCGGCCTCTGCCGGTCGTTGAGCGACGTACTGGACCTGCCCGACGAGATCGCGCCGGCCGCCGCTGATGACGTACGCGTTCAGACGGTCCGGCGAATGGCGCTGGACGGGCTCCTCACCACGCCCGACGACCACACCGACGGGGTCGTCCGTGCGATCCTGCGCGGCGCTGCGAGCGCGAACGTCGTCGGCGCCATCGAGCCCGTGGTCAGTGAGCTTCACCAAGTGTTCCTGGATAGCCGGGCGGAGAGCCTCTGGACGCCCGCCCCCGGGCCTCGACCGCCGGCGCCCGAGGACGTGGCGACCGCGGTGGCCGTGTTGCGCGACTCGGCCGACAGGGCTCCCATGGGCAGGCAGGTTGCGGATGGCACGGCCAGGTTGGCCGACCATGTCGATGCGAAGGACTGGGCCGCAACGACATCACACAAGTTGCTGCAGAATGCTCGCGCAAACGGCGCCTATTGCCGGAAGCCCATACCACCAAATGTGCTCGACGCCTGCGCAGTCATCGACAACGCCGCGCACAGTGCGCTACGGGCCGAGTGGATCGAGCAGACGCGTTCCACGTACAACCTTCTGCGCCGCTACGACGAGGTGTACGCCCTCCTTGCGGCCCGTGCGCGCGTGATGCTCTTCACCGACGCGCCCCGGCTGCTGTCGGAGAACGCCGGCGAACTGCGGCCCGATTTGCTCGAACATCGCACCGGTCGCGGGATTCGACACATGCTGCTGGATGAGTTCCAGGACACGGACCCAGCTCAGTGGGCCGTCTTGAGTCCGTTCATCCACCGTTGCCTCGACGCGGACGCGGGTGGCTCGCTCTTCTGCGTCGGCGACGTGAAGCAGGCCGTCTACGGATGGCGGGGCGGCAGCGCCGAGATATTCGACACACTGGAGGAGCAGATCCCGGGCGTCGAAGTGGCGGCCCGCAACACCAGCTACCGGTCGTCGCAGGTGGTGCTGGACGCAGTCAACGCCGTCTTCGGCACGATCGACACCGCCGCCCCCCTGGCGGAGTTCAGCACAGATCTGGGGATGTGGGCGCGGAAGTTCGGGCGGCACGAGGCCGTCAAGACGGATATCCCCGGATACGTGGCGCTGACGGTGAGCCCAAAGGACGAGGGAGAGTGCAACTCGCGCGTGGAAGCATGCGTGGACTGGGTGCGACACCTGCACCTGAAGCGCCCCGATGCCTCGATCGGCGTCCTCACGCGGACCAATGCAGCCGCGTTGCAGGTACTCGATGCGTTGCGGGCGGCCGGCGTCGGAGCCGGAGCCGAAGGCGCCGCGGCGCTGACGGACGATCCCGCTGTTGAGCTGATCCTCTCGGCGCTGACCATGGCGGACCACCCGGGGCACACCGCGGCGTCCTTCCATGTGGCCCGCTCGCCTCTGGGCGAGTACCTGGGCTTGCCGCCCGACCCGCAGGTCCAGCGCGGCAAGGTGGCGGCAGCGGCAACGCGTCTGCGCAGGCAGATCCTCGACAACGGCTACGGGCGCTCCCTGCGGCCCATGGCGGCCCTGCTTGCGCCCTACGCCGGACCGCGAGGTTGTCGGAGACTATCGCAGCTCCTCATCGCCGCCGACGCCTTAGATCGAGCCTTCAGGCCGCGGCCCGGGGCTTTCGTCACCTACATCGATGGCGCCCGAGCCGAGGAGACGGTCGCCGCCCAGGTCCGGGTCATGACGATCCATCGAGCCAAGGGCCTTGAGTTTGACGCGGTCGCCCTGCCTGACCTGGACGGCAGCGTGCGCGGCCGCAGTCAGCGCGTGCTGACCGTTCGGCAAAGCCCAACGGACCCTGTACAGGCCGTCTTCATGCACCCGAGCCCGGGGCTTCGATCGGTCGATCCAGACCTCGACGAAGCAGCCGGTCGGGCCCAGAGGCAGGAGATGCTCGAGAACCTCGCGGTGCTATACGTGGCGATGACGCGGGCCCGACACGCGCTGCACATGTTCTGCGGCGAGGCGGCGCTGGGCAAGGCGACCTTCACGGGCATCGTTGCTGCCCAACTGGGCTCCGACGGCGCCGGACCTGGCCGGGCGTACGAGCGCGGCGACCCGGTATGGTGGCAAAGCCTCCGCGCAGACCCATCGTCGGCCGCTCCAGCGGGCTGGGAGTGCCCCGAACGCATCCAGATGCGTCCCTCCGGCTCCGTGGAACCAAGCCGCCAAGCCCCTCCCTCCCGACGCGATGGGCACTGGATCAGCGCCTCGGGCGCGTTCAAGCCGTCGGGCGAGGCGCAGCGGCAGGGACTAGCGCTCCACGCATGCTTCGCCGCGGCAACGCGGCTCGGCGCGTCGGGCTCCTCCCCCGGGAATGTTGAAGCACGGGCGATGCTGATGGAGCCCACACTGCCGCACGCGCTGATCGCCGCAGCGGCTCAACAGGCGGTCCGCGCCCTGGCGCAACCGAAGCTGGGCGCGGCCCTCTGGCCCTACGAGTGCGGCCCCGGCCAGATGGTGGAGACCTGGTCCGAGCGCGACTTCGTGGCGGTTACCCCGGGGGGCACGGTACGGGGCCGGTTCGACCATGTGGCTCTGCTCACCGAGGCTGGACGGGCCGTGCGGGCGCGTGTGGTGGATTACAAGACGGGCGAGGGCCCGGGCGGGACCGCCGCCGAGGATGAGCGGGCGCAGGTGCGCACGTACATGGCCGCGCTGGCGGCCATGCTCGCACTGCCTCGGACGTCCATCAGCGGCGCGCTTCTTTACATCGGGACCGGCGACGTGGTGGATGTGGCGGCAGACGGCCCGGGCTAGCCTCCGGCGATGGCCCGCGCGCCGATGTCCGACCGGACGTGCATGCCCTCGAACGAGATACAGCCCATGGCCTCGTAGGCGCGCTTCTGGGCCTCGGCGAAGTCACGGCCCAGAGCCGTAACACTGAGGACCCGCCCGCCGTCCGTCAGGACCTGGCCACCCTCATCTCGCGTCCCGGCGTGGAGGACGATGCTGCCCGGCGCCTGCGCCGCACGGTCGAGCCCGGAGATCGGCTTGCCGGACTGGTAGGCGCCGGGATAGCCACCGCTGGCGGCCACGACATTCACGGCAGACTGGCTGGACCAGCGCACGGGCGCTTCATCCAGGCAGCAATTGACCGCGCTCTCCAGCAGGTCGAGCAGGTCCGTCTCCAGCAAGGGCAGCACGACCTGGGTCTCGGGGTCGACGAAGCGGCTGTTGAACTCCAGCGTACGCAAGCCCGCAGGCGTGAGCATCATGCCCGCGTAGAGCACTCCCTTATACGGAATGCCGAGATCGCGGATGGCGCGGACGGCCGGCGCCAGAACCTGGTGCACGACCTCGTCGACAAGCTCGGGCGGCGCCACGGGCACGGGCGAGTAGGCGCCCATGCCGCCCGTGTTGGGGCCCTGATCGCCGTCCAGTGCGCGCTTGTGATCCTGCGACGGCGGCATCGCCACCAGATGCTCGCCGTCCGTGAAGGCCATGATGCTCACCTCTTGGCCCGTCAGCCGCTCCTCGACCAGCAGCGTGTCGCCGGCAGTGCCGAACTCGCGGTCACGCATAATCTGGTCCACTGCGGCGTGCGCCTCCTCCTGGGTGTCCACCACGATCACGCCCTTGCCCGCGGCGAGTCCGTCGGCCTTGATGACGGCGCCCGCCTGGCCTAGCTCCGAGGCAAAATGGTCGCGCACATGGGCGTGGGCCTCGTCAATGCCTGTCGCCACACGGAACTCCCCGGTGGGGATGCCGTATCGAACCATGATCTCCTTGGCGAAGGCCTTGCTGCCTTCGATCCGGGCGGGATCAGTCGACGGCCCAAAAATCGGCAGGCCGCGCGCCTCGAACCTGTCCGCAATGCCTGCCGCCAGGGGCGCCTCGGGGCCGACCACGGTGAGGTCGATGCGCTGGCTCTCGGCAAAGTTGGCCAGGCCGGAGAGATCTGAAGGCTTCAGGTTGATGCACTCGGCGATGCGCGAAATGCCGGCGTTGCCGGGTGCGCAGTAGATCTTCTTGGCCCGCGGGCTCTGGGAGAGCTTCCAAGCCAGGGCGTGCTCACGGCCGCCACCGCCTACGATCAGAATCTGCACAGCCTTGTCCTTTCCGCGGCTTCAGCTACCGGGCGCAGAGGCAGCGCCGCGCGCACGAAGCTACACCTGGTCGTCGTAGCCGCGATCGAGGTTCCTGAACTGGGCGAACCGCGGGAGGAAACCGACCTTCACGACGCCCGTGGGGCCATTTCGGTGCTTGGCGATGATCAGTTCGGTCTCTTCCATCTGATCGCCGGAGGCGCCGGAGTCCGCGTTGGCGTCAGGCGGCCCGCCCGAGGCGCCCAACTCCTTACGCTGGTAGTAGGCCTCGCGATAGATGAAGATCACCACGTCGGCCTCGGCCTCGATACTTCCCGATTCGCGCAAGTCCGAGAGCATGGGATGCTTGTCCGGGCGGCTCTCAACGGCCCGGGAGAGCTGGGAGAGGGCTACGACCGGCACCTGGAGCTCGCGGGCAAGGCTCTTCAGTCCGCGGGCGATGTCGGTGATCTCCTGCACCCGGTTGTCGTTGTTGCGGTGACCGCGCATCAGCTGGAGGTAGTCCACCAACACCAAACCCAGACCGCGCTGCTCTGCCTTGAGGCGGCGGCAACGGGAGCGCATCTCCAGCACCGAGCAGTCGGTGGAGTCATCGATAAAGATCGGCGCGGACGAGAGCACATTGCAGGTCTCGCCCACTCGCTGCCATCCCGAGGTGTCGATGGAACCCGTCCGGAGGCGGTGGGCATCGACCTCGGCCTCGGAACAGAGCACGCGAAGGCAGAGCTGCTCCTTGGCCATCTCGAGGCTGAAAATGGCCACGGGAAGGCCCGAACGGATGGCCGCCTCCTGGGCCATGCCCAGGGCCAGAGAGGTCTTGCCCATGGAAGGTCTGGCGGCGATGATGATCAGGTCCGACGGCTGCAGCCCGGCGGTCATGTAGTTCAGCTTGTCGAAAGGGGTTGCCACACCGATGACGGGCTCGGTGCTGTTGGAGCGCGCCTCGACCTGGTCGAACACGGTCCACACCAGGTCCTTCATCGGCGTGAAGTAGCTGGTGGAGCGCCTCTGGGCCACGGCGAACACGGCACGTTCGGCCTGATCCACCACCTCGTCGATGGTGTCGTACTCGCTGTGGGCCAGGCCGTTGACCTGATTGGCCGCATCAATGAGCCGGCGAAGGAGGGCTTTCTCCTGTACGACGCGGGCGTAGTGCTCCACGTTGGCCGCGGTAGGCACCGCGTCGGTGAGCTCTATCAGGTAGGGCGCGCCGCCGATACGCTCCAGGCTGCTGACGGATCGGAGCTGCTCTTGGAGGGTCAGGAGGTCGACGGGCTCGTCGCGGCTGTAGAGGGCCGTGATGGCCTCGTAGATAACGCGGTGCGCGTCGCGGTAGAAATCGTCCGGTTGTACGGAATCGACCGCCTTCTCGATGGCAGGCCGCTCCACCAGCATGGAGCAGAGCAACGCCTGCTCCATCTCAAGGCTTTGAGGTGGGATGCGGTCGTACAGGGGGCGATCTGCCATCGGTTGGACCGGTGAACGCAGAACCGGCGCCCCTCCACGCGGAAGGGGCGCCGGAGCGCTCTCCTACTCGGCGACTGCTGCGGCGGCCGCTGCTGCTGCCGCGGCGGCGGCCTCTGCCTGCGCCTTTGCCTCCGCGACCTTGCGGCGGGCAAGTTCCTCCTCAGTGACCACGTCCACCTTGATAGAGACGGTCACGTCGGAGTGCAGGCGCACGGGGACGCTGTAGGCGCCGAGCGAGCGAATCGGATCGGCCAGGCCCACGCGGCGCTTGTACACGGTGACGCCCAGATCGGACTTCACGCGGTCGGTGATGTCCTGCGCCGTGATGGAGCCGTACAGCTTGGTGCCGGCCCCGGCCTTGGCGATGATCGTCAGGCTCTTGCCCTCGAGCTTGGAGGCGCCGGCCTTGGCGGCGTCGAGCTGACGGTCGTCGCGGGTTTTCTCAAGCGCCAGACGGGTCTGGAGGGCGCGAAGCGCTCCGCCGGCCGCGGCCACGGCGTACTGGCGGGGGAAGAGGTAGTTGCGCGCATAGCCGTCGGCCACGTTCACGATCTCGCCGTTCTTGCCCACCTTGGGGATGTCCCGCTGCAAGATGATCTTCATCCAGTTAGCTCCCTTATCGTCGCAGCCGGACCCCAACCAGGGGGGTGGTGCGCTTGAATATGTTGTCTGCGCCCAGCCACAGCGAGAAATCCTCGTTCATGCGCACCAGCGCTCGAGCATCCACCTGCAGCCTGTTCGGGTCAAAAGCATCCAGCGACAGCGTCGTTGTTTGGCCCAACTTGATGTCCGCGCCGTTCCCCAGCTTCCCGGCGTAGAGGCCGTAGCGCAACGCGCCGAAGCCCTGCACCGTCGTCTCGTACTGCGCGGTCAGCCGGTTCTTCTCGGCAAAGTCATAGAAGCCAAGATGCAGGGCGTTCTGCTTTCCAAGCGGGAAGCGAACGCCCACATCTGACCGGAAGTGCGGCGGGTCGCCCCGCGACGCGAAATCTATCGACAGCGACGGCTGGCCGATACCGAACTTCGGCGCGCCGGTCGGCAGGTTCAGCCTCGAGACCATACGCGATACGTCGTCGGCCAGCTTCTGGCCGGTCGCGCTCGCCTGCTCCAGATTCGACAGCGTGCTGCGCAGATCGGACTGCACCGCGGGATCGCCCGACAACTGGTGGATATCGCTGGCGATCTGGTGGAACCGCGCCAGCGTCGTCCGGGCCAACTCAACCGTCTCCTGCAGGGACTGCTGCAAGCGCGGGTCGCCCAACTGATCGGCCAACCGCGTCACCACGTTCTTTGCCGCGTCCATGGTCTCGGTCAGCTTCTGCAGAAGATCGAACGCCTCGCTCATCAGGTCATCGACCCGGCCGCCGTTCCGCTTGGCCATCGCCGTCAGTTCGGTTCCCAGCGTAGAGGTCGCGCTACGTGCCGAATGGGTGATCGCCTCCATGTCCTGCAAGACGGAATTCAGGGTCTTGTCGATCCTCCGGTTGTCCGCAAGCTGCACCGCGCGGGCAGACACGCGCTCAAAGTTGCGCATGGTCCCGGCGGCGGGAGAGAGTATACCATCTACTCGATCCATGGTCTGGGCAACGCGGGGCATCAGCCCCTTTACGGCCTCCATGGAGTCGGCCATCGCCTTCATGCCGCGGTCCAGGTCCGGCGAGAACTGGGCCAGCACGGAGCCGGTCTCGTCACCCTTGCAGACTGCATTGGGCTTCAGCATCACCTTGGAGCGGCCGGGCACGATCTCAACGACCGGGTTTGCGACAAGCAAGCCCGACGATATCCTGATCAGCGAGTCCTCGGGCACGCTGCGGCGGCCCTGTATGCGCAAGTCGATGATAGGCTGCAGAGAGCCCGGTTTCAGGTCCACGTTCGCCACGCTTCCGACGACCACGCCGCTCATGCGGGCCGGAGTGCCGGCGTAGATGCCCTGCGCATTGGTGAAGAGGACATGGATCGTGTAGGTGCCGAACTCCATGCGCGACAGGTAGGCCCAGGAGCCCACGAGCACGACGGCCGCCATGATGATGACCACGCCAACCTTGGCTGCACTGTTCGATCGCATCGCCCTACCACCTGATCCAGCCGGTCAACACCGGCTCACGCATCGACAAACGCACGCACACGGCTATCTGATGAACGCCGAAGTTCGGTCGGGGTTCCGGTTTCGACGATGACGCCCTGATCTATCATCGCCACACGGTCCGCTATACGGAAAATGGACGGGATATCGTGCGATACCACCACCGATGTGACGCCGCGCTGGTCCCGCGTCTCAACGATCAGGTCGTCGATCGTCCTGGCGATCACCGGATCCAGCCCACTCGTCGGCTCGTCGTACAGCAGCAACCCCGGTTCGTTTGCGAGCGCGCGAGCTAAGCCTACCCGCTTACGCATACCGCCGGACAACTCGGCGGGCAGCATGCCCTCCGTCCCCGGCATCCCCACGTCGGCCAGGAGCGAGGTCACGAGTTCCGCCACGGCCGCAGGCGTCTTCGTCCGGTGCTGCAGCGGCCCAAATCCCACGTTCTCCCGCACCGTCAGCGAGTCGAACAGCGCGGCGTACTGGAACACCAGGCCGATGCGAAGCCGTACCCGGTTGAGTTGGGTCTCGGTCATGGGTACGATGTCCTCGCCGTCCACCGTAATGCTCCCCTGCGAGGGCTTGATGAGCCCGGCGATGCACCTCAACAATGTGGTCTTGCCGCTACCCGACATCCCCATGACTGCGAGGATCTCGCCCTGCCGCACCTCCAGATCGACCCCTTTGAGGATCAGCCTGTCCACAACGGAGTATGAGAGGCCCGCCACACGCAGTTCACTCATCGCATGGACGCCGAGGCGCCGGACAGCACCTGCGCCAGGAAGAAGTCCGACACGAAGATGAAAACCACGCAGAGGACCACCGACCGCGTCGTCGCGGCTCCTACGCCGGTGGCGCCGCGCTGCGTATTGAGGCCCTGGTGGCACGCCACCACGGCGATGGTTAGGCCGAACCAGAGCGTCTTGGCAAGGCCTTTCATCAGGTCCGCGTGCGTGGCCATGGTGCGGATCGACTCCATGAAGGCGCTCTGGGTCACGCCGTGGGTCGAGGCCATGACGAGCCCACCGAAGATACCCGCCATATCGGCGAAGAGACCGCAGATCGGCATCATGAGAATGCAGGCCAGCACGCGGGGCGCAACCAGATAGCGCACCGGCGGCACCGACATCATGCGCAGGGCGTCGATCTGCTCGGTCACAACCATGGAGCCGATCTCGGCAGCCACGGCGGCGCCGCTACGGGCCGCCACCATGACGCCGGCGAGGACGGGTCCCAACTCAAGCAGGAACGAGAGGGCGATCATCCCGCCCACGAAGCCGGCGCCACCGAACCGCACCAGCACGTCGGCCACGTAGAAGGCCAGCACCGAGCCCGTGGCGGCGCACGTGAGCATGATGATGGGGATCGAGTCGACGCCCATGGCGGCCATCTGCCGGATGGTCTCGCGCAGGCTGAACTTGCCGCGCATCGCCAACCAGGCCGCCTGCCCTGCGAGGATCGATGTCTCCCCGACGAACGTCGCGGCGACCACCAGCCAACCGGGCCCCTCAGGAGCCCGGCGGGCCGCCGCTCCCTCTCCTCCTGCGTCGTTGGATGCCATGGGCGACCGGGGCTCCGGTTGTCAGCGCCCGTCCGACGGCGCTGAGCGGACCGTATCGGCGAACAGCCGGTGCATCCGGACGTCGTTGGTCAGTTCGGGATGGAATGCGCTGGCCATGAAGACGCCCTGACGCACCGCCACGATGCGATCATCGTACCGCGCCAGCACCTCAACGCCCAGGCCCGCCTCCACAACGTACGGAGCTCGTATGAAGACGCCGCGCACCGGCTCGCCACCCAGCAACGGAACGGTGATCGCCGCCTCGAAACTGTCGATCTGCCGACCGAAGGCGTTCCTGGCAACCAGCATGTCCATGAGCCCCAACCGATGCTGCTCGGTACCCTCGATTCGCTGCGCCATCAGGATGAGGCCGGCGCAGGTCCCGTAGACGGGCATGCCGCCTCGCGCGCGCTGCTGGATCGGCTCCATGAGACCCGCGCGATCCAGCAACTTCCCGATGGTGGTGCTCTCGCCTCCCGGAATGATGAGCCCCTGCGCCCGACCGAGTTCGCCGGCGTCGCGCACAAGGCAGGCATCGATGCCCGGCAACTGCCGCAGCATGGCGGCATGGGCCAGGTAGTCGCCCTGCAAGCTCAGCACACCGATCCGTACCGGCATGACTAGCGCTTCCCCGCCTTGTCCTGAAGGAAGCAGAAGACGCCCTTCTTGTTCGACGTCACGATGTCCAGTAGTCCGTCGCCGTTCACGTCCGTCACCGTGAACTGCGTGCCGACGCCTGAGTCGCGATCAACCTCGTGGCGCTCCCAGGTCACCTGGCCATTGGTGCGGCGCAGCTTGTACCAGTAGATGACGGCGGCTCCGTTGGCGTCGGGGTCGCCGCTGGGGCCGTGCGCCCAGAAGCGCTTGCCTGTGACCAGCTCCAGTGCCCCGTCGCGGTCCAGGTCGGCGATCTCTACGGCGTGGGCCTCGGTGAAGCTCTCGTCGATGGTGTGCCGCTCGAACTGCGGTGCGCCGTCGCCGGGCTTGCGCTCATGCCACCAGACGCCCTTGTTGTGGGCGCTACTGCTGATGATGTCCGGCAAGCGGTCGCCGTTCACGTCCATCACGTACATGGTCGCACAGTCGGGGCCGAGCGAGGCCGGCACGAAGGCCCATGGCCCCTGGCGCGGGTCCTCCGGCGCCTGATACCAGCCACCCGAGGTTAGGATGTCCGGGCGGCCGTCGCCGTTGGCGTCGCCGATGCCAAGGCCGTGCGAGAAGCGCTGGCAACCGGGCTGGCCCTTCTCGGAGACGGTATGGGCCGTCCACTCGGAACCGTCAGCCGGCTCGTACCAAGCCATGAAGGCCTCGTCGTACGGAAAGACCAGCACGGGAGACTTGCCGGGTAGCAGGCGCCCGTAGATCGGGCTCTCGTTACAGGCGCTACGCCAGATCGTGTGCTCGACCCAGGGTCCGCTCCCCTTGCCGGGGTTCTCGCGCCAGACGGCCTTCTCGGCGGGCATACCGATCAGAATCTGGTCCGGGTAGCCATCGTGGTTCACGTCCTGCGAGAAGTTGATGAAGCTGTTGCTGTAGCCGGTGGCCCCGTCGAACTTGCCGGGCGGCGCGATCTCGTGCGGGGTCCACGACGGCGCCTCATACCAGAGGTTCCCCGCCAGGACGTCCTTCTTGCCGTCGCGGTTCACGTCCGCCACGGCCACGCCCTCCGACCGGAAGACGGTATCGAGCACCGTCTTGGTGAACGTCGGCGCCTTGGGCGCGGCGGGCGTCCCGACGCCCAAAAGGCAGAGACAGAGGAGTGCGGCTGGGCTCATGGCTTGCTCCGTTTCGAAGGGGCTCCGGTGGCCGGACCGGCGGCCTTGGACCCGGGCTCATCCTTGTGATCTATCTTGATGGGGCTCAGGTTCAGCACCACACCCAGCGACTGGCCGCGCGTTTCGTATCGCAGGCCCACCTCCGCGCAGTCCATCACGCGGCGGATGCTGAATGCTGTGTCGTAGGCGCGGTTACGCTCCATGTCGTACTTGACGGTGAGGTCGGTGGCGAAGCCGCTCTGGCTGTACGCGGTGCGGAGCCGCAACTCGTGGCGCACGTCGCACCGGTCGAAGAGGAATGGCGTCTCGCCGAACGGCTGCGCCCAGCGGTAGGCCGCGCCCAGCAGCGTCCGCGACCCGGCCATCCAGTTCGCCTCGATCTCCGGTGCGAGGATCGAGTAGGCCTTCCCCTCGGAGTAGACGCTCCCGATCATGGCTCCGCCGGCGCGCAAGTAGACCCGGTTCGACAGCAGCACGCTGGGCCCCACGAGCGAGGCCCGCATCGAGGCCCGGTTCGAGACGATCCGCGACGGCAGCTCCGCGTAGCGCCCGGCTGACGCCTGCGCCGAGAACCACCAGTAGCGCGGACTGATCTGCAGGGGTCCAAGCCGCGTGCCGGTTCGGTCGCCGGGGGCGCGAGACGCATCAGATCTCACGTCTTTGGCCGGCGTGACGACCCATTCGGCGCTCACTTCGGGCACTCGGTCCACGCGGATGTTCGTGCGATCCCGTTTGGACATGGCCGATCCGGCAGTCAGCGACGCCGCAAGGGTTAGGCCCTGCTCCGCCGCGTCCTCGGCGAAACCGGTACGGATCAACGCCGGACGCATCTCCAGGGGAGACGCCAGCGAGCGGGTGAAGCCTGAGGCCACCGTGAGCGGCGGCTCGCCATCGCCGGGCAATGCGCCCAGCCGTTGCCGGAACTCCAGCCCGCCCTGCAGCGCCCTGCGGGCCGCGATGCTCGTATCCAGCGACAGGGCCTGCCGCGGGTTCATCAGCAGTTGGTTCCGGATGTGGAGCGCCGGACCGGTCTCCGTGCTGTAGCCGGGTAGCGGCCAGGGGCTCTGGGTCATCCGACGGAACGTTTTGACGAAGTAGGGCACGGCCATGACGGGTGTGCCGCCCAGCCAGAACGTGACGCCGTGCGCCTCCACGCGCCCGTTGGCCGAGACGCTGATGTCACGCGCCGTGAGGCGATAGTCGGGCTTCCCGTGAGCGCACGTGGAGAAGGATGCGCTCCTGGCGCGCATCACCTGGTCGGGCAGGATCTCGATGGTCTTGCCCTCGAGGCGCACCGACGAGACCTCCGCGGCCGCATCGTAGAGGCGGCCCGTGCCCTTGGCGGAATCATAGGTCATCGCCTTGCCGGTGATGGAGCCCTCGGGACGGAGGAGCTTCAGGCGGCCGGTGATGGTGATCACGCCCGTGGGGCTGCCCTCGGCGTCATCGGCCTCGATGATCACCTTCTCGCCGGAGACTGGGTCAACCAGTTCCAGTTGGACGGGCGTGTTCGTCTTGAACCAGTTGTCCTCGGGGCGCCACTCAAGGCTCTTGAACTTGGTGATGGTGACGTTGCCCACACGCGGCGGGGCCTGTTGGGCGTCGGCGCCGGAGATCACGCCGCCCGGATTGGCGGCAAGCAGCGCCAAACATGCCGCAATGCCACTGGGTAGCCGATGTCTCAATGCAGGCAGCCCCTTTCGCGGAAACGCGCACGTGGAGTCGCGCGCCACGGTCGGATAGTACCCGATGCGCCGCGGGCACGCGAGAAGCCGGGCAGGCGGGACGCCCGATGCTATACTTGACACTGCAAGCGCCGTCGGGGCCGGCCGCCTTCCGCCGCTCAGCCCCGACGCCATGGAGGGTCCGCCGCTTTGCCGCTAACGCTAGACGACGTGCGCCGCGTTGCCAATCTCGCCCGCCTGGAGCTCACCGACGACGAGGCCGCCGTGCAGCTTCGGCGCATCAACGAGCTGATGGAGCGCTTCGAGTCGCTCCGCGAACTGGACGTCGAGGGCATCGAGCCCACGGCCCACAGCGCCCCGTTACACAACGTCCTCCGGGAGGATGCCGCAAGGCCGTCCCTCCCACGCGACGAGGCGCTCTCCGGTGCGCCGGATGCGCGCGAGGGTTGCTTTGCCGTTCCGCTCATCCTCGAGGCCTCCTGAGCCATGGAACCCCTCACACAGCGTTCATTGCGAGACTTGCGCGACGCCGTGCGCTCCGGCGAGGTCAGCGCCCGCGAGGTCGCCCAGGCGCACCTGAATCGCATCGCCGAGGCTGAGCCCTCCGTCTCCGCCCTGCTGGCCGTGACCGCCGACGACGCCCTGACCCAGGCCGACGCCGTGGACCTCGCCCGTTCGCGAGGCGACGCGATCGGCGCCCTGGCCGGCGTGCCCATCGCTCTCAAAGACGTCATCTGCACGCGCGGCGTTGCCACCACATGCGGGAGCCGCATCCTCTCCGGCTGGAAGCCCCCGTACGACGCCACGGTTACCGCCCGGCTTCGTGCGGCGGGCGCCGTGATGCTGGGCAAGGCCAACTGCGACGAGTTCGCCATGGGCAGCTCCACCGAGAACAGCGCCTACGGCCCGACGCGCAACCCCTGGAACCTGGCCTGCGTGCCCGGCGGCTCCTCCGGCGGCTCCGCCGCGGCGGTGGCGGTCGGCGAGGTCGCTGGTTCGTTGGGCTCCGATACGGGCGGCTCCATCCGGCAGCCCGCCGCGCTCTGCGGGATTGTGGGGCTCAAGCCGACCTATGGTCGGGTCAGCCGCTTCGGCCTCGTGGCCTATGCGTCGTCGCTGGACCAGATCGGACCCATGGCGCGCTCCGTCGAGGACGCGGCCCTGCTGCTCGATGCCATCGCCGGCCTGGATCCGCTCGACGCCACCTCGGTCGACGCGCCGCCTTTCCGCGCCGAGTCGGCCATGCGCGGTGACATCCGGGGCCTCCGCATCGGCGTGCCCACGGAGTTCATGGGCGATGGCGTCGACGGCCCCGTGGCCTCCGCCGTACGAGCCGCGGTAGAGGCCCTATGCGCCCTGGGCGCCACAGCCGAAGAGTGCTCCCTGCCTACCGCACGGCACAGCCTGGCCACCTACTACATCCTGGCGCCGGCGGAGGCGTCCAGCAACCTGGCACGCTACGACGGAGTGCGCTTCGGCGTGCGGGCGGCGGGCGGCTTCGGCCATGCGGGCATGACCGAGGCATCGCGCGAAGCGGGCTTCGGCGCCGAGACCAAGCAGCGCATCCTGGTTGGCACGTACGCCCTTTCGGCTGGGTACTACGACGCCTACTACCTGCAGGCACAGAAGGTGCGGACGCTCATCCGCCGCGACTTCGACGCTGCCTTCAAGCGCTTCGACGTGCTCGTGACTCCCACCTCGCCCACCGTGGCGTTCGGCATCGGCGAGAGGAGCGATGACCCGCTGGCGATGAAGCTGGCCGATGTCTGCACGCTGCCTGCCAACATGGCCGGCATCCCCGGCGTGTCGATCCCATGCGGCATGGATCGCGGCCTGCCCATCGGACTGCAGATCATGGGGCGCTCCTTCGACGAGGAGACCACGCTCCGTGCGGCCCACGCGTATGAACAGGCCACGCACTGGCACACGCTTCGACCGGAGGTAGCCTGCTGATGCCCGGTACGCAGGTGGAGACCCGGTATGTGGGAAGCATCGGCATGGAGGTTCATGCCGAGCTGCTCACCGAGAGCAAGATGTTCTGCGGGTGCCGCAACGCCTTCGGCGGCGAGCCCAACACGCGGTGCTGCCCCGTCTGCCTGGGCCTCCCGGGATCCCTGCCCGTGGCGAACCGGCTGGCTGTGGAGCTGGTGGTTCGCGCCGCCCTCGCCCTGAACTGCGCCATCAGTCCCATCGCCAAGTTCGACCGGAAGAACTACTTCTACCCTGACCTGCCGAAGGGCTATCAGATCTCGCAGTACGACCAACCCATCGGCTCGGGAGGGTGGCTCGACATCGAGAGCGAGGCCGGGCCGCGGCGCGTGCATATCCGGCGCGTCCACCTCGAGGAGGACACCGGCAAGCTCATGCACCTCCCCACCGGCGACAGCGCGGTGGACTACAACCGGTCCGGCGTGCCGCTGATGGAGATCGTCACGGAGTTTCCGCCTGACATGAGCAGCGCCGACGAGGCGCGGGCCTACCTCGTGAAGCTTCGGGCCATCCTCACCTGCATCGGCGTCTCCGACGGCAAGATGGAGCAGGGCAGCCTGCGGTGCGAACCCAACATATCGGTCCGGCCGGAGGGCTCGGCGGCATTCGGCACCAAGACAGAGATCAAGAACCTGAACTCCTTCCGCGCCGTCCATCGTGGCGTGCAGCACGAGCTGGCTCGACAGGTGGCCTTGCTGCGGCGGGGCGATAGGGTCGCGCAGGAGACGCGAGGTTGGAACGAGGCCCGAGGCGAAACCGTCCTGCAGCGCGTGAAGGAGGTCGAGCAGGAGTACCGATACTTCCCCGAGCCCGACCTGATGCCGGTCCACATCGACGACGCCCGGGTCGGGTTGATCCGCGCCCGGTTGCCGGAGTTGCCGGACGCCGCACGCGTCAGGCTGGTCGACCAATACGGACTCTCTCCGGCCGAGGCCGACCTGCTGACGCAGACCGCGGCATGGACCGCCTACTTCGAGCGGGCGGCCGGCCTCTGCGGCAACGCGCGAGCAACGGCGAACTGGATGATGGGCGAGCTTGCCCGGTTGCTCAACGCCGCCAACCTGGAGATCGAGCAGTGCAAGGCCGGTCCGGAGGCGCTGGCTGATCTGCTGGCCATGGTGGAGAATGGCCGCATCAGCGGCAAAATGGCCAAGGGTGTGTGGGAGGCGGCATTCGAGACCGGCGAGGCCCCTGCCGCCATTGCGGCGCGTCAGGGCGAGCAGATCAGCGACGCAGACGCCCTCGGAGCCGTACTGGATTCTGTGATCGCCGCGCAGCCCGATGTCTGGCAGGCCCTTTGCGCGGGCGACGAGAAGAAGCTCACCTTCATGGTGGGCCAGATCATGAAGCAGACACGCGGCAAGGCGAACCCGGGCGAGGTCAACCGCCTGCTGCGGGAACGAATGGCGGGAGGCGCCCAATGAACCGACTTCGGTACGCGGCGTGGTCTGTCGCAGCCCTGCTGGCGGCCGTCCCGGCCCTCTGCGCCGGCGCTGCCCCCAACTCGATGAGCGACGCCATCGTCCAGCACACCCTGGACGACCTCGTGGTGCTGGAAGACGCCCACTGGCACTGGGGTGAATACAACCACATTGTCAACCTATGCCGCGTGCAGGTGGAGGGCGACCCCGCGAACATCGAGGCCTACTCGGATGCGGGCTGGCTGCTGGAGAGCCTGGGCCGGAACCCCGAGGCCGCGGCCCTGTATGCACTGGGCGCCCGGAACAATCCCAAGACGTACCGCCTCCATTGGGAGCTAGGCTACCACTACGGCATTTTCCTGAAGGATTGGGCCAAGGCGCTACCCCATCTGGAGCGCGCCGCCGCCCAGACCGATTGCCCGCCCATCGCGCTGCACCAGTTGGCGCACGCGCTCGAACGCGCGGGCCAGTTGCAGGACTGCCTCCGGATTTGGCAGAAGGCCGCCGACAACCCGCGCAACGAGGCCCGTGCGACCGCCGCCGTACAGCGCGACCGCGTGCAGCGCCTCATCAACCGATGACGCGCAACGAGTGACCCCATGAACCTATCGCGCCTGATCATCCTGCTCATCCTGGACGCGGCATCCCTGCTGGTGCTTGCCGACGTCGTCGTCTCCTGGTCGATTCATCTGGGGGCACGGGCCATCCATCCGTGGGATCCCTGGGTGAAGACGCTCCGCAACGCCACGAACCCGCTGCTGGCGCCTTTCCGCGCCCTCATCCCGCCACAGAGGACAAATGGGCTCGACCTGTCGCCCATGTTGGCCCTCATATGCATCCAACTGCTTCAGTCTTTCTTCAGCGGCCTGGCACTCTAGCCATATGGGCGAGTCCGTCGAGGCGTCGGCCGGAGGCGCCGCACGCCGTGGGATTTCGGCGCTGAGCAGCGTGGGCATCGCCGTGGCAGTCGCCGCTGTGATCTGGACCGGCTGGTCGCACACGCGCACCGCACCGCACCGTACCGAGGCCGCACGCCTCCAACTGGAGGCGCTGGACCGCGCCCGACGGGGATACCTGGCCGAACCCGGACCCGGACCAACAGGCGCCATCAGGACCCAATACCTGGGCGATGCCGTCAGTTCTCTGGAGCAGCTGGCTCGCCTCAACCCATCCGCGAACAGCATTCGCAAGCTCATGCTGATGCAGCACATGGCGGGCGACAGAGCTTGGCGCGGAACCGCATTGCGGCTACGCCGTCACGACGCCCAACGCCCGCTGATGGAGACTGACGCCGAGATCGCGCTCTGGGCTCAAGTCCTGGGTGATGAGCCCATACCCGCGGAGGGCGTGGCGGCGGCCAGATCGCTCATCCGGACGATGGGGTTGGGATGGTTCGAACACGTGGCCCTGAGCCGCCTCTACCAGAGGGCGGGCATGGCCCAGGCAGCCGCCGCCGAGACCAACAGCGCCCGCTTCACCGCCGTACTGATGAGCCTGTTCGACACCGGCGTGCTGGTAGCCCTGACACTGGGAATCCTGGCGCTGGCGTTCGTGATGAGGTCGTGGCGGCGACCGGACGCCGAGGGGTCGGCGGCGGGTTTCCGTGTGCCCGAACGACTGAGCCCCGATGCCGCGCTGGCTTGCCGCTACGCTTTCTGCATCTACCTAGTCGGCATCCTGCTGATGCGGCTGGCTTCCCCTGCCTTGTCGGCCCTGCCCCATGCCGGCTCCCGCTCCGAGGCCAACCCCATCACCGTGGGCCTGCTATCGACGATCCTGCTGGCCCTGAGCGCCGCCCCGCCCGTAGCGACGCTCCTGTGGCAGGGGCGCCGTGCCGGTCTGCGTCTGGCGGACTTCGGCCTCACCGGCGCCCGCCCATGGCACGATGTGGGATTGGCGGTGACCGGCTACCTGGCGGTCTTCCCCGTGCTGACCGTGACGATCCTCGCCACATCCAGGCTCCTTGGAGACGATCCCACGCCGCTGAACCCGGCGATCACGGCGTTCGCGGGATCGGGCAATGCCTTCATTCGGGCGATGCTGCTCTGCCAGGCCGTGCTGGTGGCGCCGATCGTCGAGGAGTTCATGTTTCGCGCGGTGCTGTTTCGCGGCCTGCAGGGGCAGATGCGGACCCGCTGGGCGATGCTGGGTTCAGCGGCGGTGTTCGCCGGGCTGCACCCCCAGCTTCCGGCCGGCTTCCCCGTGCTCTTCGTGCTGGCGTGTGGCTTCAGCCTGCTCTACCTCCGGTCGGGCAACCTGCTGGCTTCCGTCCTGGCCCACGCGCTGAACAACGGCGGCGTCTTCGTGTACCTTGCACTGGTGGCCGGAACGTGAGCAGGCTCCGGGTCCGCCTGACGCCGCGCGGAGGGCGCAACGCCATCGAAGCCCTACGCGACGGCGTGCTGCACGTCCGCGTCAGCACGCCCCCCGTGGATGGCGCCGCCAACCGAGCGCTCGTCGAGCTCGTCGCTGAACGGCTGGACGTCCCGAAGTCGAGTGTCTCCATCGCGACGGGGGCGACTTCACGCCACAAGGTGCTGGAGGTCAGCGGCCTCGATGACGCGGCTCTGGCGTCACGCTTCTGCCGGGAAGGCGACTAACCATGGACGGCGCCTGGCCGCTGGCCATGCTCACGGGTTCGCCGTTGCAGTGGGCGGCGCTCGCCGCCATCGTTGTGGCGATCTTCGCCCCCAAGCTGATCCCGCCCCTGGTCCGCATCGTGACCGGCCTGCTCCTTCAACGCTACGTCGGCGTGGCCCCTCCGCCGCGGCGCAAGCAGAGCGCGACCGCGGTTCCCGCAGTGGAGGTCCTGCCGCCCGAGAAGCCCACGCCTGCGCTGCGCCGCGGCGCCGACCGACCCGTGCGCGCACGCCCCAAGGCCCGCCCCGTCGCCTCGCTGGCGGGCGCCGTGGCGTTTGTCGGGCTGGTTGTGGCTGTGCTATCATGGTTGCTGCTGCGAGTTCGTTGAGCAGTGATCGGTCCGGATAACGTCCCGACCACATGGGGAGCTACCATGGCGCTAGTTAAGGTTTACGTCACCCTCAAGCCGACACTGCTCGACGCGCAAGGGCGCGTGGTCCAGAACGCCCTGGCCTCCATGGGATACGACACCGTGAAGCAGGTCCGGGTCGGCAAGTACCTCGAGATGCACGTGGATGGCGAAGGCGAGGCGTTGCGCAAGCAGGTCACAGAGATGTGCGATAAGCTCCTGGCCAACCCGGTCATCGAGAACTACCGCTTCGAGGTCGGAGAGTGAAGTTCGGCGTCGTCCGGTTTCCCGGCTCGAACTGCGACCAGGACGCCTACTACGTTCTGCGCGATGTGCTGAACGTGCCGGTCGATTACATCTGGCACGCCGACACGGACGTGCGGTCGTATGACTGCATCGTTCTTCCGGGCGGGTTCTCGTACGGCGACTACCTGCGCACAGGCGCCATCGCGCGGTTCGCGCCGGTGATGGATTCGCTTCGGGCTCACGCCGAGCGCGGCAAGTTCCTCATCGGGATCTGCAACGGCTTCCAGGTGCTCTGTGAGGCCCACCTCTTGCCGGGCGCGCTCGTTCGCAACGTGGGCCTGAAGTTCATCTGTCGTCAGGTTCACCTGCGAGTCGAGAACACCGGCACGCCATGGACCACGGACGCCCGGACCGAGCGTCCGCTGCGCATCCCGATCGCGCATGGGGAGGGTTGCTACGTGGCCGACGGCGATACGCTAGCCGAGCTGCACGCGGGAAACCGCATCCTCTTCCGCTACTGCGACAGCGGCGGCCACCCGACGCCCGAAAGCAACCCCAACGGCTCGGTGGACAACATCGCCGGCATCGCGAACGCATCCTTTAATGTACTGGGCATGATGCCCCACCCCGAGCGCGCCTCCGAGAGGCTGCTCGGCTCCGACGACGGCAGGGGAATCTTCGCCTCCGTCATCAAACGCATCGCACGGCTCTGACGCCGCGGGCGCGCGCGATTTGACGTTCTGCCGAGCGTGTGATATAATCGCCCCCACAGCGGTACAGAGCACATCCGAGAGCACTGGCGTCCCATATGACGTCGGTGCTCGTTTGCGTTCATCTCGTAGTTCGTACTGGAGCGCCCTATGTCCACAGACGACATCATCACCCTGACCCCCGAAGGCTACGCACGCATCGAACGTGAGCTTGAGAGGCTACGGACCGTCGAGCGTCGCGAGGTCACCGACCGGATCAGGGACTCCCAACAGAGCGGTGAGTTCGCGGAGAATGCGGAGTACGAGGACGCCAAGATCGAGCAGGCGTTCGTGGAAGGACGCATCCGCGATCTGCGCCGCATCCTACAGCATTCGCAGGTCCTGCAGCCGGAGGAGGTGCCCACCGACTACGTTGGGCTCGGCTCCTACGTGCGCCTGCACGATCTGGAGCATCGCGACACGTGGGAAGTGAGACTCGTGGGCTCAGTGGAGAGCGACCCCGACCATGATCGCATCTCCGACGAGTCGCCCATCGGGCGCGCGCTTCTGGGCCGCAAAGCGGGTAACGAGATCATTGTGGCGGTGCCGGACGGCCGCCTGCGGTACCGAATCGAGGGCATTCGCCGATGATGTTGGACGAGAACGAGCAACGCCGCATACGGATCGACAAGCTCAACGCGCTGCGCGAGCGGGGCATCGACCCCTTCGCGATCGAGCGCTTCGACCGGACACACACGGCCGCCCAGGTGCATGAGGGCTTTGAGCAACTGGCCGGCAGCAAGGTGACCCTGGCTGGGCGCGTCTTCTCGGTCCGCAAAATGGGCAAAGCTCTCTTCTCGGACATCGAGGATGAGACGGGCCGCATGCAGCTGCATGTGCGACGCGACCTGTTGGGCGACGCCTACGCCGACTTCAAGTCCCTCGACATCGCGGACATCGTCGGGGTCGAGGGCGAAATCTTCCGCACCGAAATGGGCGAGGACACCGTGCGCGTCACCGGGTTCACGCTGCTGGCCAAGGCCGTCCGCCACGTGCCTCTTGGCAAGAAGCGCGACGGCGTGGCCCACGAGACGCTGAAGGACGACGAGGCGCGCCAGCGCATGCGCTACGTGGACATGCTGGCAAACCCCGAATCGCGCGAGGCCCTGATCATGCGGTGCCGCGTGGTCCAGGCCGTGCGCGAGTTCCTCAACGCGCGGGACTTCCTTGAGGTCGAAACGCCTGTGCTGCAGTCGGTGGCAGGCGGCGCCTCGGCACGCCCGTTCATGACGTTTCACAACGACCTCAAGCTGGACCTCAAGCTGCGGATTTCGCTCGAGCTCTACCTGAAGCGGCTCATCGTGGGTGGTATCCCCAAGGTTTACGAGGTCGGCCGCGTCTTCCGCAACGAGGCCGCGGATACGGATCACAACCCCGAGTTCACGCTCATGGAGCTCTACGAGGCCTACACCGACCTTGAGGGCATGATGGACCTGGTCGAGGATATGTACGTCGATGTGGCGCAGCGGGTCATCGGTACGACCATCGTGCATCCCGTGGTGAAGGTCGGCGACAAGGCCCTGGAGACGGTGGCGGTCGATCTGGCCCAGCGCCCGTGGCGCCGGTTGCCCATGCTGCAAGGCATCCAGGAGAACGCGGGGCTGGACCGGTCCGCGTTCCGCGACATGGATTCGGCCCGCGAGGCCGCGCGGTCGGTGGGTCTGGATCCAGAGAAAATGCCCACGATCGGCAAGATCATCGAGAAGATTCATGAGAAAGTCACGCAGCCCAAGCTCGTGCAGCCGACGTTCGTCATCGACTACCCCATCGAGACCTCGCCGCTGGCGAAGAAGCACCCCGATGACCCGACGCTCACGCGGCGGTTCGAGGTCTTCATCGCGGGTCAGGAGTTGGGCAACGCCTTCTCGGAGATAAACGACCCCTTCGACCAGCGCGAGCGCTTCGCCGATCAGCTGGAGCAGACCAAGGCGGGCGAGCAGGAAGCACACCCCATGGACGAGGATTTCATCCGCGCCCTGGAGTGCGGCATGCCTCCGACCGGCGGCCTGGGTGTGGGTATGGACCGCCTCGCCATGGTGCTGGCCGGAGCCAAATCGATCCGCGACGTGCTGCTATTCCCGTTGCTTCGGCCCGAGTAGCCACAGGCGCGGCGGGAAGTGGGACTAACGCTGCTCTCTCTGCGTATGACCCACCAACGAAACTACGTCGGCCCTGCCGACCGGAGAGCCAACCAATGGAAGCAACAGCCGCAGGCGTCGGCATCGCAATGAGTGAGCGCGCCGCGCAGATGGTCACGTCGTTCTTCAAGGAGCAGGGAGCCGAGGGCTCCGCGCTTCGCGTCTTCGTGGCAGGGCAGTCGTGCTCGGGCCTGAAGTACGGCCTGGCCGTAGAGGACACGGTGAATCCGGACGACACCGAGTTCGTCCACTTCGGCGTTCGCGTGGTGGTGGACGCCGACAGCCTGGGCCAGATGGACGGCAGCACGGTCGACTACGTGGAAGCCGACGGGAACAGCGGGTTCAAGATCGACAACCCCAACGTCTCCTCCAACTGCGGCGGCTGCTCCTGCGGCACCGGAGGCTGCGGCTAGGTTACCGTAGGCGTCGATTACCGAGACGAGGCGCGAGGGGGGTGGCCTGCATGGCGCAGGGCGCCCTCTTTCGTGAGTAATGCGGGAAGCGGGAGAGAAGCATGGAGCCCAAGGACAGGATCATCGTGGCGCTGGACACCAGCGATCGCGGCACGGCGCTACGGTGGGCCGAGCAGTTGGCCGGCTCCGTGGGAGCCGTGAAGGTCGGCCTGGAGCTCGTGAACGCCGCAGGCATCGGCGTCCTCGACGACCTCCGCGCGGCCGGCTGCGGGCGCATCTTCTACGACGCCAAGCTGCACGATATCCCGAACACCGTGGCCGGGGCCTGCAGACCCATCGGTCGGCGCGGCCTCTGGATGACCAACGTGCACGCTTGCGGCGGCTCCCGGATGATCAAAGCAGCGGCGAGCGCCTTGGCCGAGGGAGCTTCAGACGCAGGCTGCGAAGCGCCGCTCCTGGTGGCCGTCACGCTGCTCACGAGCCTATCGCCACAGGAGGCGACCGAGGAGTTGCTGCTCAATCTACCTCCCGCCGACTACGTGCCGGCCATGGCCCGCCTGGCGCGCGACGCGGGAGCACAGGGCGTCGTGGCTTCTCCCAAGGAGATCGAGGCGATCCGCTGGGCCTGCGGGCACGACATCCTCATCGTCACGCCGGGCGTTCGGCCCGCTTGGGCGGACGCCGGCGACCAGCGCCGCACCGCGACCCCCGCGGAGGCGGTACGGACGGGGGCCGACTACCTGGTCATCGGCCGGCCCATCACCGGCGCCACCAACCCGGCGGAAGCCGCCGCCCGGATCGCCGACGAGATCGCGCAAGGCTAAGCCGCGTTGACATAGCCGGTCGGTTCCGGCATAATGGCTTGTTGTGGGCAACACACATCCCATTAGGGGCCGCATATGGGCTGATCGCCGGACCAAGCGTCTGGTCGGTTCGCTGGCGGCGGGCGACATCGCGCTCATCCACCATACCGACCTGGACGCCGTGGCCGCTCAGTCGCTCCTGGATGCCGGCGTGGCGGCGGTTGTCAACGCCGCTCCATCGATCTCCGGCAGATACCCCAACGTCGGCCCCAGCCTTCTCGCAGAGGCGCAAGTACCTATTCTGGACCACGTTGGCGATGCCTTCTTCGAGGCCGCCCTGCAGCACCGCGGCCAGATGGCCACACTGGACGGCGACCGGATTCGGGTCGGCGAGCTTGAGGCCACCGGCACCCCGCTGAGCCTTGAGTCCATCGGCGAGAGCATGGAGGCCGCCCGCCGCAACATAGGGGCCGAACTAGACGCCTTCGCGCGCAACACGCTGCAGTACATCTCCGAGGAGCGCGGCCTGCTGCTTGACCCGGTATCGGCGCCGGCCATCGACACGAAGATCGCCGGGCGGCATGTCCTGGTAGTCACCCGGGGCCCGGGCTTCAAAGATGACCTGCGCGCCATCGAGGACTACCTCCTGGAGGTTCGGCCCGTCCTCATCTGAGTAGACGGCGGCGCAGACGCGCTGGCCGAGGTCGGGCTGAGGCCCCACATCATCGTGGGCGACATGGACAGCGTCTCCGACGCGTCCTTGCGCAGCGGAGCCGAGTTGGTCGTGCACGCCTACGCCAAGGGCGGTCGTGAGGCGCCGGGACTGGCCCGTATCGAAAAGCTGGGTCTCTCAGCAAAGGTCTTCCCGGTACCGGGCACCAGCGAGGACGCCGCCATGTTGATCGCCGACCAACGGGGAGCGTCGCTGATCGTGGCCGTGGGCACCCATTTTTCGCTGGAGGACTTCCTCGACAAGGGCCGGGGGGGCATGGCCAGCACGTTCTTGGTGCGCCTGCGCATCGGATCCAAGCTCGTAGACGCCAAGGGACTAGGGAGGCTCTGGTCGGCCCGGTCACGCCCCGCAACCCTGGAAATCCTGCTCTTGGTAGCCGCGGCGCTCTTCCCGCTCTGCGTCCTGGCGCTCCAATCCCCGCTGATCCGAACGGTGCTCAGCGCGACCCGGCTCCAGCTGCGATCCAGCCTGGGCCTGCCCTGACGGAGGGCCATACCGTGTCACCCGGCTTCCGGTACCATTTCATCACCGTCGTCGCCATCTTCCTCAGCCTTGGCGTGGGGATGATCATCGGCGGATCGTTCCTGCCCAGCGCCATCGTGGCGGGCCTCAACGGCCAGCTTCGAAACCTCAACAGCCGGTTCACCGAGGAGGTCGCGCCGCTCCGGCAGGACAACCAGCGCTACTCGGCAGCCATAGCGGCGGTGCGCCCCCGCGTGCTGCGCCACGCCCTGGCCGGGCGCCGCGTGGCGATTGTGCAGACCGGCGACTACGACGAAGCCACCCAGCGCGTCGAGACGGCGCTGCTCGACGCGGGCGCCGTCGTGGTGCGCACCATGGTGACTGATGCCGGCTTCAGCCGCAAGCTCGAGCTGGTTCACGGCAATGTGCTCGCGTCACTACGCGCAGGGCACCCCAGCCTCCCCGATGGCAATGCGGGCGTCTTCCGCATCCTGGCGGCATCGCTGGCCATTGGAGCCCAGGATATGGACCTATCCGTCCTCCGGGATGCCGGGCTAACGGAACACTCCGGCGCCTTCGATGGTCGCGTGGATGCCGTGGTGGTGGTGGCGGGCGCCTCGCTGGATGCGGGTAGCCGCGCAGACACGCTGGACCTGCCGCTTGTAACCCAGCTCCGGACCTTCCCGGTCGATGTCGCCCTTGTGGAACCCTCCACGGCGGCCATCTCCTACATGGACCGCTTCGCCGGCGTACCGATCACAACCGTTGACAACGTCGAGACCGAGATCGGCGCAATGGCGCTTGCCCTGGCGCTGCGCGAGGGCCGCGGCAACTACGGGGTGCGCCGCACGGCCACCAGCGGCCTCCTGCCGGCGCTCCCGACGGAGCGATGACCTCGATTATTGTGCCCGCCTACAACGAGGAGGTGCGCATCTCCGAGACCGTGGCCGCGCTCGTGGCCCTGGACGGCGTGGACGAGGTGCTGGTCGTGAACGACGGCTCCTCCGACGACACCTCCGCCGTAGCCGCCCGCTCAGGCGCGCGCGTACTCGACATGCCCCGCAACCTGGGCAAGGCCGCGGCGCTGGCCGAGGGCATCCGCGCCTGCCGGGGCGAGATCATCGCCATGGTGGACGCCGACCTGGGCGCCACCGCGGCCCAGGCCGGCCTTCTGATCGCCCCCGTGACGCGCGGAGAGGCGGACATGACCATCGCCGCGTTCGCAGGTCAGCGTGGCGCCGGAGCGGGCTTCGGGCTCGTGGTGCGGTTGGCCCGGTGGGGCATCCAGCGCGCCACCGGCATCACCATGACCAGTCCCCTGTCGGGGCAACGCGCCATGAGGCGTCCGGTCTGGGACGCCCTCCAGACTGCGGACGGGTTCGGCGTGGAGGTGGCGCTCACCATCGACGCCGCCCGTGCCGGGCACAGGGTGCTGGAGGTGCCCGTCACGATGACGCACCGGGCCACCGGGCGCGACCTGGCGGGTTTCCGGCACCGGGGCAGGCAGTTCGTCGCCGTGGCCCGCGAGCTCTGGAGGAGGCGTCGGTGCCTGCTGTAGATGGGCGCGCGGGTCTGGCCGGACTGCTCTGCGCCATCCTCCTCCATGCCGCGCTGCCGGGCCTCCTCCTCCGCGCACGCCTTGCGCGGACCAACTTCCGGGGGCAGACCGTGCCTCTGGCCTATGGCCTCCTGCCCGTCCTGAGCGGATTGGTGATGCTGGGCACCAGCTGGGCGATGGGAGCGGCCCGTGCATGGCCCGTGGCGTCGGCGCTGGCGGCCTTCGCGGGGCTGGGCCTGCTGGACGACGCTCGGGGCCATACCGGCCCAAAGGGTCTGCGCGGCCACCTGCGGGCCCTGGTCTCCGAACGAAGGGTGACCACCGGCCTGGGGAAGCTCGTGGGCGGCGTGCTGGCGGGCCAGATGATCGCCCACGCCGCCAGACAACCGACTTGGCCCATGGGCATGGTCGACGGTCTCATCCTGGCGCTTGGCGCCAACGCCATGAACCTCCTGGACCTGCGGCCCGGCCGGGCATGCGCGGTCTGGCTGGCTCTCTTCGCGACGCTCTATGCCGTTCACGCCGGCGGCGGGGCGCCCCCCGGCAGTTCTGCGCTTCTTGCGTTGCCGGTGGCTGTCATGGCGATCCGGGATAGGCGGGGCCAGGCCATGATGGGCGACACCGGCTCCAACGGCCTCGGCGCCATGCTCGCCGCCCTCTGGCTCTCAAGCACACCCAGCGCACCCGCGCGACTGGCGGCCCTTCTATGCCTTCTCGCGTTCCACGTGGCCGCCGAGCGCTGGTCGCTCTCGGCTCTGATCGAGCGCCATCCCCTCCTCCGCCGGCTCGACGCCGTGACCGGCGTGCGATAGTCGCGCGACGGCCCAGTCTGCCGCCGAATAGGCCCAAGGTCCCGACCCTCGGACGGGTATTTCCTGTATAACCTGAGTGTGGATCGGCCGTCTTCGCGCGGCGAAGCCTGAGCCGAACCTGCCGGAGGAGACGATGCCTATCTGCGACCGTTGCGGCGCACTGCCGCCGGACTGGGCCACGTTCTGCACCAACTGCGGCTTTCCCGTCGCACTTCCTAGCCCCGAGACCGTGCAGGTCATCGTGCATGAGGTGGAGCGTTGGGCCTATGAGGGGCTCATCGATGCCGATACGGCAACGCGCATCCGATCACGCTACGTCGGCATGACCGCCCCCCGGCAAGCCCCATCCGCACCACCGCCCGCCGTGCCACACCCGTCCCAGCGCGGTTCGGCGACGGTCATCGTGAGGCCGGCCGCTCCCCAGCCGGCGGCTCCAGAGGGCGCCTGGGTCACCGAGTTTCTGGAGGCGCACTGGCTGAAGCTGAGCGCCCTCGTGGCGGCGCTCCTGGTCTTCGCAGGGCTACGCCAGGTGCTGGGCTCCGCGTGGGCCAGCCAGATCGCGATCACCTTCCTGCCGCTGCTTCCCACGGGCCTGATGGCGGCGGCGCTTTGGGTCGGGCGCACTTCCAACGACCAGGAGATCGGCGCCTTCGCCTTCCCCTCCATCGGCATCGTGCTGGCCTTCTTCGTCGTCGGATCGGTGAACAAGAACTGGCTGGGCGGCGCGCTGGAGCCCTTCGCGGCATATGGGCTGGGCGCCGCCTGCAGCACGGTCACGGCCGCGCTGGTGGGGCTCAACAGCCGCGACGAGCGCTTCTCGCACTACGTCCTGGCCGGCATACCCACCTCGGCGGCGTTGCTCGTGCAGGCCTTCTGGCCGGCCGAGACCCGAGCCCTCGGCCATGTGGTCCTACTGGCTGTTCTGGCTTCGGTGTACGCTTCTCTGGCGGCTCGCCAGGACCCAGAGGAGGCCGGACCGGCCCCGCGGGCCATGCTGGTGGCGTGGTCATGCGCCGTCGCTGTGGCCGCGGCGCTCTGGACTCCCGGACGCGCCCTCTTCGCCGAGGGTTCGTTCGACCTGGCCGGCGCCATCGTAGTACTTGCCATGGCGGCGGTCTTCGGAGCGGCTGCACACAGCACGAGTTCGACCAGCCTGGCCTCTATGGCGGCTGCGGCGGCAGCGTTGGCCGGGTACACCACCGCGGCATCCGCCTCCGGGCCATCGTGGCACGGGTGCGCCTTCGTGGCGGCGGCCCTTGCAACTCTGTGCGGCGTCGCCGCGTTGGCCTATGGGGCGGCGGGCGACGAGGAGGAGCGTGGGCCGCTGGCGTCCACCTACGGCGCCCTCTGCGGCTTCTCGGCGGGCCTGGCCGGCGCCCTGGCGCTCGTGGCGACCCTCCATCCCTACTTCGAGGTCTCCTCGACCAGCAGGGCGTATGGCGGATGGATCCTGCTCTGGGCAGCCGCCGGGTACGCCGCCATAGCGGCTGTGTCGGGGCGCCAACGGATCCACTACGCGGCAGCCGCCGCGCTGACGCTGGCAGGTCTGTCTCTTGGCGACCAGTATGGTGCGCGACTCGCGCCGATGGAACCGCTCATACCCGGCCGATGGGTCATGCCGCCCGCGGCGCTGCTGGGCGTAGCGGGCGTCGTACTGGCCATGGTGAACCGTGGACGCCCGCGGGTCAGCGAGGCCGCGGACGCCTACCTGACTGCCGGCGCCGGCGCCGCGTGGCTCTGCGTGATGCTGGCGGCTCCGGCGGCGGGGGGGCGCCACGCCGAGGCGTGGGGGCACGTTGCCGGCGGCGTGGCGGTGCTCTGCATGACGGCCTGGCTGTTGCAGCGGAGCGCCGTTTCGTTCGCGGTCGGGTCAGCGGTCGCCGTCAGTTCGGCGCTGATTGCGTCCGCCATGGCGGGCGGCGCGGCATACCCGTTCCGACTGGACCCGTGGATCGGGACGTTCGCAGGCGGCGCCCTGGCCGCGGCGGCCATGATGGTGGTATCGGACCTCGCGAGTGCAGCCAAACCAGAGAGGCAGTGGCCGACGCCTGCGACAGCGGTGGCATGCCTGGCGGCGCTCGTGGCGGTAGTCGCAGTCGCCGGAGGTGTCGCGTGGGAGCCCCACTTCTACGCGCCATGGCCAAGGGAACGGCAGGCTGAGCTCTTGCTGGCTGCAACGGCGGCGGTGTACGGTCTGCTGGCCGGGTTCTCGCGCGGCAATCCGTGGGCCGGTGGCGCTGTCGCGGTGGCCGCAGGGCTTGCTGCGTGCCTTCTCGGGGCCTACGGCCTGATCGGCCAGGGGTCTGCGCCGGCAGCGGCGGCCGGTGCGGTGGTTGCCGCCCTTGGGCTCTGGCGCGCGGCGCGGCGGCACTCGTCCGACGCCCTCTACGCGGGCTGGGCCGCGCTCTGGCCGGGCATCTCCTGGCTCCTCGCCCGATCGTCGGCGGATGCAATGCCGTGGGCCTACCTCGCTGTAGTGGCGACCTGCGCGGCGGTATATGCATGGGCCGAGTGGCGCACGGGCTCTGTCGCGACATGCCAGACGGCGCCTGCGCTCAGCGTGGCCGTGGCGGCGGCGTGCACCGGCGTGTCGGCCCTGGATGGCCCCGCCGGGGCGCCGCACCTGCTCGCGGCAGGCGCGTTCGCCCTCCTTGCCGCGTGGGCGATGGCCCGTCGACGCACGACCGCCTGGGCGTTGCTGACCTCCGCCGCATGGTTGCTGCTGGCCGTGAAGTCCGTGCAGATCGGCGCCGACCAGATGGGCCTGCGCGCCGTGCTGCTGGCGGGAGCGGGCGGCATCTTCGCCGCGACGGCGGTCGCGTGCAGGAACTCGGGAGATAGATGGGAGTTCGCCCTGCCTGCCGCACTGGCAGGATGCGTCGCCGCCGAGGTCGCGGCGCTGGGCGTCGGCATGCAGGCCGCCACGGCCGACGAAGGCCCCTGGATGATGGTCACCTGCGCCATGGCTGGCAGCGTGTTCGTCGGGATCCGTGTAACGCTGGCCATGGAGGCCTTCCAGCACGCGGCCGTGGGATGCTTCGCCCTGGGCTACTGGCTGATGCTCTATGATCGGACGGGCGTGGGCGCCGGTTGGGTGGACTTCTACCTGATCCCGGTAGGCATCTATCTGGCGGTCCTCGGCCATGTTGCCGCCCATGAAGGCAAGCAGGACCGGTGCGCCGCGCTCTGGTGGGCCGGGGCGCTAATGGTGCTGACCCCGACATTCGTGGCGTTCATGGCCAACAACCAGCCGGACGGCAGTCCGGTCCATGCGCTGCTGCTCCTCGTGGAGTGCACCGTGGGAGCCGCGTGGGGTATCGCGCGCCGCATCCGGGCGTTCGTGTTGGCCGGAGCGATGCATGCCACGGCGTTCGCGGTTGTCATCGGGGTCGGGGCCGCCTCTGCGCTCTGGGCAGGCCTCATGGCGCTGGTGGTCGGCCTGACGATATTGGCGGCCATCCTCTACCTCACGCGCAATCGCGAGCGGCTGGAGGCATATCGAGACAAACTCGCCAGGGAGTGGGAGAACTGGCGCTAGCCGGTCGGCAGGGGCGGGGCCGTGCCATGCCCCTGCCGTTCCAGCGCCTACTTGCGGGAGCGAACCGTCTCCTTGATTCGCTGGATGTGCCCGCGGCCAAGGCCCTTGACCTCGCAACCCAGCTCAAAGTACCGCTCGATGGCCTCGTCCGTGAGCACGCCGAAGCAGTCGATCACGGCGATGGGGCCGCCGGCGGCAGCCACCACGTCCTCGGGCTTCAGCTTGGTATACGCCTCGTGCCGTACGGCCAGAACCAGCGCGTTCGCGCCGGCCAGCGACTGGTCGATGTCCTTGCCCACCGCGAGCGTTGCCAGTGCGTCCTGGTTGCGGAAGAAGCGGGCCAGCGAGTGGCCGTCCGGCGACGAGTCCTGGTTCAGGAACTCGAACCACTTCTCCACGTACGGATCGTGGACGCGGATCTCGGCGCCCATCTCCGCGAGCTTGCGGACAACCAGCTCGCTACCGCTATAGCGCGTGTCGCCCACGTCCTCGCGGTAGCTGGCTCCGCAGAGGAGCACCGTGCTCTGCGCCACGGCCTTGCCCATGTTCCGCAGCGCGTCGCGCACCAACTCCGCCGCGTGGATGCCGCGGGTGTCGTTGATGTTGATGGCCGCGGTCGTGATGTTGAAGATGTCGTCCTCGAACCCGAGGATGTGCTTGTAGGCCCAGCGCCCAAGGCCGCCGTCCTTCGGCAGGCAGTAACCGCCAATGCCGGGACCGGGGAAGATCATGTTGCTGTGCGTGGGCCGCGTCTTGATGGCCTTGATGACCTTGGTCAGGTCAACCCCGTTGCGCTCGCTGAAGAGGCTCCACTCATCGAGGAAGGCCAGGATCGTGGCGCGGTAGGAGTTCTCGACGATCTTGGTCGTCTCGGACTCGATGGGCCGGTCCATGACGGTCAGCGGAAACTCCTCGACGTTCAACACCTCGCTCAGGAACTTCACCACGCGCGTGCGGGCCTCGGGCGTGCAGCCGGAGCAGACCCGCCAGAAGTCGCGAATCGATCGCACGTACTCACGTCCGGGCATGACGCGCTCGAAGCTGTGGGCCAGCAGCGGCGTGCTCTCGATCCCGCGAGCCTCAAAGGCCCTCTTGAGGATCGGCATCGCCACGAACTCAGTGGTTCCGGGCGCCACGGTGGTCTCGATCAGGACCAGACAGTGCGGCTGGATCCGGTCGCCGATGGTGCGGAGGGTCGCCTCCAGGGCCGCCATGTCGACTTCGCCCGTCTTCAGGTCGCCGAGGCTCTTCTTCCGGTAGTCGCACTGGACGTCGACGACGACGCAGTCGGCCAGGCCGAGGCAGTCGCTGTTGAATGTGGCGGTCAGCGACTTCTTCTCGAGGACGCACCGGCTGATCATGGGCTCGACTTTGGGATCCTCGGCCTTTACCGGCGATATGCCCTCGTTCAGGCGCGGAATCTTCCAGTAGCTCCGCGTGCTGGGCCGCTGGCATCCGATCACGAACTTGCTGGGCTCTCCGGTCCCCTTGTCCACCGTGTCCGCCACGATGGCGGCCATGACGGCGCCGACGAAGCCGACGCCCATGACGACGACGACTTCCTGCCCCTGCTCGCGGGCTGCCGCGCTCCGCTGCTGCAGCCGCGCCAGTTCAGCCGGATAGTCCGCCGGCGCCGGCAGAGGATAGGCATGCCCTTCGGGGCTTACCGAATGTTCACTCAAAGGATTTATCTCCTTATCACTGATCCAGCCACCACTCCGACGTCAGACGTTCGGCTCTTGCGACGGGCAGCGCCAGCGCCACCGAGAGATCACGCGCCGCGGCCGTGATCGCCTCCTGCTCACCGGGAAGACCCACCGTGCGCCCAACGAGCAGATGGCGGGTGTCCTTGAACTGCAGCAGCAACGCCATCTCACCGGTGCGCACGGCGCCGTCGACGGCCTCCAAGATGACCACGGACTCGAGGTCCCGGGGTTCGCCACGGACCTCGCCGTTGCGAACCACCTCGCCACGGTCCGGATCTACCGTCACCACATCCTGAGGCAGGGAGCGGGCCATGGTCTGCGCCCTGGCGGCTAGCGCGAGGAAGATGATGAAGACCAACCCCGCCAATCCCCAGAAGCCCGGATGCGTGCGCGCCACTCGGATGTAGACCGCCAGCAGGATGAGCAGCACGGCGCAAAAGGCCGCTCCCCAGACGTAGGCGCCCTTGTAGGCCGAGCCCAGCCTGCGCACGATGACCGCCGCGCCCTGGCGCTCGATGCTGAAGAGCACCGGAACCTGACCCGGTGCGGTCGACGGTGTGTTCATATCCACATCTTCCTGTCCAGCGATCGGTACTGGATCGCTTCGACGACGTGCGGAGCACGAATCTCTTCCACGCCTGCGAGGTCGGCGATGGTCCGCGCCACCTTCAGGATGCGGTCATAGGCCCGCGCCGAGAGCGACAACTGCTGGATCGCCGCCTTGAGCACGCTGCGCGTCTCGCTGTCCACGACGCACTGGGCCCGTATCTCGCGCTGGCCCATCTGCGCGTTGCAGTAGATGCGCGAGCCCTGCAGGCGGGCCCGCTGGCGCTCCCGCGCCACCGCGACGCGCTTGCGGATCTCCACCGACTTCTCCGTGGGAGGATAGTTGACCATGTCGTCTTCGCTGAGGCGCGGCACCTCGAGGTGGATGTCGATGCGATCCAGCAGCGGCCCGGAGATGCGTTGCTGGTACTTGCGCACCATGGTCTGCGAGCAGGTGCACTGCCGGAACAGGTCGCCCTGGTAGCCGCAGACGCAGGGGTTCATGGCAGCGGCGAGAATGAAGCTGGCGGGATACTGCAGAGAGGCCTGCACCCGCGCGATCGTCACGACACCATCCTCCAGCGGCTGGCGCAGTACCTCCAGGGCGTCACGCTTGAACTCCGGCAACTCGTCGAGGAAGAGCACGCCGTGGTGCGAGAGGCTCACCTCGCCCGGTCGGGGTACCGTGCCGCCACCCACAAGCGCGGCGTTGGAGAGCGTATGGTGCGGCGCGCGGAACGGCCGCGTGCGCATGAGCGCGAGGTCGGATGGGAGCAGGCCCGCCACGCTGTAGATTCGCGTGGTGTCCAGCGCCTCGTCAACGGAGAGCGGAGGCAGGATCGTCGGGAGGCGCCGGGCGAGCATGGTCTTGCCGCTACCGGGCGGTCCGATCATGATGATGTTGTGCCCGCCGGCCGCGGCCACCTCCAGCGCCCGCTTGGCGTGCGACTGGCCCTTCACGTCGGCGAAGTCGGTGGCATACTCCGGACCTGCCGCCAGGATCTCGTTGGGGTCCCTGCGGACGGGCTCGTGCCGTTCCGGGTTGCAGAGCAGATCGACGACCTGCGCCAGCGTCGCCACGGGATAGACGTCGATATCGCCGACGACCGCGGCCTCTTCAAGGTTGGCGGCAGGCACCAGCAGACGCCTGTAGCCCGCATTCCGGGCGCTCAGCGCCATGGGAAGGACGCCGTTCACAGGCCGGACCGAACCATCCAACGAAAGCTGGCCGGTCATCAGCGTGTCGTGCAGGAGATCGCGCTCCACCTGACCCGTGGAGGCCAGCAGGCCCACGGCGATGGGCAGGTCGAAACCCGTGCCCTCTTTCCGTATATCGGCAGGTGCGAGGTTGATGGTGCAGCGTTTGTTGGGGAACTCGAAGCCGGTGTTCTTGATGGCCGCCCGCACACGCTCGCGGCTCTCCTGCACCGCCGCATCGGGCAGGCCCACAATGGCCCAGAAGAACATGCCCGGCGAGACATCGACTTCGACCGCAACAGCGTAGGCGTCAATCCCGAGCACGGCGCTGGACATCACCTGCGACAGCATTCCGACTACTCCATGATCTGCGCGTTCACCCGGCCGATAGAGACGGCGAAGCCCCGGGTTCCGCGCACCACAAGCGGGTGAGCGGAGCCCGGGGCTCCTGATCTACGCGAGCGCCGTAAACTAAGCGTTGGCGCCGCAGCACTTGCGGACCATCTGCTTGCGACCCGAGGGGGTGAGCTGCATCACAACCTGAATCGGGTTACCACAGAGGCGGCAGAGCTGCTGAGCCTGCTTGGCTTCCTGACGCGCGGTGACGTTGGTCTTAGACTTCTTGACGTCGGCCACGGCTGTCCTCTCCTGAAGCACCTGAATGCGTTGCCCATGCTGAACGCGGGTTAATATACCCCATGAAGCGCGTGCAGTCCCAGAGCCGGCCTACCGCGCCTCGGAGGCGGCGGCGACCGGCACGGTGAACCAGAAGCAGCTGCCCTGCCCCAGTTCGCTGGTGACGCCGATGGAGCCCCCCATTGCCTCGACCGCCATGCGGCAGAAGGTGAGCCCCAGGCCGGTGGAGGGTCCGCCGTTGCCGCCCTTGGGCGTCACCTGGTGGAACTTCTCGAAGACGCGCTCCAGGTGATCGGCGGGAATGCCGGGACCGGTGTCGGTCACAGTCACCCGGATCTGGCCATCGGACACGCTATGGCCCACGGTGATGCAGGCCCCGTCCGGCGAGAACTTGATCGCGTTGCCCATGAGGTTGATCAGCACCCTGCGAAGAATCTCGGCGTCACCCCGGGCCGTGGGGGCGCCGTCCAGCTCCTGGCTGACCTCCAGGCCCTTCTCGGCGATGAGCGCGTCGATCATGGCGCTGGCAGTCGAGAGCACGTCGGCAAGATCGACGTCGGCTTGCTCCAGCGACAGCGCCCCGGCCTCCATCTTGTTGATGTCCAACAGGTCGTTCACCATCCGCAACAGGCGATCAGCGCCGGAAAGCGCGTTGCCGACCAGTTCGGGCGTCAGAACGGGATCCGGGCCTACGACCTGGACGGTCTGGAGGCCGGTGATCACGCTGGTCAGGGGCGTCCGCATGTCGTGGACGATCATGTGCGTCAGGGCGTCTTGCGCTTCCTGCGCCTGCTGCAGTTGGACCAGCGTATCGTTGAGGGCCGTATGCGTGGTCTGCAATTCGGCGTGCGTGGACTGCAACTCGCTGTGGGTGACGCTCAGCTCTTCGTGGGCCTGCTGCAGCAGAATACGCTGCTCCATCTCCACCTTCAGCGCGGGGAACCACCGGTAGAGCAAGACGAAGATGATGGTCAGCGCCGAACAGACGTTGAGCAGCTTCGGAGCCAGCACGAGCTGCGGCTCAGTGAGGACCTCGTAGAAGTCGCGGGATATCACTCCGGCCTGCGAAGTGGCCACAGTGCCGAAGTAGACGCTCTCCAACAGCGTGCGCGCGCCGTCCAAGAAGACGACGACGAGCATCGTGCCGACCATGGGGCTGAGTTGTGTGAGGCGGCGGTGCTCCCGCCAGTAGAAGGCCAGAATGACCGACCAGCAGACGATGAGGAGCCAGTACACGCCGGCCGTGATCATTGGGTACGGGAGGTGCATCTCTCTTGTCCAAAACGGTACCATTCATGCCGTGCCGGTGTCAACGGCACGGCGCGCTCAGCCACCTTTGGCGGCAATGCCATGCCGACGCTGAGGAACGACCGCTTGTTCGACGTAGTCTATACCGGTAGCTGTTCCGCAGGCCGTCGCTTGGCCCCGCGAACGGCGCGAAGCTGAGTGACCACCCATGGAGGCGCCCCTGATGAAGAGACATTCGTTCCTGATCCTGGCGTTGATGACCTCGCTGGCGGCAGTTGCCGCCGTGGCGCAGCAGCCCAAGGAAGCCGCCGACCCGCCGACCGCACCGGACCCCAACGCGCCACGGTACCTGCTGGGCCACAAGGACGCAGTGACCGCCACCGCCTTCCTGCCCGGAGGAAAGCTGTTCCTGTCCGCCTCACTCGACGGCACGATCCGCACGTGGAGCGTCGAGACCGGCAAAGAGACCCGCGCAACCACGATCCAAGGGGCGCAGTTCGTATCGATGGCGCTTTCGGCTGACGGCAAGTCGCTTGCCGTGGGCTCCGCCGACGGCTCTGTCCGCCTCCTGGACCCGCTTACCGGCGCCCAGATCGCTGCCTACTCGATGGGCATCAAGTCGCCGGACCTACCGCTTGCGTTCTCGCCTGACAGCAAGGCGCTCGCCGCCGGATGCATCAAGGGCGACGTCAAGGTTTGGACGTTGGCCACCGGCAAGGAGGCGGCGGCGTTCGAGGCCCCCATCGGCAATCCCGTGCTCTCGCTGGCCTGGTCGCCTGACGGCGCCAAGCTCGTGGGCGGCGTACCCGACACGGTCGCGCCGATCTGGGACATCAAAGCGGCCAAAGAGGCCGGTCAGATCAAGAGCGACAAGGACTGGATCTACCCCGTCGTCTTCACGCAGGACGGTAAGAAGATCGTCTCCGGAAGCGGCAAGAAGGCGCTCTACGTCTGGGATGTGGCCTCGGGTCAGGCAACCGAGTTGGGCCAAACCGCCACCAACGTGCGCCAACTGAAGCTCTCGGCCGACGGCAAGCTGGTGATCGCCACTTCCGTGGGGCGCGTGACAGTGCTGGATCTGGCCACGAAGAAGGTCGTGTTCGAGGGTGATGGGTCGGCCGCCAGTCTGTCGCCTGACGGCAAGTGGGTCGTATCGGCCGACGCCGAGGACCTGAAAATCCAGCCGCTCAAACCTGCAGCCGCGACTGCGCCGCCTAAGTAGTTACGGAGGCCATTGCAGCCGTGGGGGCCGCTTCTGATCGGCGGCCCCCACGGCGCGTCAGCCCGGGTCAGGTATTGGCGGCGAGCCATGCCAGGGCGTCTTCAGCGGCCCTCTGCGTTGGAGCCGAGCAATCGTAGAAGACCAGGTCGGGCTTGAGCTGCCTATGGTAGTGCGGAATCTCATCAACTGAACAGGGCACCCAGACGGCCACGCCGCGCGACTGGATGTCATGCAGCAGTTCCATCCACTCGCCGAACGCCGCGTTGCGCGCCCCGGTCGTCCACTGGATGCAGTCGAGGCCCGGGATCGAGCAGAGGTCCGGCACGTGAACCAGGCACTCTGGGCCATCCAGATGGTAGACGCAGTGGCCGATGTGCGCGGCCTCCTCTTCCAGGGCGGGCATGACCCACCGCCGGAACTGGCGAGGGCCGATAAGCGCCGCGAAGTCGCACTGGATGGTATTGGTCCGGACCGGATGGTAGGCCGGAACCCAACCAGCCGTGCCCGTGGCCGACATGCCGGCCGCCTCGTAGACGGCATCGTAGACCGGGACGAACTGGGCTCGGACATCGGCCATGGCGCGGTCGATGGTCTCGGGGCAGTCGATCATGTCCATGCAGAGTCGCTCGCCGCCCCGCATGGCCAGCAGGGCATCCATATTGCTGTGGATGTCCAGGTGCGCCACGGCAAGCTTACCGGCGAACTGGCTTCGCATCTCCCGGCAGAATGCGAGCATGCGCTGCCACCAGGCGTTCTCAGCCTGGACCCGCAGCGGAAGCCACTCGTCCCACTCCTCGATACAGGCCTCCGCCCAGCTGGTTCCAGTCTCGAACTCCGGGAACTTCAGCTCGGCGCCGAGCCAGGCCGAGAACATGTCGGGCCCGAAGCTGGGAGTGTAGGCGGGAACCGCCTCTCCACCCCAGAAGACGCCTGCGGCGGCCTCGACGACCTGCGCCGCCACGGCCGCCGGGTCCTCGCGCGCGCCGGCCATGTATTTGGGCCACGGCGGCTGTACGGCGCCATCCTTGGGCGCCCTGATACAGCAGCAGGGCCTATCGAGCATCTCGTGGTTCCAGAACGCGAGCCAACGGCGTTGGGCGTCGGCGAGGTCGGGCTTGAACTCCATGGCCTCGGTCATGAGCGTCGCACCGGACATCAGTTGGCCTCCTCGGCGAAGTCGCGCACCTCGGGCAGCTCGTTCAGGGCCTCCCAGAGGGAGTCTACGGCCCGGTCCGCCTCCTGTTGGAGGGCGTCGAACTGCTTGTCGTCCACCACCTCCGACATATGCTTCACACCCATCAAGTAGAACTTGCACTTCGGCTCAGTGCCGGACGGGCGTACGGCCAGCGTAGCCCCGTCGAGGTGATCGCCGTCGCCCGCAAGATCGAAGATCAGCAGGTCGTCGTTGGCGCACCGAAGCGGCTGCAGGGCCCGTCCCGTGAGGGGATCGAGGATCGGCGACGTCGGCAGGAGCGGGCGGCCGTGCAGGTCAATAGTGCGGCCGGACTTGCGATCCGTTATGCGCCGGACCCGCATGCCGGCTATCTCGGCCGGTGGTCGACTGCGGAGCCGGGACATCAGGCTCGCCACCTTGTCGGCGCCCGCCTTGCCCTTCGCCATGGGGCTCTCCAGGCGCTCGCGATGGTAGCCATAGCGGCGATAGATGGCTCGCAGCAGGCCATGGAGGCCCGCATCAGGATCGACTGACCGCAGGTACGCGGCGCACTCCGCCAGCAGCACGGCGGCGTTGGCGCCGTCCTTGTCGCGGGCATGCGCGCCGCTCAGGTAGCCGTGGCTCTCCTCTGCGGCGAAGGCGATACGCGTGGGGTCGTCGATGCTGTTCAGCACCGCCGCGACGTACTTGAAGCCCACCAGCAGGTCGTCGATGACGCCCACGCCGTAGTCCCGGGCGATCGCCCCGATGAGCGGCGATGTCACCGCGGTGGTCAGCACGAGGTGATCGGGGCGGAGCAAGCCGAGTTCGCGTCGCGAGTCGAGCACATACCAGCAGAGCAGGGCCCCGATCTGGTTGCCGGTGAGGGTCTCCCAGACGGGTCCGCCCGCAGTCATGCGGCGAGCGGCGCAACCCACGCGATCGGCATCGGGATCCGTAGCAATAGCCAGGTCGGCATCCAGCTCCATGGCCAGCGCCTGCGCCCAGTTCAAGGCGCCGGGGAACTCGGGGTTCGGCGTATGCTTGTGGACGTTGGGAAACTCGCCGTCATGGGTCATCTGGGCCTCGACCGGATGAACGCGCGGGTAGCCCAGGGCGCTCAGGGCGGGCAGTACGGCCGTATCGCCCACTCCGTGCAGCGGCGTGTATACGAGCGTGATATCGCGCTCCGGGCGCAGGCTGCACCGGGTAACGGCGGATATGTAGCCGGCATCGACGGATTCGGGAGCCGCCTCTATGCGGCTGCCGTGCTCATCGGGATCGAACACGGGCAGCGGCTCCTTGCCCACCGCCCTGACGGACTCCATCACCTCGCGGTCGAACGGCGGCACCAACTGCCCGCCGTCGGAGCTGTAGGCTTTGAAGCCATTGTCTGCCGGAAGATTGTGCGAGGCGCTGATCATGATGCCCGTCGCCGCCTTCAGATGCAGCACGGCGTACGAGAGCTCGGGCGTCGATCTCGGCTCCGGGAAGAGGTAGACGCGAAAACCCAGCGCCGCCAGGATCTGCGCCGCACAGATCGCATACTCGTCTGATGCCACCCGCGTGTCGCGGGCGATCACGGCTGAGGGCTGCCCCCGCCGCCCTTCGGCCACCCAGCGCGCCAGCGCCCACTGCCCCAGGCCCGCGGCGCTCTCCCCTATCGTCCTCGCATTGATACGGTTCGGACCCACTCCCCTCGGGCCGCGCCGGCCACCCGTACCAAACGGGATCGACTGGTAGAACGCGTCGCGGAGCCCGGGCCAGCGGCCTGCGGCCATCTCCTTCTCGATCTCGGGAACATAGGCCGAGTACTCCGGGTCTGTCAACCAGAGCACGAGGTTCGCGAGGGTCTCGTCATTCAACTCGACCTCGCCTGCCGCCTGGCGAAGGCTGAGTGCGTCGTAGGCCATGGTGGGACCTCATAGGTGAAGGGAGTTGTGGTGTGATCCGGCAACGAGCAGGTATGGCGCTCATTCTAGCACCCGGCTTCTGTGGGGGTCAACGCGGGCCACGCCGCACTCGCACGGCGGTTCCGCCCGGCCTTTGCGGCCCGGCGCCGCTCTTGGCGCTTGCGGTGGCCGCAACCCTATGGCTTCCCGGATGCCGTCGCGACACCGATGTCGGGCGGCCGGGCGCCGACCCGCGGGCAGTGGCTTCAGTGCCGTTGGAGGACTTCGCGGGAACGTGGCAGATACTCGAGGCCGACGATCGGGGCGAGAGGCCGGTCATCGACCTGGAGGTCTCCGGCGGCCAGATTCTGGGTCAGGTGACGGGAACCGGCGCCTCACTGGACCTGCGGCGAACCGCCCCGCGACGGCTCGAGGGCACCTGCACCGTGGACGACCAGACCTATGCCGCCCAAGCCGACCTTGGCGCAGAGGGGGCGACGCTCGTGGTTGTGCTGCTCCCGAAGGACACGGAACCGGACGTGGTGGTTGCGTGCAAGACGGGACGCGCGGCCCGGCCGACGGCCAACCCCCGCGTCAGCACCGATGAGGCCGCGATCAGCGCCGTGAAGTCCCTACCAGACGTGGCTCAGTGGCTCTCGGCCATCGGCACTACCACCGAGGCGCGGATGGACATCGCGGCCGAGGAACCCGACCTCTACGTCATCCACGCCTACGAGGCCACCGGCGCCGACGGCGACGTGATCGCCAACAGCAGCCACTGGTACGTCGTTCGGCGCGACACGGCCGCGGCGCGACGCATCTCACCGCCTGACGGCGCCTAGCTGGTCGTCACCTCAAGCCCGGTGCCGGAGACGGTGGGCTCCACGAAGCGGGCGCGGTCGTTCGGGGGCGACTCCGTTAGGACGTGGCGAACGCGCGCTGCGGCTTCGTCGTCCTTGGCGAGCATCAGGAGGTAGCCGCCTCCGCCTGCCCCCATGAGCGCGCAGGCATCCAGCAGGTCGTCCACGGGTTCGAGAACGGCCTGTACGCTGGGCGGATTGGTGCCGCCGTCCAACCGCTGCTTCAGGCTCCATGTACACCGGAGGCCCTCGCAAAGGCCCGCCCAGTCGTTGCGCTGCATCGCGTCGGCCGTTGCCAGCGCGTTGGCCCCGATGTCGCTGAGGATCGCCAGGCGAGGTCCGTGGTTCAGGAACATGCCTCGCACGATCTCCTTCAGGATGTTCTTTGCCATGCGCGTCAAGCCGGTGTAGTAGAGCATGATGCGCCTGCGGGACGGGGCATCGGTCAGCAGGTAGTCGGGTAGCCACGCCACGACCGCGTTCTGGTCCATTCCGGGCGCCGTCTCGACCAGCTTGACGCCTCGCAGCGCTCCTCCTATCTGGTCCTGCCATCCGCCTCCCGTGGTAAGCATCTGCTCCAGCGCCATCACACGCGAAACCACGGCCCGATCATCCCAGCCCAACCCGCAGAGGCGGCTGAGGGCCGCCAACAGCGCGGCCGAGAGGATGCTGCTGGTGCCCAGACCGGAGCCCTGCGGCACGGCGGCGAGGAGCGACACCTCAAGGCCGCATCCGAAAGCGCCCAACTGGTCGGCGAGCGAACCGTGCCCGTCCTGCGCACTGAAGCGAGGCAGGAAGCCGGCCAGGGCAAGCGCAGCCCTCGCGAGCGTGAACTCACAACCGGGCTGGTCGTAGGCGGCGATCTGGTCATAGGTGGTCAGCAGTTCCTCGGTGCCGGCATCGATGGATCGGATCAGGATGCCGTGCCGCTGTGACGGCTTCACGAAGACCTGGATCGGCGGTTGCCCGTTCAGGTCGACCGCCACATTGACGACGCGGCCGCCGTGCTGGAGGCAGTAGGGCGGCGTGTCGGTCCACCCACCGGCGAGGTCGAGGCGCAACGGCGCGCGCGCCCAGACGATCTGGTCGCGCAGGACACTACAGACGGGCGTAACGCGCGCGTCGGGCAGGCCGTTGAGCACTGCCTCGCGCAGGCAACCGAAAGCCAGCCGCTCCTCCGGCTCGGGATCGCCGCCGGCCACCCTGGCCACTTCGGCTCGCCACATGTGCTCGTGGACGATGTCCATCGGCTCCGCGATATCGAGCGGGCCGCCCGTGCGGGTCGCCGCGTCACCCGACAGACGCGCCGCCGCTTCGAGGTCAAGGCGGTAGAAGACACTGGTGCCGCGATGCCCGTAGATGGCGGCCAACGCGTCCGCGCTTCGGCTTCGGCGTTCCCCGGCGACCGCGGCAAAACCGTAACGTTCGCCGATCTCTTCGGCCGACAGGCGCGGCCCGGCGAGCCAGCGGCCGGCCCAATGTGCCGCATCGGAACCGGGCGAGGTCAGCCATGCCACGAAGTCAGGATCGATCTCAGACACAGCCGACACGGGGAAGAGGGGCGCCTGCCGCGCGGACATGGCGAGGTCGATGCCGGCGACCGCCGCATCAAGACCACGATCAGCAAGCCACTGCGCGATCGACCGGCCCATCATCGTCGACTCGGAGGCAAGGCCATCGAGACGATCATCAAGCCCGAACGGTCGCAGGCAAACAAGGCCGTCGCCGACGGCGGGGAAGTCGAGGCACGCTCCGGCGGTCAACGCCAGCCGCCACTCGTTGGCGGGCGCCCCCGTGATCATGTGCTCATGCTGGAGCTGCCACGAAGCCGGTACGTCGGCGTTCTCGATCCAGAGCGTGTGGCTCCGCTCGAGCCGCGTGGAAGGGTCGAACCGGGCGTTTTGGGCGATCTGGTCGGGATGGCTCCGCAACACCGCGGCGCCCCGCCGACCCAGCCGGGAGGTCTGGAGGACGCTGACCGCCTGAATGAGGTTGCGGGCCGAGTTGAGGTGCAGGAACTCGGCGTTCGGGGCCTCGGCCACGGCGCAGGTCAGGTCCGAGAAATGATCATCCCGCCTGAGCGGCTGCGACCCGAGGGACTCGCCCAGAACGCGGTAGAGGTCGAGAGGCTCCGCGCTGTTGAAGCCGTCAAGGCATCCGGTCCGACGCAGCAGCCTCGTCACGGCGCGGGCGCTGAGCAACCAGACGCCTGTGTCCGCGAGGTACTTGCGCTCGGAGGCGAGGCGGCGGATGCGGCGGGGCTCCGGCTTCTGCTCAACGAAGGCCAGACGCCCGCCCTGGGGCTCCATGAAGAGAAGGCCGAAGCTCCGGGCCAGTTCGGGCTCCAGCCGAACGCCGACAATGACGACGTCGGCCTCGGGCAACCGTCCGAGCACGCCCGAGAAGCGGAGCAGCGTGTCTCCGCTGGAGACCAGCACGGAGCTGACCGGGTGCGCCGCCGCCAGTATCCGATCAAGCCATGGTGTCTGCAGGTCAAGCAGCGTCTGATCGAGCCGCTGGCCGAACGAACCCCGCAGTACGGGCATCGGCGTCAGTGGCACTCCCCACGGGTCGTAGGGTGGCAGAGCATGGCTGGGAGCGCCGCCGAGGACCACGACGGAGGCCTTCGCGGCGAGCCATTCCTCCCACGTTGCCGCTCCACCCTCGTGGGCGCGGGCGGTCGCCAGGAGCGATGCCAGGCCGCCCCCGGAACCCAAGGGCGTGCCGGGAGGGTCACCAGCGGCGAACCAGCCGGGCGCGGCGCATGAAGTATTGAGCCACTGGGCAGCCCGTGCCGGTAGCGAGACCAATCGACGGGCGGCGGCGGGCTCGGCACTGCGGTCTCTGCTGGTCACTGGCGCCTCCTCCAGGGCCGCCCGAGGTCCGGGAGACCCAAAGATGCAGCTAGGACCCGGCATTGCGCGTGCTGAGCGCCCTGCCGGGTCCTTGGTTGCAGCAGACCGGCCCGGTTACTCGATGATCAGGTCGGCGGCCACCGGGACCGGAAGGTCATCGTCAACCTCGGGCGCGATCTCCAACTCGTCATCCATGACATCATCCTCGCCGGTGATCTCGAGCATGTCATGAATCGTCTCACGGTCCAGCGCTCCGGCCGCGGCCCTGGCAGCGGGCTCCACAACGATGGTCCCGCCATCCGGCAACGCGGGCTCCATGCTGCGGTATCGCGGCAGGCCGGTACCGGCAGGGATGAGCCGACCGATGATGACGTTCTCCTTGAGGCCGACGAGTTCGTCCTTCTTGCCGCGCACGGCGGCTTCGGTGAGGACGCGCGTCGTCTTCTGGAACGAAGCAGCCGAGAGGAAGCTGTCCGTCGCCAGCGAGGCGTCGGTGATGCCGAGGAGCACCCAGTCAGCCGTGGCCTGAGTGCCGTTGGACTCCATCACCTGCGTGTTGGCGTCCTCGAAGGCGAACTTGTCCACGATCTGACCCGGAAGGAACGGCGTGTTGCCCTGCTGGATGATGCGCCGCTTCTTCAGCATCTGTCGGACGATGACCTCAACGTGCTTGTCGTTGATGTCCACGCCCTGGCCCTTGTAGACGTGCTGAATCTCCTGGATCAGGTACTCCTGCAAGCCCTTCGGGCCCATGAGCTCCAAAACCTTGTGCGGATCCAGCGGGCCTTCCGTCAGGCGGTCGCCGGGAGCGACCACATCGTCGACCTCCACCTCGAGTTCGCCGCGGTAGGGCACCAGAATAGTGCGCCGCACCTGGACCTCGGGCAGCTCCAGGTCCTTCACCTTCCGCGAAAGCTTCTCGATGATGGTCTCACCGGCGCGGACGACGACGTCGCCGCTACCCGGATCGATGATGTCCTCGGCGATCACCTCGCCCACCAGCTTGATGGTCGGGTCGGTGAGCCGCAACGGGGAGTGAATCACCACATGGCGAAGGCCCTTGCGGTCGATGTCGACGACCTTGCCTTCCATCTCGGTGATGATGGCCTGCCCCTTGGGCCGCCGAGCCTCGAAGAGCTCGACGACACGCAGCAGACCGCGCACCTGATCCTCAAGCACCTTGAGGACCGCCTGTACCGACCGGGCGCGCTCACGGGATCCGCCCTCTTCCTCGAAGTTGACGTGGCCTCGGCGGATATCCTCGTGCAGCTCGCGCAGGGCACTCTGCCGCTTCTGCTTGACGTTGGCGACGCCCACCAGTTCCTTGCCGGCAACGCCGCCGGTATGGAACGTTCGCATGGTGAGCTGAGTACCGGGTTCTCCGATGGACTGTGCGGCGATGATGCCAACCGCCACGCCGATGTCCACGGGTTGCCCGGTGGCCAGGTCGCGACCGTAGCAGGTGGCGCAGACGCCCTGCCGCAGTTCGCAGGTCAGGACCGACCGGACCGTGATCTCCAGCGAACTGGTGATGTTCTGAATGGCATCGGCCTTCTTCGGCTTGTGGCCGGCGGCGACACGGCGAACGCCTCGCGCAACCAGTTCCTCGGCCTCGGCCTTCGTCATCGAGCCGCCGACGTGGTGCAGCAACTCGCCGGTCGCCTCATCCACGATGTCACCGGTGGCGATTCGGATGCCGTCGAGCCGGCGCGCCATCTCGTCGGTAATCTCGGCGTTGGCCTCCACCAGGACCTCGCCCGTGAAGGGATCGACCACGTCGTGGACCGGGTGGCGTCCGCGCACGCGCTCACTGAGCTTCTCAAGGGGCTCGTTGTCCTTGAAAATCTCCTTAACCTTGATGCCCTGCAGCGTGCGGCAGTCGCAGTGGCGCACGATGACGTCCTGCGCCACGTCCACGAGGCGGCGGGTGAGGTACCCGGCGTCGGCGGTGCGGAGCGCGGTATCGGCGAGACCCTTGCGGGCGCCGTGCGTCGACACGAAGTATTCGAGAACGTTGAGACCTTCGTGGAAGTTCGACTTGATCGGCAGGTCCTCGATCAGGTTGCCGAACGGGTCGGCCATGAGGCCGCGCATACCCGACAGCTGCGTCATCTGCTTCGAGGAGCCTCGGGCGCCCGAGTCGATGATCTGGTAGATCGGGTTGTAGGGGTGGATGCCGTCCATGATGGCTTCGGCGACCCGTTCCGAGGCGCTCATCCAGAGGTTCAAGACGTGTTGCTTGCGCTCGCCGAGGGTGATGTTGCCGCGCCGGTACTGGCGGTTGATGCCGGAGACATCGGCTTCCGTCTCGTTCAGGATCGAGTCGCGCTTCTCGGGTACCTCCATGTCGGTCATGGCGATCGTCACGCCCGAGAGCGTGGCGTACTTGAAGCCGAGCTGCTTGACGTCATCCAGGAACTTGATGGTCGTCTCCTTGCCCATGCGCTCATGGACCTCGGCGACCATCTCGGCGATGCCCTTCTTGGTCAGCGTCTTGAAGAGGTACTTGTCCTCATAGCGCATGTCTTCGGGCAGGATGCTGTTCAGCACGAGACGTCCGTGGGTGGTGGGTTTGGCCGGCGGCGCGCCCACGACGAGCGTCTCGCCGTGCCGCTGCACGCGAACCTGGATTGGATCGTGGAGGTGAATCTTGTTGGCGTCGAAGGCCAACGCGACCTCCTCCGGACTGGAGAAGACCTCGGGATAGGTCTCGATGGGATCGCCGTTCACGTCGCGCTCGCGCAGGCTCGTCAGGTAGTACGAACCCAGTACGAGGTCCTGAATAGGCGCAACGATCGGGTTCCCATTCGCAGGCGAGAAGAGGTTGTGCGACGAAAGCATGAGCACGCGGGCCTCGGCCTGAGCGTAGGCCGACAGCGGCACGTGCACGGCCATCTGATCCCCGTCGAAGTCCGCGTTGAACGCGTGGCAGACCAGCGGATGAATCTGGATGGCCTTGCCGTCGACCAGCACCGGTTCAAAGGCCTGAATGCCGAGCCTGTGGAGCGTGGGCGCGCGGTTGAGCATCACCGGGTGCTCGCGGATCACCTCTTCCAGCGCGTCCCAGACCTCGGGGCGCATCTTGTCGATCATGCGCTTGGCGGTCTTGATGTTGGTGGTGTAGCCCCGCTCCACAAGCGTCTTCATCACGAAGGGCTTGAAGAGCTCCAGCGCCATCTCCTTGGGCAACCCGCACTGGTGCAGCTTGAGGTGCGGCCCCACGACGATGACGGAGCGGCCCGAGTAGTCCACGCGCTTGCCGAGCAGGTTCTTGCGGAACCGGCCCTCCTTGCCCTTGAGCATGTCGCTGAGCGACTTCAGCGGGCGGTTGGTGGAGCCGACTACGGGGCGCGTACGCCGGCCGTTGTCGATCAGCGCGTCGACGGCCTCCTGCAGGAGCCGCTTCTCGTGGTTGACGATGCTCTCTGGGGCGCGAATCTCGGTGATCTTCCGCAGGCGGTTGTTGCGGTTGATGATGCGGCGATAGAGGTCGTTCAGGTCGGACGTGGCGAAGCGTCCGCCGTCCAACTGCACCATGGGTCGAAGCTCGGGCGAGATGACGGGGATGCACTCCAGAATCATCCACGATGGGTGCGAGCCGCTCTGGATGAAGGCCTCGGTCACCTCCAGGCGCTTGATGGCGCGGAGGCGGCGCGGACCGGGCACGTTGGCGATCTCGTTGCGGAGCGTGCGCGCCAAGGCCTCCAGATCAATCTCGTCGAGAAGCTGCTTGACCGCAACGCCGCCCATGCCTGCCGTGACGATTGTTTCAAACGAAGGGTCGGCGTGGCGCGTGGCCGCGTCGATCAGGCGCTCAAGTGCGCGCCAGTCGTCCTCGTCGATAAGCTTCTTCTTCTCGACGCCCTCGATCACCGTCAGGGCGTGCTCAAGCTCGTGGATGCGGTCATCGGCGTCGCGCGATTCCTGCTCGAGCCGCACGAGATGCTCGCGCTCCTTGCGGGCGATGGCGTCGCCGTCCCAGCGCTCTTCCTCGGGCGTCTCCTCGGAGGTACGGCGAATGCGCTCATTGACGAAGCTGTCGCGAATCCGCTCCAGCCCCTCGTCCCGATCCTCGCGAATCTGGTCCACCTCAGCCGAGGCGGCATCACGGATCCTGTCCATCTCGTCCTTGATCCGCGGCTGATCGACCGATGTGACGATGTAGCTGGCGAAGTAGAGCACCTTCTCCAGAGCGCGCGGCGGCACATCCAGGATGAGCGACAGCGGGCTGGGAACGCCCTTGAGGTACCAGATGTGGCAGACCGGCGCGGCAAGCTCAATGTGGCCCATGCGCTCGCGGCGCACCTTGCTGCGGGTGACTTCGACGCCGCAACGGTCGCAGGTGATGCCCCGGAACTTGACCTTCTTGTATCGGCCGCAGTGGCACTCCCAGTCCTTGACCGGGCCGAAGATGCGCTCACAGAAGAGGCCATCTCGCTCCGGTTTGAAACTCCGGTAGTTGATGGTCTCGGGCTTCTTGACCTCGCCGAATGACCAGGCCCTTATCTCGTCGGGCGATGCGATCCCGATACGAATCTTTGAGAAGGTGCTGGAGTCCGCCATTTACGACCCTCCCGTCCGCTCTGCACGCGAACATACCGCGCCGGGGCGCCGGACGTCGAACTGCCCGGAAGCCGACGCGAACTTGCTAATGAAACAGGCGCGCGCCGCCGGATCCGGGGCCTTGCAGCCCTGGAACCCGGCAGCGTCGCAACGTTGCTGTCATGCCCCTCGCGGGGTGTACGCCGCCCTAGAGCTCGTCCGGCTCGCTACCGAACGCCGCACCGATACGATTGAGAGTGCGGTCGCGCCGTCTGGCCGCCGCGGCCATGGGGTCCTCGTTCGGGTTGATGTCGTCGTCGCGATCCTTCAGGTCGATCTCGCGATCCCGGTCATCCTCGACACTGACCTTGAGGCAGAGGCTCTGGAGCTCGTTCACCAGAATCTTGAACGACTCCGGCACGCCCGGCTCCAACATCGTATCGCCCTTGACGATGGCCTCATAGGTCTTGACGCGGCCCTGCACGTCGTCCGACTTGATCGTCAGGATCTCCTGCAGCGTGTATGCCGCGCCGTAGGCCTCCAGCGCCCAGACCTCCATCTCGCCGAAACGCTGGCCGCCAAACTGGGCCTTACCGCCAAGCGGCTGCTGCGTGACCAGCGAGTAGGGACCCGTTGACCGTGCATGAATCTTGTCGTCCACCAGGTGGGCCAGTTTCAGCATGTATATCTGGCCGATGGTGACGGGCTGATCGAACTCGTCGCCGGTGCGACCGTCGCGGAGCTTGCACTTACCCGTGTCCGGCTGCAGGCCGGCGCGCCGATAGGCGTTGGCCCGAATCCGGTCCACGAGGCCATCGTAGTCGTAGCCCTCAGGCACGACCGCGTCCTCAGCCGGCTCGCCCTCAAGAACGACCGGGCCGCACACCGCCTGGGAGAGCACCTCGAGCTGCGCGGCGTCGCGCAACATTAGGGCCTCGCGAACCTGGTCCAACCGACGGCCGGCGACCGCCCGCAGGTCCGCCTGGATGGCCTTGAGCCGTTCCTTGGGCGCCATGGTCGCGTAGCCATCCCGGATCTCGTTCGGAGACGGCTCCTCTTCCAGGTCGATCCCCAAGCCCAGTTCGATGTTCACGTAGCTGTCGAGGCTCTTCGCCCGCATGTCGGATGCGACGAACTCCAGCTCACCGAGGATGTCGGAGTCCGTAGCGCCCTCAAAAGCCGGGTTGACGAACGAGCAGCCAAGATACCGCCCTGCCAGCCCGAGGTGCGTCTCCAGAATCTGGCCGATGTTCATACGCGACGGAACGCCCAGCGGGTTCAACACGATGTCAACCGGGGTGCCGTTCGGCAGGAAGGGCATGTCCTCTTCCGGCAGGATCTTGGAGATGACCCCCTTGTTTCCGTGCCGGCCGGCCATCTTGTCGCCTTCCATGATCTTGCGCTTCTGGGCGATGTGGACGCGTACCATCTGGTTCACGCCGGCATTCAGCTCATCGGGCGTCTCGCGGACCAGCTCGCCGTCGCACTTCTCGCAAAGGGCGCGATCCGGCCGCTTGCTGAAGTTGAACTCGGTCTTGCAGCGCACGCAGGAGTACTTGTAGCGGCTGAAGACCTTGACGTCGACGACCTTGCCCTTCTCGCCGTGCGGGACGCGCAGCGAGACGTCGCGTGTCTCCTCGGCCTTCTTGCCGAAGATGGCGATGATGAGGCGCTCCTCAGCGGTCAGTTCGCCCTGGCCTTTGGGCGCCACTTCGCCCACGAGGATATCGTCCGGGCGGACTTCGGCGCCGATCCGGATGATGCCGTTCTCGTCGAGGTCCTTCAACATGTCCTCGCCGACGTTGGGGATGTCCCGGGTGATCTCTTCGGGGCCCAGCTTCGTATCGCGAGCTTCCTTCTCGTACTTCTCGATGTGTACGCTGGTAAAGACGTCGTCCTTCACCAGGCGCTCCGATATGAGGATGGCGTCCTCGTAGTTGTAGCCGCCCCACGGCATAAAGGCCACCAGCACGTTCTGGCCCAGAGCCAGTTCGCCGCGGTCGGTGCATGGCCCATCGGCCAACACCTGCCCCATCCGCACACGCTGGCCCGCGTTGACCAGCGGACGCTGGGTGATGCATGTGGACTGGTTGGACCGGAGCATGTTGACGAGCCGATATGTATCGACCTCGCCTGTGCGGCTCTGCACCTGGATCATGCGGGACGTGACGAGCTTCACCGTGCCGCCGCGTCGTGCGACGATAACGGCGCCCGAGTCCTTGGCGGCGCGGCGCTCCACACCCGTCTTCACCAGCGGCGCAGAAGGCCGTAGCGTCGGAACCGCCTGGCGCTGCATGTTCGAACCCATGAGGGCGCGGTTGGCGTCGTCATTCTCAAGGAACGGGATCATGGCCGTGGCGACGGAGACCAACTGCATGGGCGAAACGTCCATGAACTGGACCTGGTCCGTGGGCACCACGGGGTACTGGTCCTCGTGCCGAACCTGCACCTCGACACGCGACGCGCCGAGGCGGTCAACGAACCGGCCGTCGGCATCGAGCCGCTCGTTGCCCGGAGCGATCCGATAGCGGTGGTCCTCGTCGGCCGTCATCCAGATGATGTCGTTGCTGACGCAGCCGTCCTTGACCTTGCGGTAGGGCGTCTCCAGGAAGCCGTAGCTATCCACGCGGGCATGTACCGCCATGGAGCCGATCAGGCCGATGTTCGGGCCTTCAGGCGTCTCGATGGGACAGATACGGCCGTAGTGGCTATGGTGGACGTCGCGGACTTCGAGCTTGGCGCTCTGGCGCGACAGACCGCCGGGCCCAAGGGCCGAGAGGCGCCGCTTGGAGGTGAGCTCGGCCAGCGGGTTCGTCTGGTCCATGAACTGGCTCAACTGGCTCGAACCGAAGAAGCTCTTGATGGCGGCGGAGATCGGCTTCACGGAGAGCACGAGCTGCGGCAGGGCATCCTGATCGGGCTGCAGCGAGGTCATGCGCTCCTTGGCGACCTTCTCCATGCGGAGGAAGCCCATGCGCAGCTGGCTGTACAGAAGCTCACCCACCGAGCGGATGCGCTTGTTCTCCAGGTGGTCGATGTCGTCCGTGGTACCGTGCCCCTGATCGAGGTTCACGATATACCGGAGGATGTGGACCACGTCCTCGCGCGTCAGCGTCCGGGCATTGCTGGCCAGATGGCCTTCATGCGCCGGGAGCTCGAGTTTCTTGTTCATCTTGAACCGGCCGACCTTGCCGAGATCGTACCGGCGCGGGTCGTACAGGTTATTCTGGAAGAGGTTGCGGGCGGACTCGTCGGTCACCGGATCGCCGGGCCGCAGCTTCTTGTAGATGTCGATCAGCGCGTCGCGAGAGTCTGCGACGCCCGTCTCCTGATCCAGGGTGGCTTCGATGTAGCGGTGGAGCGAGTAGACCGTCAGCTCCGTGAGGCCCTGCTTCAGGATGGCGAGGGCGGAGGCGCGGTCCATCTTCTGGTAGGCATGGACGATCGTCTTGCCGCTCTTCGCATCGAGGACATCGATGGAGGAGCGCTTGCCGATCAGGTTCTCCACAGTCAGGGCGCCGGCGCTCACCTGCGCGGCCGCCTCGGCCTCATCAAACGGGGCAGCATCGGCGGAGGCATTGAGCACTTCGCCCGTGGCCGGGTCGACCTCAACATCGGCCCCGTCAAGGCCGTCGGCTTCCTCACCGAGGGTCTGCCGCTTGGCGTACAGCAGAACGATCTCGGGCGTCGTGTTGCAGGGCGAGGCCAGACGAATGATGGCGTCGGGACCCAGCTTCTGCTCCAGTTCCTCAAGGGCGACCCAGACGAGGTCATCCCCATTGGGTCTGGCCGTTTCGGCGTCGCGCTCGGCGATGCTGTCGATGATGCGGGAGCCCGCATCGGCGAGGATTTCGCCGGTGTCGGGGTCCGCCACGGGTACATCCAGAGTCATCCGCAGCAGGAAGTCGCGAACGGGCTCAGCCTCGCCGCCCGGAAGGGCGCGGCGAATCCAGAGGTTCTGGCGGGCGGCGCGGATGGTGACCTCGATGGGCACGCAGGCCGACTGGAACGCGCTCAGGGCGCGCAGCAGCGTGGTCAGCGCGAACTTCTTGGCCTGTCCGATCTGGACGTTGAGCACGTCCTCGCGCTGGGTGTCGGTATCGACCTCGACCCAGGCGCCCTCGTTGGGGATAATGCGGGCCTGGTAGAGCACTCGGCCAGAGAAACTGAGGTTCTCTTCGAAGTAGACGCCGGGCGAACGAGCCAGCTGGCTGACGACCACGCGCTCGGCGCCGTTGACGATGAAGGTGCCCTTGTCGGTCATCAGGGGCAGGTCGCCCAGATAGACCTCGGACTCGATTACGTCCTTGTTAGCCTGCGTCAGTTCTACTTTGGCCTTGATCGAGGCCTCAAACGTCATATCCCGGTCGCGGCAGTCCTCAATGGCGTACTTGGGCTCACCCAGCACGAAATCCTTGAGGGAGATCGAGGTGCTGCCAGTGAAGTCAGTGATAGGCGAGAAGCTCTCAAAGAGCTCCGGCATGCCTTCTTCGAGGAACCAGCGGTAGGAGTCAAGCTGAATCTCGATGAGATTCGGGATGTCTACGACGTGAGGGATGCGCTTCGAGGCATGTTGGATGTCCAAGTCGGGGCCCTCCTAATGACACGCGAAGCGAAAGGATACCGCGTAGACGCGACATAGGTCAAGCGCCCGGCAGGATTTCCGCGCGACAGAGAGGCTCCGACTACTTCAGGTTCTAGATGATGCCTTCCACATCCTGCCTGTGTTCGCAACTCCTTGGCCGGAACCGGGCGGCGCCCATGCGCAACGCCCGGCTGGTCCGGCTGTCGATCCGGCGCCGCGGCGCCTAGTGGAGCGCCTCCTGGCCCTCCATCTCGCCGATGCGGATGTCCAGGTCCTTGCGCTCCTCGACCTTGGCGATCTGGCCGTCTCGAATCCAGACGATCCGGTCCGACACGTCGAGCATCTTCAGGTCGTGGGTGGCCGAGATGATCGTGACGCCCTGGTCCTTGTTCAGCGACTTCAGGAGGTCGATGATCTCCTTGCCGGTGTTGAGGTCCAGGTTGCCCGTGGGTTCGTCGGCCAGGATGATCGACGGGTTGTTCGCCAGCGACCGGGCGATGGCCACGCGCTGCTGCTGGCCGCCGGAAAGCTCCGACGGCTTGTGGTGCAGGCGTCCGCCGAGGCCGACCAGCTCCAAAAGCTCAATGCCGCGCTCGACGCCTTCGTCCGTGGACATGCCTGCGAAAACCGTCGGCAGCGTCACGTTCTCCAGGGCGGTCATAACCGGAATCAGGTTGAAGGTCTGGAAGATGTACCCGATGGTGTGGCAGCGGAGGTAGGCCAACTCCTGCGCGTCCAACTGGGCCATGTCGACATCGTTGATGAACACGCTGCCGCTGGACGGCTTGTCCAGCCCGCCGACGGCGTTGAAGAGCGTGGACTTACCGGAACCGGACGGACCCATGATGGAGATGTACTCGCCGCGGTAGATATCGAGGCTCACACCGTTCAGCGCCTTGAGGGTCTGGTCCCCCATCGTGTACTCCTTGACCAGATCCTTCGTCCGCACCACGTACTCATTGGCCATGCGCGACATCCTTTCGCAAGGGGCGCGCCGAACGGCGCACCACACCCTGAGTCATACCAGAAACCTATACCTCAGCACGCAACGCCGCCACAGGCGGCATCTTGGCCGCCCGGTACGCCGGGAATATGGTGGCAAGGAACGTGAGGACCGTGCCGATGGCCGCGGACTGCCCGCAAAGCCGCAGCGACTGCGCCCAGAAGTAGGGGCCGAAAACCTCGATGCCGTCCATGGCCAACCGGATGAGCGAGATGACGAGCCATCCGACGACGAAGCCCAGCACGGAGGCGATGAAGCCCAGGAAGCAGGATTCGATGAAGAAGAGCTTCACGATGAAGCCGTCCAGGGCCCCAAGGCACTTCATCGTGCCGATCTCCTTGAACCGCTCGGTGACGGACATCAGCATGGAATTGGTGATGCCCACCGTGCAGACCAGGAGCGCCATGATCGACAGCCACTGGAGCCGCGTTCCGGCGGCGGCCTCTTCCTTGGCGTTCGCGGAGGCGGAGTTGATCAGGATCACGTCCTCCGCGGAGAGCTTTCCGCCGCGCGCCAAGGTTGCCCGCTTCTCCTCCACGCGGGTCTGCTGCGCGTGGCTGAAGACGGCCGACATGCGCACCGAAGCGAAGAAGGCGATACCCAGCAGGATGCCCGCGGCCGTGATCATCGATCGCCAGAAGCGGATGCGGATGCTCTTCAGGCTGATCTCCACGGCCTTGGTGAACGGCAGCTTGATCTGGCGCCGAATCACGGTGCCGGAAGCGCTCACCGGCTCACTCATCTTTGCTTCCCCCCTCGCTCGTAGAACCCGACAAACCGACGCTCGGACAGCATCTGCAGGAACGTCGTCACCGACATTTCGGCCTCGCGACGGTTCATCTTGTACTTGCTGCTCATATCCTTGACGATGGCCTCAAGCGTATGCTCGCCGTCACAGAGATGCCAGACGAATGTGCCGACCTCGTCAAGCTGAACGGCCTTCGCCTCCGGCAGATGGACGAGAAAACTGAGCGCCCTGCCCAGCTTGTCTTTCCTGTAGGGCACCTTCAGTAACGCCTCGCCCTGCTCGTCACACTCCCACTCAATCGCCGAGTTGCGCACAGGCCGCAACCGGAAAGCAACCATCCGATCGGTCGGCGGTCCGAGCTTCAGGAACGGCAGGTACTTGCCTGCCAGCATCCGCGCCCGAAGGCCTAGTGGCACTCGCACCGGGCGACCACCTCGTCGATCAGGCCGACGGTCTGCTTCCCTCGCCAGACCTGGACCGCGTATATCCTGTTCGCCTCCGGGCACGACCACGCCGCCGCCTCATAGTGCAGCGCCGGGTTCTTGGTGGCCGCGCCTTCGGCCAGCGCACGCGCCCACGCCGACGGCGACTTCACCGAACCCGAGGTCATGACCGCCTTGTGCCCGTTCACCTCGCTCTCGGCCACGCGACCGCCATGCTGCCGAACCGGACACGTCTTCTCGAACCACTCGCCCAGTGAGAAGCGACGGAGCGCCACATCGGCCAGGCCCCAGCGCTCAACGACCAGCTTCTCGCCGCCAATGCGCTGGAACTCCAGGCGCAGGTAGCCGGACATCAGCTTTTGCGCCTTCAGTGAGAAGTTGGCGGGCACGCCGATCACCAGATCGAACAGGGCCCAGGTCTCCCAACCATCGTCGCCGTGGTCGCGCATCTCGCTGAACATCACCGACGCCACCGACTGCACCGGGTCGCGTGCGGCGCCCACCACCTGGGCGATCACAACCCGCTTGCACTCGCGGCAGTACCAGATCTTGCCCTGGCCCTGCCCGTTTCCCGTCCACGAGAAGTTGTGGGCCATGCGCTGCCCGCCCAACTCGTCGGCCTCCGGCCTAACCTTGCAGTCAAACTCCGTCCGGCTCTTCTTCGCGGCCTTGGCCGTGTCCTTCAGGAACGCATCGAGCGTCTGCTTCAGGTCCGGGTCACCGGATGCCACGGCACCGCCGCCCCGATACGACTTCCATGAGCGCCACGCCCACTCGGCAACCGATCGGGACTGCGTGTACTTCGGGTCCGTCCACTTCACCTGGGCGAACATGCTGCCCGGGGAATCCACCTTCAGATACCCGTTGGACCGATCCAACGAGAACCCTGTTAGGTTCCATTCCGGCGGCAGGAGAAAACGAACCCCCTGCCAGCCGATCAGCGTCTGCGGCGCATCTTGCTCCACGATCCCATCTTCACTAGAACGAACCGGCATAGCTCTCCTGTCACAACCCGCGCTCCGCAGGCCTACTTCTGTTCGACGTGCCCATCAAGGTAGATGATGTTGTTGCGACCCGTATGCCTACCAGGCCTGGGCAGCGAGGCGAGACGGTCAGTCACGTCCTGCCCGAGGCCCAAACTGTCGTACAGCAACGGCATGGTCGACGCGCCCTTCACCGAAGTGACGCTTGCGCCACCCAGGGCCTTGTTGAAGGCATAGCCGTATCCGTCCTGCTTGGTCACGTCCGGGCAGTGTAGCCAGGCGTCCTGCGGCACGTTGTCACGGATCGCCGTCATCCACGTTTCGGCAGGCGGCAACTTGCCGTCCCAACTATCCGCATAGAGCATCAGGGCGGCGTGCAGTTGCTTCAGGTTCTCCGGGCAAGTCTTGTTCATATCCGCCTTGTACGACTCCGACGGCGCCAGCACCCTCGCAAACGCCAACAGCGGCTGTAGCCGCGCAGTGGTGGCAACCAAACCCACCACAAGCAGCGCCACGCCCGCCAGACGAGTACCGGCGGCTCCTGCCAAGCATCCCAGTGCGGCAGCGCCCACCAGGGCAGGCGCCAACTCGAGCAAAGGCCGGAGGGCCACATCGGTACCGTTCAGCTTGGCCGTCTGCCCCGAAAGAAGGACCAGTACGGCGATCCAGAGTCCCGCGGCGACAGCAGCCAGCATGGCCCGAACCCTCGGCGCGGCTCCCCGTGCGCTGACGGCGCCCGCAACCGCCTGACCTACCACCGGCAACCACCCGAGCAGAAGCGACAGCGCCACCAGCAGCGCGGCGCGGCCGGCAAGGCCACCACCGCGCGCAGGACGGTCAATCGGTTGTTCGGGTGCTCCAGTCGCCATCGTCATGCACCTAGAACGGCAGGTAGTTCACCGACTTGGCGATGAGGGAGAGCGCGATCGACGCCATGGCGATGAGGCCCGTACCGCAGGAGAAGCCCGCCAGCAGGACCGGGGCATACTGCCGCCACTGGTCCACGCCGAACCGCTTCTGGAAGTAGCGCCGGCTGAGCCAGGCCCCGAAGAACGTCGGAACAATGTCCGACGGCCAGGCCCCGACACCGCCCACCATGCCGTAGAAGAAGAGCATCGGCAGCTTCAGCACGGACATGATGCCGTAGACAACCAAGCCGATCCCCATACCCCAGGCGATGCGCACGCCGTTGATGCCCTCAAGCACCCACTTCGGCCCGTCCGGCTTGTTGATCGTCATGAACATGGCCGAGAATGTGGCTGAGATGGGCCAGAACCGCTGCGCGTACGGATGCTGCGACGACGGGATGGAACTCGTGTGCCAGAAGAACGCCCAGAAGATGAACGACGAGATCAGGAAGATCGGCAAGACCGCGAACTCAACCTTGATCACGCTGGTGAACTTGGTGCCGGTCAGCTCCACCTCGCGGAAGCGCTGAGCCAGCGGACCGTAGTCGGCGAGTGGAATGGGCGCATACCAGATGTCGGCGTGCGGATAGCCGCTCTTCATGATCGACGCTTCACGCAGGAACGGGAACGATACGCCGCTGCCGGTGAGGCCCATCATTCGGGCGCTGATAAAGGAGTTGATGGGCGTCCAGACCAAGCCGAAGAAGATCATGATCCAGATCGGGAACTGGCCGCCATGCCCGTCGACCTTCAGAAGGTACTGGGCCAGGATGATGTAGAAGCAGGTGATCGAGAACCACGTCACCAGCGGGATCCAGATCGGCACGTCGCCGCGGCCCTTGGGCACATCCGCGAACATGCCCTTGCCGGAGAGCGTCCGCCTAAAGGCCATCAGCGCTCGGACCACCTGCACGATGCCCATGAACGCCACGGCCAACTGCAGGCCGATACCGATGGAGGTCCAGAACTTGATGTCCGTTACCATGCGGGTGTTGATGGCATCCATCCCCCGCGTCCATCCGTTGTTGGTGGCGTCGCCGAACATGCCCATGCGGTGAAGGATGTTCGGCATCGGGAAGAC